>DASYAK010000028.1:0-122114 GCA_036501385.1 Gemmatimonadales bacterium | reverse complement strand
CTCGCTCCATTTCACATACCGGTGCTCTCCTTCGAGACAACCGACACCGCCGACGTCTTCCGCAATCTCGCCCGACTGGGTGATCTGGTCGCGGAGCCGGTGCGCGCCGATTCGCTCGCCAACGCGCTACGTGCCGACCTGCGCGCAACTCGCCGAGCAGCGTGCGCCGACACGGCGACTGCGCGACCAACGGTCCTCCTCGTCCTCTGGACTGATCCACCGATGACCGCCGGGGGCGGGACCTGGATGAGTACGGTCCTCGAAACCGCGTGCATGCGGAACGTCTTCGACGACGTGCGGGCCGCGTGGCCCACCGTCTCGCTCGAATCGATCGCTGCGCGCCGCCCCGACTGGATCCTGACGTCGCACGGCGAGCCGGGCCAGCGGCTCGCCGACCTGCGATCCCGGGTGGGATGGCGTGACCTCGACGCGGTGAAAGCCGGCCGGGTCCTCGAGATCCCCGGCGACCTGTTTGCCCGCTCCGGTCCCACGATTGCCGACGCCGCCAGGGCAATCGTGGCGGCGCGGCGTGCCATCGAGGCGCACCAGCCGGGATGACACGCCCCGGCGCGCCCGTTATCTTCTGCCTCGCGTTCCGGAGCGATGGCCGAGTGGCTGAAGGCGGCGGTTTGCTAAACCGTTTTAGGGGGGAAACTTCCTAACGAGGGTTCGAATCCCTCTCGCTCCGCTTGCAGGATGATCAGGTCGCGAACCCTGGCTTTCGGGCCGGAGCGCCGCGACCTTCGCCTTCTCAGCCCCAGTGTCCGGAGTCGCCCTGCCGATGCCTGCACCGCGTGTCCGGTTTGCCCCGTCGCCCACCGGCTTCCTTCACGTCGGAGGCGCGCGGACCGCGCTTTTCAACTGGCTCTATGCCCGCCAGACCGGCGGCGTCTTCGTGTTGCGCATCGAAGACACCGACAAGGAGCGGAGCACCGAGGCACACACGCAAGTGATCCTCGACGGTCTCACGTGGCTGGGGGTCACCTGGGACGAGGGACCGTACTTCCAGGGGTCGTATGCCGACCGACACCGCGCCGACGCCGAGCGCCTTCTCGCCAGCGGCCATGCTTACCGCGATTTCCTCACCGCCGACGAACTCGACGCGGCGCGGGCACGCGCCAAGGCAAGCGGCGTCCCGTTCCGGTATCACCGCGCCGAGCTCGAGCTCCCGGCCGATGAAGTCGAGCGCCGCGCCACGGCCGGATCGCCGTACACCATCCGCTTCGCGATGCCCGACGACGAAATTGCCTGGGACGACGCGGTGCACGGACCGATCTCGTGGCAGGGGCGCGACCTCGACGACTTCATCATCCTGCGCTCCGACGGCTCGGCGATCTACAACATGGCTGTAGTATCAGATGATATAGCCATGGGGATCACCCACGTGATCCGCGGCGACGACCATATCTCCAATACCCCGAAGCAGATCGCGCTCTACCGCGCGCTTGGCGCCCCCCTTCCCGTCTTTGGCCACGTCCCGATGATCCTCGGCACCGACGGGAAGAAGCTCTCCAAGCGTCACGGCGCGACCGCCGTCGGCGACTATCAGGACATGGGGATCCTGCCGGCGGCGATGCGCAACTTCCTGGCACTGCTGGGGTGGTCACCGGGCGGGAACGAGGAGATCGTCGACCAGGAAGCGATGATCTCACGCTTCTCCCTCGAGCACATCCAGAAGAAGCCGGCGGTGTTCGACACGACCAAGCTGGAGTGGATGAACGGGCAGTATCTCTCCGCGCTCGCCGCCGATGATCTGATTGCGCCCGTAGAGCGGCAGCTGGCGATCCTCGGCGTGCACACAGATCGCGAGCTGCATGCTCTGATCGACGCGGTCAAGACGCGATCGCGGACGGTTATCCATCTCGCCGAGCAGATCGCGGTGCGGATCGATCGATCGAGAGTGCACCGGGACGACAACGCAGCGAAGTTCGTCGCAAAGCTCGGCGCAGCCACATTCACGGCGAACCTGGCGCTCGCGGCGGCCGAACTCAATGGGGTTGGCGAATGGAATGCCGCCGCGCTGGAAGGCCAGCTCAAGGCTCAGGCGACGGCGCACAACCTCAAGCTCGGCGACCTAATGCAGCCGATCCGGATCGCTCTGACCGGCGGCACCGTGTCCGAGCCGGTGCCGCTCCTCCTCGAAGTAACCGGTCGCGACGAATCACTGGCCCGGATCGCCCTGGCGGTACAAACCATCAGCGCTTGAGGGCGCCAATCACCGCACCACCCTTCCGGGCGACACGCGCCTGCGCCGCCGCCACTTCCGACGTGAGCTCATCGTGCGGGAGCGTCATCTCGGGGACTTTCGCCAGCGCCGCCACGTAATAGTCTCGCCACGCCTCCAGGATTGTCCGTTGCGTGGTTGAATCGGCCGGACTCGCCGCGAGCGCCGCGCGCGAGAGCGTCCCTTCAGCATCGAGACGCCGCTCCGCGATCCCCGCCAGCTCATCGAGTGCCGCGACCGCGTACGCCCGCGTTCCCGACGTGAGAATCAGCGATGTAGCGAGGGCGCACCGACCGACATGCTGCAGCTCGCTTGCGCTCACCATGTTGATCCGGTCGAGGTCGTCGTGATAATGCTGATCGGTGAAATGCCACATCAGCACCCCCGGAATGCGCGCCGTGATGAACGGCGTATGGTCGCTTCCGCCCTCGTACGGGTTGGCCTTCACGACCCACGTTCCGCCAGTCGCCGCTGATTCGTCGACGCAGCGCTGCTTGACGAAGTCGTTGTACCAGTAGGGCCAGATGTCCCTGGCCGTCATCTGCTGGCCCTCGCCCCACTCGGTGTGCTGGTCTTCGCCACGCACCCAGATCTTCGAGGGGTCAGGCATCTTCTCGATGAGGAACGTGCCGCCGGTGAGGGCCGTGTTCTCGCCGACCATGTCGAGCGACATCCCCCACTTGATGCCCTTGCGGCGAACGCTGTCCTCGGCGATGTAGCGCTGCGTCTGCTGGATCTCGACGCCCCAGAGCATGGTGATCGTGCGGGCCGGGTCGATCTCTTTCGCCTTGAGCATCACCGCGGCCGTCCGCGCCATTTCGGCGAGAAGTGCCACCCCGGTGGCGTTGTCGTTGGCGCCGGGTTCCTGCACGTGCGCTGAGTAGACGAATCGTTCCTGGGGGGCGACGCTGCCACGGATCTCGGCGACAAGGGTGCGCTCCGGGCGATTCTCGAACACCGTTTCCGTCTCGACGTGCGCCCGTACCGGACCCGATGCAAGTGCGGCGTTCAGCGTATCACGCGCCGCGAGCGAGACGTTGATCACGAAGATCCGGGCCGTCGTATCGTAAGACAGGCCGTTGGTTTGGAAGTTGATCGCGGTGCGATTCTTCTGCTGCTGGTTGTACGCGGGAAGCTGTTGCCCAAGCAACGCGCCCACTGCTCCGCGCGCCGCCGCGCGGGAGACAAGCCCTCCGGACGCGCCGCCGCGGCCCCTGCCGCGCCCGCCGCCGCCGGGGCTTTCGCTGTAGATGATCTTCCCGCGAACGTTGGCCTGGTCGAGTTCGGCGTCGCCTCCTCCGCCCACATTCACGATCTCCGCGTCGACGCCACCGGCTGGCGTCGACCACGAACCGCTCGGCAGCATGTTGTGATTGGTCGACCACTGCTCCAGCGGTGCCTTGCGTCCCTGCATCGTGATCGATGCGCCGAGGGGCGACCAGACGAGGCCGCGCGAAGGGCGCGATTCGATGCGATAGGTCAGCCGGTCATTCGGACCCGCGCCGGCTTCGGGGACGTAGCCGGCCGCCGCGAGGAGCTGCACGACAGTGTCGATCGACGCGTCGAAGCCTCGACTCGCCGGATTGCGATAGAACTGCTGCACATAATTGGTCGTGGCGTAGGCACGGTCGCCGGAAAGAATCTTCGCAATCGGCTGGGTGATCGCGGCGTACGCGCGATTGGGGGCTTGAGTCATACGCGATTGGGCTGGCAGGATCGATGGGACGAAGAACACCAGGGCGGCACACCACAAGCGGCCGGAATCGGTCACGCGCACTCCTCAGGCAAAGATGCCGGCGCGAAAACGCCAGAGATGATCGAGAAATTCGTCGAGCCAGCCGCGGGAGATGAAGGCATCGACGGCGGCAACGGTCCCGGCGGCGTCGACACCCCAGATTGCGGCGCGCTTGGGACCGTCGCCGAATTCGGCCTGGATCACGGCACGATCATGATCGGACCAGACCGTCGGAAGCTCGCTGCCAAAGCGGCCTGCCACGCCGTTGACTCCCGGGCCGCCGACGGTGATCGTGGGGCTCTCATGGAAGATCGCGGTGTCGAACCACGCGAGATCGGTCACGATGACCGCGCGACGATACGGATGCCCCGCTCCACGGCCGTCGACGGCCGCCTTGAGGGTATACGCCGCGACGCGGTCATCGGACGACGGACCGGCGTCGGCCGAAATCACCAGAACCACCGTTTCGGCGTTGTCGATCAGCTTCATTCGTCGTGACTCGTGTCGGCTGGTGGCGGCGTCGCCTGATTCCTCTTGAATTCCCGGGCGCGCTCCGTCTGCTCGTGCAGTTCCTTCACCGATTCCTTGAACTCCTGGTAATTCTCGGCGCGCCGCGCCGCTTCGAAGAGATCGGAGCGCATCTGCTGAAGCTTGGCGTTCATCTCCCACTCGGTTGGATTCGCCTGCATCTTGATCGGCAGGAGCGCAAGCAGCGCAGTGGGGATCTTGAGTGGACCGAGATAGATCCACTTCTGGTCGACGCCGACCTTTTTCCCCGCGACCGTCGTCGTCCAGCTGGGAAGGGCTGCAGTGTTCTCCGGCCGCTCCTTGACCATCTCGTCGAGGTACGTCTGGACCATCGCCGTGACCGCGCTGTCGGTCAGCTCCTTCGCGGACTTGCCGGTCAGGATGCTGGCGATCTTGCGAGGCGATTCCGGCAGCGGCTCCACCCAGAGCCGCCCGTCACCGTACCGCGGACCAATCGTCCCGATTCGCTTTGGCGTGTCGACCGGCGATGTTGCGACTACTGGCGGCGATGTCGCGCTCCGCGAATCGACGGTCGCGACCAGTGAAGACGCTGGCGGAATCCGAACTGGAGTCCGCGCCGCGCGACGCGGTGGCGGCGGCGGGTCCTGCGCGGGGAGGAGCATCTCATTGGCCTTGTCGTCGGGTGAGATGCCGGGCGAACCCTGCGCGATCACGGGCGGGAGGTCCGGTCGCCGCATCAGGAAGATGCCGAGCGCCACCAGCACGGCGACTGCGAGAAGCCACGGCCACCAGCGCGTGCGCGGCGATCCGGGACGCTGGAAGCCGGGATCAGGCCGTGGCACCGGCTGTTCCCTCGCAGGCGGCGAGCGTGCGACCGAGGCGGACGACCGCCTCGCCGATCCGCTCGGACGGCACGGTGAGCGCGATCCGGAAGAAGCCTTCGCCCCCAGGGCCGAATCCGCTTCCCGGCAGGGTGACCACACCCTCCTCTTCGAGCGCTCGCGACGAGAATGTCGCGGACCGCATTCCGGGTGGCAGTGGGACCCAGAGGTACATCGCGCCCCGCGGCGTCTCGACGTTGAATCCGGCCTCGAGGAGTGCCGACACTCCCGCATCACGGCGCCGCGCCAGCTCGGCCACGAGCGGCGGGTTGAGCTCTTCGGCGTGATCGAGCGTCCAGGCCGCAGCCTGCTGGAGCGCCAGGAACGGCCCAGTGTCGATGTAGCTCTTGACCTTGGTGAGCGCGCCAATCAGTGCCGCGTTTCCGATCGCGAACCCGAGCCGCCAGCCGGTCATCTGGAACGACTTCGACATCGAGAAAAATTCCACCGCGATGTCACGGGCGCCAGGGATCTCGAAAATGCTTGGCGCAACGTACCCGTCGTAGGTGATATCGCAGTAGGCATTGTCGTACGCAAGGACGATGTCGTACTTCCGGCACACCGACACCAGGCGCTCGAGATAATCTCGCGGTGCGATGGCAGCGGTCGGATTGTTGGGATAATTGACGAAGACGATGCCCACCCGGCGAAGCGTTGCTTCGGGAAGGCGATCGAGCTCGACGAGAAACTGATCCTCCGGTCGCAGCGGCACCACGAGCGGCTCGCATCCCGAGAGGATTGCGCCGCCAATGTACGCCTGATATCCGGGCTCCGGTACCACGGCGATATCGCCGGGATTGCACACCGCGAGCGGGAGATGCGACAATCCTTCTTTCGACCCGATCAGCGGAAGCATCTCCGTGGTCGCGTCGAAGCGCTGGCCGAAGCGGCGCTCGACCCAGCGGACCGAAGCGTCGCGGAACGCCGGGAGACCTTGCTGGAAGCCGTACTTGTGCAGAGCGGTGACATCGAGCGCCGCGCGGAGAGCGTCGGTGGTGACAGCCGGCGGCGGCCCGTCGACATCACCAGCACCAAGATCGATCACGTCCATGCCGGCGGCGATCAGCCGGCGCTTGATCGACGGAATCTTCGCCAAGGTGTATTCGGGCAATGACGTCACGCGGTCGCTGATCGTGCTCACGACGACGTTCCCTCCACCACAGGATTGCTGAGAATCCCGACGCCTGGCACTTCCACTTCAACGACGTCACCCGGGGCGAGCTTCCCCACACCTTCCGGGGTGCCCGTGAGAATCAGGTCGCCGGGCTCGAGGGTCATGATGTGGGAGATGTAGGAGACCAGCATCGGCACACTGAAGATCATGTCGGCGGCGTGTCCGTGCTGACGCTCGCTGCCGTTGAGGCGCCCGAACACTTCGAGTGTTGCGGGGTCGAGTCCATCGGCAACGATGGGGCCGACGGCGCAGAAGGTGTCGAACCCCTTGGCGCGGGCCCACTGCCCGTCGGTTTTCTGGAGATCACGGCAGGTCACGTCGTTCGCGCAGGTGTAACCGCGCACCAGCGACAGCGCCTGCTCGGCGGACACCTTGCGGGCGCGCCTGGCCATCACCACGCCGATCTCGGCTTCGTACTCGACCTGCTGGGACACGTCGGGAAGTTCAATCGCCTCGCCAGGACCGATCAGCGACGAAGGCGGCTTGAAGAAGAGGAGTGGCCGGGTGGGCACGTCGTTGCCAAGCTCACGCGCGTGCGCCGCGTAGTTCCGGCCAACGCAGACAATCTTGCTTGGCTGTACCATCGTCATGTCGCGGCTCCGATGCCGTGCCTGGCGAAAAAGTCTTCACACTTGGTCCGCACCGCCGCCCACGAACCGACCACCCGTTCCGCCGGCGGCAAACCCTCCAGCAGCATCGCCCCGTATCGCCGGGTCACGACGCGCCGGTCGAGCAGAATCACGACCCCGACATCGTCGACGCCCCGGATCAGTCGTCCGAAGCCCTGCTTGAGCTTGAGCGCGGCATGCGGCAGAAGGTAGCCGAAAAAGCTGTCCTCTCCCTGCTCGACGAGGCGCTCCATCCGCGCGGCGGTCAGCGGTTCGGATGGGACCTTGAAAGGTAGCTTGGCGAGGACGAGGGCACGCAGGGCGCGCCCCGGAACGTCGACTCCCTCCCAGAACGAATCGGTGCCGAGGAGAATGGCGTTGCCGGCCTCGCGGAAACGGCGGATGAGGTGGTCGCGCTGCCCTTCTCCCTGCACCAGAATGGGGAATCGCTCGCCGAGATCGGCGCGCACCGCCGTCGCGACGCGACGGAGTGCCGCGTGCGAGGTGAACAAGACAAAGATTCCGCCGTCGCTCGCCCATGCGAGGTCTCGCACCACCGCCGCCACGGCAGCGTCGTGCCCCGCCTCGTCCTCGCGCGGATCGGGAATGTCGTCGGGGAGGCCGAGAAGGCAGTGGTCGGCGTAAGGGAACGGCGACGGAAAGATCTCCTGGACCGTGACCGGCGACCCTTCCCCCGCGAGGCCGATGCGCGACGCGATGAAGCCGAACTCGCCGCCAGCGGCGAGCGTGGCGCTCGTCAAGGCGACGGTCTCGAGTCGCTCGAAGAGGAGCGCGCGCAAGGTCGGGGCGAGATCAAGCGGAACAGCCGCAAGCTGCAGCGAGGGCGAACGCGATCCGGTTCGTTCGATCCAGCGCACTTCGGGCGGGCGGCCGGCGGCGGGGCGCAGCGTCGCATTGAGGCCATCTGCCGTCGCTTCGAGACGCCGCACCACGCCGCGGCATTCACCGACCAGTTGCTGCTGCCGCTCGGTCATATCGCCCTGCTCCAGGCGATCGGCAACTGTCTCGACCAGCCCGGCGACGGTACGGAAGCCCGTGATGGCGTGATCGAGTTCGCGAGTCAATCCGTCATCCCACATCGAATGCCGGCCAAAGTCATCGTCGAGGCGCAACGGGCCGCCGGGGCCGGCGGCCACATGGTCGAAGAGGCGGAGAAAGAGCGCCTCGACCGCCGTGCGCGCCTGCGCGACCGCGGGCACGAGCCGTTCGCGAAGGAGATCGACCGAGGCGCGATTGAGGAGATCGTCCGCGTTGCGCAGCGCGTACAGCAGCGCCGGGACCAGTCCCTTGCCCTTCCGTTCGAGACGATTGAGGAGCCGCTGCACGCTGCGCGACGAAACCTGCACGCCGAGATGTCCCGCGGCGACATCCTCGAGGTGGTGGGCCTCGTCGAGGATCAGCCGCTTGTACACCGGGAGCACGGCGGCCGATTCCCAGTTGTCCGACGCTTGTCGTACCGCGAGGTCAGCGGAGAGGAGATGGTGGTTGACGACGATCACGTCGGCTTGCGCCGCGCGCTTCCTGGCCTGAAACACAAAGCAGCGATCGTAATGCTTGCACTGCAGACGCTGGCAGAGATCGGGTTCTGCCGCAACCTCGTCCCATACTTCGCCCGACGGCGGCGCCGGAAGATCGGCGAGTGTTCCATCGGCGGTGCGGGCGGCCCACGCCGTCAGGTTGAGAAGTTCGTCGAGCTTGTCGCCTTCGAGCAGGGTGTGCTGGCTTGCCGCAGCGGTCTCGAGCCGCTGGCGGCAGAGATAGTTTCGCCACCCCTTGAGCAGGGCAAAGGTCGGCTGGTGCTCGTCGTCGCCCAGGGCCCGCGCCAGGAGCGGCAGATCCTTTCCGACCAGCTGTTCCTGAAGATTGATGGTATTAGTGGATACTATAGTTCGTTCGCCGTTGGCGCGGGCCCATGCCAGCGCGGGAACGAGATAGGCGAACGATTTGCCCACGCCGGTCCCCGCCTCCAGGAGGAGGACACCGCCGTCGTTGTAGGCATCGACGAGGTGCGCCGTGAGATCGCGCTGGCTCTGCCGGTCCTCGTAGCTCCCGAGTTCGCGCGCGATCGGGCCATGTTCGCCGAGCTGCGCGATCACCTCGAATGGATCGAGGGCGGTAACCGGCGGCGCGGCCGGGACTTCGACGACGACGTACAGCTCTGCCGCGTCGTTATCGATGATTCCGAATCCGACCCCGTCGTCGTGCAGACGCGCCGCAACCGAGAGATCAGCCATCGACGGTTCGAGGCGCCCGCTCGGATGATTGTGCAGCAGCATCTCGCCCCGCCTGGCAGCGCCCGGCAGCGCGAGGACGGCATCCACCCGGCCGCGCGCCACCGGACGCGCCGCAATGATGACCCCCGACGCGTCCATCGTCGCGACGAACGAGACTTCGTTGCCGCTTGCAGCGCGAATCTCGCGGCGAAGGTGATCACTCGCTGCCGGTGCGATGCGATCACTCACGTCTTCAGTTCCTTCTTCTTCGCCGCCGGGAAGAGGACGTTGTTGAGAATGAGGCGATATCCAGGCGAATGCGGGTGCAGCGACAGGTCGGTCGCCGCGTTGCCGATCGCATGCTGCGGATCTTCGGGATCGTGGCCGCCGAAGAAGGTCCACGTTCCCTTCCCGTGCTCCCCGTGGATGTACTTGACCCATGGCGCGCCCGATTCGTCGCCGAGCACGACGACGCCGGGCTTGACTCGTGTCCGCCGGAAGGACGTGGTGAGCCCGTAGAAATCGGGGATGACCTGTCGGTGGTTCTGAACCAGCATCGTAGCCACCGGATCGATCTTGGCCGAGAAATTGAAAAGCTCGAACGCGCCGAGCGGCTGCCGGTTGGGCGTGTTCACCTGGTGACCGTCGATGTCGCTGAATGCCGCGAGCGACGGTGACAGTTCGAGAATCGCATCGTGGAAGGCGAGCGCCTTGTCCCAGTGCATCTTGCTCGACGCGTCGGGATCCATCGGCGTGCCGTCGGCGTACGCCGCGGCGATGTCGACGCCGTCGCTGGCGAGCGCGAGGTCGAGGGTTTCGGTGGCCGTGCACATGGCGAAGAGAAAGCCTCCGCGGTCGACGAATGCGGCGATCCGCTCGGCGACAGCGCGCTTGCAGTCGGCGACATCGGCGAAGCCGAGTTGCGCAGCGGTGGACTGGTGCAGCTGCATCATCGACTGCAGCCACGGAGCGCCAGCCGAGGTGATCACGAACTTCGAATACTGCCCGGTGAAATCCTCGTGATGCAGGTGGAGCCAGTCATACGTGGCCAGCCCGTCGGCGATCACTTCGGGATCCCAGACGCGGACAAACTGGATCCCGGCGTAGTTGAGCGCCATCGTCACGGCGTCGTCCCACGGCGCGGCATCGGGCGGCGCATAGACCGCAACCTTGGGGACCTTTTCCAATGGAACGGCGTCCATGTTGCTCTGCTGGATCTGCGCCTTCGCCTCGAGGATCGTCGCGTCATCAACCCGTTCGACAGTGACCCCGGCGAGCGCCGCGTCTCGAATCAGCGCGTCCGACGCGGGGAGCAGAAACGCGCCGTTACGATAATTGAGGAACCATTCGCCCTGTTCGCCACGCTGCAGGGCGCGAAACGCCAGCCCGTACGCCTTGAGATGTTCGTCCTGCGCATCGTCCATGGGCACCAGAATGCTCGCTGCGGCTGCCGATGATCCGCGAATCCAGCGGCGACGCGGCAAGAAGAGCGCGGCACTGGCGCCGCCGCCCAGGCGAATGAAATCGCGACGCCGCATCAGGGCGCACCGCCCGGCGCGGGTGTGCCGAGCGAGTCCCGCAGCCGGCGCGCTTCGGGGACCACGGCGCTTTCGGGATAGTCGACGATCAGCTGGGCGAGGGCGCGGCGTGCGGCGTCGACATTTCCCGAAGCGGCGCCAAGGCGTGCCAATGCGAGTCGCGCCGCTGCCGCAGCTGCGGGTGCGTCCTTGACGTCGGCACCACTGAAGAGCTCGGTCGCGCGAGCGGTGTCCCTCGCCGCGAGGGCAATCTGAGCCGCGAGCAAACGAGTTTCGGCAGCACCGGCGGGACGAACCTTCGCCGCAAGTGCCGCGAGGGCGGCGACTGCGCGAGCGGTGTCGCCGCGCTCGAGACTCAGCAGGGCGTCGCCGAGCGCCGGAAGCGAGTCCTGGCCGATCGCCTGAATGATGGTGAGCAGCGAGATCCGTTCGAGTGCCTGCTCGCGTTCCTCGTCGTACGGTCCGGCGAACTTGAGAAGATCGTTCGCTCCCGCGAGATCGCCGCGGTACAGGGCAAGCCTGCCGCGCAAATCGAACCCCGACGTGCTGGAATCATGGGAGACGAGCTCCTCGGCGCGCGGGAAGTCTCCGGCGCGTATCCACACCATCGCGATTCGCCGCGCGAGACGATCGTGCTCGTCGGGACTGACGGTCGAACCGAGCTGGGTGAGGACCTTCTCCGCCTGGGCTCCCTTCCCTTCGGCGATGAGCACGCCAAGCAGCGTGGTCGACGCCGTGCTCGCCATCCCGGATGGGGCTCCCGGACTCGCCGCAACCAGGTCGAGCACCCGTCGCGCCTGTCGCTCGTTGCCGGCGTCGGCGTAGGCGCGAGCGGCATCCATCAATGTCTGCACCGCTGCCGCGCCGGATTGGTGCGCCGCGACCGCTTCGAGCGCGGCAGCCGCGGCGAGTCGCGAGGCATTGTCGTCGCGGGTGCGAAGAATCTGGTAGAGTCGGCGGAGCACCACGGCAGCGCTCGCGGAATCGGCCGGAAGCGCGGCACGTGTGAGCGCGAGCCCCTGCGCCGGATCGCCCCATCCGGCCAGGAGCAGCCCGAGCATCTGCCGCGCGTCGATCGACCCGTCCTGTTGCAGGGCGTCGCGAACCTGGCTTCGCTGGGCGGACGGAACCTGAGACAGGACCGTCACCGCCGCGGTGCCGAACGCCGGCGTGGCGCGCACGACGCTGACCCATTCCCGCGCTGCATCGGCCAGGTCGCCCGATCGCCGAAAGAGCTCGGCGCGCTCGACGCCGAGTGCCGACGGCCCGAGGCGCTCGCGGCCCAGATCGAGCGCTCGTTTGGCTTCGCCTGCGTCGCGCGCCTCGAGTGCCGCATTGGACCACTCGCGATAGGGATCCTCGTCGTGCGGAGCCAGCGCCGACCATCGCTCGACGTACTTTCGTGCCGAATCGCCGCGGTTGGCATGCGCGAAGGCGCGGACCGCGACCTGGAGAACGCCGATACTCGTCGAGTCGACGGCAAGCGCTCTCTGAGCCAGGGCCGTCAGCTCGTTCGCACGATCAATCCGTGGAAGGACATTTTCCATTCCTATCAACGCGCCGACATTGGCCGGCTGCGTCTTGAGGATCGACTGGTAGATGGCTGCTGCATCACCATACGCTCCGTTGCGCTCGGCCATGATCGCGCGGCCGAGGGGAGTGATGGTGCTGTTGGTCTGGACCTGGGCCAGAGCGCCAGTCGCGACGCAACCCAGGATGGCGAGCGCGATCAACGCGTCAACGCGGTGGGGCGCGTGCTTCACGGCTGTGGCCCCGAGGTCAGCCGCTGGAAGTAGTCGAGCACGCGCCGCCGCTCGTCGGGCGACAGACGCTGCAGCGATTCCCAGCTGGGGAGGCGAATCTCGCCGGTACCGTTGCGGATCCGCGGATCGAGCGCTGGAGGAATGGCTGGCGGTGCGTCCTTCGCGGTCGTTGCCTGCCGCTGCTTGTTGACATCGTCCTCGTCGCCCTGGAGCGACCGCCCGGCATCAAGCATCCGCTTGAACAGGGCCTGCTGTCGCTCCACCACGGATGGATTCAGGCTGCCGGTTTCGAGCGCGCGGGCGAGATCGGTCGCTTCGCGCGCCAGGGCGCCGGCGCCCGGGAGCTGACCGCCGGCCTGCATCCGCTCGAGCTGCTGGGCGAGCGCGCGCTGCTGCAACGCGAGCTGCATCAGCTGCTGCGTACTGAACCCGCCTCCTCCCTGCATCATCCCCGCGCTCTGTTGCGCAAGCTGACCCTGCTTGCCCGCCATCTGCTGAATCTGCGCCATTGCCTCGGGGAGACCGCTGCCAGATTGCGATCCATTGACGCGATCCTTCGACTGCATCATGGCGAAGGCCGCGACAGCCAGGGCGTCGACTGCATCGCCGGCGGCGTCGGACGCGACTCGCACGTTGGGGCTGACGGTGGAGACCGCGTCGATGGCGTCCTGCATCGAACGTCGCGCCTGGGCCAGGGCGACTCCGGCCTGCGGTGAAACCAGCGCGTTCATCGCGCCGATCGCGATCACCTGCTGGAGCACCTTTCCGGCTCCCTCCGCCACGACGCCTTGCTCGGTCCGGGTCCCGGGAAGCAGCGCACCTTCCTGAAGGGCGCGAACCACTGCCAACTGGCGCTGCGCCAGGCGACCGGTTTCTTCGAGGGCTCGGGTCAACGCCGCGGTCACGTCGGCGCGCATTTCCGCCTGCATGTTCTTGCGGTCCTCGTCGATCTTCTTGGACAAGGGCTTGAGATCGTCCTCCGCCTGCTGCGCCTGGGACTGTGCATCGGCGCTCTGGCCCTTGTCGCTCGACTGCGCGGCCTGCCGCATCTTGTCGCTGGCTCCGCGCGCCTGTCGCGCCTCGCCCTGCAACCCAGCCCGGGTGTCGGGCGCAGGAACCTGCGCCGCTGCACGGTCGAGCCCGGCGGCAACCGAATCGGCGCGCCGCGCCAGATCTCGCTCGGCCCGCGACGCAGCGCCACTGTCACGCTGCGCCAGTTTCGGGGTGAGGTCATGCTGATCACTGGCGAGTTGGCCCGCATCCCGGCCGAGATTGGCGAGCTGGGTTTCGAGCGCGGCCCGCTTGAAGAGGTCACGCGCCTGATCGAGAGCGCTCTTGAGCTGTGCTTGCTGCTGGGCGAGGTTCTGCAGCGCATCGCGCGTCTGATCGGCGTCCAGGCGCTTGAGCGCGTCGCGCAGCGCTGCGAGGTTGTCACGCAATTCGGACGACAGCGCCTGGTCGAGGAGCTGGTCGATCTCGTTCAACTCGCGCGTGATCGCGGAATCGGCGACTCCGCTCCGCTGGCTGGCATCGCGAAGCTCGCGGAGCGACTGCTGCAGCCTGGTGGCGTCGTCGATCACCTTCTGCTGCGTCTGGGCCGCGGCGTCGGCCTTGCGGGCCGCATCGCTCGCGAGAGGAGCCTTCGGGCCGGTATTGTCCGCCGCGCTGTTGCTGGTGCCGGTTGTGGTCCGCTGGCGTTCTCGCGCCAGATCTTCTTCGGTGCGCTGAACGCGTCCCGCCTGGTTGCTCAATGAATCGAACGCCGTCGCCGTTTCGCTGGTCTGCCGCGCCTGCATGGCGCGCAATTCCGCGGCCGTCGGAACGCGCACCAGGAATTCTCGTGACCGTCCCACCTGGTGAGTCGGTGCGTTGTCGATGGCGAACGCGGTATAGCGGAGCGTATCGCCACCGGTGAGACCCAGCGCCGCCAGATCGAGAGCCGTCGTGACCAGAGCGCGATCGCCGCCACCGGGGGGGAGCGAGAGCGGAGTGCGGACCACGGTGGTCGAGTGCCCGCTTCGTGTCTCGATTCCGGCCGACACGATGCCATGATCGTCGCGGATGCCAACGATCAGCGGAAGCGACATCGACATCGTCGCGACCGTGTCGACTCCGGGGACGGGAATCTCGACGTGCGGCGCGCTGTCGTCGACAATGCGAATCGGCAAGGCCGGCATCTCACCGGCCAGGGACCCGCCCTTCGCAGGCGAGACCTGGAGATGCCAGGTGGTGGATCGCGCCGGCCGGAGCTCACCGCGGAAGCCATTCCCCGCAACGCTCAACGCTACATCGCCGGCCTCACCCACCAGTCGCGCATTCGCCAGTGGAGCGGTCGCGCGGCCGGTGATGCCGAGTGCGGTTCCCTGCGGAATGACGAGCGTGTCGCCCGTGGTCGGGAGGACCTCGTCGTCAAGGCCGAGATACCCTGGATAATGTGCGGTGACGACAAACGCGCCGAGGAACGCGGCGAGGGTGATGCCGACGCGCACGTCGACCGAGCGGTGCCCGTCGCCCTCGGCACGCGCGACGATCTCGGCGGTGAGCGGAGGTGTGACGATCGTCGCGCGGCCATCGTGGTCGAGCGCGACTACCGCGGTATGCCATTCCTCTCCGGGCGCGCGGGTCAATAGCTCGACGCGATCGGCACCGATCGCCAGCACGTCGAAGACCGCGGGTTCGCCGCGGGCAACGCTGGCACGACGAGCGGTGAGCCGGATTGGCGTGACCAGAGCACGCCAGGCGTCGACCGGATGCCAGAGTCGCGCGGGCGCACCGGTCGCGGGGCGGGCGGCAGCGAGGCCAATCAGCAGTAGCGCCGCGAGTCCCGCTGCGCGGCGACCCTGCCGCCGCTGCAAATCGACGGTGGACTCGAGGGCCGCGCCGCCGCGCCGCCGGATCTCTTCGGCGCGCGCCGCGGTCGCGGCCGCGTGCAACGCCGGACTCGTGCCGATGACTGGTGGATCGAGCAACGTCGTGAGCGCGCCGCGTCGCCACGCGCCTTGCGCTTCGAGACGGTGTCCCACTTCGCGGGCGTCGATTCGTCGCATCGCCCGCCGCGAGATGAAGACTCCGGCCACAATCAGGACGATCCCGAATGTCCACGCAGCGAGCACCCATTCGGGGGCAGCCGCCGCGTTGATCCGGTAGATCCAGGCGACAACTGCGAAGATGAGCACCGCAGCGGCGGCGCCGGCCAGAAGCCGGACCAGTCCGAGCATTGCGCCAAGCGGGCGCGCAATGGCATCAAGCGAGGCGCGAACCGGATCGGCCGGTCTCATCCGCCGCCGTATCCCACAGCGTACGCGAACAGGTTGATTCCCATCCGCAGTGCCGCTTCATGTTTTCCGGGTGGATCATGATAGACGGTCGTGTCTTCCCAGCCGTTGCCAAGATCCGATTGATAGGTGTAGTAGACGACCAGGCGCCCGTTGACGAAGATCCCGAATCCCTGCGCGGGCTTCCCGTCGTGTTCGTGGATCTTGGGGACTCCGGCCGGGAAGTCGTACACGATGTGATAGATCGGGTGGTCCAACGGCACCTCGACCAGCGGCCGATCGGGAAAGAGCCGCTTGATCTCGCGACGAAATGATTCGTCGAGCCCGTAATTGTCGTCCACGTGGAGGAATCCGCCCTGCAGCAGCCACCGCCGCAGGATCTGCAGTTCCTCATCGCTCCAGTGGATGTTCCCGTGACCGGTCACATGCAGGTACGCGAGATCCCACAACTCCGGATCGGTGAGCCGGACCACGACCTCCTGCGGTGCGACAGGAATGTCGGTGCGCTGACGGATTGCAGCGAGAAGGTTGGGAAGGCTCGATGGGTTGGCGTACCAGTCGCCGCCACCGTCGTAATGCAGCCGGCCAATCGCAAGCGCGGGTATTGTTCCGGTCGTCTGGCCGGCGAGCGGTGCTGCGATGAGCGTGAGCGCAAGCGCTGCACCGGAAGAGCGGATCACCCCTGCTCCATCACCATGCGATACGCGTCATTGCGGGACAGGCCGAAGCGGGCACTCACCATCGTGACAATATCCTTCCTCGACGCTCCAGCACCGACCCGCTCTGCGATCGCCGCCGAGACCTCCGACAGGTCGACCGGAATTTCTCCGGATTCGTCACCAGGCCGCGCGGCGAGGACGACTGTGACTTCACCAAGTACGTCATGCGAGGAGTAATACGCCCGGAGCTCGCCCAGGGTGCCGCTTCGGAGTTCCTCGTGCACCTTGGTGAGCTCCCGGGCGACGAATGCGTTGCGGTCTTGACCACAGACAGTTTCGAGGTCGTCGAGAAGCTCGACGAGGCGCCCGGCCGCTTCAAAAATCACCACGCTCCACGGCTCGGTCCCAGCTCGCTCGAGGAGACGGCGGCGTGGAGGCCCCTTTCGCGGCAGAAAACCAAGAAAGAGATATCGATCGCCGCCGAGCCCGGATGCCGACAATGCAGCGGCAACGGCTGAAGGTCCCGCCACCGGAACGACCAGAATGCCTGCCGATCGCGCCGCGGCGACGATCTCGGTGCCCGGATCGCTGACCGCCGGCGTGCCGGCGTCGGTGACCACTGCGACATCGTGGCCGGCCTCCAGCGTCCGGATCAGCGCGTCAGTCCGTTTTTCGTTTGAATGGGCGTGGTAGGATACCAGCTTCGGGTGCGCATCAATGGCCGACAGGAGCCCCTGGGTGCGCCGGGTGTCCTCGGCCGCGACAGTGTCGACCCGTTTGAGGGTCGCGACAGCACGGGGCGAGAGATCCTCGAGGTTTCCGATCGGGGTGGCGACGACGAAGAGGGTTCCGGATGGCATACCGGAAAGAAAGCCGAAAGAGGCCCAGCCGCCACCTTGGCGCGCCTGCCCGGAAGCCGGGGCAGGCACATCGTCAATTCAGGCCGCGAGGTGCTGGTTGATCTTTGCCTCGAGCGAAGGCCGTGGATGCGCGCCGACGAGCGTGTCGACGTGGCGGCCGTCCTTGAAGAACATCAGCGTCGGAATCGACCGGACATTATACCGCGCCGCGATCTGCTGGTTCGCGTCGACGTCGAGCTTGGTGATCTTGAGCTTGCCGGCGTATTCCTTGGCCAGCGCATCGAGCGTCGGCGCAATCATCTTGCAGGGACCACACCAGTTCGCCCAGAAATCGACCAGCACGAGGCCCTTGGCATTGGTCACCTCGCCATCAAACGTCTGATTCGTCACCGTCACAGTGCTGTCGCTCATCCCCACGCCGCTCCTTGCGATCTCGCGTTAAGTTCCGCTGCCATGCAACCCGTCATTGCCCATCTCGGTATCGCGGTGGCCGACCTCGATGCCTCGCTGGCGTTCTACCGCGACGTCCTCGGCCTGGAGCCTCAGGGCGAAGAAATCGCCGACGGCGCCCGGATCGTCCATCTCGACCTTGGCACGTCCGAGGTCGAACTGCTCCAACCGGTGACAGGCGATTCGCCGATCGCCAAGTTCCTTGCCCGCCGGGGCCCGGGACTCCATCACGTCTGCTACCGCGTTGCCGATCTCGATGCCGCCCTCGCCGCCTGCCGGCGAAACGGCTATTCCTTGATCGATGAAACGCCGCGGGTCGGTGCCGGCGGGCGCCGCATCGCATTTGTCCACCCCAAGGCCAGCCACGGGACGCTCATTGAGCTCACCGAATAGTGCACGCGCAACACCGGAAACACGCCGAAGCCGCCCCTAGTTCCCGGGGCGGCGGGCGTGTTCGCACGGCTGATTGATCTTGCTCGCCTGTTCGAGATCGAAATCGTGCACCAGCCACCCGGTACTGGAGTGCACCGTGTTGATCGAGATCGTCGCCTTGCAGCCGTTGTGCTCGAGCTCGGTGGTGACCGCGTGAACGCCATCTTTTGTTGGAACATCGCCACGCGCGGTGGCGTGGACGCCACGCAACATCGCCTGCATGATGACGAGCTTCTTTTCGTATCCGGTGGGCCTGGTTTTCGCGACCGGACCCTTGGTGTTGCCGAAGAGCTCGCTCATCCGGGTAAGATTGCTGTCGGCGATCGCGTTCATCAGCCCGACGGCGGCGGCCGACGGTGACCCGGCTCCCTTGCCGGATTGCGCGGTGAGGGCAGCAGGGAGAACGACGAAGAGTGCCACGAACGACGAACGAATGGCGCGGTGCAGCATCGACATCCTCCGGGCCGGACGTGAAGGGCGAAACGTAATACTTCGAGACCTGAATGCGACCAGTGCGACTGTACATCAACGTTGACCACGTGGCCACCATCCGCGAAGCGCGCAAGACCGACGAGCCTGACCCGTTCGGCGCGGCGCGCGAGGCCGAAGATGCCGGCGCAGACGGGATCACGATTCACCTGCGCGAGGACCGCCGCCACATCCAGGACGGCGACGTGCGCGCCATCGCCGCCGGGATCCGCACCGTGTGCAATCTCGAACTCGCGGCTGGCGACGAGATCGTCGAGATCGCCTGCGAGCTCAAGCCGTTTCAGGTGACACTTGTCCCCGAGCGCCGCGAGGAAGTGACCACCGAGGGCGGGTTGGATCTGACTCGCCGGGATGCCAGACTTCGTGGCGCGATCCGCCGGCTCGACGAGGCCGGTCTCCATGTCTCCCTGTTCATTGACCCGGTCACAACGGCGATCGATGCGGCAAAGGACCTCGGCGTTCCGGCGATCGAACTCCACACCGGCCGATACTCCCACCACTGGCGGGAAGACGACCGTGCCCTCGACGAGCTGGCTCGCGCAGCCGAGTATGCCGCGGGCCTCGGCCTCGCGGTGCATGCCGGGCATGGCCTGACGTATCAGAACACCGCCGCGGTCGCCAGGATCGCCGCGATCGAGGAGCTCAACATCGGGCACACGATCATCAGCCGCAGTGTCTACGTCGGTATCGGAGCCGCCGTGCGCGAAATGAAGCAGATCATTGTCGGCGTTGGCCGGTGAGCACCACGTCCCGGCGCGCGGAATTCTTCACCCTCGAGGCAAGCGAGTACCTCGCCGATCTCGAACCGCTCGCCAACGCCCACGATCGCCCCGACGCCGAGCGTCTGGTTCGGGGCGCGCGCGCGCTCCGCGGGGCGGCCCTCATGGCGGGGCTCGGCACCTACGCCCGCACCGCCGCGGGGCTCGAGGCAATCGCCCGCCAGGTTCGCGACCACGCGCTGGCGTGGGAACCGAACGCGCGCGAAGGATGGATCGAAGGGCTTGCGACGCTGCGCGCCCTGATGACGCGCGCGGCGAACTGGGAAGCAGCCGATGACCGCCAGGCACTCGCCCTCGCCGAACGCCTCGACCAGGTACTGTCCGGCCGCCCGGCACATTCGTCGCCGCCGCCGCCAGCGGCGCTCACTCCGGGCGTGCGCGCCTTCATCGCGCGAGAATCGGCGTTGATCGCCGGGTCGCTCGAGCAGGCGTCGCGCGCGCTCGCACCGGTGCCGCCAACGGCGGCGCTGGCCGCCGTACTCGAAAGGATGCAGTCGCTCCGAGGTCTCGGCGCCTCGGCGGAGCTCTCGCCACTCCCGGAACTCCTCGACGCGATGGAAGTCGTGACCCGGACGCTGCTCAGCGATGTGCCGGCTCCGCCGAATGTGGCGGCGGTCTTTGGCGACGCCGCGCACGCGCTCTCCGCGATGGCGCGCGCCGTTGCTGATTCGGGGCGCATCGTGCCGCCGCCCGAGCTCGACGGGATCGCGAAGCGGCTGCTGGAGAGCTACGCAGCGGAAGACGACGTCGTGCCGATCGGATCGCTCGCGCCGAGCGGTGTGGAATCGATCGCGCACCGCGGCACAATGCCGACCGCGGCGTCCGATGCGGTGCCGGTCCCGGTCGAGCTGGTCAGTGTGGGCGATCACCTCCTCCTGGTCGCCGATGCGCTCGCCCGCCCAACGGCACCGGCAGCGCGCGACCTGCGACTCTTCGTGCTTCATCGCACGCTCTCGGCAATGCCGTCGCGCAGCGCCACCGGCCGCTTCCTCTCGCCCCTCGCCGACGCCATCACCACCGCGATCGGACGGCGGGTCGCGATCGAGCGCCCCGAGGCTTTTGTGGCGATGCTGCGGGGATCGGCGCGGTTCCTGATCGAGGGTGGGAGCGTCACCGATCACGCCGCGCTTGCGAGCCGGCGTGACGCCATCGCGACGTCGCTGGTGATGGTCTCCCTTGGAGCACCCGCGGGGGGGATCGATACCGCACCGGCGGCGTCCCGCACAATCGCGCCGCCACGCGAAGTGCGCACTGGCATCGCCGCGATTGCGATCCCTCCGGAATCTGCGGCGCGAGCAACAGTGCCGATGGAGATGCGTTCGCCAGTATCGGTGGAAGCTCCTCGGCCTGCCCCGGTCGACATGGTCGCCGAGACGGCGCCGGTCGCTCGGCAGATGACCGATGATGTCGTGCCGATCGAAGCGCTCGCGCCGGATGATGCGGCAGCGTCGCAGCAATTCGATGATTTCGATATCGTGCCGATCGCCTCGCTCGCACCCAATGACGACGTGGTACCGATTGAGTCGCTTGCGCCCGATCCAGTGGAGCATTCGACGCCAACTCCGGCGCTGCCCGCAGTCCCAGTCGTAACACCTGGTGAGCCGTCGCGCCTTGAACGGGCGTTCGCGGAGCGGTCACGACGGCACGGAGCATCAACCGAGCAGACGCCGTCGCTGAGCGGACTGATCGGCGCGGAGATCGTGCCGATTGCGACGTTGCTCTACCGCGGCGATAGCGCGCTGACTCGCGCAGCCGAAGTCCGCGTCGAGATTCACGCGATCCTCGCCGAACCGGCGGTGTCGCTGGAGCAGCTGCGGCCATTCATCCACGAATTGCTGGACCTCGTTCCGCTGGCGCGTGACGCAGCCTGACCGCCGACGCGGTCGCCACACCATCCAGATCGCGGCCGGTGTGGGCATCTCGGCAATCCTCGTCTGGCTGGCGTTTCGCGGTCGCGACTATTCCGCCATCTGGGCGCACGTGCGGACCGTCGACATGGCGCCGCTGCTCATCGCGGTGACGCTCGCAACGATTCCGTTTCTCCTTCGCGTCCCGCGCTGGCAACTCCTCCTCGATTCGGGCGGCGGAGCGCCAGTCCCCTTCCGCCCACTCTGGCAGTCGATCGCGATCGGCTTCGCGGCGAACAACACCCTTCCTGCCCGCGCCGGCGAGATCCTCCGGATTGGTGCCGCAAGCCGGCTCACCGCGATTCCATTCGGGACGGTGCTCTCGAGTGTCGCGATCGAACGGGTGATCGACGCGCTGACGGTACTGGCGCTCCTCGGCGCCGGGTTGATCACGGCACACTTGCCGGCGGCGGTCCGCATCGGCAATGGGCCGCCGATCAGCGTCGTCGCAATGCGCACCGGGATCGTGTGCGTTGCGGTGCTGATCATGGCCCTCCTCGCGGCGTGGCGCCGGACCACCACCCTGGCGATCGTCGAGCGCGTCCTTCCCACCGGTCGTATCGCCACGTGGATCGTGGGATTCGCCGACAACATGCTTCGCGGACTCGGCGCGATGCGCGATCCTCGGCGAGCGGTGCCGGTGGTGATCTGGTCACTGGTGATCTGGAGCGTCAACGCGTCGGCGTTCTACTTCGCGTTCAGGGCGTTTCATTTCAGCGTGCCGATCTCCGGTGCGTTCATCCTGCAGGGCGCGCTGATGATCGTGATCGCGGTGCCGTCGACGCCCGGATACGTCGGCGTCTTTGAAGTAGTGATCCCCAGCGTGCTGCTGCTCTACGGAATCGACAAGGATGCCGCACTCGCGTGCGCCGTGGTATACCACGTCACCACTTTTGTGCCAATCACCTTCCTCGGCGCCTTCGAGGCGATCCGGACCGGAATCAGACTGCGCGCACCGACGACCGCGTCAACATGACGGACGTCGTCCGTCGCGAATGTCCCGCGAAGGTGAACCTCTTCCTGCGAGTCCTCGCGCGGGAGGCTGACGGGTATCACGGAATCGAAACGCTCTTCTGTCGCGTCGCGCTCGCTGACACGCTGGAGGTCGAGCGCGCCGATGGTGGGATCGCACTCGAAGTCGAAGGCGCGGATCTCGGCGCGGTCGAGGAGAACCTGGCGTGGCGCGCTGCCGATGCAGTGCTCAAGGCGACGGCGAGGCGCTTCGGCGTGCGGATGAAGCTCGCGAAGCGGATTCCCGTCGGCGCCGGGCTCGGCGGCGGATCGAGCGATGCCGCCGCAGCGTTGATGGCTGTCAATCAGCTGGCCAATCACGCCGTGCCGCGCGCCGAGCTGCTGCACGCCGCGTATCGCCTCGGCGCCGACATCCCGTTTTTCATGCTGGAAAGCTCGTGTGCCCTGGCGTGGGGTCACGGACAACGGCTCCTCCGCCTCGCACCATTGCCGTCGCTGCCGATCCTGATTCTCGACACCGGGATCACAATCTCCACCGCCGATGCCTATCGGCGCGTCGACGATTCCCGCCGTTCGGCCGGACCGCGCGGCAGCGTCGCGCTCGATCTCGATGTATTGAGCCGCTGGAGTGATATCGCGAGACTGGCGGGAAATGACTTCGAAGCGGTGGCATTCGGTGATCATCCGCCGATTCGCGCCGGGTTCGAAGCGCTCGCGGCGACGCATCCGATTCTGTGCCGGATGACCGGATCGGGCGCGTCACTCTTTGCCGTCTATCGGACCGACCGCGACCGCGATGACGCGGCGAAGCAATTGGGGCCACGATTCGGGCGGCTGATCGCGACGACCACCGGCTGAGCCCGGGCTCTTGCGTGCCGGGCCCTCCCGGCCGGTACGATTGCCGGGCTAACTTCCGAGGTCGGTGCCCCTTCGTCTAACGGCAGGACAGCGGCCTTTGGAGCCGTGAATCTTGGTTCGATTCCAAGAGGGGCAATGCATGGGGCGCTTCCAACTCGCAGTGCGACGGCTCCGGCGCGCACCAGCATTCACAGCCGCCGCACTCGTCATTCTCGCACTCACCGCCGGTGCCGTGACGCTCGCGTTCAACGCGATCTACGCCATCCGTTTCCGTCCACTTCCATTTCGTCGCCCGGCCGAGCTGGCGCAGGTCATGGCCACTGACGACCTGCGGTATGGCCGCACATACGAGGATCTCTTCGACTCGGGGCTGCTCCACGCCTGGCGCGCGGGCGCGTCGGCGTTCACCGATTTCACGGCATACAGCGAGACCAGACTTCGTCCAGGCAGCCGGCTGGATCGTCCGATCAGCGCCGCGATCGTCGACGGACATTTCTTCACGACACTCGGTATCGCTGCCGTCGCCGGCCGCACGATTACCCTCGCCGACGACTTGCCCGGAGCTTCGCCGGTTGTGGTGATCAGCGCCGATCTCTGGCAACGCGCGTTCGGTCGGGACCGGTCGATCGTTGGCGCCAACTGGAAGTTGGGTGAAACGAGCTACACCATTGTCGGTGTCGCGGTAGCGAGTCCGGATATTCCCGGTGGCGACGCCTGGCTTTCACTGCCTGGTGGAACCGACCGTCATGGTAGCACCGCGCTAGCCGGAATTGGACGCCTCCGGGCAGGCGTGTCATTCGAAACGGCACAGGCACAGTTGACGGCGCTGGTTCCGCGTTCGCCGGGTGAGCAGCCCGGCGATGCACGACGTGGCGCGCTGGTCTGGCCGCTCGCGTCTTCGTTGCGCAGTGTCGGGACGACGCTCCCGCTCTTCATCGCGGCGATCGCACTGCTCGTCGCAGTCGCGCTTTCGAATCTCGGGACGATCTTCCTGGTCCGGACGCTGGCACGGGCGCGGCAACTTGCGATCAGCACGGCCCTTGGCGCTACGGCGCGTCGACTCCGCGGCGATCTCGCGATCGAAGCGGCAATCCTTGGCGCAACAGCCGGTGCCATCGGATGGGGCCTCGCGGTCTGGACCAGTGCCGCATTGCGGACCTTTATCAGCAGTCATGTGACCGGGCGCAACGAAGCGATCCCGGTGCGGCTTCCGGCGGCGCTCTTCGCCGTTGGATTCGGCATCGTCGTCGCCGTGGCGTTGGCACTTGGATCGCAAGCGACCACGGTGCGCCGTGATCTTCTCCGCCATTTGCGCGGGGGTGGTGCGGGTTCGGGGACGATCCGTCGCCATCGCTCCTGGCGACGCGTTCTCGTGGCAGTTCAGGTCGCCATCGCGCTCGTCGCCACGGTTGCGGCGTCGGCGCTGGTCGGGTCCTCCCACAACCTTGCCAAGGTCGACGTCGGGTACGATGCCGATCATCTCCTGGTCGCTCCGCTCGACATCTGGAACAGCACCTACGGCGGTGACACGGCAACTCACGCCGCGATCAACCGCATCCAGGCTGCGATATCGCAGAGCCCGGGACTCGGCCGCGCCGCGATCTGGGCGACGATCGGCTTCTCGATGCCGCGGTATCCCGGCGACATCATGATGGCCGCCGAGGGGAGCGTGCTCCGATTCGAGAGCCGCAGCTGCACCATCCGCATCTGCGCGTACGACATTCATCCTGTCAGCCCCGATCTTTTCGCCACGATCGGGATCCAGGTCGTTTCCGGCCGAAGCTTCGCTGCGTCGGATGACGCGACAGGTGCGCCAGTCGCGATCATCAACGCGCAGGCGGCCCAGAGTTGGTGGCCCGGCGAGGCAGCCGTCGGAAAACGGATCCGGCTCGGACCCGACGACAGTCGTACGCCGTGGCGCACCGTCGTCGGCGTAGTTGCCAACACGGCGCCGCTCAATTCTCTGGGACGGTGGCGCGGCGCGATTCGCCAGACCACGGTCCAGCCGGTGATCTTCGAGCCGATTGCGCAAGCGACACTGTCGGAGATGGGAATCGCCAATAACCCGCTCTTTGTCGGCGTGCATGCCGTGCGACCCGGCATCTCCGCCCGCGCGCTGAGCACTGCGCTCCACGGCGCTGTCCCGGGTCTCGACGTGCCGACGCCATTGCCGATGTCGGCGGCCGACCTCACCGGCAATGGCCTTGGCGCTGCCGATGTCCTCCAGTTGCACACCGAGGTAGCACTGGCGGTGACGTTCGTGGCGCTCCTCCTCACCCTTTTCGGAGTTTCCGTCGTGGTCGTCGAGTCGGCGCAGAGCCGCACCCGGGAGCTCGGCGTCAGGCTCGCCCTCGGCGCCACCGGCGGCAACATCGTTCGGCTGATCTGCTCCGACGCCTTGCGGTGGATCGCCGGAGGCATCGCCGCCGGGGTGGTCGGCACGGTCGCGATGACCGTGATCGGTGGCGCCGTCGTCTTCGGGCACACCAACCGGGTCCAGCGGTATGGAAGTCTTCTTGTCGGTACAGTCCACCCGGCCCTGCTACTCGGAAGTGCCAGCTTGGCGATTTTACTGGTCGGGTGGGCAGCCGCGTATGCTCCCGCGCGACGGGCCTCGCACCTCGATCCCCTCATCGCCTTGGGAAAGGGAACGGAATGACCCCGGCCAGCAGCCGCCGCCGGGGACTATTTGACCCACCCCCAGCCTCGTAACTATCTTTCACGGCTATCTTTATGGCCGATCTACCGCTGATGCCGAAGCCGATGTTGCTCCTCTGCGGGTCGGCCAATCGGCCGCTCGCCGAGGAGATCGCCGAGCAGCTTGACACCAAGCTCTGCAATGTGGCGACCCGTCGGTTTGCCGATGGCGAAGTATTTGTCAAGATCGATGAGAACGTGCGCGGTCGGGATGTCTACGTCATCCAGCCGACCAACCCGCCCGCCGAAAACCTCATCGAGCTGCTCCTGCTGATGGATGCAGCCAAGCGGGCGAGTGCGGCGCGGATCACCGCCGTGATTCCCTACTTCGGCTACGCTCGCCAGGACCGTAAGGATCAGGGCCGGGTCGCGATCTCGGCGAAGTTGATGGCCAACATGGTTTCCATCGCCGGCGCCGACCGGGTGCTCGCCATGGATTTCCATCAGCATCAGCTCCAGGGGTTTTTCGACCTGCCGGTCGATCATCTCTACGCGGCACCGGTGTTCACGCAGTACTACCGGCAGATGGGACTGAAAGACGTGGCGGTGGTCGCAGCCGACGTCGGCTCCGCCAAGATGGCTCGCGGTTTTGCCAAGCGGTTGAACGGCTCGCTGGCCATCATCGACAAGCGCCGCACCACGGCGAACGTGGTCGACGCGGTCAACGTCGTCGGCGAAGTTGAAGGAAAGAACTGCATCATCCCCGATGACATGATCGATACCGGGGGGACGATGTCGGAGGCGGTCCACGCGCTCAAGAAACTGGGCGCACAGGACATTTACATCTGTGCGACACACGCCTTGCTGTCGGGACCGGCAGTGGAGCGGCTGTCGCAATCACCCGTGACCGAAGTAGCGGTCACCAACACGATCGCATTGCCGCCGGATCGGCATTTTCCGGCGCTCAAGGTCCTCTCGATTGCGGGGCTCTTGGCGAAGGTGATCGGCTACACGCACAGCGACCAGTCGGTGTCGTCGCTGTTCGACTGACCAGGACGGAGTAACGCAATGCAGCATGTCAATCTCGCCGCGGAATCGCGGACTCGGACCGGCAAGGGGGCCGCGCGCTCACTGCGTCGCGAGGGCAAGGTGCCGGCCGTGATCTACGGCCACGCGCTCGAGGCACGCCCGCTGGCAGTCGACCATCGCGCCCTCGGCAAGCTCCTCGAGGTCATCGGCGGCGAAGCCGCCCTCCTCGATGTCTCGATCGATGGCGCGGCCCCGGTCAAGGCCCTGGTGCGTGAGGTACAACGCAATCCGGTCCGCCGGAGCGATGTGATCCACCTCGATCTCTACGCGGTTGTCGCTGACGAGCCAATCGTCGTCGACGTCCCGGTGCACATCATCGGCACCGCCGAAGGGGTGCGCAATCAGGGAGGCGTCCTCGATCATCACCTCCACCGGATTTCGCTCAAGGTCCTTCCCGGCGACATCCCCGACCATATCGAAGTCGACGTGACCTCGCTCACGGTCGGCCATGCGATCCATATCAGCGATATCAGCGTCCCCGTGGGCGAAATCATGAATGACGGCGACGTGTCGATCGTCTCGGTCGTCGTGACCCGCGCCGAGGCGGCCGCGGAGACGCCGGAAGCCGCCGCGGGCGAGCCGGAAGTGATCAAGAAGGGGAAGGGCGAAGAGGGCGAGGAGGCCGCGCCGGCCGAGGCCAAGCCCGCCGGCAAGTAGGTGGCCAAGGCGATCGTCGGACTCGGCAACCCCGGCCCCGAGTACGAGCGCTCGCGGCACAACGCCGGGTTTCTTCTCGCCGATCGGCTGGCGGAGCGCTGGGGGCTCGGACCGTTTCGCCGGGCCACCGAGGCAGTGGCCGCTGCGGGGACGCTCGGCGGCGTCCCCCTTCGTGTGTTGAAGCCGACGACGTTCATGAACGCGAGCGGCGACGCGCTGCGGGCGTTGCGATCGCCTGATTTCGATCCGGCGGCCGATCTGCTGGTGCTGGTCGACGACGTGGCGTTCGACCCGGGCGTCTTCCGGCTCAAGGGAGCCGGGTCGGCCGGCGGGCACAACGGGCTCAAAAGTGTTGAGGCCGCGCTGCGCCGGCAGGACTATGCCCGGCTTCGCATTGGAATCGGTGCGCGGCCACCGGAATACGATGACCTGGCCGACTGGGTGCTGGGACGGATGTCGGCCGATGAACGAGCGGCGTTCGACGCGGCGGCGGACCAGATGGTCGAGGCGGTCGAATGCTGGGTGACGGACGGGATCGAACGCACCATGAATCGGTACAATCGCTGAGGCACACGCTGCCCGTGTCCTCCTGAGGAGCCAGTTGTGCATCCTGAGTTATACGTTCGCTATATCCCGGTCCTGGGCGCACTCGGCCTCTGCAGTGCCCTGGCGATGTATCTCTACCTCAAGCGCCAGCCGGTCGGGACTCCGCGGATGCGGGAGATTTCCGGACTGATCGAGCAGGGTGCGATGGCATTCCTTCGCCGGGAATACATCGTCCTCGCACCGGTGATCGTCATCGTCGCAATCCTCCTCGCGTGGAAGATCGGTAGCGGGATCGCCGTCGCGTTCGTCTTCGGCGGATTCTGCTCGGTCGCCGCCGGCTTCATGGGAATGAAATCCGCCACCAAGTCGAATGTCCGCACCACCGAAGCCGCGCGGACCCATGGACAGGCGCGCGCGCTGGAGATCGCCTTCGACGGTGGATCGGTGATGGGACTCTCGGTGGCGTCGCTCGGACTCCTGGGCCTCGGCATCGTCCTCGATCGGACGCTTGATCTGACCGCCTCCGGGATCACCCCGAAAATGTTCGGCGACTTTGCCGAAACGATGAGCGGATTCGCGATGGGTGCCTCGTCGATCGCGCTCTTCGCTCGCGTGGGTGGTGGGATCTACACCAAGGCGGCAGACGTCGGTGCCGATCTGGTCGGCAAGGTCGAGGTGGGGATTCCCGAAGATGACCCGCGCAATCCCGCAGTCGTGGCCGACAACGTCGGCGACAATGTCGGCGACGTCGCCGGCATGGGGGCCGACATCTACGAGAGCTACGTCGATGCCGTCGTCGCGGCGATTGCGATCGCGTCGACCAGCACGCTCGTGGAGACTGCCTCGCGGGTCAACGCCGTAGCGCTGCCGCTCTCGCTTGCGGCCGCGGGCCTCCTCGCCTCGGCAATCGGGATCTTCTCGATGCGGCTCTTCAAGCGCGGATCACCCGCCGCCGCCCTCCGCCTCGTGCAGATCCTCGGCGCCATTCTCTTCGTCATCATGGCGTGGTTCCTCGTCGACGCGTTGCCGATCACCGTCGACGGCACCGATGCCCACGGCCCCTTCATCGCGATCCTCGTCGGTACGGTCGCCGGCGTGGCCATCGGGTTGATTACCGAGCATTACACGTCGGCTGGACCGGTCCGAGAAATTGCTCACGCATCCCTCACCGGACCGGCAACTAATCTGATCAGCGGACTCGCCGTTGGCCTTCGCTCCGCCGCCGCTCCGATCTTCGTGGTCTGTGCGGCAATCTGGATTGCGAATCACTACGCTTCACTCTACGGGATCGGCATCGCGGCCGTCGGGATGCTCGGCACGGTCGGCATCATCATGACCGTCGACGCCTACGGGCCGATCGCCGACAACGCTGGTGGAATCTCGGAGATGAGCCACCTCGGGCCCGAGGTGCGCAAGATCACCGACAAGCTGGACTCGCTCGGGAACACGACCGCGGCGATCGGCAAGGGTTTCGCTATCGGGTCGGCAGTGCTCACCGCGCTCGCACTCTTCTCGGCGTACGCGTCGTCGGTCGAAGCGCACACCGGTCACCGCCTCTCCCTCGACCTCACCGACCACATGGTCGTCATCGGCCTCTTCATCGGTGGCGTCACGCCATTCCTCTTCGGTGCCATGACGATGACTGCCGTGGGTCGCGCCGCCCAGGGTGTGGTGATGGAGGTCCGGCGGCAATTCCGTGAGATCAGCGGTCTGATGGAGGGCACCGCGACCGCTGATTCCGCCCGCGTCGTCGATATCACCACACGCTCCGCGCTCAAGGAAATGGTCGCCCCCGGAGTCCTCGCCGTCGGAATGCCGGTTGTGGTGGGCACCCTCCTCGGCGTCCAGGCGCTGGGCGGACTGCTCGCTGGCACCACGCTGAGCGGCGCGCTTCTCGCCCTGATGATGGCGAACGCCGGCGGCGCGTGGGACAACGCCAAGAAGTACATCGAAGCCGGCGCGCACGATGGCAAGGGATCGCCGGCGCACAAGGCTGCCGTTGTGGGTGACACAGTAGGCGACCCGTTCAAGGACACATCGGGACCGGGCATCAACATCCTCATCAAGGTGACCGCCGTCGTCGCGCTCGTCTTTGCACCCTGGTTCGCCTCGCTGGGACGGTAACCCGCCGCCCTCGTCCGTATGCTCTCACTCGGTATCGTCGGCCTCCCCAATGTCGGCAAGTCGACGCTCTTCAATGCGCTGACATCGGCTGGCGCGTTGGTCGCGAATTATCCCTTCGCGACGATTGAACCGAATACCGGGGTCGTCGAAGTCCCCGATGAGCGGCTCGGACAGATTGCCGATCTGGTTCATCCGCAACGGATCGTTCCCGCCACCGTGCAGTTCGTCGACATCGCCGGCCTCGTCAAGGGTGCATCCCAGGGCGAAGGGCTCGGCAATCAGTTTCTCGCAAACATCCGGGAAGTCGATGCGATCGTGCAGGTGGTGCGCTGCTTCGCCGACGACGACATCCAGCATGTAATGGGCACGGTTGATCCCGGTCGCGACCGCGACGTGATCAATACCGAACTCGCGCTCGCGGACCTAGCTTCGCTGGAAAAGCGCCTCGACAAGGCTCGTCGCGCCGCCCGGACCGGCGATCCGCAGGCGCGGATGGAAGAGGGGCTCCTTGAACGCCTTGTCGCCGCCGTGAGCGACGGCCAGATGGCGCGAACGGTGGTGCCCACCGATGAGGAGCGGGCCACGTACCAGAGTTTCGGGATGCTGACCGCCAAGCCGACTCTGTACGCGGCCAACGTCCACGAGGACGATCTTGCCGGCGGCAACGCCTGCGTCGATCAGCTCCGCGCGGCACTTGCCGCTGATGGTGACTCGGGCGACGTCGTCATCTTCTCGGCCAAGGTCGAGGCCGAGCTCGCCGAACTTCCGCTGGAAGACCGGGCGGCATTTCTCGAGGCGCTCGGAATCCGGGAATCCGGGCTCGATCGCCTGGCGCGAGCTGCCTACCATCTGCTCGGCTTGCAGAGTTATTTCACCGCAGGGGAGAAAGAAGTGCGAGCATGGACGGTGCGCCGTGGCGCGCGCGCGCCGGAAGCCGCCGGGGTGATTCACAGCGACTTCGAACGGGGATTCATTCGTGCCGAGACGGTCGCGTACGATGACTTCATCCGGGTCGGCGGCTGGAAAACAGCCCGCGAACAGGGGCTCGCGCGCGCCGAGGGGAAGGAATACGTCGTGCATGATGGCGACGTGATGTTGTTCAGATTCAACACGTGAGGTCGGTGACGCATGACGCTGGATCTGATTGGCAATGAGGAACGCCCGCAGTTGATTCGGCGACGCCCCGCCCGGCCAAGTTACCTGCTCGCTGCTGTTGTGCTTGCGACCATCGTCGCCGGGTGCAGCAAGGGAGAACGGCCGACGGCCAATCGGCCCCCGATCGAACGGACCGTGACGGCAGCGCAGCTCGATGCACTCCCCCGACTCGTCGTCACCGACGGACGTCTTGTCTGCCAGTCGAATGGAACGTCGCCGTGTCCGATCGGCATGGCGATCGCGAACTGGCTTGACGACGGCAAGTTCGCAACCTGGGAACTCCATCGTCAGGTACAGATCTGGAGCCCCGGAATAACCGATCCAGTAGCCCTTGGCGAAAACGGAACCGGCGACAACAAATACAACTACGTAGTATCCGCCGGGGCGACGCCCGGCGGATACCAGGTGATCGATGCGTCACCGCCGCACGTCCTGCTTTTCGATCGCTCGGCGAAGTTCCTGAGCTCGCGGCCGATTCCACCGGTCGAGCTCACCCGCGCCGTCGCGTTTTCGGGGCCGGTAACATTCATGCAGCTGGTCCGTTCGTCGGCGGGAGATTCCGCCGCGCCGGCGACGTTCGAAGTTCGCCGGATCGACTCGCCCGGCGACACCCTCGGATTGAGCGCCATCAAAGTCCCGCTCCCGTGGCTGCTGATGAAAAGAGTGCGGGCCAATCAGGACAGTGTGTCGTCCCCCGTTCCGCTCTTCGCCTTGCTGCCGCCGTTCGCGTTCACCTCCGACAGCGACGTCGTCTGGTCGATTGGTGATCGCTTCGCCATCAAGCGTCAGGCGCCCGACGGGACGTTGCGCTGGAGCATTGCCAGTGAGGTAACCGGTCCACCGGTCGGACCCGACGAAATCAATCAGCTACGGACCCAGTTCCTCGCCCGCGCGACGGCACAGGCGCGTGCCAGCTTCGACTCCAATGCCGCTCATACCGGAACGTTTCACCCGGCGATCGCCGGTCTACTCGCCAGCCCGGATGGGCGCTTGCTGGTGGTTGGCCCGCAGACGATCAGTCGCGACACCGTGACCCTCTACACGGTCGATGCGACCGGGCTGCCGACCGGCCAGTTCGGGCTTCCGAGGGCAGCCCACGCGCTCCTCTTCGCCGGTGACTCGGTGCTGGTGCAGCGGGCAGGCGCCAACTCCCAGCCCGAATTGCACTGGCTCGTCCTCCGGCGACACTGACCTTCCGGGGCGAGCAACGATGGCGGACTGGGCGAATGGCCGGCACCCGGTAGCCGTCGAACACCGGGGCGGCTATCTTGCCCGCGGTTCGCACATCGATCCTCCTCGGTTGCCGCACCAGCGCCGGGGCTACTCCAGTCCAAAGGAAGGTGCTCTTGGCTCGTCGTTACGAGGCAGTCTACATCTTCGACTCGGCACTTGAAGAAGCCGCGGTCACCGAAAAACTCGCCCGCTTTCACGCCCTGATTCCACAGTCCGACGGCAACACCGTCACGGTGAACCATTGGGGAAAGCGGACCCTCGCCTATCCGGTGTCGGGCCGGGAGACAGGGTATTACGTCGTCACCAAGTTCGAGGCGGCGTCGGCAATGCTTCCGGAGTTCGAGCGCGCGCTCAAGCTGGACGAGGGACTCCTGCGGCATCTCCTCGTCCTCGACGAAGGGGCACAGATGGCGCCGACACCGAGCGCCAAGGACGGGGAGGAGGAGGAATAATGGCTCGCCCACAGAAGAGTTGCGCAATCTGCGAGTCGGGCGTCCGGGTTGTCGACTTCAAGGACGAACGGCTGCTGGCCCGATTTCTCACCGAGCGCGGCAAGATGCTGCCGAGCCGCCTGTCAGGAACGTGCGCGCGGCATCAGCGTCAATTGAGCACCGCGATCAAACGGGCGCGCCAGGTCGCGCTGATCCCGTACATCAAGGGATTCGCCGGCTGAACGGCTTTGTGCCGGCGCCCGCCATGCGCGGACGCCGGTCGCAGTTCCTCCATCTCGTACTGGTCGCGGCGTTCCTTCTCGTCGCGGTCTCCATCTGTCCTGCGTTTTTCCTGGGGCCGCTCGCGGTGCTGTTGCTCCTCTCGCGGCCACGAACAGCGCGCGAGTGGGTCTGGATTGCCGTCGCCGTGACGGCCCTGGTCGCCTGGTTGCGTCTACCCGAATCGTTGAGCCAGCAGACGGTGCGGGCCGCCGCGGCGTTCTACGTCGGCGCCTTTGCCGCGCTCACGCTTTCGGGGATCCGCTCGCTCACGTCGCGAGCGATGATCGCGGCCACGATCGCCGCCGCCGCGATGGTCGGGTGGTTCTTCGCACTGCATCTTCGCTTTGCGGACTTGCAGAGCGACATCGTCAATCAAAGCTGGGCAGCGTGGCGTCAGCTGGCCGGCAATCTCCCCGCAACGCCTCCCGCCGGAAGCGGCGACCTGCTGCAGGACACGCAGGCAACGGATGTCGCCAGCCGTATCGCGGCGAGCCTGAGCGCGATGGCAATCCTCTTCCCCGCTCTGCTTGCGCTGATCGCCCTCGGCGGCACCTGGCTCGCGTGGGGAGACTATCAGCGAATCGCGCGGACACCGCTCGCACCCGCCGCCGCACCGTTCCGCGAGTTCCGTTTCAACGACCATCTGGTGTGGCTGCTTCTCGCGTCGGTGGCGCTGGCACTGCTGCATCCGTCGACTGCGGCCAATCTTCTGGCATGGAACGTCCTCGTCGTCGTGCTGGCGTGCTATTGCCTGCGCGGACTCGCCATCACGGCGACGATGATGCGAAATGCTCCGCCCCTCTTCATCGCGTTCCTCGTCGTGATAATGTTACTGACGCTCGTGTTCGCGATGGTGGGTTTCGTTCTCGTCGGCATCGCCGACACCTGGCTCGATTTCCGGCGGCGCATCCAGCCGCCCTCAGGAGTCCCTTCATGATCGAACTGATTCTTCGCCAAGATGTCCCGTCCCTCGGCAAGGCCGGCCAGCTGGTCCGGGTCAAGCCGGGGTATGCCCGCAACTTCCTGCTCCCTCGCGGTCTCGCCTTCGAGGCGACCGACGGCAATCGCAAGCGGATCGAAGCCGAAGCGAAGGCCCGCGACGCGAAAATGGAGGGCGAGCGGAGCGGAGCCACCGAGCTGGCTGGACGCCTCGCCGCGATCACCATCCGGGTCACGGCCAAGGCGGGGGAGGACGGCCGGCTCTTCGGCTCGATCACCTCGGCCGATATCGCCAGGGAGCTCGAAGCCAAGGGTCTCTCAATCGACCGACGTAAGATCGAAATGGAACACCCCGTCAAGCAGGTTGGCTTCCATTCCATCCCGATTCGCCTGCATCACGACGTGCAGGGGGAGATCAGGCTCGACGTCGTTGCCGGAGAGTAGCGACCGAGTGTCCGGATTTCGAGCAAAGTGTCCAGGAATCAGGACACCTGTCAGGAATCGGTTCAGCAGGGCGTTTCCGGACCTGCATCGCCCCATTTTCGCCGGAGTGGCCGGGTATCTTTGACCTGCAATGCCCCCGTCGCAGACCTGTTCGCGGGTGCCGGGATTGACGCGAGTGGCTGAGCGCCGCCCGCCGCGGCTCCCAACCGCCGTTCGAGCCGCCGTCGGTGCGATCGACGATCGCAAGGGCATCCGGATCCAGGTGCTCGATCTGCGCGGACTGTCCGACGCTGCCGATTTCTTCATCATCGCGTCCGGCACGTCTGATGCACATGTGCGCGGAATTGCCGATGGCGTGGTCGACGCGGTTGAACGAACCGGTCGGAGCCCGCACCATGTCGAAGGGGTCGCTGCAGGACGATGGGTGTTGCTCGATTTCGTGGACTTCGTGGTCCACCTGTTTCACCCGGAGACGCGAGCATTCTATCAGCTCGAGCGGCTATGGCAGGACGCTCCTACGCTCCTCTCCGAACCGTGACCGTCCCAGCAGGACGAAAGGTCTCGACGATGCGCCGCATCGCGTGGTTGCTTCTCGCTGCTGCGACCGTGGTTCCGGCCGCGCTGTCTGCCCAGTATTTCGGCCAGAACAAGGTCCAGTTTTCCCGCTTCAAGTTCAAGGTGCTCGAGACCGAGCACTTCGACCTCTATTACTACGAAGTCGAGCATAGCGCCGCGCTCGATGTGGCGCGCATGGCCGAGCGATCGTACACCGAATTGTCGACGGTGCTTCGCCATCAGTTCCGCGAACGCAAGCCGATCATCCTCTATGCCTCGCTCTCCGACTTCCAGCAGACCAATACGTCGCCCGACGAAGTTTCGGAAGGAACCGGCGGGTTCACCGACTTCCTGAAGCACCGAATTGTCATTCCCCTCACCGGTTCGTACGCCGACGTGCAGCACGTGCTGCAGCACGAAATGACCCACCAGTTCCAGTACGACATCTGGTCGGGGGGACGCGCCGGCGCCGGAGTACAAACCCTGATCGCGATCAATCCGCCGCTTTGGTTCGTCGAGGGAATGGCGGAGTACATGTCGCTGGGCGGCGTGGATCCCAACACGGCGATGTGGCTTCGCGACGCGGCGCAGGAGGGTAAGGTCCCGACAATCCACCAGCTGGAGACCGATCCGCGGATCTTCCCATACCGCTTTGGCCAGGCGATCCTCTCGTACATCGGGCAGCGCTGGGGTGACGAAGCGATCGGCGCGATTCTCTCGGCCTCGCGGTCCGGGTCGCTGGAAGGCGCCTTCCGCCGAGTCATCGGCCTCGACTTCAAGCAGCTCGGCGATCAGTGGCGCGACGCAGTCGACAAGGAATACCTGCCGCAGCTCAACACCGCCGACCGGGCCGGCCAGATCTCCCAGGTGGTGCTGACCAAGGAGCGAAGCGAAGGGACACTGCACCTGGCGCCGGCGCTGTCGCCCGACGGCAGCAAGGTGGCGTATTTCTCCGAGAAGAATTTCTATTTCGTCGACCTCTGGCTCGCCAATGTCGCCGACGGAAAGGCCGAGCGGCGGCTCTTCAAGTCGACCTGGAGCTCGAACTACGAAACGTTTCGATTCATCAACTCATCGTCGAGCTGGTCGCCGGACGGCAAGTTCCTCGCATTCGCCGGGAAGAACGGTGCCCACGATGACATCATCGTCATCGAGGTCGCCTCGAACAAGCAGGTCGCGGCAATCCGCACCGGACTGAGCGGCGTGACGACGCCGGACTGGAGCCCGGACGGTTCGAAGCTTGTTTTCACCGGCTATGACGGCGGGTTGTCGGATCTCTTCGTCGTCGATCGCAACGGCGCCAACTTGAAGCGACTCACCAACGACAAGTATGCCGACCTGAATCCCGCGTGGTCGCCCGACGGGAAGTCGATCGCCTTCACCACCGACCGCGGTCCCGAGACCGATTTCGACAAGCTGCACTTCGGCAATTACCGGCTCGCCCTCTATCATCTCGAGTCCAACCAGATCGAAGTCCTCAAGGGCATGGATGTCGGGAAGAACTCCGATCCGCAGTGGTCGCCGAGCGGCGCGTCGATCGCCTACGTGTCGGACCGCACCGGCGTCAGCAACATTTACCTCTACGATGTTGCCAGCGGCGAATCGTACCAGATCACCAACTTCTTCACCGGCGCGCAGGGGATCACCCCGCTTTCACCGGCGCTCTCGTGGGCACGCCGGGCCGACAAGCTGGCGTACGTCTATTACGAGAAGGGCGATTACGACGTCTATGTCCTGTCCAATCCCGAAAGCCGCAAGAAGGAGCCGTGGCGTGCGGTGACAGTACTCGCCACCAACCCTCCCGCGGCACGGACAGCCGCGACGCCTCCGCCCGACACGACCCACGTCGTGACGGCGGGAGGAACGTCGCTCTACCGGTCGCCGACCGGCTTCCGCCCCGCCGATTCGCTCGGGAAACGGCCCGATACGCTGCGTTCACTGGGCGAGATCTCGATCGCCAGGCTGATCGATTCGACCAGGATTGCGCTCCCCGATACCAACACCTTCTCCGAGCGGCGCTACAAGACCGTCTTCACGCCTGATTACGTCTCGCGACCCAGCATCGGGTACGCGCGCAACAACTTCGGATCGGGAGTCTTTGGCGGTACGTCGGTGCAGATGTCCGACATGCTCGGTGATCACGAGCTCCTCTTCTCCGGGTATGTCAACGGTCGGATCGACGAAGCCCAGGTCCTCGCAGCGTACGTCAACCAGACGCGCCGGATGAACTGGGCGGTGGGATTGTCGCAGGACCCGTACTTCTTCTACAACGGGTCGGAGATCGAACAAGGCACGCCGAGCTCGGTCGAGGACACGTACATCACCGAGGTCCGGCGGATCGTGCTGCGGTCGGCGTTCATCACCGGATATTATCCGCTGTCACGCTTTCAGCGGATCGAAACCGGTGTGCACCTCACCAATATCGAAGACGCTGTCCTCGACTATCTCGAACCGTTCGATCCGGCGAGCGGCGAGCTGACCGAGAATCCGTCGACGCAGAAGACGATCCTGAGCGAGTCCGGCTTCATCCAGCCGTCGCTGGCGTGGGTGTACGACAATTCGATCGAGGGATACACTGGTCCCTTCCTGGGTCGGCGGTCGCGTTTCGAGATTGCGCCGGCGATCGGGGGCTGGCGCTACCTCCAGGCGACAGCCGACTACCGGCGCTACGATCACCTGGTGGGGCCGTTCACCCTCGCGACGCGCGCCCTTTATTTCGGACGGAGCGGCCGCGACGCCGACCAGTTCGCGATGTATCTCGGCTATCCCGACCTGATCCGCGGCTGGACGTCGGGTTCATTCGACCGGCACGAATGCCTGGCGCTGATCGCGCCCGATCCGAACACTCAGACCGGTTGCGCCGCACTCGATCAGCTCGTGGGAACATCGATCGGCGTCGCGAACGCCGAATTGCGTTTCCCGATTCTCTCGCAGCAGTACATGCATTGGCTGCCGCAGCTCTTTCCGCCGATCGAGGGGGCGCTCTTCTACGACGCCGGCGTCGCATGGAGCGACAACACGACGTTTACGTGGAGCCGCGCCACCGGAGCCGACCCCTCGATCGTCCGCACGCCGCTGCAATCGGTCGGACTCTCGATCAAGATCAACGCGCTCGGGTTCGTGGTGCTCCGGTTCGACTACGCCAAGCCGCTCAACCGTCCCGGGGTGAGTCCCTACTGGACGATTTCGTTCGGACCAGCATATTGACCTGATGCAGGCACGTCTCACCATTCCGGTTGTCGCGTTGGCCGCCGCGCTCGCAGGGTGCGGCGGCCAACCCGTTCCGGCCTCGTCGCATCATCTTCCGGCGTCGGTCGCTTCGCCTCCCAGCGATGCCGCCCTCCTGCGGGTCTCCCGTACCGGCGGCACCGCACAACTGGTCCAGGCCAACTCGCTGGTTCCGCGCGAATGGATCATCAACGGCGGATTGCCGGCGATTGGCCGCCTTGTCGCCGCCAGCAGCGAAGACCATATCGTGTACGCGGTCGACAACACCGGGAAGCTGGTGGCGATCGATGTCCTCGCCCGGCGGTGGCGGGTTGTCCCGATCCCGGCACGCGATTTCGTCGGCGCCCCCGACGGGACGATCATCGGCGTCGATTCGGCCCGGCACCCGGTGCGGTTCGTTGCACGGACGATGACGGTCGACAAGGGAACGGTCGAGCGCGGTGCTTCGATTGTCCGAGGCCCCGGCGAGGAAGTCCTCGCGATCGGCGGACACCCTCCGATGCTCACCGTGATCGACCCCAAGGGCGAAGTCCGCCGGATCGCAGTTCCCGAGGGACGCGCCGCCGCTACCTGGCTCGGTGACCTGGTCGCGGTCGCCACTGACTCCGGAATCGTCCTGGTTGATCCTGCCGGGAAACAGTCACCGCGATTCGTGCGAGTTCGAGGCGGGGCGATCGTTGCGACCTTCTCCCCCTCGGGTCATCGCCTGTACGTCGCCCGCAAAAAGGGCGGCCTGGTGATGATCGATCGGTTCACCCACGCCCAGCTCGGAGAACTTCCGGCTCCGGGCCCGGCGCGGTCCCTTCGAGTCGATCGGAGCGGGCGCTGGCTCATCGCCGACGCCGCGACAGGCGAGCGGGTCTGGGTGATCGATCTCGCAAGCTGGTCGGTCGCGACAACGATCGATGCACCCTGGGGCGATGACCTCCCGCAGGTCGTCGACGGGCACACCCTGCTTTTCCGCCAGCGGACCGACCTTGTGGCAGTCGACCTCCTGGCGGGACCGCAGGGCCAGCGCGGCGTCCTCGTAGGTGGCGCGGCCGAGCTCTACCTGATGCTGCCCTGGGTCCCCAAAATCGCGCCGGTTACGGTGGCGACGGAGCCTTCTCCGGCAACGTCAACGGATTCATCGACCTCGGCCGGCGAGCCTGCGACGCCCAGGACTGCCGCCCGGCCCACAGCCGTTCCCGCCAAGCCGGCGACTGTGGCAGGCACGATCTACCTCCAGGTCTCATCGTCACAGAACAAGGACTGGGCCGACGCCTTCGCCAAGCAGCTCAAGGACGCGGGATTTCCAGCCAAGGTTCTCGACCCGAAAACCGCCGATGAAGGGTACCGGGTGGTCGTGGGGCCGTATCCAACGAGAGAGTCAGCCGACTCAGTTGGAAAGCGCCTGGGTCGGTCATATTTCATCCTCACTCCCGGCAGCGGCGACGGCTGACCCGCCCTGCTATCTTTGCGCCTTGCAACGGCTGGGGCACGCTCCCGGCTGACCCGCTCCTCCACTCGATACCGCGCAGGCGATGAAGCTTACCAGGCTGGAACTCTCGGGGTTCAAGTCATTTGCGGACACGGTCACGCTCTCTTTCGAGGAGGGCGTCACCGCCATCGTGGGACCAAACGGTTGCGGCAAGTCGAACGTATCGGATGCGGTGCGCTGGGTGCTCGGCGAACAATCCGCCCGGCTCCTGCGCGGCGGCAAGATGGAGGACGTGATCTTCCAGGGCGCCGCCACGCGAAAGCCGGTCAACGTTACCGAGGTTTCGCTCTTCCTCGACAACAGCGACGGTCAGCTTCCGACTCCCTACACCGAGGTCGTTGTCACCCGGCGGCTGTCGCGCTCGGGGCAGAGCGACTATCTCCTCAACAACTCTCCCGCGCGGTTGCGCGATATCCAGGATCTTCTCCGCGGCACCGGGCTAGGCAGCGACGCCGGCGTCGTGATCGAAGCGAAAATGATCGACCTCCTCCTTTCCGATCGCGCCGACGAACGGCGTTCGCTCTTCGAGGAAGCGGCCGGAGTGGGACTCTACCGCGATCGCAGGCACACGACGACGCGCCGCCTTGAGGAAACTGCCGGCGACCTCCAGCGCCTCGAAGACCTCATTACGGAAGTTCAGTCGCAGCTCCGCTCGCTGGCGCGCCAGAAGGGAAAGACCGAGCGGCACACCGCGCTCACCGAGGAACGGTTCGCAGTGACGGTGACGCTGGCGCACAAGCAACTCGAACAGCTGGCGCGCGACGCAAGCGATTTCGAGCGCCGTCACGCCGAGTTGACGGCATCGCTGCCGGCGCAACGGGACGAACTCGCCGCGCACGGATCGACCCGCGACGAAGCGGTGATTCGGCGCAACGCTGCGGAACGGCATCGGACCGCGGTTGCCGACGAACTGGGCCAGCTTCGAGTCACGCTGGGAAAACTCGAAGGCGATCTCGCCGTTGCAAGCGAACGCCTGGCCAATGCCGCCGACCGACGCCGGCGGGCCGCCGACGAGCGGGGCGATGCCGAGGTGAGAACCCAGCAGGCGTCTCGCGAACTGCAGAGTGCCGAGGAAGAGCGCGGTGCGGCCGGGATCGAACACGCGAAGGTGCAGCAGGAACTTGCCGGGCGCGCCGCCCTGGAAGAGGGAGTTCGCCAACGCCTCGGTGCGCAACGGGATGAAGTGCGACGGACCGAGCACGAGCTCCAGGTTTCCGCCGAGCGACTGCGCGCGCTTGAGGGCGAACGCACCGCCCTCGACGGCGAGATGGCATCGTTGCGCGAGCGAATCGGTGAAGGAGAGGTGCATCGCGCGCAACTCGCCCAGGAGCGGCAGCACGCCGGCGAGCGACTCGCCGATGCGGCCGCGGTCGCCGCGCGCCAGATCGAGGATGCCCGCCACCGCATCGCCGAGGCCGAACAGGCGCGGCTCCGCCTTCGCGAAACCCGCGACCGCGAGGCCCGCGAAGTCGCCCAGCGGCGTGCATTCGAGGAAGACGTCGCGGTTCTCACCGCGCGCCGCACCGCGATCGAAGCGCTCGAACGTGATCGTGTTGGACTCGCCCCCGCCGCGGCGGCCCTCCTTGCCGCCCGCGACCGATTCGATGGGCGAGTTCTCGGGCCCCTCGCCGATTTCATCTCCACCGACGGCGACGAGGCAGAAGTAGCCGAGCAGCTTCTCGGCGATTTCGGCCACGCGGTTCTGGTGCGCGACGCAGCGACCGTCGACGAAGTCCGGCGCTGGCACGACGCCGAACACCCGGGCGCGCTGGTCCTTCTTCCAGTTTCACCCGGGCCTTCATCGACGGGGGGCCGCGTCGATCCACGCCTTCGCGTGGAAGCGGTCGCCGCCGATTGGGTGGCGGCACTCGTCGGCGGCTCCGAGGTCATCGAACGAAGCGGTCATGCGCTGCGGCGAGCGAACGGCGCGGTCTATCTCACCGGGCCGTCTGCAGCGACCGGTCCGATTCGACGCCGTGCGGAGCTCAAGGCGCTGGGAGAACAGATCGACGGCGCGACGGCCGCGCTGGCAACGGCCGGCGCCCAGGTCTCCAGCACCGCGGGCGAGCTCACGGCGCTCGACGCCTCGTTCGCCGCGGCGGAAGAGTCGGCTGACAAGGTCCGCGAAGCCGAACGCAACGCGGTGGCCGCTCGCGAAGACGCTGCCCGTCGCCTGGCGAATGTCGATCGCGAGCTTGCCGAGGCGACCACGCAACTCGAACGGCTGAACGACCGGCTCCGCCGCGCCGAAGAGCGTCGATCGGAAGTCGAGGCCGCGATTCTCGCAGACGGCACCAGGCGCGGCAATCTCGACGAATCGCTCCGTGAAGCACGCAGCGCGCTCGCGGTCCTCGACGTCGAGCAGGAGCGCGCCCGCGACGAACGTTCCACCTGGCAGGTCCAGGAAGCCCATCTCGGCGCGCGCCTCCGCGCCGCGCACGAAGCGATCGAACGCGCCCGCCAGATTATCGTCAGCGCGGAAGAAAGCGGTCGCGCCCGGGCCGAGGAGATTGCGGCGCTCGATCGCGATCGCGTGACCCTCGAAGGGGAGCGAGCCGCATGGCTCGCCGAGAGCGAGGAATGCGGCGCACGAGTGACCGCCCTCGAGACCGCTGTCGGCGAAGCCGAGGCCGCGTTGGGTGGTGCGGAGCACGCATTGGTTTCGGCGGAGACGACGCTGAATGACGCGCGCGGCGTCACCGAGTCGATGAGCGAGGAGCATCATCGCCTGCAACTCGACGTTGCCGAGACGGCGTCGGAGCGACGCCGCATCGTCGAACGCGTCGAGGCGGAATGGAAGCGTCCATTCGACGTTCTGCTGGAAGCGGCGCCTGCCCTCGACCTCGACCTCGAGGCGCTGGAGCTCGAAGCCGAGCGGATTGTCGCCGCACTCGAAGCGATCGGCCCGGTCAACGCGCTGGCGCTCGAAGAACACGCCGACGAAAGCAAGCGCCTCGCCTTCCTTCAGTCGCAGCGTGACGACCTCGTCGCCGCACGCCAGTCGTTGCTGCAGGCCATCAAGGAAATCGACGGAACCGCGCGGGCGCTCTTCGCCGAGACGTTTGCCGCGGTGAGCGCCAACTTCGTGCAGGTATTCCAGACACTCTTCGGCGGCGGCGAATGCGACTTGCGGCTCAGCGACCCCGACGATCCGCTCGAGGCCGAGATCGAGATCCACGCGGCGCCGCGCGGCAAACGGACCCAGCGGATTCATCTGCTGTCGTCGGGCGAGCGTACCCTCGTCGCAGTGTCGCTCCTCTTCTCGATCTACCTGACCAAACCGAGTCCGTTCTGCCTGATGGACGAAGTCGACGCGCCGCTCGACGACGCAAATGTGGGCCGGTTCCTCCGGCTCCTCGACGAATTCAAGGCGCAGACCCAGTTCCTGGTCATCACGCACAATCCTCGCACGATGCAATCCGCCGACAGTGTCTACGGCGTGACCATGCAGGAACCCGGCGTCTCGACAATCGTTGGTGTCCGGATCGCGGATCATACTGCCGCTGCCTGAGGCGCGACCGCTGCGCTTTCTTCTCATCTCCTTCCCCGGTATTCTTCCAGCATGCTGATCGTCATGAAACCGGATGCCACACCAGATGAGATATCCGGTGTGGTGTCGATCATCGCCGCCATGGGCTACGAGGCACGCCCGATGCCCGGGCGCCAGCGCACCACGGTCGGACTCATCGGCAATGATGGCCGGGTCGATGCGTCGACGATCGCCGGGCTTGCTGGTGTCGCCGAAATCATCCACGTCACGAAGCCATACAAGCAGGTATCCCGCGAGTGGAAACCGGATTCGACCCGGATTCCCCTCGGCGACGGAACCGCGATCGGCGATCGCGACGTCATTGTGATGGCTGGACCCTGCTCGGTGGAAAGCGAAGAGCAGATTCTTGCCGCCGCGCGCGCCGTCAAGAGCGCCGGGGCCACCGTTCTGCGCGCCGGCGCCTTCAAGCCACGCTCTTCGCCCTATTCATTCCAGGGTCTCGGCGCCCGCGGCCTCGAATTGCTCGAACGTGCGCGCGAAGAAACCGGCCTCCTGATCGTGACCGAAGCGATGGACGTCGAAGGACTCGAGCTCGTCGCGCAGACCGCCGACATCGTGCAGATCGGCGCGCGCAGCATGCAGAATTATCCGCTCCTCAAGGAATGCGGCCGGCTCCGGAAACCGATCCTCCTCAAGCGCGGCCTTGCGGCGACGATCACCGAACTTCTCCTGTCGGCCGAGTACATCCTTGCCGAAGGGAATCCCAACGTGATTCTCTGCGAGCGTGGGATCCGGTCATTCGACACCACGACGCGCAACCTCTTCGACATCACGGCCATCGCCGTGGTACACGGACTGTCGCACTTGCCGATCATCGCCGATCCGAGCCACGGCACGGGACACCGCGACATGGTGATTCCGATGGCGCGGGCCGCGATTGCCGCCGGCGCCGACGGCCTTCTCGTCGAAGTGCATCCTAATCCCGAGCGCGCGATGTCCGATGGCGCCCAGAGCCTCTATCCCGATCAGTTCGACCGGATGATGCGTGAGGTCGGCGCGATCGCCGAAGTCATCGGACGATCACTCGCGACCGTCGGCAGCGCGGTGTGATCGGAAAGCCGCCCGCTTGGTGCGTCGCTGCCGCGCTCGTCGCAGCGTTGCCCTGGAGAGCTCCGGCACAATCGGGCGGCGATCCGGGAATTCCCGTGGTGCGCCGGGCGAGCCAGGCGTATCAATCGCTGTCGAGCTTTCAGGCCACCTTTCACCAGCACTTCGAAGACAAGGCAGTCGACCAGCCCGACAGCAAGGGAATTCTCTACCAGCAGGGCACCAACCTCTTCGCGATGCGCTTCACCGATCCCCCGAAAGACGCGATAGTCGCCGACGGGACCAGGCTGTGGGTCTACACACCGAGTGAAACGCCAGGACAGGTGCTGCAGTACCCGCTGCAGAATCACCCGACCTATGGCACCAATCTCCTGGGGACTTTCCTCGACAACGCCGCCGAGCGTTATCGCATCACCTATCTTCGCTCGGAGATGATCGACGGGCACATGACCGATGTCGTGATCATGGAACCGCTCGAGACCGATCTTCCATTCCGCCGGGCCACGATCTGGTTTGATCGCGACAACCACATGCCGCGGAAACTCGACATCGAGGAATCCCACGACCGGAACCGAATCCTGCAGTTGTCACAATTGCAGCTCAACCGGCCGATTGATCCTTCAATGTTCCGTTGCAAGACTCCCCTCGGCACCAGGATCGTCAACTAGCAGTCTGGCGATCGCTTCCGCGTGTGGGGGATCGAGCCCGGCACGTTTCGCCAGTGCCAGCGCTTCTTTCCCCAGTGCCAGATAAAGCGCGCGATCGCCGCCGCCCAGCACCTCGAGATGGTGGGCGACCGTGCCGGCGTCGCCGCGGCGAATCGGACCGGTGAGCGCCGACGCCGGCCCGCGATCGAGATTCGCCATTGTCCGTCGCATCAGCGGAATGAAAATGGTGTCCGCGGACTGACCGAGCCCCGCCTCGCGCGCGAGGCGGGCGGCCACCGCGGCGAGGATCACGGGATAGTTCGACGCAAAGACTGCCGCCGCGTGGTAGAGCGCCTTGTGGTCGGCGCCGATCTCGACGATTGGCGCCAGATGGACCAATCCTGCCAATTGCCGTGCCGCTTCGAGCGCCCTGGCGTCGCCTTCGATGACGGTCGGCGCTCCGGCGAGTGCGTCGGGATCGCCTTCAGCATCGGTGAAGCTCTGCAACGGGTGCAGCGATCCGAGTGCCGCTCCCGACGAATAGAGCGCGGCAAGCGCGGAACGATCATACAGTCCCGAGGTGTGGAGCACGGCGTGTTGCGGGGTGATGATGCGGCCTCGCGCCAGCGTCAGGGCGACCTCGCCGATTGCATCATCGGGAACGGCAATCACCACGAGGTCGCAGGCCGCGAGCGCCGCATCCCACACCGGTGTTGCCGGCTCCAGCGGCTCTGGCAACGCCGCCGCGTGCCGGCCGAGCACCGCGACCGGAAGACCGGAGCGAACCAGGGCCCGTGCGACCGACAGCCCGACGCGCCCCGGTCCGATGATGGTGATCCGGTCGAGCTTCACTGGCCGGACGGCCCGCCGGCGACCTGGGCGAGGAGCGCCGCCTCTGTCGCCCCCTTCGCAAAAAGATCGAGCGCGGTCCGGACCTGGGGATCGTCTTCACTGCGGCGGCGGAGCTGTGCCGCGCGGCCAAAGACGTATCCGTCGACCTCGTACGACAGCTGCTCATCGAGGAGATGGGTCCCCGACGCAATCTGTTCCGGAGTCAACGTCACGTGCTTGGCGCGAAGACGGTCGATCAGTGCCTGCCGCATCGCGTCGGTGACCTGGAAATCCGGTGTGGCGGCTGCGTGTTTCCCCTTGATATCGAGGGCTTCAGCAACGAGCGCGTCGCGGAAGGCCGCAACACTGGTGCCGATCCCCTTGGCGAAATCCTTTTCGCCGTCGCTCAGCGTGTCGGCGCGAACGAGCCGGTCAGGAACGATGCCGCCGCCGCCTTTCACGATTCGTCCGCTTACCGTCTTAAACGAGGGCAACGAGTCGAGCCATTGCCACCCCGCGCGCGTTGCCTCGGCGCTCGCGAGGCGAACTTGATCAGCCTGACTCGACGCCGTCCGCTGAATGGTACGGCCGCTCGGCGTGTACCAGCGGCCGGTCGTGAGCTTGAGGCCGCGGCCGGAACCGAATGGCCAGAGCGTCTGGACCAGTCCCTTGCCGAAGGTCGCATTACCGACAATCACGGCGCGGTCGTTGTCCTGCAACGCACCCGCGATGATCTCGGCCGCGCTCGCCGTGTATTCGTTGACGAGCACCACCACCGGAAGCGTCGGCCACTGCTGCGGCATCTGGTCGACGAACTGATGATTCATGTCGGGCATTCGCCCGCGGGTCTCGACGATCTTGCGCCCAGGATCGAGGAAGAGATCGGAGACCGAAACGCCTTGCGTCAGGAGGCCGCCAGGATTCTCGCGCAGATCGAGAATCAACCCCTTCATTCCCTGCTTGAGGAGTCCGTTGATCTCGCTCCGCAGTTCGCCGGCGGAACTGTCGCTCACGGTACTCAGTGCCACGTAGCCGATGTTGCTGTTGAGCATCGTACCAGGCTGGACCGACCGGTTGTGGATCACTTCGCGAACCAGCGAGAACGGCAGCATCTGCGCCGAACCCGGACGATGAATCTGCAGTTCAACGCGGGTTCCCGGTGCCCCGCGCAGAACCTTCACCGCCTTGTCCTGGGTGATGTCCTGGGTGGAATGCCCGTCGACGTTCTCGATCTGGTCGCCCGCCTGGATCCCCGCTCGTTCGGCCGGAGTTCCCGGGAGAGGTGCCACCACGGTGATCAACCCGTCGCGGACATCGATCTGCATGCCGAGACCACCATAGTTCCCCGAAGTCACCTCGCTGAGGGAGCGATAGTCCTCTTCGTCTTCGAGCGTCGAGTACGGATCGTTGAGTTGCTTGACCGCGCCAGCCGCCGCCATGTCATACAGCGAGTCGGGGCCGACCGAGTCGACATAGAATCGGTTGATGTACTGCAGCACGGTCTGCAGCAGTTCTGGTCCGCGAACATCGGCCCGCTCGCGAGCGCCGCGCAGCAACCATCCGCCGCTCAGGAAAGAGACGACGGCGACTAGCACAATCAAACCCCAGCGCTGCTTCATGATTCCTTCCGAATCTGTCGCCGCATCAGCCGGGCCGCGACCGGAACCGCACCGGATCACACTCCACCAGCGCGCGCCAGGCGGCGTCGAGGACGCTGGCGGCGGTGCCGCCTGCTGGAATATGACGAACCCCCCGTCCGGCCGCCGCACGGTACGCCCCGGCGACCCGGAGATGAAAATCCGCCGATTCGCGCTCCAGGCGGTCGAGCCCCTTCCCGGCCTCGCGCTGCCGCTCCAGCGCAACTGCCGGATCTACATCGAGAACGATGGTGAGATCGGGCACGAGGCCATCGGTGGCAGCGTGGTTCACCCAGCGAACATGCTCCAGCGGGAGTTCGCGCCCGGCGCCCTGATACGCAATCGTCGACAGGTCATAGCGGTCGGAGAGAACGACGCGCCCGGCCTCGAGCGCTGGCCGGATTACCCGGGTCACGAGATCGGCGCGCGCGGTAGTCATGTAGAGGAGTTCCATCCCTGCTGACCACGACCGCGTCGCGTCGAGGAGTTCATGGCGGAGCGCTTCGGCGACCGGTGTCCCTCCCGGTTCTCGCACCATCACCGGTTCGATCGCCAGCCCGCGCATTCGCTCGGCAAGACCGGCGGCGAGGGTCGTCTTCCCCACGGCTTCGGGCCCCTCGAGAACCACAAAGAGCCCGGACGGCATCAGATCGTGATGATCCCGCTGGTGGACCCGCGCTCCATTCCTTCGGAGATCATCTGATTGACGCGCGCCATCAGCTTGTCGACATTGGCGCGGGCCACCAGGTAGCTCTGCCCCACCGGCGACAGCTCGAACTCGCGAAGCGTTGTCTCGTATTCAGTGGCCTTGGCCTCGTCGGGCGGTTGTCCCTGCGCCATCCCCTGGTCGAATTCGCGGGTCAGCCGGGAGATGACTTCGAGGCGCTTCTGCGCTTCGCCGTCGTCCCGCAGCGCCTGCTCGGCGCGGCGCAATGCCTGGTATTCCGGCGCCTGGCCGATGAGCCGACCGAGCTCCTGCGCCTTGTCTTCAATCATGATCCGTCCCCCGTCGCGCGAGCAGGTAGCGCGCGCGACCGAATAGGTCATCTCCGATGACGACGTCGCGCCAACCGCGCTCACGGGCGACGAGCGCGGTGGCGGCCGCCCGTCGGCAATCGATCTCGATCGCGATCCAGCCGCCCGGTGCCAGAATTGCCGGGACCTCGTCGAGGAGCCGGCGCGTCGCCGCAAGGCCGTCCTCGCCGCTGCGGAGCGCGATAGCCGGTTCGTAATCTCGCACCGAGGGGGGCAACGTGTCATACTCGGCGGCGGAGAGGTAGGGCGGATTGGAGACCACCAGATCGACCCGTCGCCCGGCGAGTGGTGCGATGAGATCGCCCTCGACCCAGGTAACCGTAGCACCGGCCGTCGAACCGTTCTCGCGCGCCAGGGCAAGGGCGTCGGTGGAGATATCGACGCCGATCACCTCGGCGAACTTCCCTTCCTGCGCCAGCGCAATCGCGATGGCGCCGGTCCCGGTTCCGACATCGACCGCCACGCCGGTCGCGATACGCGACAGCGCCAGTTCGACCAGCCCCTCTGTTTCGGGACGCGGGATCAGCGCGCGATGGTCGCAGCGCAGCGTCAGATGGCGAAAGCCCGTCCATCCGCTGACGTACGCCATCGGCTCTCCAGCCGCGCGCCGGGCGACGGCCTGGAGATATTGCGCGGCAACATCGGCCTGCACCGGCGCATCTCGATCGAGCAGATACGACCCCGGGAGCGACAGATCGGACCAGAGGCGCAGCGCTTCGCGACGCGAGTCCTCGATTCCGGCGTCAGCAAGCGCCTGCACGCCCTGCGCTGCGAGTCCTGCGATCGTGGCCGGCGCGTCAACCATCGGCGTCCTCGTGGCGTGCGGCGAGGCGCAGCGCGTCGACCAGCTCATCAAGCTTCCCATCGACAACGTCGGCGAGATTATGGACCGACATGTTGATGCGATGGTCGGTGACCCGGCTCTGCGGAAAGTTGTAGGTCCGGATCTTCGCCGATCGGTCGCCGCTCCCCACCATCGAGCGGCGTTCAGCCGATCGCGTCGCCTCCTGCTCGGAGATCATCCGGTCGAGCAGGCGCGCCCGCAGCACTTCCATCGCCTTGAGCTTGTTCTGGAGTTGCGATTTCTGATCCTGCTGCTGCACCACGATGCCGCTGGGCAGGTGCGTGATGCGTACCGCCGAATCGGTGGTGTTGACGCTTTGCCCGCCCGGCCCTGATGATCGGAAGACGTCGATCTTGAGGTCGTTGGGATCGATCCGGACGTCGATCTCCTCGGCCTCGGGGAGTGCTGCCACCGTCGCGGCCGATGTGTGGATCCGTCCCTGGGTCTCGGTCGCGGGGACGCGCTGGACGCGGTGAACCCCCGATTCGCGGCGCAGGAGACCGAAGGCGCCGGCGCCACGAATTGCCACCACCGCTTCGCGAACGCCACCCATCGACCCGGCGTGCACTTCGATCGGCTCGACGCGAAGGCCCCGGCGTTCGGCGAACCGGGTGTACATCCGCAGGAGATCGCCGGCGAAGAGACCTGCTTCATCGCCGCCGGTTCCGGCGCGGACTTCGAGGATCACGTCGCGGTCGTCGTGCGGATCGGGAGGAACCAGAAGTTCCTGGACCAAAGCCCGGACCGGTGCAATATCACTCTCCAGGCGATGGAGCTCGTCGAGTGCCATCGTGGCGATTTCAGGGTCGGTCGACGCCGCCATCTCCTCTGCGCCGGCGATCTCGCGCTCGAGGCGGTGGAGGACTTCGGCGGCGCGCACCAGCGGCGCCAGCCGCGAATGTTCGCGGCCGAGCGTTCGCAATCGGGCGGGATCTGCTGCGGTAGCGGGCTCGGACATCTCCCGCGCGACCTCCTCCGCCCGCGCGAGCGCCTGGCGGAGTCGGACGTCCATGGTCAGGACTTGGCGGGTTCCGCCGGCGTGGCGTTAGCGTACTTGCGGCGGAAGCGATCGACGCGACCAGCGGTGTCGACCAGGCGCTGCTTGCCGGTGAAATAGGGGTGGCACTGCGCGCACACTTCGACGTTGATCGTCTTGGCGGTGCTGCGCGTTTCGAACGAGTTGCCGCACTGACAATGTGCGGTGATGGTCTGGTAGACCGGATGCAGATTCGGCTTCACTGGATGCCTCACAGTTTGTTGAGCCATGGCCGCGGGTCGCAGCCATGAGAGCCATCCAACCTAAGGGGGGAGGGTGCGAATTGCTACTTGTGGACCCTTGCCGCGCCCCGCACCACCGCCCACGCCGCCACCAGCGTCGCCGGCGCCGTGAGTACTACAACCGGGAGCGTCTCCTGCCCCGCGATACCCGGGACAAGCGCCAGGATAATCGCCGCGACCACCGTGCCGATCAGCACTCGAGCCACGCCACCGGACCACCGCGCAGTGTGCCCCTCCTCCGCGCTCCAGAACGGGCCGATCAGCAGCAGTGCCAGCGGCGAGATGACCAGCAGGTTGTGATTCGCGAACGTCGCGACGTTGTGACTGATCGCCCAGAAGAAGACCAGGAGAAGTCCGCCTGCCCCCATCAACAGGAGCCACGCCGATCCCACGATATGTCCGACAATCCCGGGCGACCCCCGGACCATCGCCAGGCCGACCACCAGCGCGATCGCGAGTCCTGCGATCAGCAGCACCAGCGTCCAGCGCGGCGGCGCGGACTCGACGTGATAGATCCCGATGGTGAGGAGGCGCTCTTCGCGCACCACGAGCGGGGCGTCGTTGCCGTCTGCGCCAGCGACCCGAAGCTCGCGAACCCGCTGCTGCACTTTCCCGGGCAGGAACATCTCCCCCCACTGATCGAGCGGACGATCGACACTGGGCCCGAGTGCCGCATCAATCCCGAAGAAGAGCAGCTTGTCATTCGTGATCGACCGCAGCGTGTGAAAGCGCAGCGTTCCCTCCGCGGGCTTGCCGACGGTTGCCCGCCGGAGCGCGCCACCAAGCACAGCGTCGAGGAGATCACGCACCCGCGTCGAGCAGTTGTCGCGGAAATAGTCGTAGACGTACGTTCGATTCGCCGGGAGTGCGTTGACCGCCAGTCGCGTGGCGATGTCGGCCCGTTGCGACGGCGTCAGGTTGAGCAGCTGCACATCGACGTCGCGGTGAAAGTAGGTGTATTGCTGCAGCACGTCGGAGAGGGAGCTGTCGACGCCAAGCCAGTAGCGGGGCCGTCCCATCGCGAAATCGGCGACAAACCCGAGCATCCCGCCGGTCGTGATCGGGAACTCGAAGGTGCCGTAGTTGTAGATCAGGTCGGTGTGCGTGGCGCTGTCGCGAACCCAGATGGCGTTGTGGTCGAAGCGTTCGTAGATCGCGGCCCCGGGGCCCATCGTCATCAGGTACACCTGAAGATTCGCGCCGTTGGGTGCTTGTGCCGGCAGCGCAGCCCCGCCGACCATGACGAGAATCGCGAGCGATCCTGCCACCCTCACAGCTTCACGGCTCGCTGCTCCTCCGCCGACTGGTAGATCGCCTCCATCACCTTGACCAGCGTCACCTGTTCCTGCAGTGACGGGGCCGGCGAGTCGCCGCGCACCGCCGCGACGAAGTGCGCCCACTGCGCGCGCAGTCCGAGTGCGAACGGCGTTTCCCGCGAGTGCGCACCAGATGACACCACATCGCGCGCCACGCCGTGAAAATCCTTCCAGATCGCCAGCGGATTGATTCGCGCCGATCCGCTGGCGGCGCGTACCGCCAGGCCGAATCGCTCGCCCGGGCCCACGAAGCGCCACGAAACATCGATCTGCACCGAGACACCACCCGCCAGGGCGATCATCGCGGCCCCAGACGGCTCGACCCCCTTCTCGCGCCCGCGTTCGGGAAAGATCGCCATCACCTGCTCCGCGGCAGCGAATCCCGCCAGCCAGAGCGCCAGGTCGAGCGTGCCGAGCCCCAGGTCGAGCATCGCACCGCCACCGGCAAGTTCTTTCCGCTGGCGCCACCCGAGGCCGCCGCGGCCGGCGCGCGCCATGAACCACCACGCGCGGATCGATTCGAGATCGCCCAGCTCGCCGCTCTGCATGAACGAACGGATCTGCTGTACATCGGGGCGATAGCGATGATTGGCCCCGACCATGACGACGCGGTCGTGCCGCTGGGCCGCCTTGATGGTTTTCTGCACCCCGGCCGACGTCAGCGCAAGTGGCCGTTCGACAAACACATGCAATCCCGACGCGAGCGCGGCCTGGATATGCGATTCGTGCAGATGACTCGGCGTGCAGATCAGGAGCGCGTCGAGGTTCTCTTCGTATTCCACCAGCTCTTCGATATCGGTCCAGGCATCCTGCACACCAAAACGGTCTGCCAATGCGCGCGCCTTGGCGAGATCGGTATCGCAGATCCCGACGATCTCGATCTCCTTGACGCGCTTGAGTGCCGGGAGGTGCCCCACCTGCGTGACCGCACCCGCTCCCACGATCCCGAGTCGCAACCGCTCCGCCATGACGATCCTTCTGCCTAGTACGCCGGTTCGATTTCCGTGCCCGGAAAGTAGCTCGCCAGGATCGTTTGGTAGTCCTCGCCAGCACGCGACCGGCCGATCGCGCCCCATTGGCACATCCCGACGCCGTGGCCGTTCCCCTGGCCGTCGATGTCGACCCGCTCGATCGTCCCGCCACTGCGAGTGATCCTGATGGTGAAGTTGGTGCTCCGCAGCAGCCCTCCCTCCACGGGCGACAGGACGCGCCGGATCGCCTGCCCGCTCACCGGCGTCTCGCCGTTGCGCCCCACCAGTTCCACGGCGGCGATCCGTCCGCTCGCCGTGTGCGATGCAATCTGGATGTCGGTGAGTTCGCCGGCGCGTCCACCCGGGAGGCCTTCAGCGGCAAGCGTCCGCCGCAACGTCGAGGCGAGTTGCGTCGCGGTCCAACCCGCGGTCCAGTGATACCGTGGCGAGATCGCGCACCACGGCGTGCCGGTCGGGTCGAGGTCGTCAACCGATCGGAGATATGGCCGGCGCGCTCCCGCGAATGCGGCGACGCCATCCTCGGTCCGCCCACCGCAGGTCGACGAGAAGAATGCGTCGATCGGCTGGTGATTCCAGGTGAGGATCTGCCCACGCGTCGCCGCGACCGCCGCGGTGGCAAGCGAATCCTCCGCGAACTGCCCGGTATAGATCTGATCGCTGGCATCGGCGTTCAGGTCGTAGCCGCGGTCGCGCCAGCGGGCCTGGTTGCGGATCGCGTAGGTGCGCGAGACGACCGCCTGCGCCTTGAGCGCCTCGAAATCATCGCGGGATCGGGTGCCGAGTTCGGCGGCGACGACTCCGGCGAGGTATCCCTCCAGCGGCACGCTGTTGATCACGGTGAAGCCGCTGTCGGTACGGCGCAGTTCCAGCGTCCCGCGGTAATCCCGGCCGTTGAGCCGGAGGGTCGACCCGGCGTCGACCGGCTCGATCACCAGCACCGGGCGGGTGACCGGACCGCCGGTGTCGAGGAGCGAGACATCCGCGCCGCGCACCACGGCGTCCGCGCTCGCGCCGGCTGCCGTCGTGCGCAATTCGCCTTCCAACGGATCGGTGACGCGCAGACCACCACCGCCACCGATCGTGACGCGCCGGGCATTGAGGAGCACGCCGATGCGGACTTGCGGATCAGGCGACACCTCGACGGGAATCGGAGAGGGAGCGGGTTCGGGAGGAGCGCACGAGCCGGCCAGCACGAGGACCGCCGCGAGGCAGCTCCAGGTATGTCGGCCGGTTGTCACCCGCGATAGTTGCCGAATTTGAGTTCGACGTCGAAGTCCTGGCCACGAAGAAAGGCAATCACGCTCTGCAGCTCGTCGCGTGACGGTGAGGTCACCCGGAGTTCATCGCCCTGAATGCTGGTTTGCACTTTCTTGAAGCCCCCGTCCTTCACGGCCCGCTGGATCGCCTTGGCAGTCTCCGTTGCAATGCCCTGGGTGAGGGTGAGAGTCCGGCGCACCGACGCGGCGCTGCCGACCACCGGGTCGCCGACCTTGAGATTCTTGACCGGCACTCCGCGCTTGATCAGCCGCCCCTGCACCACGTCGAGCAACGCCTCCATCCGGAACTCGTCGTCGGCGTGCAGCGCGATGGTGGCATCGTCGCGGCTGAATTCGACGGTGCAGTGAGTTCCCTTGAAGTCGTACCGCCCGGCAATCTCCTTGATCGCCTGGTTGACGGCATTATCGACTTCCTGCAGGTCGGCGCCGGTCGAGATGTCGAACGAGGGATTGGAAGCCATGCGCCAAAGCTATCCGAGGAAGGAGTCGAGCGCGCTCGCTTCGCTGGCGAGCCGCAACCGCAGCAACGCCTTGTCCTTGATCTGCCGGACCCGCTCGCGGGTGATCCCCATCATGGCACCGATCTCCTCCAGGGTGCGCGATTCGCCGGCGTCGAGGCCGAAGTAGAGCCGCACCACGCGTGCCTCGCGCTCCCGGAGCGAGGCGAGCACCGCGTCGAGGCACTCGGTCAGGGCGTGCTCCATTGCCTCGGCGTCGGCGCCCCGTTCGCGCGCATCGGGGAGAAATTCGAGCAGCCGCGATTCCTCGCCGGTGACGATCGGCGCGTCGAGCGAGACGTGGCCGCGCGACATCGCCAGCGCGCGCTCGACGTCGTCGATGGTGAGGTCCGTCCCTGCCGCGATCTCGCCCGCGGTCGGCTCGCGGCCGAGTTCCTGCTGCAACAGCGCGGTGCGCCGGGCGATCCGGTGCATCGTGCCGGCCTGGTTGAGCGGGACGCGCATGATCCGGCCCTGGTCAGCGAGCGCCTGCAGGATCGACTGCCGAATCCACCAGACGGCGTAGGATATGAACTTGATCCCGCGGGTTTCGTCGAACTTCTGCGCCGCGCGGATCAGGCCGAGGTTTCCTTCGTTGATCAGGTCGGCGAGCGACACGCCCTGGTTCTGGTACCGCTTGGCCACCGAGACGACGAACCGGAGATTGGCGCGAATCAGCGCGTCCAGCGCGTCGGAATCGCCGCGCCGTGTCCGCGCGGCGAGTTCCTGTTCCTCTGCGCGCGTGAGCAGCGGGAAGCGCGCGATGTCGTGCAGATAAAGATCGAGCGAACCTTCGTCGGGTCCGCCGCCGCCTCTGCTACCGCCAACGCGCAGTGGTTGCATGCACGAAAGCTGGACGGGCGAAAGCGGAACGGCAAGAGCCGCGTCGGCGATCAGACCTCATACGTGTCGATCTGCGCGCGCTGCAACGCACCCGAATAGTCGACGTAACAGACCTTCGTCTCGGAGTAGAAGTCGAAGACTTCCCAGCCCCCTTCACGATGCCCGTTGCCGGTCTGCTTCACGCCACCGAACGGAAGATGTGCTTCGGCGCCGATCGTCGGCGCATTGACATAGGTGATGCCGGCTTCGAGATCATCCATCGCGCGGAAGGCGAGATGCACATTTGCCGTGTAGATCGAACTCGACAATCCGTAGCGCACCTCGTTGTTCACCTTGACCGCCTGATCGTAGGAGCCCACCCGGATCACGCTGAGCACCGGGCCGAAGATCTCCTCGGTGGCCAGGCGCGATCCCGGTTTGACGCCCGCGACGACCGTGGGCCGGAAGAAGTATCCGTTCGACGTCCGCGTGCTCCGCGGCCGCGACCCGCCGCAGACGATCTCCGCGGTACCGACCACGGCCGGCGCGAGATAGCTCTCGACTTTCTCTCGCGCGGCGGCATGGATGAGCGGACCGACCTGGGTGCGCCGCTCGCGGCCATCACCGAGCACGAGGGCGTTGGCGGCGTCGGTCAGGCGCGCGAGGAAGCGGTCGTGGACTTTCCGGTGGATGATCAGCCGCGACGTCGCGGTGCAGCGCTGGCCGGTCGTGCCGAACGCCCCCCAGAGCACGCCCTCGAGCGCAAGATCGAGGTCGGCATCGTCCATGACGATCATCGCGTTCTTCCCGCCCATCTCCAGCGACAGGCGCTTGTGCATCCGGCCGCAGACGGCACCGATCGCCGATCCGGTCGACGTCGAGCCGGTGAACGAGATCACCGGCACGCCGGGATGCTCAACCAGCGCGCGTCCCGCTGCTTCGCCACCGTGCACCAGCTGAATCACCTGCTCCGGAAGACCCGCATCGAGGAGAATCTCCACCAGCAGCGTCGCCGTGTGCGGTACATCCTCCGACGGCTTGAGGATCACGCTGTTGCCGGCGAGGAGCGCGGGAAACGCCTTCCATGTCGGAATCGCCATTGGAAAGTTGAACGGGGTGATCAGTCCGCAGATCCCGATCGGCCGGCGCACCGTCATCGCCCATTTGCGGCGCAGCTCCGAAGGCACCGTCCGTCCGAAGAGCCTCCGCCCTTCCGTGGCGGCGTAATAAGCGGTGTCAATTCCCTCCTGCACGTCACCGCGCGTCTCGGCCAGGACCTTTCCCATCTCGCGCGTCATCGCGTTGGCGATCTCCTCCTTGCGCGCAACGAGGAGGTCGCCCACCCGGCGCAGCACCTCGCCGCGCAGCGGCGCCGGGGTCCGTGACCAGCGCTCGAAGCCGCTCTGCGCCGATCGCACTGCCGCGGCGATGTCCGCTGCTCCGGAATCGGGAAAGCGCCCGATCAGGTCGTTGGTGTCGGCCGGATTGCGATTGTGGAAATACCGTCCGGTGCTCGGCGCAGTCCACCGGCCCGCGATGAAATTCTTGTATGTCTTGGCCATGTTGATCAACCAGGGTCAGGGACAGATCCACGTGCGATGGACGGCGGCGAAACCCGATCGCTCGAGCACTTCGATCGCGATGAGCGCAACGCCCGCCAGGAGAATGAGGACACCGATGCTGTGCGCCACGCCGCGGCGGTGGGTCCAGGAACCCCGCATCGTCCACACCCCGGCCGCGGCGACACCGACCGCGCCGAGGAGGTAGAGGCCGAGGAATGGTCCGCAGCTGCGGGCATACGGCCAGAACGGAAGGGCCACGGCACCGGCCACACCGAGAATCGCGCGCAGCCAGACACCGATGGTATGGCGTCGGCGGGTCACCACCGGCGCGGCGCCACTGGCAACGACGTGTGGAGCAGGCGCGTCGCGCCGGGCAACCGGGGCCGGACTTCCGGCCGGTGGCGGCGCTTTGCCGGCGGCGATCAGCCGGTCGATCTCCGCCATCTCCTTGTCCCAGTCGCGCGGTCCGGTCATTGAGGCTTGTCCCGCTCGATCTCGTAGCGCTCGATCTTGAGATAGAGATTCGACCGCGGGATCCCGAGGGCGCGCGCGGTCTCGGTGATGTTCCAGTGATGCTCGACCAGGCGCGCGATCAGGAAGGCGCGTTCGGCGGCACCGCGAAACTGGTCGAGAGTGCGCTCGGGTCCGGCGCCGATCTGGCCCGATTCAACCAGCGCACCCGCCTCGGGCGGAAGGGCGCGCGAGACATCGATATCGGTGATCTCTGGGCCGGTGCTCAGGATCAGGATCCGCTCGACCGCGTTGCGCAGTTCCCGAACGTTGCCGGGCCAGTACCGCCGCTGCAGCCGCCTGATCGCCGCCCCGCTGAAGCGCTTCGGCACCATCCCGGGACCGGCCCCGAGCGCGCCGACGAAGTACGCCACCAGCGCGGGAATATCCTCGACCCGTTCGCGCAGCGGGGGCACCTCAATCGGCATCACGTTGAGGCGGAAGAAGAGATCCTCGCGGAACCGGCCCGCCGCGATCTCATCCGCCAGATCCCGATTGGTGGCCGAGATGACCCGGACATTGACGGCGATCGGCTTCGTCCCGCCGACCCGCACGACGATCCCCTCCTGCAGCACGCGCAGGATCTTGGCCTGAGCATTGAGCGCCAGGTCGCCGACCTCGTCAAGGAAGAGGGTGCCGCCATCGGCCGCTTCGAATTTCCCCGCCTGATCGCCCGTGGCGCCGGTGAACGATCCCCTCATGTGCCCGAAGAGTTCGCTCTCCACCAGTTCGCTTGGAATGGCCGCGCAGTTGACGTCGACAAACGGAGCGCTCTGCCGATCGGACCCGTCGTGAATCGCCCGCGCGACGAGTTCCTTGCCGCTGCCGTTTTCCCCGCTGATCAGCACGCGAGCGTTGGTTGGCGCCACGCGGGCCACCAGGGCCCGGATCCGTTCGAGCACCTCGCTGCTGCCGATCATCGCGTAGCGCAACTGGTTGGACCGTTCGAGTCCTTCACGCAGGCGCGCGTTCTCGCCGACGAGGCGGCGATGGTCGAGCGCGTGCTGCACGGTCACGAGCAGGCGGTCGGAGTCGAGCGGCTTTTCCAGGAAGTCATACGCCCCCTGCTTGACCGCCTGTACTGCCGTCGAAATCGAGCCGTGGCCCGAAATCATCACGACGCGCACGTTGGGATCCTCGGCGCGCAGTTGCTGCAGCGTGTCCATCCCGTCGATTCCCTGCATCTTGACGTCGAGGATGATCAGGTGAAATGGCTGGATGCGGTGCGCCGCCAGCCCTTCACCGCCGGTTCCTGCCGTGACGACCTCGTACCCTTCATAACCGAGGACCTGCGCCAGGACATCGCGGATCGATCGCTCATCATCCACGACGAGGATTCTCCCCTTCACCGTTCTGCTCCCTCGCGGTAGACGATGACGCCGTCGTGATGAACCCGGAACCCTCCCACCTGCGGCGGCAGCGCGAACTCCACTCGCCGTTCGCCGGCACGTCCGGTCACCGCCGCGATCAGCCGCGACACCACGTCGGCCGGAAGCGGGACACCGTCGATCGACAGGTGGTCGATGGAGAATTCGCCGAGCCCGGCGCGCACCGGTGCAACCGGCCCGCGAGCTACCACGGTGGCGTAGCGGCCGAATTTCATCGCCATGAGCTTGCGCCATGGACCGGGAATCGCCGCACTGTCGATCACCGTTCGCATGCGAAGCTCCCCGTCCCCGAGTTCGAGCGAGAGTGAGTCCCGTGAAGCGCCCGGAAGGAAGTGGACTCCGTTGGCCAGCAGTGAGGCCATCTCCGCGGCGCTGATCGTCACCGAATCCAGGCGCTCGCGCTCCATCCGATCGAGCCGGGCCGTGGCGTTGGCGACTCCCGCCGCCGACGGGCGCCCCGTCTCAACCGCGGTGCTCCCCGGTCGAGCCCGCTGGTTGATCCAGCGACGCAGGTCACTCCGGAAGAGCCACGCCGCCAGCGCCACGATCGCGATGAATGCCAGCAGCAGCAGGCGGCCCAGGCAGCGCATGGTTCAAACGTAACCAGTGCCGGAGCGGTGCGGCGCTTCTTTCCGTCCAACCGGCAGGTTACCCTCCACCCATGGCAGAGCACGAGCCGGTCGAGATCTCCGCCGCACTGACCATTCCGCGCGACGAACTGCTGTTGCGAGCGTCGCGCAGCGGCGGACCCGGCGGGCAGCACGTCAATACATCGTCGAGCCGGATCGAACTGGTGTGGGACGTCGCCACGTCACCTTCGCTCGACGAAACGCAGCGAAGCCGGCTCCTCTCAAAACTCGCCTCGCGCCTCGATTCAGATGGACAGCTCCGACTCGTCGCCCAGGATGAGCGGAGCCAGCTGCGGAACCGCGAGGCGGTGCTGCAGCGTTTTCGCGAGGTCATCGCCGCGGCATTGGTGGTGCCGCGTGCTCGCAAACGGACCCGCGTTCCGCGGCAAGCCAAGCGCGCCCGCCTCGACTCGAAGCGGAAGCGAGGCGCGCTCAAGCGGGAGCGCCAACGCCCGACGGAGGAATGATGCAACGTCTGCTGCTGGGGTGCGTGGCGATCGCCGCGGGAGTCCTGCTGCCGATCCGCCGCGCCCGCGCCCAGGACATGGTCGATGGACGCTGGCGCGGATGGTTGCAGGAAGCCGACGAGGACAGCATCCGCGTGTCGTTCGCGGTGCAGCACACCGGCAAGCACATCCTGATGGTGATGAGCGGGCGCAGCGGGATCAGCTACGACATGGCAGACATCAAGGTCAAGAACGACGTGCTCACCTTCGACTGGGCGATGGGGCTCAATTCATTTCTCTTCTGCCGTCTCACCCGCCGCGACGGCAGGAGCTTCGAAGGCACCTGCAACGATCGGAGTCCGGGCGAAACCGGGAAACCGGTCCGCGTCTGGATGATCATGTCGCCGCCCGATTCCGCCGCCGGACGTCCCGGCGGCTGAGCAGACGACCGCGCGCAACGCGCCGACCTCCTGCACCGTGACACGGGCCGCCGATCTTCTCGGCGGCCCGCGTCGCATTGCGCGTCTGGCAATCCTCCGCCGATTACTTCCCCGCGTCGAGGTGATTCCAGTTCACGATCGCGTTGAACCCCATCGCGAAGGTCCCCTGCGTCTGCCATCGCCAATACGGACGGAAGGCGAAGAGGACGATGTGTCCCTTCCCCACCGATTCATCGACGAGCTGCGCCTTCCCCGACAACGGTTCCGCGTTGGCAAGGGTCCCCGAGAGAAGCATCGCCGCCGTATCCTGAGGGAATTCCATCACGACGCGCGCGTGCGAATCGGGATCGGCGGTCACACCGGGAAGCCCCGCCGGCGCCGCCGCACCGCGCCCTCCGCCACCACCGGCACCGCCACGCCCGCCGCCCGCGCCGCCGCCAAAGCCACCACGGCCGCCGCGTCCGCTCTGATCGAAGAGCGAGTCCGTCTTGAGCTGCGATTCGTCGAACGGAGTCCCGGTGTGCGCCGGATCCCAGCGCGACAGATTGAGCAGTGACGCATTCGGCGTAGTGTACTGACTCACGCTGCTCGCCCGGCCGCCACCACGACCGCCAGCCGCGATCGCCGCACCGCTCTCCGGTGCCGGTGTCCCGGTAGTCAGCACCGGTCCATTGCTGAAGTAGACCGGCACTTCGTCATACTGGTACCCGTAGACCAGCGGACTCTTCGGGTCGCTGATCATCCCCCGCAGAATCGTCCCGTGGGCGAAGAGGCCCGTCCCTCCGGTGGACTCGACGGTCACGCCCGGGGTAAGTGCCAGGTTGGGGAAGATCGACGCCGTCCCGCCTTCGGTGATCAGCGTTCCGCCCTGCTGGACGAATTCGTACAGCGCCTTCATTGCCTCCGGACCCGCCGTCTCGCGGAGGTTGTCGGTTGAATCCGGCGTGCCGAATGACGGAAACTCGGCGGTCTTCTTGTAGGGAATCGGTCCACTCGCAGCACCTGCTCCGCCCCGCCCACCGCCGCCACCCCGTCCGCCACCGCCCCCCACGCCGGTACCACCGGTCGGGTAGATGATGACGTCGTATTTCGCCCGGAGATTCCCGTCCTTGAGCCTCGGCTCGCCGAAATAGGTGAACGGCACGCCGTAGTGATCGAGCGCGCCGCGAACCCACCCCTCGTCCTGCGTGCTCGTCCAGCTGTGCACGAAGCCGATCCGCGGAATCACGAGGTCGTGCGTCTTCACCGACGGGGCACTCGCCATCGCGTAGCCCGAGAGTCCCAGGTCGCGCAGCACCGGATCAAGCGCAGCCACGCTGGCGTCGCGAATCACGAACGCCCCGGCGCCGAAATGATGACCGTCGGCGTCGAACGCCTCTTCCGCCGCGGCAATCCTGAGATTCGGCTCCTTGAATCGGAAGGTGACCAGGTTGTTGTCCTGATCATTCTCGACCACGACAATGGGACCGGCACCGGTAACACCGCCAGTGGCGCGAACGTCGGCGGTGATCGGCGTCATTGGCGCCTTGAGTAGACTCGAATCGGTGATCTCGCTCACCGTGAGATTGCGCATCAGCGGGAAGGTCCATCCAGTGTCGTCGTACGGCGCGGGGTTGTCGGGCGGAAAGTTCTGCAACGAGAAGTACATCTGCGCCAGCGTGCGATACGGCTGGTCGCCGCGGACGACATAGTCGCCGGCATTGACGGTGATGTTCCCCGCCTGGAACGTCGTCGTGGCGCGATGGAACTCGAGCCCCTGCGCGCGCAGGTCATTCACCGCTTCCGCCGCGTTCGCCTTGGCGTGCTGCGCCGCGGGAATCACCCACCCATACACCGGACCGTTGCGCCCCTTGTTGACCGCATTCTTGTTCTTGATCCAGTAATCCTCGAGGAATGTCACCCGGTCGCTGGCAAAGCGGTTGAGAGCGAAGAGGATCGCCGACTCCTGGATATTGGTGTTGGCGCGCGGACTCCACTTGATCGACGGGAGCGGCGGATTGGGCCGGTACCACTCCCGGCTGTTCGTCGTCGGACCCGGCGTCACCATGTTCGTGTCGGTGTAGCTCTGCACCTCGTAGAAGCGCCCCGTCGCGTTGTGCGAATGCGCGATGAAGAACATGTAGTTGGGGACCCAGCCATCGTAGTAGTTGTAGGTCCAGACGCCCGGGACGCCACGCTTTGCCATCTCCATCACGTCGTTCTCGGCCATCCACCACCACTCGTCGACCGTGATCGGATCGAGCGCGTCGTTGTACGGACCGGTTCCGGTCGACACGTACAGGTACGTCACCGATTCGTGCAGGTCGTGCAGCACCTGCGGCGTCCACTCCAGGAAGGTCTTCGTGATGTACTTGGTCAGGTCGAGCATCTGGCCCATGCCGTCACGATTGTCGTCGTGTTCGACGTAGTTCCCCCAGTACGGTGAACTCATCCGGCCGATCGTCGCTCCGTACTTCTTCGTGAAATCGTACGCGTCGACGATCCGGTCGCGCCCGTCCGGTTCCACCACCGGCGTGATGAAGACGATGACGTTGTTCCGGATATTCCGGATCAGCGGTGTGTCTTCCACCACGAGGCGGTAGGCCAGTTCCATCAGCATCTCCGGGCCGCCGGTTTCGGTGGAGTGCATCCCGCTGGTGATCCAGTAGATCGGTTTCGCGGTGTGGAGGAGTTGCTGGGCCCGCGCTTCGCTCGTCTTCCGCGGATCGGTCAGTTCGTGGAGGTACCCCTTGTACTTGTCCAGCTGCGCGATCGTCTGTTCATCGGCGACCGCCATCACCACCATCTCGCCGCCGGCCTCGGTCTTTCCCATGCTCCAGACCTTGGCCCGCGGAGACGCCTTGGCAATCGAACGGAGGTAGTCGTTCATCGCACCATTGTGATCGAGGACTCCCGGCGCACCGATGATGTGCCCCAGTCCCTTGAGCGGCGTTGGTACCGTCGCCGAGGCAGGGAGATGATCGACGAGTTCGGTCGAGATTCGGGGATCGGAGAGGTCCTGCTTGATCAGCGCGGTGTACTCGGCGTCGTTCTTCTGCGGCGCCGTGGCGGGCGCTGCGGCCCGGCGGGTGGCCGGCGACTGCGCTGCGAGTGAACTGGTCCCGACCAGCGCGCAGCCGATCATCGCGAGGGTACCGACGCGCAGAGACCCGATCATGGGGGACATCCTGCCTCCAATGGTGTGTCAAGCGGAAACGGACAACTGTCGGGGGTTGTGCTGGGCTTCGAATATACGGCAACGACCACCCCGCTGCGATCATCAGCGCGGAGTGGTCGTCGGTCTATCGATGGACTGCGGCGGGGCTAGGCGCCGAGTTCCTTGATCAGCTCGGGCTGGCTGTTCGCCTTGCGAAGCATCTCGATCGCCCGCTTCATTTGCGGGTCGTGCGCGAAACGCTCGCGCGTCGCGGCCGAATCGCCGAAGGTGAGCGTCAACGTCTGCTGCGTCAGCAACTCATCCAGGTACGACACGCCGCCGTTGAAGACGCTGTCGGAGAAGGTGATCCCGCCCTTCACCATCCGGCCACGGAGCTCATCACGAAGCGCCGGGGTGACCTGGAACGCCGCCGAGTTCACATGCCCGTGCTGCTCGCGCGCCACGTCGAAGATTGCCGCGCGGAAATCCGCCGCATGGGGAATCGCCACTCGCACCAGCGCCTGCTCGGGTGTCGTCAGCGTGTCGGGCTGCACTGACACGTCGGGCGAAATTCCGCCCCGGCCGACCAGCCGGCGGCCGGCATCGGAATGAGTGATCTGCGCGGCGGTGGTATCCCCGCCGGTGTCACTCAACACTAGTCGTCCGTCGATCAGCTTCCGGTCGCGATGGATCGACCGCCCGCTCGGCGTGTACCACTTCCCCGTGGTGATCTTGAGCGCGAAGCCGCCGTCGAGATTGTACACCGCCTGCACCAGTCCCTTGCCGAACGTCGTCGTTCCCATGATCAGCGCGCGGTCGTGATCCTGCAGCGCGCCAGAGACGATCTCCGAAGCCGAGGCCGTGCCGCCGTTGACGAGGACCACGACCGGCTGCGTCGGCGCCGTCGGATCGTCGGCCGCGGTGTAGACCTTGGCCGGCACGTTCCGCTCGCGCTGGGTGGCGACTTCCTTCCCGCGAGCGAGGAAGACATTGCTCACCTTGACGGCCTGGTCGACGTCACCGCCACCGTTGTCACGCAGGTCGACGACGAATCGCGTCGCTCCGCGGGCCTCGAGCCCCTTGATGGCGGTGGCGAGTTCTTCACCAGCCGTTGCGTTGAAGCGCTGCAGCGGGATGTATCCGATGTGGTCATCGACGATCAGTGTGTACGGCACCGCGGCTGCGTGCACCGTGGCGCGAGTGAACCGGGTGGTGATCGGCGTCACCATGCCGGCGCGCTGGAACGTCACCACCACGGGCGTGCCGACCGGGCCGGTGAGATGCTGCGAAACCTTGTCGGTCGACCACCCGACGACGCGCACGCTGTCGATCGAGATGATCAGGTCACCCCGCTCGACGCCGCCGCGTTCTGCCGGCGACTGCGGAAAGACATCGCTCACGACGACGGTCGAGTCTTCCTGGTTGATCCCCATGCCGAGACCACCGTACGAATTCCCGATGGTGTTCCGCATGAAGTCGCTGATCTCCTTGCGGTCGTACAGCGACGCGTAGGGATCGTCGATCGAATTGACCAGGCCGCGTGCGGCCCGGATATATACAGAATCATCGGGGAGGGAATCGAGGGCGCGCTGCGTGACGATCTGCAACACCTGACCGAGGACGGTGGCGCCGTTGGGCTCCTTGCGGGCACGCCGGAAGGCGCCAAAAGCCAGCGGCGCCGCGATGACGACCAGCAGGAGCGGCGTCCAGCGCCGCCAGACCGAGACCCGAATTGACATGACGTCCTCAGAAAGTGTATCGCAACTGCAAACTAACGTTGCCGGGGCGTCGACGGTTTCGCGGTCTCACCGCGTGAGGCCACTTTCCCGATCCTCCTTCAGGTGACCAGCAGGCTTCAGTCAGGCAATGATCTGGTTCGTCGCAATTGCGCCGAGCGAATGCGTCAGCACGTCAGAAAACGGCACGAAATGCAGCATGGCGAATCTCCCATCCATTCGGGGTGCAATGGATTGGCAAGGAGACGACGGCGGCGGCGCGGGAAGGACAGCCAATGCCCGATCGCGTCCGCGGCATCCTGGATTTGCCGCTGCGCGGCGTCGTGGGGCTGCCGCGACGCCGGCGCTTCGGTCGACCCCTCACGTCTCTCCTTGTCGCCGCTGTCCCTCTGCGGACCTCCCCGATATTATCCAGCATCCTGCACCACATCTTCCGCCAAGGCCCCTTGCCATGCGCCGCGTCTGCGCCGTCCTGTCGCTTGCCGTCATCGCCATCGCGCCGATCGCCGCACAGGCTCCCGGCTTCACCCACGCCGACACGCTGCGCGGATCGTTCACCACGCCGGGACGGGTCTGGTGGGACGCCGCCTTCTACGACCTCCACGTCGCGATTCATCCATCCGACAGCACCATTGACGGTTACAACGCGATCACTTATCGCGTGCTCAAGCCCGCGCAGGAGATGCAGATCGACCTGATGACGCCCCTCGAGGTCGACAGCATGGTCCAGAACGGCAAGCCGGTCAGCTATCGCCGCGATGGCAACGCCTTCTTCGCCACACTCGCCGCGGCGCAGGCGACGGGTTCCCACCACACCATCACCGTCTACTACCACGGCCGCCCACGCATTGCCAAGCGCCCACCCTGGGATGGCGGCTTTTCCTGGTCGCGTGATTCGCTGGGCAATCCGTGGGTCGTCACCACCGACCAGGGGATGGGAGCGAGTGCGTGGTGGCCCAACAAGGACACCCAGGCCGACGAGCCCGACTCGCAGCGCATTGCGCTCACCGTTCCCGACCCGATGGTCGACGTCTCCAACGGTCGCCTGCGCAGCGTGACCCATCATCCCGATCACACGACGACGTACGAGTGGTTCGACGCCTCGCCGATCAACAACTACGCCATTGCCGTCGCGGCCGGGACCTACGCGCACTTCAGCGATACGCTCGCCGGCGAGAATGGGAAGCTCTCCACCGACTTCTGGCCCCTCGCCTATCACGTCGAGGCGGCGCATCGCCAATGGGTCCCCAATGCGATGTCGATGCTCAAGTGCTTCGAGCACTGGTTCGGGCCGTACCCGTGGTACGTCGACGGGTACAAGCTGATCGAAGTCCCCAATGCCGGGATGGAGCATCAGAGCGCGGTGGCGTACGGCAACGGCTTCCGCGACGGGTACGGCGGACGCGGTGCGTCGCTGCGGTTCCATTTCGACTTCATCATCATCCACGAAAGCGCGCACGAGTGGTTCGGCAACAGCATCACCGCCAAGGACCAGGCCGACATGTGGGTCCACGAGTCGTTCGCCAACTACGCCGAGGGCCTCTACACCGAGTGCAAGTACAACAGCGCTGATTCGGGGGCGGCCTACATCCTCACCAATCGGCCGCGCAACGACTCGCCGATCATCCCCGCGTACGGTGTCAACGCCGAGGGGTCGGGGGACATGTACGGCAAGGGAGGGCGGATGCTGCACACCATCCGCCAGATCGTCAACGACGACGAGAAGTGGCGCGGGATTCTCCGCGGCCTGCAATCGACCTTCTATCACCAGACGGTGATGGGGAGCCAGATCGAGCAGTACATCTCGCAGCACTCGGGACACGATCTCAGCAAGGTCTTCGATGAATATCTCCGGACCACGATGACGCCGGAGTTCGAGTACAAGATCGGCGGTGACACGCTGGCGTATCACTGGACCCATGTCGTGGCAGGCTTCGATATGCCCATCAAGGTCACGCTCGCCGACAGTGTCTACACCTTCGTTCACCCCACGGAGAAGTGGCAGACCGCGAAGCTCCGGTTGACGAAGCCTGACGATTTCCGGATCGACCCCAACTTCCTCGCGGTGGCGCACAAGTTCGGCGACCCCGAACCAGCCGCGGGTGGGCGAGCCGGTGGAGGCGCACGATCGGGCGGCGGTACTGGAGTCTTCGGCGGGAGGGCTGGCGGCGCGACGGGGCGCGGCCGTGCGGATACCGGTGCGACGGCGCGCGGCGGCGGGGCCTGACCGCAATCACCTCCCTCCCCTTGCCATCCAACAGGAGTCGACTGTAGACTCCCCTGTCCATTCGACAGGAAGAACCGATGGCCAGCGCCGACGTTCTGCAGGGCACCCTCGACCTCCTCGTCCTCAAGGCTCTCTCCCTCGAGCCGATGCACGGCTGGGGAATCGGCCAGCGGATTCAGCAGCTCTCCGCCGACGCACTGCAGGTCGGTCAGGGCTCCATCTATCCCGCACTTTATCGCCTCCAGAAGAAGGGACTCGTCAAGGGGAGCTGGCGCACCACGGCCAACAATCGCGACGCCAAGTATTACACGCTGACCGCGGCCGGCCTTCGAGTCCTCCAGACCGAACTCGCCGACTGGCGCCGCTTTACCGCGGCGGTCGAACTGGTGATCGCGGCCGAACGCCAGGGGAACCAGTGAGGCGCCTCGCCACCGCCATCAGGATGTGGCTCCACGCACTGACCCGCAGCGCCGACGCCGACCTCGACCGCGAAATCGCGTCGCACCTGGCCATCGACGCCGACGCCCTCGAGGCGAGGGGAATCCCTGGCGCCGAGGCCCACCGCCAGGCCCGCCTCCACTTCGGTGCCGTCGAGCAACACAAGGAAGCGGTCCGTGACGAACGCGGAACTGCGATTCTGCGCGACACGGCGTCAGACCTGTGCCTCGCGTGGCGGTCCTTCCGCCGCCAGCCGGTCTTTACGGCCGGCGTCCTCCTCACCCTCGGGATCGGCATCGGCGCGACCACCGCCGTCTTCGGATGGGCGAACTGGCTCCTCTGGCGTCCCGTACCCGGCGTCTCCCGCCCTTCGGAACTGACTTCGATATCGTTCGTGAAATTCGAGGACGGCGCGATGGCGCCGCTGGGGATCTCGCTCCCCGACTTTCTCGACGTCCAGCGGTCGGCGCCGCTCCTCGCGCGGTCGGCCGGATATACCCGCGACGAAGTCCAGATCGGCCGGGCCGATGCGCCCGCCACGACCCTTCAGGCCGAACTCGTCGCCGGCGATTTCTTCGGCGTGCTGGGCGTCACGCCCGCGCTCGGCCGCTTCTTCGTCCCGGCCGATCTCGCGCCAGCGAGTGACGCGCGTCTCGCGGTGATCAGCGACGCGATCTGGCGCGCGCACTTCGGCGCGACACCCGCCATCATCGGGCGCACGGTGCAGATCAACGCGCTGCCGTTCACGATCATCGGCGTTGCGCCGCGCGCCTTTCGCGGCACCGACCGGACCGACACGCGCGACATCTGGCTGCCGCTGTCGGCGTTTCGAGCGCTCCATCATTCGCCGAGCGGCGGCGCCACCGATCCCACGTCGCACATCATCGACGATGTCCTCGTACGCCGTCCGGACGGCCTCACGCCAGAAGCGGTCCAGGCCGCCGTCGAGCGTGGTGCCACGGCGTCGGTCGCGGGGACGCCGGACAGCATCACCTATCGCGAGTACCCGGCGACGATCGACGGCATCTTCGGGACGCCGCGCCGGGGATACGAGGACAAGCTCCGCATCGCGCGGATGATGCTGGGCGTCGTCGCCATCGTCCTGCTCATCGCGTGCGCCAACACCGCCAATCTTCTCCTTCTCCGCGGCATTCGACGGCGTGGCGAATTCGCGGTGCGCCGAGCCCTCGGCGCATCGACGGGACGCCTGGTGCGGCAACACGGCAGTGAAGCGCTCGTCCTCGCGGTCCTCGGCGCCGCCGTCGGCGTCATCCTCGCCGTGGCGCTCTCGCGCCTTTTCGGGCATATCTCGATGTGGAGTCTTCCGGCGTTCGACCGCACCCCGTTCGATGATCGCGTTGTGGCGGTTGCGGCGCTGCTCGCGGTGGTGACCAGCGCCATCTTCGGCATCTTCCCGGCGCTCGCTGCGCTGCGGAGCGACCCGCTGGATGATCTCCGCGATGCCGGGCGCAACGGAACGCGACGGCCCGGCGTGCTGCGCGGCTCGCTGACCGTGATCCAGGTAGCGGCCGCACTGTCGCTGGTGGTTGGTGCGCTCCTTCTCGTTCGCACCGTGCATCAGCTCGGCCGGGTCGAGTTGGGGCTCGATCCGCACGACGTAACCACGATTCCGATCTTCACCAGCGAGCAGGGGTACAGTCCACCGCGCCTCCACGCCATGCGGACCCAGATGATCGCGTGGATGGAGCAGCAGCCTGGAGTAATCGCCGTCGCAACCGGCGCGTCGATCCAGTTCGGCGGGTCGACCTTCGAGGAACAGCTGCGGCCGGTCGGGACCACCGGCAAGAAATGGCCAGTAAACGCCGCATCGTATGGCGTCTCTCCGCGTTACTTCGCCGCGATGGGCATTCCACTCATCGCCGGCCGCTCCTTTTCCGATCTCGAATTCGACGACACGACGTCGAATGTTGTCCTCATCTCGCGTACCACCGCGCGGGCGCTCTTCGGCGCCGCGAACCCCGTGGGAAGGCAATTCGAGATTCGACATTATCATGGCGTGGTCGCAACGACGGTGATCGGTGTGGTTGGCGACACGCGGATCTATTCGCTCCGTGATCCGTTCGAGCCGACAATTTATCGGCCGAGCGCCGGGCCGTTCGACTTCGGCGCGACGCTGGTGGTGCGCTCGACTCGCCCGGTCAAGGAGGTTGCCCGTCAGGCCACGGAGGGGCTGGCGCAATTCGACCCGGCACTGCCGATTGGTACAGCACGAGCGCTTGACGATGTCGTTGCAACGGTTTTCGCCAGCGAGCGACTTTTCGCCCGCCTTCTTGGCATTCTCGCTGCGATCGCGGCACTCCTCGCCGGCATCGGGCTCTATACCGTCATCGCCTGTTCGGTCAGCGAACGAAAGCGCGAACTCGGGATTCGGATGGCACTCGGCGCGCTCGGCGGGCGCGTCGTGAGCCTGGTGGTACGGCAGGGACTCCTGCTCGCCGGAGCAGGCATCATCGCGGGACTTGCCGGCGCGTTCGCCCTCTCACATGCGCTGCGCGGGCTGCTCTTCGGCATCACGCCCACCGACACCGTCACTTATGTCGTCGCGGCGATGTGCGCCCTGGTGATCGCGCTGGCGGCGTGCGTCGTTCCTGCGCGGAGCGCGACGCGGATCAATCCGGTGGAGGCATTGCGTAACGAGTAGCCGCTTGCAGCCATACTCGACCATTCTGCTGACAGGCTCCTTGTACACGGCGCCACACTCGACCGTTCCCGTGACAGAGCCCTTCTCCCAGCCGCCACATCCGTCCCCCATCGGGCAGGGTCCTTCTACCAGCCGCCACATCCGTCCCTCATCGGGCAGGGTCCTTCTCCAGGCCGCCAGCCTCGTCCCCCGCCGGGCAGGGTCCTTCTTCCGGCCGCCACCCTCGTCCTTCCGCCTGACAGAGTCCTGCTTCCGGGCGCCAGCCTCGCCCCCCGCCAAGCAGGGTCCTTCTCCCGGCTGTCAGCTTCGCCCCCCGCTGCGCAAGGTCCCTCTATCGACTGCCACATTCGCCCCCCGCTGCGCAGGGTCCTTCTATCGACTGCCACATTCGCCCCCCGCTGGGCAGGGTCCTTCTATCCGCCGGCAGCATCGACCGTCTGCTTGACAGGGTCCTTCTACCTGCCCCCGGCAACCACGGCGGCCTGAGCCGGTCGCAACGAGCGGCCGCGGCGGTCGTGGCGGCAAATAGCTCGCTACTGCGGCTGGAGACGCTTCACGATGCGGTCGGCGATCCCTTTGGCGTCGGCCGCATTGTCGTTGGTGAGGATTATGACGCTGATCTGCCGGTCGGGAACGCGGAGGAATGCGCTGCGCTTTCCCGCCGCCGTCCCGTAGGCAGCGTAACAAGTCACGCCACCACACCTGCTCGCCTGCCATCCGGCGGCGTAGTCGAACGGATGCGTCGAGTCCCTGGAGAACGTCGTCGGGCGCTCGAGACCAAGCGCGAGACGATAGAGTTCATCGACGTCGGAGCGGACGTCGCCCTCGGCGGTGGCGTTCGTCTTGTGCATCCCGATCGGCGTCGAAATCCGGCGCGCCACGCAGCTTTGCAGCGCCGTCATCGGCGGTGTCCCCGCTCCGCCGCGCCCGCGCCCGGTTGAATCGGACGTGCCGCGCCCGGCCGGCGCAGGCGGGAACTGGCCGCAGAGTCCGGTGAAGACGCTGCTGATCGAACCGATCGAAAAGAGCGGTACCGTCGTCGTCGGCATGAACTTCGGCTGATCCGGAATGCCGAACGATCGGTCGATCAACACGTCGCCGCCGCGAGCCACCAGGACCGTTGCACCGCCAGCCGCGGGATTGGAGTACTTCGCGAAGAGACCGTCAACGAAGCCCGCCGTAACCGGAGATCCGTCGATCGCGCGGTGGAGCACCGTCCGCGCGCCGAGGTTGTAACGATCTCCGGGATGGAGGGTGAGGAACGGCTTCCCGGGATCGTGCGCGCTGCCGCCGTACGCGAACGCCTTGTTCCGCCCGATAATCGTCGCGGTGTCGCCGCGCACGACCCAGGCAGTCCCTTCGTCCTCCGACATCCCGAGCAACTCTGGATGCTTTGGCATGATCGAATCGGCGAGGTCGGCGAGGCGCTCCCGCGCGACGACGTGCTGGTCGATCCCCACACCACGGAGGAAGGCGAATCCCTTTTCATACCGCGGATCGTCCATGATCATGTTGTCGTTGGACGGCGCGCCGCGCACCAGGAAATCACCCAGAATCGTGGCGCCGGCCGACGAACCGCCCGTTACCCCGCCGCGAGCCAGAACATCGTGGAACGCCTGTTCCGTCTTCGTCCCCGCGTACGAATCAACCAGGTGAAACTGTCGGCCGCCCTCGAACCAGACGCCGCCCGCCGACGCAAGAATCGCGGGAAATGAATCGCTGTCGGCAATTTTCCGATCGGTGGTGTGCAGCACGACGACATGATGTGCTCCCGCGTTTCGCCACGCCCGCGCACTCGGGTCATCCTGCGCGTAGGTCGCAGCGCCGCCCGCCGTCGGAATGTCGACGATCAACGCGTCGGGCCCGCCCGCTGCGGTGATGAACGCCTGATAGACCTCGGGGCCCATCGCGCCACCGCCGACCACAATGACGGTGCCGCGCGGCGGTCCCACCTTCGGCGCCTGGCCGGATGCAAGCGATGGGATCGTCATGAGCGCGGCGGTGAGCAGGCGGGTCAAGCGAGACATGATCAGAGTCCTCGGAAAGGAAACGAAGCGCGGGGAAGAGACCGGGAACCGCACCCGGGAGCGCAGCAGGTAACTCCGCCAGATGAATTCGATCACCGCTGGCGCGCCAGTCCGGCACGCGCGGCCGAATCCGCGGGATCGATCTCCAGCGCCCGGCGAAAGAGCGCGATTGCCGCGGCGCGGTCGCCCAGACTCGCCGTAGCCTCGCCGAGGCCGCTCACCGCGTCGACGTCATCGGCGGCGAGGGCCACCGCGCGAACGAGATACGGTTTGGCGAGATCGGGCCGATGAATCTCCATCATCGCCCGGCCGGCGAAGAAGAGCGTCCGTTCGTCGGCCCCTCGTGGCCCACTCGCGACGCCAGCCATTCTCACGGCATCGTCGCTGCGACCACCCTCGGCGTAGGCGAGGCTCAAGAGCGCTGCGGCGATCCCGGATTGCGGGTCACGGCGTATGACGCCTTCGAGGTATCCCGCCGCTTCGGCGGCGCGATGCTGCTCGAGCAGGAGACCGGAGAGGAACACGGCGAGGTCGGTGCGCGCCGGCGCGATCGCCACCGCGCGTCGAAACGCGTCGGTCGCCTCGACCGCGTGATGCCCGGCGAGATAGAGCGTGCCGAGCGCCACCACCGGATCGACATCGCCCGGTGACTCCGACAGGCGCTGGTAGACAAGCAGGGCACCGATGCTGTCGTGATGCGCAAGGAGCGCCGATCCCAGTTTGGTCAGCACGCCACCGGTGTCATGCTCCAGCGGAAAGTGCTGCAACAGCTCACGTGCCTCGGCATAGTTCCCGCGCGCGAAGTCGTCGATGCTCACGCGTAGGAGCGCGTCGGCGTATGTCGAATCGAGGCGAACCGCCTCGCGATAGTCGTTGTCGGCGTCGTCGGGGCGCGGAGTCGGCGGCTCGTCGACGACCAGGCCGAGGTTGTACCATGCCCGCGAATTCGCTGGAAAGTTCGCGATGGCGTTGTGCCAGATCGCTTCGGGATCGCGATAGAGCCGGCTGCGCTGCATCGTGAGCACGACGAGTACGATCACCAGCGCGGCGCCGCCGATCAGCGCCGTCCGGACTGTGGCGCGCGAGAGAGGCACCGGCACCGACGGCATGCCGCGCCGCCTGTCAGCCGCGATCCAGTCGAGAAGCGATGCGACGCCCACGAACGCCAGCACGAGGACCGCCGCCAGCGGCAGATACATCCGGCGCTCGGCGGCGATCTCGGTGGCGATCGGAACGACGCTTGACGACGGCGCCAGGATCAGAAAGATCCAGCTGCCGAGAAACGCACACCATCCCCAGCGATTCACTCGGCGCCACGCCGCCAGGGTGAGCGCGCCAAGGAACACCACCAGGATCGCACCGGGCACGCCCTGCCATCCGGTGATCGGGCTTGCGCCGTAATCGAGCGACAGCCCGGACGGCCAGAAGACCAGCCGGAGATAGCGCGCAATCGCCCACGCCTGGGTATACAGGTATTGATACCAGGTGATTCCGCCGTGGAACCCGGCGGAGTTGCCGCGCGGCGCCGACATCATCAGCGCCACGAGCAGCAGGACAGTCGCCCAGAGCGCCGCGTAAAACCATCCCCGCGCGCGAAGCGCCGGTGCGCGCAGTTCGCGCCACGCCTCGATCCGGAAGGCACGATCGTAGAGCGCGACCATCAGTGGCGCTGTCACCATCACTTCTTTCGATCCCATCCCGAGCAACGATGCGACGACGCCGGACGCGAACCATCGCATTCTCGCTGCGGGCACCGTGGCATCCCAGGCGCGAATCGAGCAGTACAACGTCGCGAGATAGCAGAGGCCCATCACCACTTCGGTGCGCTGCGTGAGGTAGTCGACGGCGTCGGTCTGCAGCGGATGGACGAGCCACATCGCGGCGATCGCCAGCGCCGCGATATCGGCGCGAGCCGTCCATCGCGGTCCGAATCGGCCACTCGCGACTGTGCGCCGGATGATTCCCGCGAGGAGCAGGCCGGCGAGCAGATGCAGCAGCAGCGTGACGGCGTGGTAGGCGATCGTCTTGTCGGGACCGGCAGGATCGGCGCTCTGATCGACGCCGAACAGGCGATTGATCCCGTAACTCACGGCGAAGGAGAGATTCGCAACCGGACGCCCCGCGACCGGGCTCGAGCGCGGCGGTTGTAGCGGAGTGGTGATTGGCCAGAGCTGGCTGATCGACGGATTGCTCTGGATCGTGCGGGCGTCGTCGAAGAGTTCGCGGCCGCGCAATCCGGTCGAGAACGCCAGCAGCGTCATCATCGCGAGTGCGATGACGCCAACGATAAATCGCGGCGATCGGCGGTCTGCCCCGGCTTGAACCATGAATCTCCAATCTAGCGACCGGCGCGTCGGTCAACCGCGAGAAGGCTCGCTGGCGAGCAGCGCCGCCGCCCTTTCGCCCGCCTCCATCCCAGCCGCCGCGGCAGCCGGGAGCGCCACTCCGCGCAGGGCGGCACCAGCAATGAAGAGGCCGGGATGACTCGCCATTGCCTGGCCGATGCGCGCCACTCGCGCGCCATGACCGATCGTGTATTGCGGAATCGCCTGCGGCCAGCGAATCACTTCCTCGAAGATTGGATCGTGCTCGAGCCCGTAGAGGCGCCGGACTTCGGCGCGCGCGAGCGTCGCGAGTTCGTCGTGATCGAGTGCACCCGCGGCAGGATCGGCCCCACCGCCGTACAGCACGCGAATCAGTGTATGACCGGCCGGCGCTCGACCGGGAAAGATCTGGCTCTCCCAGAGATTCCCCAGCGTCCGGAAACCGTTGTCCCTCGCGATGAGCACGCCGAATCCGACGGGAATCCGCGGCGACGCTTCCGGTCCATAGCCCAGCGCCACGACGCTCACCGCCGGCGCTTCGATTGCCGCGAGTTCGGCGGCGGCGCCTGGGTCGATTGATCGTATCAGTTGCGATGCGGCGCGCGCTCCCGTCGCGACGACCACGGCATCGGCGGCGAGCGGCGCTTCGCGTCCCGTCACGTGCACGCGCCACTGGCCGTCGGCGGTCGAGATCGCATTCACCGGTGCGTTGCAGCTGACATCGAATCTGCCCCGGCGGGCGAGTTCACGCGGGAGTACCGCCATTCCGCCAGCGAAAGATGTGAGCTTGCCGCGCTGGCCGCTGCCGCGACGCGCCACCATTCCGCGGATCACGGAACCGTAGTCGCGCTCCAATGCGGCGAGTTGCGGAAAGGCGGCCGGTAGCGACAGGGCCCGTGCGTCGCCGGCAAAGACGCCCAGCGTCATCGGCCTCGCCAGCCGTTCGGCTGCCTCCGCGCCAAACCGGCGTACCACGAATTCGTCGATCGATTCGTCGTCCGCACCGGGTCGGCGCGAAACACCGAGCTCCAACAACAGGCGGAGCGCTCCCACCGGGCTGAGGAGTCCGGCACGCATCAGTCCGAAGGGATTCGGCGTCACGCGGCGAATCCGGCCGCGCCAGTAGATGTAGCGACGCGCCGCAGCGGTATTCGCCGGCAGAAGCTGATCCTTCAGATCGGCCGCATCGATCAAGCGATCGATCGCCGGCGAACCACTCAGGAATCCATTGGGTCCCGCTTCGGCGAGCCAGCCGTCGCGTGCGATCGACTGCGCAGCTCCGCCGACATCCGGCCCGCTTTCGAGGACGGTGATTTCGAGTCCACCGGTGGGTTTGCGGGCCGCGCGACCGGCCCAGGCCGCGGCAAGCCCCGAGATGCCTCCGCCGATAACGACGAGCCGGCGCACGCTACACGGTGCGACTGAAGACCGGTCGCGCTTCGCCGGCGTGCGCCGTGCGCTGATAGCGATCAAAACACATGGCGAGGTTGCGCACAAAGAGCTCACCGATCGGCGTCGCCTCGATCATCGAAGGGGTGACCCGCACCATCCCCTGTCGTTCGTGTTCGCCGAGTAGAGCGAGGTCTTCCGCAAAGTACGCGTCGAAATCGACGGCGTACTGGCGCGCGATCGCCCCGCGATCGATCCGGAAGTTGCACATCAGGTCGTGAATCACGGCACGGCGAATCTCGTCATCGGCGCTGCGCGCGACACCGCGCGCCACCGGCAGCTCGCCGGCACGAACCCGCTCACCATACACCGACAGCTTCTTCTCATTCTGCACGTACGCGCCGCGCACGTCGCCGATCGCCGAAATCCCGAAGCCGATCACGTCGTCGCCTGGAATCACCGCATAGCCCTGGAAGTTCCGGCGCAGCCGCCCCTCGCGGCGCGCCATCGCCAGATCGTCGTCGGGACGGCCGAAGTGGTCCATTCCGATCGCCTCGTACCCGCCGCGAAGAAAGCGTTCGCGCGCAATCGCGAAGAGCGCGACCTTCACGTCCGGCGCCGGCAACTGTGTCTGATCGAGATGCTTCTGGTGGCCCCGGACCCACGGCACGAAGGCGAAGGAATAGACCGCGGCACGGTCGACGCCGAGCTCCACGATCGCATCGACGGTGCGTTCGAAGCTCTCCGGCGTCTGCAGCGGGAGCCCGTAGATCAGGTCGACGTTGATCCCGCGGAATCCGCGCCGCCGCGCGTGCTCGATGATCGCGGCTGTCTGCTCCAGCGACTGGATCCGATTGACCGCTTCCTGCACCGCCGGCGTCAGGTCCTGGACGCCCAGTGACACGCGGTTGAATCCCAGGTCGGCGAGCGCGTCGATGTGCGCGATGGTAGTGACTCGCGGATCGACTTCGACGGCGAGTTCGGCCCCGGGGAGCGGATGAAAATGCTGCAGCAGGTGACCGAGCAAGCGAGTCAGCTCGTCCGGCGAGTAATACGTCGGTGTCCCACCGCCGAGATGCAGCTGCGCGAAACCGCGGCGATCGGGAAGGCGCGCTGCAACCAGGTCGATCTCGCGCTCGACCAGCTCCAGGTACGGCAGCGCCGCCTCGCGATGCCGCGTCACGATCACGTGGCAACCGCAGAAGAGGCAGCGTTCCTCGCAGAACGGCAGGTGCATGTACAGCGACAGCGGTGCTGCGCCGAGCGCATTGGCTGCCGTGAGGCGGATGGCGTAATCGTCGGCAGTGATTGCGTCGCTGAATTCGATCGCCGTGGGATAGCTGGTGTAGCGCGGCCCGGGACGGTCGTAGCGCGCCAGGAGATCGGCGGTCACGGCGCGTCCGACTGGACGATCGGCGTCGGAAGAGTTGCTGATGTCGGTCATTGCGCAGCTTCCTCGTGGACCACGTCGATCAGCGCGCGGACACTCTCCAGCGGCGTGTCCGGCAGGATGCCGTGGCCAAGGTTGACGATGTGGCCTCTCGCCGGCACCCGGGCGAGAAGATCACGCGTTGCGCGTCGCGTCGCTTCCGGACCCGCCAGGAGGAGCGCCGGATCGAGATTCCCCTGAATCGCGACCGACCGCTCGAGCTTCGAGCGATGTGCGCCGATATCCTCGCGCCAGTCGACGCCGATCCCTTCAACCGGTAACCCGGCGCATGCGTCGACGAGGTGCGGCGCATCCTGGACGAAGAGAATTCGTGGAACCCCGAGCGCAGCCGTCTCCGCGAAGAGCCGCTCGAGATGCGGTTGCACCGTCCGGCGCCACTCAGCCAGGGAAAGAATCCCGGCCCAGGTGTCGAAGATCTGGATTGCGTCGGCTCCGGCGGCGCATTGCGCGGCGACGTAGTCGATCACCAGCGTGGTGAGCCGGTCGAGGAGGGCGCCAACCAGGCCTGCGTCGGCCGCCAGCAGCGCACGTAGCGCGGGAAAGCCTGATGCGCTCCTTCCCTGAATCAGATACGCCGCCAGCGACCACGGTGAGCCGGCGAAGCCGAGAAGCGCCGTGTCGCGATCGAGCGCGCCGCGAACCATGCGCAGCGCGGCGATCACCTCGGGTGCGATCGCATCGCGCGCGGGCAGGCCCAAGGCGTCAACGTCGCACCGGGTGTGAATCGGCCGGTCGATCACCGGTCCGGGATCGAACCGCACGCCGAGGCCCAGCGCCGGGATCGGGCTCATCAGATCGGCGAAGATGATGGCGGCATCGAGCGGAAAGCGCGCCAGCGGCTGCAGCGTCACTTCGGCCGCGAGTTCGGCGTTGCCGGCGAGCGCTTCGAACGTGTGCCGTTCGCGAAGGGCGCGGTACTCGGGGAGATAGCGACCGGCTTGTCGCATGATCCAGACCGGACGCCTTGGCGTCGTTTCGCCGCGCAGCGCCTCTACCAGCAGCCGGCTCATCCTTCGGCCTCCGCCGCGCTGGTAAAGCGATAGCCGATGCCGCGGATGGTGTGGAAGTACACCGGATGTTCGGGATCGGGCTCGAAGCGCTTGCGCAGCCGGAGCACGAAGTTGTCGATCGTCCGCGACGACGGGAGGACATCGTCGCCCCACACCTTTTCGAGGATCTCGTCGCGCCACACGACCTGGCCTTCGCGTGCGGCGAGGAGTTTGAGGATCATCGCTTCCTTTTGCGTCAGCACCTGATCGGCGCCATCCCATGACCGGCCGCGGAACGATCGAAAGTCGAATTCGTTCTCTCCGAAGCGGACCAGAGGTTCCAGCGCGGTCATCGCGTCGTAGCGTGTCCGGCGGCGGATGATCGCCGCGACACGCAGGAGAAGTTCGCGGAGCTGGAACGGCTTGGGGAGATAGTCGTCACCGCCGGCTTCGAGGCCGCGGATCCGGTCGGGTCCGCTTCCCTTTGCCGTGAGAAAGAGGACCGGAGTGTCGCGGCCCTCGCGCCTCGCCGTCTGGCAGACGGTGTATCCATCCATGCGCGGCAACATCACGTCGAGAATCACCAGTCCGAATTCCTCGCGGCGAATACGGTTCAGCGCCGTCTCACCATCGGTTGCCACGTCGACGACATAGCCTTCCGCCTCGAGATTCTCGCGGATCCCGCGCGCAAGATTGACCTCGTCCTCGACGAGAAGAATGCGGCCCATCGTCGTCATGCGAAGATCCCCGCGGCCTGCGGCCACACCACCGCGAAGACAGCGCCCTGCCCCGCTCCGGCGCTGCTCGCCGTGACCGACCCGTTGTCGAGATCGACGCACCGTCGCACCAGGTAGAGGCCGAGACCGGTGCCGCCCATCCGCGCCGGCTCGTTGCCCTCGATCCGGTAGAACTTCGTGAAGAGGCGCGGCGCGGCATCCGGTGGGAACCCGATGCCATTGTCCCGTACCTCGAGCCGCACGTGAGTACCGGCGGCGGCCGCTCGAATTTCGACGCTTCCGCCGCTCGTGGTGGCGCGAATGGCGTTGTGCAGCAGATTGCGGAGGACCGTCTGGACGCGATCTTCGTCCGCCAGCGCCGTCAGCGCCGGCGGCACGTCAGTGGTCACCGTCACTCCGGCATCGTTGGCGACCTCGCCGAGTTCGTCGACCACGGCGGCGACTGCATGCGAGAGGACGACCGGTGTCGCCGGTTCCGACGGGCTCCCGGCTTCGAGCCGAGTCACGTCGAGGACATTGGCGTCCATCCGTTCGAGGCGCCGCAGATCGGCGAGCATGCGGCGCACCAGCTCGGCGCGGCGCTCGGGTGGCGGATCACGCATCGCCAGCGTTTCGGCCGAGAGCTTGAGCGACGCGAGCGGGCTCTTGAGTTCATGCGACACAGCGTCGAGAAAATGCTCCTGGCGCGCCCGCAACACGGCCTCGTTGCGGAGCGCTCGATAGACGACCGCCATCGCCGCAAGGAGCACGGCGAGGAAGAAGCCGCCCTCCCACGCATATCGATTCAATCGATGGAAGCGCTGCGCGTCAAGAGCCTCCAATGTCGCGGGCTTGACCGATATCACCGAATCGGTGCCGAGGGTGAGATCGGGGTAAGTCGCCGCGATGGTATTCCACCCTGCACCCGCACGCAGCATCACCTGTGCAGCTTCGGCGTCGGCGTGATGCGCCTCGCGCAGATCGGTGCGGACGGCGGCGGTATAGGTCACTTCGTCGGCGAGCCAGTACGCCAGTTGCGCCGTGCAGATGGCGAGCAGGACCAGAAAGCCGACCTGCAGCGATCGGGTGAGATGCAGCCGATTCATCCGGAGGCTGCTCCAGCGTCGACAGCGCGTCCGGCGACCACGAGGGCGTCGCGCAACCGTTCGAGATGGCGTTGCTCATGCGCCAGCGAGAGAAAGCCGACCTCGAACGCCGACGGCGCCATCGCGACGCCTTCGTCGAGCAGCGTGTGAAAGATCGCGCGATACCTTGCTGCCGCGCCGGGATCGATTGCGGCGGCTGTGCGCGGCGGCGTCCCGGGCTGCAACGAAAGCCAGAAGAGCGAACCGAGCCGCACCACGGTCGCGGGAGAACTCCACTCGGCCAGCACCGGTTCGAGCAACGCCGACAGCGATTGCCCGATGGCGTCCAGACGGGTCCACGCGTCTTGACGTTCGAGCAGGTCGAGCGTTGCCAGCCCGGCGGCCATCGCCAGCGCGTTGCCGGAGAGCGTCCCCGCCTGGTAGACGGGACCGTCCGGCGCGAGGTGGCGCATCAGCTCGCGGCGTCCGCCAAATGCACCAACCGGAAGCCCGCCACCGATGATCTTCCCGAAGGTCGCGAGGTCGGGGACGATGCCGAAGTGCTCCGCTGCCCCACCGCGAGCAATCCGGAATCCGGAGATCACCTCGTCGAAGATCAGCACCACGCCGGCGCGTTCGGTCTCGCGACGAAGTGTTTCGAGAAACGATTGCCGCTGGAGCAGGAGTCCGTTGTTGGCCGGAACCGGCTCGATGATCACGGCGGCGATGCGGTCGCCGTCACGGTACAGCAGTTCGGTGATCCGGGTCTCGTCGTCGAGTGGAAGCACGATCGTTTCAGCGGCGAAAGCAGCGGGAACGCCAGCCGATGATGGGCCGCCGAATGTCGCCAGCCCCGACCCCGCGGCGACGAGCAGATGGTCGGCGTGGCCGTGATAGCATCCTGCGAACTTGACGATGCGATCGCGGCCCGTCGCGCCGCGTGCAACCCGGATGGCGCTCATCACCGCTTCGGTTCCCGACGACACGAAGCGCACCTGCTCGAGCCCGGGATACACCGCGACGATCCGTTCGGCGAGCTCGATCTCGCGCTCACCGGGTGCGCCGAAGGTGGTGCCATGCGCGGCCGCCTCGATGATCGCCGCAACGACGGCGGGATGGGCATGCCCGAGAACCAGCGGCCCCCACGATCCGACGAAATCGACATAGCGGCGGCCGTCGACATCGATGATCTCCGCACCGGCGCCGCTCCGGATCACCGGCGGCGTTCCACCCACGGCGCGAAAGGCCCGTACCGGCGAACTGACGCCGCCGGGCATCACCCGCTCCGCGCGAGCCATCCACTTCGCCGATGCCGAACCGGTCACAGCCATCCGCCCCGCAGCGCGTCGCGTGCGTGATAGGTGATGACCATGTCGGCACCGGCGCGTACCATCGCCTGAAGATTCTCGTGGACGGCCGCGGCTTCGTCGAGCCAGCCCTGCAGCGCCGCGGCCTTCACCGCCGAATACTCACCCGAAACGTTGTAGGCGGCGAGCGGCAGCGTGGTCGCCTCGCGCACCCGGCGCACGATGTCGAGATACGCGAGCGCCGGCTTGACCATCACCATATCCGTCCCCTCGGCCTCGTCGAGCTGCACTTCATGCCTCGCTTCGCGTGGGCGCCGCGGATCCATCTGATACCCTCGCCGATCACCGTGCTGCGGCGCCGAATCGGCAGCATCACGAAATGGCCCGTAATACGCAGAGGCGTACTTGACCGCGTACGACAGGATTGCCGTGCTGGTGTGACCCGCGGTGTCAAGCGCATCGCGGATCGCGGCGACACGCCCGTCCATCATGTCGGATGGCGCCACGATATCCGCGCCGGCGGCGGCGTGAGCCAGCGCCATCTCGCTGATCGGTCCGAGCGACCGATCGTTGTCCACTTCGCCGTCAGTGACGACGCCGCAGTGGCCATGCTCGGTGTAGGCGCAGAGACAGACGTCGGTGATGATCACGAGATCGGAACCCAGCGCCGAACGAAGGGCGCGGATGGCCCGAGGCACGGCAGCATCGGGATGACAGCTGCACGACCCGGTGGCGTCCTTCGCGCCATCCGGTGGCGATCCGAACAGGAGAACCGAGGCGATGCCGAGTCGCCGGTCAGATTCCACGGTGCGAACCAGGTCGTCGATCCCGAGCCGCGAGATGCCGGGCATTGATGGAATCGGCTCGTCCGCGCGTGATTCCGGGAGGACGAAATGCGGCATGATCAGCTGCTGCGGTCGCACCCAGGTGTCGGCGACGAGATCGCGGAGTGCAGCAGTCCGGCGCAAGCGGCGCGGCCGGATCCGCCCTTGAATGCCGCGAAGAGACGGGTTCACGCGATCGCCTCCACGATTCCCTCGAATGTCGGTTCTGCGGCTTCGCCCGCGACGGTGAGTCCTGCCGCGATCGCCGCCCGCGAAGTCGTCGGACCGATCGTGATGATGCGGATGCTCGCCGGGACATTCGCCTGGTGCAGCAGCCCCGTCACGGCCGATGGCGATGCGAGCACGATCACCTCGACGCCATCGGCGACCAGATCGCGGCGCAACGCAACAGCGGGAACGGGCACGGTGCGATAGACTGCGATTGCCGTGACATCCCATCCCGCGGTACGAAGAATTGCCGCGCCCGCGTCGCGCGCGAGGGTACTTGCCGCGATTACCACGCGAGGCGCGACGGATCCGACCGCGGCGTGACGTGATCTCACCAATTCGCGGGCGAGGCCGGCCGACGTTTTCTCCGCTGCGACCAGATCGACACGGCTGAATACCCGCCGCGCCGTGCGCGCTGTCGCGGGACCAACAACGCCGATGGAAACCGCAGTCGACAGCTCCGCGCCGTCGAGCAGTTGTCCCGCCGCCCGGGCACCGCGCGGTGACGTCAGCAACAGCCACTCGGTGTCGCGAAGTGCTTCGATGAGGCGGCGTCGAGTGTCGCTGTCGGAGATCGGCTCGACGGCAAGACATGGAAGGGCGATCGGCAGCGCACCCGCCGCGGCCAGTCGCGACACCCAGCTGGCTGCGTCGTCGGCAGCGCGCGTCACCAGAATCCGCCGGCCGCGGAGGTGGTTGCGGGTCATTGGTTCACCGGCCCCGGCGCCGCTGTCGCCGCTTCATCCGTGACCGTGATACGCGCGGCTTCCGAAGTTGCTGCCGCGGGGGCGAGCATCTCCCAGACAGACGCGGCGAGACCGTCAGGGTCGTCACCGCGTGCCTCCGCACGGGCGACAGTTCCGTCGTCGAGACCCAGCGCGGACACCAGCCGAAGTTCTCCGGTCGAATCGACGTTGCACCACGCGCCGAATGGCAGCGAGCATCCGCCGTCGGCAAGACGGAGCGCCGTCCGCTCGGCCTTGAGCGCGCGCGCTGTCGATAGATCATTGATCGCCGCAACCGCCGCGACCACAGCCGCGCGGTCGCGATGCACCTGGAGAGCAATCGCCCCCTGCGACGGCGCCGGGACGAATCGCTCGGGATCGAGACGCGTCACCGTAATCGTGGGGGGGATCGTGAGGCGCTCCTCATCGGGCAGGCGTTGGAGCCGGACAACTCCCGCTGCAGCCAGAACGATCGCGTCGTACCGGCCGTCGACCAGCGCGGCGATTCTCGTCGGCACGTTGCCTCGGAGCGCCGCCGCCACGAGATCGGGACGTGCTGCCTGAAGCCACGCCGTCCGGCGTGCCGCGGACGTGCCGACGCGCGCGCCCTGCCGCAGCGGAATGTCCGCCGCGCCTGGATCGAGTGCTTCGTTGCGAATCAGCAGCAGGTCGGCGGAGTCGAGCCGCTCTGGTACCGACGCGACGACAAGCCCGGCCGGGCTCGACGAGGGGAGATCCTTGTACGAGTGCACGGCGATGTCGATCTCACCGCCGATGAGCGCCGCCTCGATTTCCCGGACGAAGATCCCGAACGCACCCACGTCGGCGAACGGCTGCGTCGCGGCGCGGTCGCCGAGGGTACTGATCACAACAACCCCGACGAGATGCCCGGCGGCCGCGAGACGCCGGGCCACGTCGTCGGCCTGCGCCCTGGCGAGGGCTGATCCGCGAGTGCCGATTCGCAGCTTCATTGATCGTCGAGTCCGGCGATGAGTCCCGCGTCGGAACGGTCTGCCGCGGTACGGAGAGCGAGTGCCAGCTCCGGGTCGGCGCTCGCGAAGAACGCCTCTACCGCGCCAGGTCCGACTTCGAATGCGAGATCGCGCAGCCCCACCGACGGAACATGCGCAAAGCGCCGAGCCAGTGTCTCGGCCCAGCGCCGGATCACGTCGCGTTCGGGTTCACCGATTCCGGCAAGCTCGCGCTCGAAGAGCCGGTCGACTCCTTCGAGCGCCGTGTGCCGGTAGCGCACCCGCAGTTGCGCGATCAACGGGCCCACCAGACGTTCGGCGAGCCGGCGTCGTAACGCCACCAGCGCGTCATCGACGATCGCGCGCGCGTCGGCGACCTCGAGCAACAGCCGCTCGCGATCGGCGGCAGCATCGGCGTTGATCTCGCGCATGCCGATGCGGGGGACATCAGCGGCCGCCGCGTCTTCGGGTGTGACATTCGGCGGCACGGCGAAGTCCACCACCAGCGGAGACTCGCCCGACAGCGTTCGCGCCGCAATCCGTTCGAGGTCGCCGCGATTGAGTATTGGAAGACGTGACGCGGTCGAGATCACCAGCGCTTCGATCGCCGGCGGATGGGCCCGGAACTCATCGAGAGCGATGTGCGGCGCATTGCATTCACCGGCAAGCGCGCGGGCCCGTTCCACCGTCCGGTTGACGATGATGACGCCGATACCCTGTGCGTGCAGTGCGCGCGCCGAGCGTTCGGTCATCGGAGAAATGCCGATCAGCGCGACTTCGCCCGGAGTGCGGGAAACGCGATCGACGACGTGCCGCACTCCCACATCGGCGAGCGAGACACGGCCGGTATGCGGATCGGTGACCGGTCGAACCCGCCGCGCCACCTTGAGCGCTTCCTCGAAGACTTGATTGAGACGCGGCGAGAGGAGACCGAGGGCACGTGACTCGTCAACGGCGTCGCGAACCTGGCCGGCAACTTCGGACTCGCCGACCTGAGCGGAATCGAGCCCCGCGGCGACGAGAAAGAGATGCTCGGCAGCTCCCTCGCCCTGCCAGACCCGCATCGCGTGTTCCGACTCGCCGGCGCGCGGCTCGCGACCGGCCAGTGCTGCGAAAGCGCGGCGCCGAGCCACCGCGACCGGCACCGATCCATCGGTCGCGAAGGCGATCTCGACGCGATTGCATGTCGCGAGATAGACCAGCTCGCCGACGCCGATCGCAGAGGCGAGTTCCGGGATGCGGACTGGACGCTGATCGCGAGGAATGGTGAACGCGGCGAGCAGGTCGGGAAGCTCCTGCCGCCACGAAACGCCAACGACGCCGATGCGATCCATGCCACATCTTACCACGGCCGTCTCGGCGTGTGTCATGGTTGTGTCATCGCCGGGATCCGCGCGATCGGGGCGCTAGTCGAGCGTGAGATCGAGGAGTGACTGCGCGAAGGCGGGGTGATCCCCCACCGCACCGACGTAGGTGAACGCGTCGCCACCGGCGCGGAGGAACGTTTCGCGGGCGCGAATGTCGAGCTCTTCGAGGGTTTCCAATCCCTCGGTCACGAACCCCGGGGCGATCACGGCGACCCGCCTCACGCCGCGGCCGGGGAGCGCCGCCAGGACATCCGCGGTCGACGGCGTGAGCCACGGTTCCGACCCGAATTTTGATTGATACGCCACTGTCGTCCGTTCCCGCGACCAGCCGACCGCAGCGAGGAAGGCCGCCGTGGTACGCTCGCAGTCGCCGGTGTAGACGCGGCCTTCGCGATTGTCGTAGCGCACCGGGAGGCCGTGATACGACATCACCAGATGGTCGGGAGCGATGGAGCTGATGGCGAGTGCTTCGCGCCACCGCGCGGCGAGCGCGGCGATATACCCCGGAGCGTCTGCCGGGATCGCACGTTCGATCAGCCGCGCGGCGATTCCGGCGCGAGCAGCGACTCGCTGTGCCAGCCGGAAGACGGTGCCGGTGGTCGCGTCTGTGCGCTGCGGGAAGAGCGGGACGACAACGATCGGCCCCGGCGACTCCGCGGCCAGCCGCCGGATCATCGTGTCGATTGACGGCGCGCCGTAGCGATAGGCGCAGTGCACCGAAAGAGCAGGCGCCAGCGCGGCGACGCCCGACGTGATCGCCTCGGTACCGACCCTGAGCGGAGACCCGGCTACCGACCAGATCGCGGCGTACTGATGGGCCACGCGTTTGGGTCGGGTACGCAGCACAAAGCCGTGGAGAATCGGAAGCCAGACAAGGCGCGGCAGATCGACGACCTCGGGGTCGCCGAGAAACTCCGCGAGAAAAGTCCGCACCGCGGCCGGCGTGGCCGCCTCGGGCGTCCCGAGATTGACGAGGAGGAGGGATGGAGCGGGTTGGTTCACTCGAGTTCCGGACCCCTGGCTGAGAAGCGACGCAACCACGCGGGTATGGGTCGCGGGGAGAGAATGTATCACGGTCGTCCGCTCCAACGAGTTTCGCCGCGGCCCTCACGCGCCCGCGGCCAATCCGCCCCGATCAAGCACCCGGTATTGAATCGCTTCGCTCACATGCTGTGGTGCCACGTCGTCGACGCCGGCAAGATCTGCCAGCGTCCGTGCCAGCTTGAGCACCCGATGGTATGCGCGCGCCGAGAGACCGAGCCTGGCGACGGCGTTCTTGAGCACGGTTTCCGTCGCGGCATCCACCTTGACGAAACGCCCTACTTCGCGCGGTCCCATGTGCGCGTTGGCATATACGCCCGGGACGCGACGGAATCGATGCAGCTGCCGGTTGCGCGCACATTCGACCCGCGCCCGGACAACCACGCTCGACTCACCCGGCGCACGCGCCGACAGGTCATCATACGCTACCGGCGGCACATTGAGATGCATGTCGATCCGATCGAGGAGCGGACCCGACACCTTGGCGCGATAGCGTTGCACCGCGATCGGTGAACAGGAGCACTGCCGGGAGGCATCACCGAGATAGCCGCAGGGACACGGGTTCATGCTCGCGATGAGGAGAAATCGCGCCGGATAGGCGAGGGACATCGAAGCTCGAGAAATTACGACGGTACCGTCCTCCATTGGCTGGCGCAGCACTTCGAGAACGTGCCCGGGGAGTTCAGCTACTTCATCAAGGAACAGCACTCCGTGGTGCGCCAATGACACTTCACCGGGACGCGGAATCGCCCCACCGCCGATCAATCCGGCGTAGCTCACCGTGTGATGTGGCGCCCGGAACGGCCGCTCGGCGATCAGCGCCTGGCCGGTGCGCAACAGGCCCGCGACACTGTGGATCCGCGTCACGTCGAGCGCCTCGGCTCGCGTGAGTGGCGGGAGGATGGTCGGGAGGCGGCGTGCCAGCATTGTTTTTCCGGCGCCAGGTGGACCGAGCATCAGGAGATTGTGCGCGCCGGCCGCGGCCACCTCGAGCGCTCGTTTTGCCGCCACCTGCGCCTTGACGTCGGCGAGGTCGACGTCGGGGCGGGCCACCGCGTCGGGCGTGGCTTGCGCGCCACCGCTCGAAGCCGGCTCCAGCGGTGCGCCGCCGCCGAGATGATCGCACACGGCGGCGAGCGTCGCCGCACCGCGCACGCTCACCCCCTCCACCACCGCGGCTTCGGCCACATTCGCCGCCGGGAGGATCAGGTCGTCGCAGCCAAGGGCCCGCGCCGCGAGTGCAATCGGCAGCGCGCCGCGTATCGGACGAAGATCACCCTCGAGACCGAGTTCGCCGAGGAGGAGGGTTCGCGCCAGCTTTTCGTCGGGAAGGTGGCCGCTCGCCGCGAGAATGCCGATGGCAATCGGCAGATCGAACGCGCTGCCGCGCTTGGGGAGATCGGCCGGCGCGAGGTTGACGGTGATCCGCCTGAGCGGCAGCTGGAATCCGGAGTTGCCGAGCGCCGCAGCGACACGCTCCCGACCTTCCTTCACCGCGCCGAGGGGAAGTCCCACCGTGGTGAACGACGGCAGTCCGTTGACGATGTCGATTTCGACGTCGACAGCCAGCGCTTCGACGCCGAGGACGGTAGCGGAATGAATTCGGGCGAGCAGAGGCGCCTCGTGATCGAGTCGCCGGAGAGTGAGCGGATGGTGCCTCGCGCGCGCAACGTTCGCACGCAGGCCTGATCAGGAAAACGCGGCGATGTCGTCCGACCTCGCTAAGGCAGCTTGATGCCGAACACTCCGGCCCACGACGCGGCGGTCGCCATCAACTTCGTTTCGCGGTCCATCATCAGTTCGGGGGTGATGTCACCGCGCGGCTCGAATGTTTCATCGGTCCACAGGACGATCCGCCCGCCGTCGATCGCATATATGTCGGCCACCTGCTGGACGATCGCCACATCACCGCCCATGAACCAGATATCGGTTTCGCCATTGTTCACGCCGGTGGCGTTGGTATCGACCGCCATCAACTTGCGAATCACATCGTTCTGCAGCCACGCCGTGAGATGCCGCGGCAGCGAATCTCCGGGAAGGGTCACGATGCTGTCGTGTTGGACCATCTGCGGCAGTTGGGCGTCGATGGTGCGCATCGTCTGGCGCATCATGGCGATCACGCCGGCCGTGTCGCCGGGGGCCAGATCGGAAAATTGCGCCGGTCCTGCGCCAATGGGGGCAGCAAGTGAATCACCGGGTGCCGAAGACGGCTTTGAACCGTTCCGGCACCCGGCGACGAGGATCGCGAGAACCGCGATCCGGAGAGTCAGTTACCGACCGCCGCCGCCACCACCACCGCGACGCGCCGGCATGGCCGCCTGGACCGAATCGAACTTCTTCGACTGATCTGCGGTGAGAATGGCCTTGAACTTGGTGTTGAAGTCGGTGCGGAGATCCTGGGACTTCTTCATCGAATCAGCATCGGCCGTAGCACCCGCTTGGCGCTGCGACATCATGTATTGCTGGAGGGGCTGCGCGCCCTTGTTGTAATCATCGAGAAGAGCCTGCGTCTTGGTCTTCTGGTCATCGGTGAGCGTGTAGAGCGTGGTGAGGGCGTCAACACTCATGCCGCGGCCGCCGCGGCCACCCCGACCGCCACCGCCGCCGCCACCACCACCCTGCGCGGCGAGCGGGGCTGCCGCCAGAGCCATCATCGCCACCAGTGCGAAACGGGACTTCATAGGAAGAACTCCAATGCTCGGGTTGACCCGCCGATAGGTGGCCTGAGCGGCCCCGCGGGCTTGGAACAGGTACGCCAAGGTGACGCTACGGGTTGAGACGGTTACCCGCCAGTCCCCCTGCCAGGTGCGAACCGGATCGTGAAGGCTGCCCCCTGACCCGGCTCGCTCTCCACGGCCACCGTCGCCTCCCAGCCGTCGACCAGCCGGCGGACGATCGCCAGTCCGAGGCCGGTCCCGCTCGTCGTCGTCGAGAAGGACGGCTCGAAGATCCGGCTGATCTGATCCGCCCCGATCCCCCGCCCGTCGTCGGCCACCCGGAGCGAGTACTCCTCCAGGACGAGATGGACGTTGGCTGCCCCCGCCTGGCGGGCGTTGTCGAGGAGGTTGAGGAGGACCTGAATCAGCTCTTCCTGTCGCGCCAGGACAGGTCCCGCGGCAGTCCCCTGCACTTCGACGCGCGGCCGCTCGGCGGTGAGCGAAAAGAGCGACGCGAGTTCGGTCGCCGCCGCCGCCAGATCGATCGGCTCGAGGGGTGTCATCTCTTCGGGTGGTGCACCGTAGCGCGCAAAGGATCGTGCAATCCGGTCGAGCCGCTCGACCTCGATCAGGAGGCGTTCGGTCGTTTCATTGACTGCCTGCCGAAGGTCGCCGCTCCCGTCGGCATGCACCCGGCGAAGATGCTGCAGTCCGAGGCGCATCGGCGTGAGCGGATTCTTGATCTCGTGCGCCACCTGGCGAGCCATCTCGCCCCAGGCCACGATCCGCGCCGCGCGCGACGCCTCGGTGATGTCGGTGATCGCGATGACGAGGCCGCCATCGCTGAGCGGCGCCAGCGTAACGGCAAAGCGCGCTTCGCCCACCTGGATCTCCCGATTCTCTGCCGCGTGCGCCTCCCGGCCGAGGAGTCGCTCGATCCCGGCGCTCACTCCACGCCACTCCTCGGAGAGCTGGATCGTGACCAGCGCTCCCACAATGATGTTGCGGCCGAGCAGTTCGCTGGCCCGCGGATTGGCGTGGGTCACCAGTCCGTCGGCGCCGATCCCGACCACGCCGGTTGCGACGGTGGCGAGGATCGCCGCGGTGCGGGCCCGCCCGGCATGGAGTTCTGCCTCGGTCGCGCGAAGGTCGTCTTCCATCTGATTGATCGCACCGAAGACCGGGACGAACTCCGCCGGCACTGGCCCCGCACCCGGAGGAACTTCGTGCCGGCCGATAGCCACGGCGGTACGGCGCAGCCGGTCGATCGGCTGACCCAGCGCGCGGGCGATGGCACCGGCCACCAGGATCGACGCGATGATCCCGCTGAGCGACACCAGCAGGAGGCGCAATGCCTGATCGACCTGTTCACGCGCAAGGCCGGTATCGCTGCCGGGAATTGCCGCGAGGAGGAGAACGCCGGGGTGCGCGGTGCCGATCATCCCGAGTCTGAGACGCGCCCCGGGAAACGGCGGCGACAACGCGCTCGCGTCGGAGCCAGTGGGCGCTCGCGTGCCATGGTCGATGATCGGCGGGAGGTATCCCAGTTCGGCGAGGATCGGATCGCTGGCCGCGATGAGGCGCCCCTCCTGATAGATCCCGATCGCCGCATTGGCGCTGTCGCCGATGACCGCCAGGGTGTCATTGCTGGGGCGATGCAGTTCGGCTTGCGCCAGACCGCCGTCGGCAGCCACTTCGCGAACTGCGCTCGACAATTCGGCGGTTCGTTGCTGCGTCGCGTCGACCCGGAGCCGCAGTACGCTCGTCGCGGTGAGGAGTGCCGCGGGAACGATGAAGAAGATCATCAGCGCCCACGTCATCGTCCGCCGGTATGACCGCTCGAACACCGGTCCGACGAGAGTGCGGGGCTGGCCCAGTATCCGCTGGAGAACCAGCCATGCCGCGAGAATCAGTCCGATATCGAGGAGGATGCCGAGCATGGCGCGAACCAGAAACGGCTGCGGTTGCTCGATCGCGACGGTGGCCCTGACGACGCGTGGCGGCATGTCGCCCGATGTGATCACGCGGTCGGCGGTGATGAAGCGATTCTCGCGCCGGAAGACTCCATCGGGGATCCGGGTGGCGTCATAGGCAACATCGACCGTGTACGGTGGATCACTCTCGGGTGGGCGCCATCCAACCAGGAGACCGAAGGTGGTCGGCGAAAGAAGACGCGATCGCGGCCCGACCGTAACGGTGGCGACAGTGTCGTGCGCCAGCGGCAGGATCAGCACTTCGTGGTGCCCGGCGCCGAGGGGCAGTCCGATGCGCTTGGGCTCCGATGTCGAGAATCGCACCAGCGGCGCGAGTTCGCTCCACCCCACGCTCAACGAGTCGAGTGCCACCACCTCCCGCTGCTCGCCGTCGCCGCTCCAGAGCGCGAGATAGGTCGGGACACCCTCCGCCGCCAGCGGCGATGCGCTCCACGCCGCATAGAGCCGGTCGAGGCGCGTCGCGTGTGCTTCCCTCGCGGTGGCAACGAAATGATCGAGCGCAGACGCAGCAGCTGAGTCGAAGGGTGCGTTGAGACGATTCACGTCGGCGCGCGCCAGGTCCATCCGGCGGTCGAGCGAAGTCGACCAGGCAGCGAGGATGGCGAGCGCGCTCGCCGTTGTAGCCACGGCGAGGAGACGCATGCGCGGCGTCGTGATCGGCAGGAAGAGCGCAATCGGGATGAGCCAGAGCGGGAGGTACCACGGCGCCCATCCGGCGGGCGTCCACGCTTCAATCCCGATCAGGCCGGCGATCAGGACCGCCCCGATCGTCATCCATCCCCAGAACGGCGTTGCGTCATCATCATCCGGGGCGCGGAGTGGCGCGACCGCGAGCGCGATAAGGCCTGCGGCAGCCACGGCGATGAGTATCTCCCAGCCGAACCCCGCCAGGAGACTCGGCGCTCCCGCAGGGATCACCCGGCGCGCCAGAACGACGGTGAGGGGCGGTGCCGTTCCGAGGAGGAAAATTGCGGCCACGATCCCGACCAGGTTTCGGCGGGCCGGGCGTCGCCAGAGGGCGATCGCCAGGAGCAGAAGGGTGGCAGCGCCGAGGGCGGTTCGAATCGCAATCAACCCGGATTGCGTACTGCTCAAATCAGCACGTGCCAGCGCCCACAGTGGAACTAGAATTGCTCCCGCACGTATCGCGGGCGACGGGCCGGTGAGGAGCAGGAGCACCGCCAGCGCGAGAACGCCTGCGCCCACGATCAGGCGGGCGACTCGCTGCTCGCGGGCGACAAACGCCGGGAGTGGTGGCGGGACGGGCTGCATCACCGCGATGACACCACTGGTGGCAGCATCGATCGAGGGGTATTCGAGAAGGCGGTCGGGCGAGGTCGCCCACGTCCACCGAACCCCCTCCCCACCTCCGGAGCTGGCGGCGAGCGATGGACCGGCAACCGGGAGGCCAGGCAGTGAATCGAGAAGCAGGGTTACTTCGGCCTGGCGAGCGCCACGATGCGCGCGCACGACCAGCATGATCGCGAACGGCGTACTTACCAGCGCGGCCGGCGTCGTGCCCATCAGCGGCTGCATCCGGTGCGGTCCGGCCGCGGCGACAATGGTATCGCCGGCAGTCACGTCAATTGCAGTTTCGATGTCGGTGCTGGCGCGGAGATCGTCGAGCATGGGCGCATTCTGGGCCCTGGAATCGCCGACGCGTTCGAGGGCGAGCTGGGCAGTTCGCGTGGCGGCAGCGAGCGATGACCGGAGCAACCGGTCTCGTTCCACGCGCGCGGCCCGCACCGCCTCCGACTGGAGCAGATTGGCGTGCAGCACCGTGTGCGCCATCTTCCCGGCCGCGATGGCCGCGGCGATCGACAACAGCGCCAGGCCAATGGCGGCCCCGCGCGTGGCGGACACCGCGAGGCGCCATCCGAGAAGTGCCCCGCCGACTGCGGCCAGTGCCAGAAGCGCGAGGAGTGGCCACCCCGTATGGAGCGCGGCTTCGCCGGCGAAGAGCACGACGGCAACGGCCACCATCCAGAAGAGCGTCTGGCGGGCATGCGGAGATGTAGCACCTTGAAACTTCACTGCGATCTCAGCGTAGAAGGCAACGTCGGTCGCTCAATTACTACCTGTTTTCGGGGATGGAAGATGCCGATTCGTCGGATCAGTCGTGTGCTGGTGCTTATCGTGGCGGCTTCGCGCCTCAGTGCCCAGGCGCAGGTACCGCATCAGTTGTCGTTGCCCCAGGCGCTCCAACTGGCCAGAGCCAACAGTCCAACCTACCGCCAGGCCCTGGCCACTGCCGACCCCGCGGCCGAGGCAGTCAAGGCGGCCAACTGGGCCCTGCTTCCGCGTCTTTCGCTCAACGGTGGCATGGGCTACACCGGCAGCGGGAGTCAGACATTCGGCGGAACGGTCTTCAACAGCCCCGCGCTGCTGAGTTCCAATTATGGGTTCAATGCATCAATGCAATTGAATCCGCAGACCTGGTTGACGCCGTCGCTCGACCGGGCTCAGGAACGATTCACCGACGAGACGATCAACGCCACCGCCGTCACGCTGACGTCGAACGTGACGACGCAGTATTTCACCGTCCTCCGCGCGATCGCGACGGTGAACGTCGCAATTCAGCAGGTCACCGCCGACACCGGCCAGCTCAAGCTGGCGCAGGCGCGGCAGACGGTCGGGCAAGCCTCGCTCCTCGATGTCCTGTCGGCCCAGACGGCGATGGCGAACCATGAGGTACAGCTCATCCAGGCGCGCCAGGCGGCCACGCAGGCCAAGATTACCCTGGTCCAGCTCATCGGTTTGCCGAGCGATGCCGCAGTCGATTCCTTGACCTTGAGCGAACCGTACCCGCTGACCGAGCCGCACTTCGACCTGAAGCAGCTTGAGGCCGCGGCACACTCGGACAACCCGACGATCCGTTCGCTTCAGGCGCAGGACCACGCCAATCAGGTCAACATCCACATCCAGCGCCTCGGCAGGCTGCCGACCTTCACACTGAGCGCCGGCTTGAGTGGCTACACGCAGGAAAGCACCGACGAGAACTCGCTGATCGCCAGCCAGCTGGCACAGGCGCAGGCGCAGGAAGCCAATTGTGCCTTCCAGAATCAGATCGTCCTGGGACTGACCACGCCCCTCCCGGGGTCGGTGATCCCCGATTGCAAGGCCTTCGCTGGCCTCGATCCCACGGGGAACGCGCTGCAATCGAGCATCTTGCAGGAGATTCACACCGAGAACTCGGTCTTCCCCTTCGCCTTCACCCGGAATCCGCTGTCGGTGAACCTGCAGTTCTCGCTCCCGCTCTGGGACGGCTACTCCCGTTCGCTGGCGATCTCGCAGGCCGAAGCGACCCGCGATGAAGGACGCGAATCGCTCCGGGCGCAGCAGCTCATGACCGACGCCCAGATCCAGACGCAACTTCTCGCGGTCACGACCGCCTGGCAGCGGATCGGGATCCAGGACTCCAACCGCGTCACCGCTCGGCAGCAATTGCAGCTGGCGCAGGACAAATACCGGATCGGCAACGGATCGGCGCTTGACGTTGCCGCGGCACAGACGACGATGACGCAGGCCGAAGCCGACTACGTCAACGCGATCTACGATTACCACCTCGCCGTCGTCGCCCTCGAGGCTGCGGTCGGCCGACCACTTCGCTGAGAGGAAGCAACCGGATGTCGCGTGGAGCTAGGCTCACTATTGGAGTGGTAATCGTCGTACTCGTAATCGGCGGAGTGGTCGTTCTCGGAGCCAACCGGAAGGCGTCTCACGGTACCGAAGTGCGCATGGAGCCGGTCGGGCGTCGCGACCTGGTCGCGGCCGTGACGGCGAGCGGCCAGATCGAGGCGAAATCCGATGTCGACATCTCCGCCGACGTAACGGCGCGCATCACCAAGCTGCACGTCAAGGAAGGCGACATGGTGACCGAGGGCGAGTTGCTCGTGGAGCTCGACCAGGCACAGTTCAAGGGCGCGGTCGAGGTCGGACAGGCGGCTCTGGCGCAGGCGAACGCGAGCGACGTCCAGGCGGTGGCCAACCGCGACCAGTCGAAGCGGACGATGGATCGGCAGAACGAGCTGCAGAAGACGTCGCCGGCGCTGATCACGCAGGAGTCTGTCGAACAGGCGCAGCAGGCGTACGCGGTGGCGCAGGCGCTGGTGAAGTCAGCCGAGGCTCAGGTCGCCCAGGCGCAGGCGTCGCTCAAGGAGGCGCAGGATAACCTGGCGCGCACGATGATCTATTCGCCGATTTCGGGGCGGGTGGTTCGTCTTGCCGTCGAGGAGGGGGAGGTCGCGGTTCCCGGAACCTTCTCCAAGGAAACCGGCCTCCTGATGCGCGTTGCCGACATGTCGACCATTCTCGCCAAGGTGAAGGTCGACGAGACCGATGTCGTGCGCCTGGCGAAGAACGACTCGGTGTCGGTCTCGATCGACGCCTTCCCCGACACGACATTCATGGGGCGCGTCACCAAGATCGGCAACAGCGAGTCGACCGACGCCTCGACCTCCACCACGTCCACCACCGACAAGGCCGTCGACTTCGACGTCGAAGTCACCCTGTCGAACCCTCCGAAGGACGTCCGTCCCGACTTGAGCATGACGGCGCGGATCATCACCGACGTTCGCAAGAACGCGTTGAGCATTCCGATCATCGCACTCACAGCGCGCGCCGCGCCCAATCCGGCCGGTGACACCCGCCCGAGCGCTCCGCTCGCCGCCAGTCCGTCCGACACCTCGAAGAGCAGGGTCAAGGAGCAGGACGGTGTTTTCGTGGTCGAGAACGGGCTGGCGCGTTTCCGGCCGGTGAAGGTCGGGATCACCGGCGACGAATACTTCGAAGTGCTCGACGGACTCAAGGAAGGCGAGACGGTCGTCTCAGGGACGTATCAGGCAATCCGCGACATGAAGGATTCGACCAGGGTCAAGGCCGCACCGGTCTCGCCGGCCGACGCGAAGAAGCCATGAACGAGGTGATCATCAAGCTCGAGGGAATCACCCGCGATTACGTCATGGGCACCGAACACGTGCGCGCCCTCCGCGGCGTCGACCTGTCGATCCATCGCAACGAGTACGTCGCGATCATGGGGCCATCGGGCTCGGGAAAGTCGACGATGATGAACGTCCTCGGTTGCCTCGACACGCCGAGCGCCGGACGCTACCGGCTCAACGGGCACGAAGTGTCCGAAATGCGCGATGATGCGCTCGCCCGCATCCGCAATCGCGAGATCGGCTTCGTCTTCCAGACCTTCAATCTCCTGCCGCGCGCCAGTGCGCTCGCCAACGTCGAACTCCCGCTGGTGTACGCCGGTACGCCGGCACGGGAACGCCGGCGGCGTGCCGAGCACGCCCTGCAGCGCGTGGGACTCGGTGAACGGATGCTGCACAAACCCAACGAACTCTCCGGTGGGCAGCGGCAGCGTGTCGCGATCGCGCGGGCGCTGGTCAATGAGCCGTCGATCCTCCTCGCCGACGAGCCGACCGGCAACCTCGACTCGACAACGAGCGAGGAGATCATGCGGGTCTTCGGTACCCTGCATGCCCAGGGACAGACTGTCGTCCTGGTGACGCACGAACCCGACATCGCCGCGCACGCGCATCGCGTCGTGGTGCTCCGCGACGGACGGGTCGACAGCGATCGCGTCAACCCGCCCCGGGCCGGCGCGGCGGCGGCCTGAGATGCCGCTTTATGAAGCGGTCGTGCTGGCGCTGGCGTCGATTCGTGCCCAGAAACTGAAGAGCTTCTTTTCGCTCATCGGCGTGCTCATCGGCGTCACGTTCCTGATCGCGGTCGTGTCGATCGTGCAGGGGATGAACGTGTACATGACGAGCAAGTTTGCCAACGCGATTGGCGGCATCAACACGTTCCAGCTTCAGTCGCGTCCCAACATGACCTTCGGCAACGTGACGACCGAGATGTGGAAGGAATGGCAGCGGCGGCCGAGGATCACGATCGAGGATGCCGCGTACATCGAAGAGCGACTGCGCACCCCGGTGCACTTTTCCCGCGAGGACGAATCGAGCCTCGGCGTCGCGTACCATGGCAAGACCGCCACCGGGATCGACCTCGAGGCGGTTGACGCCGAGTTCTTCGCGATCAAGCACTGGGATATCGCCGATGGACGGGCCTTCGCCCCGCAGGAGGTCGTTGCCGGATCGCCGGTCGTGGTGATCGGCCAGGACGTCGCCGACGGGCTCTTCGGCGGACTCGAACCAGTCGGGAAGTCGCTGACCGTCGGCGGCATACCCTATCGGGTCGTCGGGGTCGTCGACAAGCAGGGAACCTTGTTCGGAATTTCGCTCGACAAGTTCATCGTGATCCCGATCACCTCGCCGGCGCGGATGCAGATCGACCGGCCGCACGTCATCGAAGACCTGCAGATGCAGGCGATCGACCCGGCCCAGATGCCGGGGGCGATCGACGAGGTCACGACGCTGATGCGTGTCCGTCGCGGGCTCAAGCCGGGACAGGGGAACAACTTCGATATCGGCACCGCGCAGGATGCCCTCGACCAGTGGGGGAAGATCTCGCGCATTCTCTTCCTGGCACTTCCCGGCCTGGTCGGCATTTCACTCGTCGTCGGCGGGATCGTGATCATGAACATCATGCTGATGTCGGTCGTCGAGCGGACCCGCGAGATCGGGATTCGCAAGGCGCTCGGCGCGCGCCGCGGCGACATCCTGGCGCAGTTCGTCGTCGAGTCGACGGTGCTCTCGCTCACCGGTGCCGCGGCTGGAATCGTTGCCGGGCTCCTCCTCGCCTTCGCCGTGCGGATCTGGACCCCGCTCCCGGCTGCAGTCGCGCCGTGGTCGATCGGCATGGCGGTGGCACTCGGCGTCCTCGTCGGGGTCGTCGCCGGCGTGTACCCGGCGAGCCAGGCGGCCCGGCTCGACCCGATCATCGCGCTGGGGCACGAATGAGCCGTCTCGGTCGCGGCAATCTCTTCGCGCGCGGCTTTGAAGGCGTGGCGCTGGCGGTCGACGCCCTCCGCGCCAACAAGGTTCGCGCCGCGCTGACGATCCTCGGGATCGCAATCGGCGTGATGGTGGTGATCGCGATGGCCTCGACCATCACCGGCATCCAGAATTCGGTGAGCGAAGTCGTCTCGCGCGCCGGCCCGACGTCCTTCTACGTACTGCGGCACTTCCAGAGCGGGATTCAGTTCGACGACCAGGATGCCCCGTGGCGGCACTGGCCGCGCGTCACGCGCGATGAAGCCGAGATGATCCGCCGCCTCCCCGATATCGGCGACGTGAACATCACCGAACAGGCGACTTCCACCGTCAGCCATGGGAGCGTCAATCTCGGCAGCGTCAACGTCTCCGGGATGGACGTGTCCTGGCTCAAGGTCGGCGGCGGTGTTCTCCTCGAAGGCCGCAACTTTACGCCGGTTGACGAGGCGGCCTCGAGCTACGTTGTCGTCCTCAACGACAAGGCCGCGGAAGTCCTCCTCGCCGGGGTCGATCCGATCGGGAAGGTGGTCAAGATCTTCGGGCTGCCGTTCACGGTGGTCGGTCTCTACCAGGATCCATCGGGGCTCTTCAGCCAGAGCTCGCCCCACTTCGTCGTGCCGCACACCACATTCGTCAAGTCGGCCGACTATCAGCGCGGCTTCATGCAGATCATCGTCTTCCCCCGTCCCGAGATCACCCAGGCCGACGCAATGGACCAGGTCACCACGGCGCTGCGGGTGCGGCGCGGCCTCAAGCCGGGACAGGACAATACCTTCGCGCTGGTCGCCGGCGACAAGTTGCTGGAGAATTTCAACAATATTACCGCCGGCTTCTTCCTCGTCATGCTGGCGCTCTCGAGTGTGGGCCTGATGGTGGGCGGTGTCGGCGTGGTGGCGATCATGATGATTTCGGTGACGGAGCGCACCCGCGAGATCGGCGTGCGCAAGGCGCTGGGTGCGACTCACGGCGAGATCCTCTTCCAGTTTCTCGTCGAGGCAGCGACGCTCACCGTGGTCGGCGGCATCTGCGGCCTCGTCCTCGGCGCACTGATCGCCCTCGCCGTGAATCACCTGACGCCGATCCCGGCGGCAATTCCGCTCTGGTCGGTGGTGGCGGCCATTCTCGCCTCCGCTGTCACGGGAATCTTCTTCGGCCTCTATCCCGCCAACAAAGCCGCCGGGCTCGACCCGGTCGACGCGTTGCGATACGAGTGATAGCGGCAACGAGCGCACGGTGCACGTGCGCTCGAGACACCGTGAATTCTCGATAAATGCCCTACAGCGAAGCCTTTCGCCTCGCCCTCGCCACCATTCGCGGCGCCAAACTCCGTTCGTTCTTCACGCTGCTCGGTATCATCGTATCGGTCGGTTTCCTGGTCACCGTCGTCGCGGTAATTCAGGGGATGAATCTCTACGTCAAGGACAACCTCACCGACGCCATCATCGGCGCCAACGCGTTCCAGGTGCGGCGCACACCGATTTCGATCGGCCTTGCCGATGACGAACAGGTCCGCCGCTACAACCTCCGCCCGATCGTCTCCCGCGACGATGCGCGCGCCGTCGAACGGGCCCTTCCCGATGCGGAGGCGGTCGCGCTGCAGTCGGGCGACGCGGTACCGGCGGAGAACGTCACGTATCGCAGCACCACCCTCGGGGGCGTGCGAATCCTCGGCGTCACGCCGCCCTATCAGCTGGTCCAGGACTACAAGTTCATCGCCGGCGACCCGCTCGCCCAAACCGACATGCGTGGCCGTCAGTTCTCGATCGTCGTGGGATACGACATCGCCGACAAGCTCTTCGCTTCGCCCGAGACCGCCGTCGGATCCACGGTGCGGATCGCCGGCTACGAATTCACGATCAAGGGAGTGATCGCGGCCAAGGGGAAGACGCTGGGCCAGTCGTTCGACGCCTTCGTGCTGATGCCGATGCCGACGTTCGAATCGATCTGGGGGCGAGGCCAGACCACGATCGTGTCGGTGAAGATGCGCGACGCGGATGCGATCCCCGGCGCGATGAACCGGGCGGAAGAGGCCATGCGCATCGCCCATCACCTTCACCCCGAGCAGGACGACGACTTCGCCGTCGACAAGGCCGACGCGCTGGTCGCCTTCTGGAAGGAGCTCACCGCCCTTCTTTTCGCCGTGATTCCGGCGGTGGTCGGAATCGGCGTGGTGGTCGGCGGGATCGTCATCATGAACATCATGCTGATGTCGGTGAGCGAACGCACTCGCGAGATCGGCATTCGCAAGGCGATCGGCGCCAACCAGCGCGACATTCGCCGCCAATTCCTGGTGGAGACGATGCTGCTGAGTTCGCTCGGCGGAGCAATCGGCGTGGGAAGCGGGTGGGCGCTCGCGCAGCTGGTCGCGGCCGCGTCACCACTGCCGGCCAAGGTGACGCTCTGGTCGGTTGGCATCGCGCTCGCGCTGGGTTCCGGCACGGGGATCATCTTCGGTGTCTATCCCGCGGCACGCGCGGCCCGGCTCGATCCCATCACCGCCCTCAGGCAGGAATAGCCGATGGCCCTCCGCGCCCGCAATGTCGTCGAGGGGGTCCTCCTGGCACTCGACGCGATGCGCAGCAGCAAGCTGCGGTCGACGCTCACCATCCTCGGCGTGGTGATCGGAGTCACGACCGTGATGGTGATGGCGTCACTGGTCGAAGGGATCCGCGGACAGATCTTCGCCTCGATCGAGAACTCGGCTCCCGAGACGTTCTATGTGATCCGCTTCTTCTCCAGCACGCCCATCAATCCGAACAATCTTCCCGCCGAGGTGCGAGTGCGTCCGGTGGTCGACCAGCGCGACGCTCAGGCATTGCAACGCGTCCCGATCGTCCGTCACGCGGGGTTGTGGGTACAGGTGCAGCAGCGCATGGAATATGAAGGAGAACGATCGCAGCAACTCAACGTGTGGGGCGCCGACAACGCGTACCTCGATGTCCAGGGCGGCACGTTGCTGAGCGGGCGGTGGTTCACGACCGGCGAACTGTCGGGCGGTGCGCAGGTACTGGTGATCGAGCAGGACGTGGCCCACCGGCTCTTCGGACGGCTCGATCCGCTCGGGCGGGTGGTGCGGATCGGCGGGAAGGCGTTCACCACAATCGGGGTCTTCGCGCGCCCGGACAACATCTTCCAGCCACCGGGCACGCAGGATGGCGGCGTGATCCCCTTTCGTGCCGCGCAGCAGAACTTCCACTACGACGAGACCAACGCGCTCTTCATCGTCGTCCTGCCGCAACGCGGCGTCGATGTCGACGTCGCCAAGGATGCCGCGATCGTCGCGCTGCGCGTGTCGCGCGGGCTGCATCCCGGCACTCCCAACAACTTCGACCTGCTCACCCAGGACCAGATCCTGCAGGTGATCGACAAGCTGACGTCGGCCTTCTTCCTGGTCATGATCGCGCTGTCGAGCGTGGCGCTCCTGGTGGGCGGAATCGGCGTGATGGCGATCATGATGGTGTCGGTCACCGACCGGACCCGTGAGATCGGCATCCGCAAGGCGCTCGGTGCCACCCATGCTGAAATTCTCGTCCAGTTTCTGGTGGAAGCGTCGACGTTGACCGCGGTGGGCGGGTTGATCGGGATCGGCGTCGGACTCCTCGGTGGAGAGATTCTCAAATCCGTCCTTGGCATCAAGAGCGGGCCACCGCTCTGGAGTGCAGTCGTCGCCACGGCGGCGAGTATCGGGATCGGACTCGTGTTCGGCGTGATCCCCGCCAACCGCGCGGCGCGACTCGATCCGGTGGAAGCGCTGCGGTACGAATAAAGAGAAAACGGAACAAGAAGGCATCCCCACGGTTGTCGCTTTTCCTTTTTCCCTTTTCCCTTTTCCGTTCTATCTTGGTCTCATGCCTGTCGATCTCCTTGCAATCATGGCTCATCCCGATGACGCCGAGCTGCTGTGCGGCGGCACGATTGCGCTGGCAGGCGATCAGGGACACCGGACCGGAATCTTCGATCTCACTCGCGGCGAACTCGGATCGCGCGGCACGCCGGAGTTGCGCGCCCAGGAGGCGGCAGCGGCGGCACGTGTCCTCGGCGTCGCGGAACGCGTCAACGGCGGACTCCCCGACGGCCGCCTGGCCAACACCGATGCAATGCGACGCGTGGTGATCGAACAGGTCCGCCGGCTGCGTCCGCGCACCGTGATCGTCCAGTACCTGGTCGGGCGCCATCCCGACCATCGGATGGCGTCGGAATTGGTTCGTGATGCGTGCTTCCTCTCCGGGCTCAAGAATTATCCCGCCGACGGCGAGGCGTTCCGGCCGAGCAAACTCTGCTATGCGTTGAGCTTTCGCGAGGACGCCGTCAAACCGTCGTTCGTGGTCGACATTTCGGCGCAATTCGAGCGCAAGATCGAAGCGATCGCGTGCTTCGCGTCGCAATTCGAAGGGGTGCGGAATGCCGGGGAGATGTATCCGACCGGCGAACCGCTGCAGGACCTGATCGCGACGCAGAATGGTCACTATGGTTCGCTGATCCGCGCCCGCTACGGTGAGCCGTTCTGGACGCCGGAGACGATGGCGATGAGCGACATCGTCACGATGGGAGTCTTCTCCTAGGTCGTGGCCATTGACCATCCGGCCGCCATGGCCGTGGCCGTGAAGGGCAGTTTACGGCGGAAACCCGCCGCCAGCCCGGTTTCCGACTAGATTCATCGGCATGGAACCGGTCTACCTCGATCACGCCGCGACGACGCCGGTACGGCCTGTCGTAATCGACGCGATGCTCCCCTTCCTCAACGCGGCATGGGGAAATCCATCGTCGTCACACCGGTTCGGCCGCGCGGCTCGCGCCGGACTCGAGCAGGCGAAGCGGGACGTTGCCGCAGCACTCCAGGTGGAACCCAACCACGTCATCTTCACCTCGGGCGGCACCGAGGCAGACAACCTTGCGATCATCGGCGCTGCACTCGCGGCCCGTGCGCACGGCCGACCGATGCACGTTGTCACCACCGCCATCGAACACAAGGCGGCGCTCGCCGCGGCCCATGCGGTCGTCGAACTCGACGGCCGTGAAACGATTCTTGGCGTCGACGGCAATGGCACCGTTCACCTCGACGAGCTCGATGCGGCGCTGGCCGAACATCCCACCGTCGTTTCGGTGATGTGGGTCAATAACGAAGTCGGCGTAGTGCAGCCGATGGCCGACATCGGCGCGCGATGCCGGGCAGCTGGAGTGCCGCTGCACAGCGACGCGGTGCAGGCATTCGGCAAGGTTCCGGTCGATCTCGATGCAGCTGGATGCACCCTCCTCTCGATCAGCGCGCACAAGCTCGGCGCGCCAAAGGGCGTCGGCGCGCTGATCGTTCGCGATCGCACGATCGTGGAAGCGATCATTCACGGCGGCGGCCAGCAGTACGGGATCCGGCCCGGCACCGAGAATGTTGCCGGCGCCGTGGCACTGGGCCGTGCGGCAAAGCTGGCCCGCGAAGAACTCGACCATGAAGTCCCGCGGCTCGCGGCACTTCGCGATGAGCTGGAGGCGCGCCTCACGACGCTGGTCCCCGATCTCGTGGTCCATGCCAAGGGCGCCGTTCGCGCGCCTCACGTCCTTTCGATCGCCGTGCCCGGCGCCGAGGCGGAAGCGATGCTGATGCACCTCGACCTGGCCGGGATCGCCTGTTCCGGCGGATCGGCGTGCTCCACCGGAGCCGTGGAACCGTCGCACGTGCTCACCGCAATGGGCGTCGAGCGATCGATCGCGCTCGGGACCATCCGTTTCTCGCTCGGGCACGAGACCACAGCCAGCGACGTGGCACGCGTCGCCGACGCATTCCCCGGTGTTGTCGATCGGGTCCGGCAGCTCGGTGCCGCGCTCGGGCGTGTCTGACCGGCAGAAGGTCCTGGTGGCGATGAGCGGCGGCGTCGATTCTTCGCTCGCCGCCGCGATTCTTGTCGACCATGGCCACGACGTGATCGGCGCGACGATGAAGCTCTTCTGCTACGGCACCGATGTCCCCGACCGGCCATGCTGCTCGCTCGATTCGATCGCCGATGCGCGCGCCGTCGCCCATCGCCTCGGCGTGCCGCATTATGTCGTCAATCTCGAGGACCGGTTTTCCGACACGGTCATCGAGAATTTCGTCGACGAATACTCGCGCGGTCGGACACCGATCCCGTGCGTGCGCTGCAACTCGTTCACCAAATTCCGCGACCTCCTCGCCCACGCCGATGCGCTGGGATGCGACGCGATCGCCACCGGACACTACGCCGTTGCCCGCGACGGGAAGCTCTTTCGCGGCCGCGATCGCACCAAGGATCAGAGCTACTTCCTCTGGGGGATCGATCGTGCGGTCGTGGCACGGATGATCACGCCGGTCGGCGAACTCACCAAGTCCGAAACCCGCGATCGCGCTCGCGCACTGCAGCTCGAAACCGCCGACAAGCCGGAAAGCGTCGACATCTGCTTCGTTCCCGATAACGACTACGTCGGCGTCCTGGAGCAGCACCTGCCGGGCGATGCGCCTGCATTGGCGCCGGGAGCATTCGTCGACACGGCGGGAAATATCGTCGGCGCGCACGACGGATTCGCGCGCTACACGGTTGGCCAGCGGAAGGGATTGCCGGGCGGACGATCGCTCCCGCTCTATGTGGTCGCGATTCGCCCGGAAAGCCGGGAGGTCGTCGTCGGCGATGCCGCCGATCTGCTCGGCAATCGCGTCACGCTCGACGAATGCAACTGGCTCGACGGAGATTTGCGTGAGGGTACTCGCTGCCAGGTGCAGTTGCGCTATCGGTCCCGCGCGGTGCCGGCCACGGTGCGCAGCAACGATGGAGCGCGGTGCGTGCTCGACCTGGAAACGCCGGTGCGCGCCATCGCGCCGGGACAGTCTGGAGTGATCTATTCGTTCGACGAACAGGTGCTGGGCGGCGGTGTGATCGCCTGAGAGCTACGCCGGCCCACCCATCTTGCCGGCAAATTCGTTGAGCGCCGCCTGCTGTTCCGGCGTCAGTTTCTCCGGCAACTTGACCTGCACCGTCACGATCTGATCGCCGCGCTGGCCCTGCTTCTCCAACCCCTGCCCCTTGATCCGGAACTTCCGTCCCGGTTGCGTCCCGGCGGGAATCTTGAGCTTGACCTTGGCGCCTGCCACGGTGCGGACCTGGATCGTGGCACCGATAAGCGCCTGGGTCAGCGTGATCGGGACCTCGCAGAGGATGTCTAGGCCTTCGCGCGAAAAGAAGCGATCGGCATCGACCTGAAAGGTGATCAACACGTCGCTCGCGGGACCGCCGGCGCGCGTGCGTGGGCCCTGCCCCTTGAGGCGAACCCGGGTCCCGGTGTCGGTCGCCGGGGGAACCGTGACGAGTATCTGCCGCTCGGTTCGCTGCTCGCCGCTCCCGTTGCAGGTGTGACAGCGCTTGGAGGGCACCTTGCCTCGCCCGCGACAGACCGGGCACGGGCGGTTTACCGCAAAGCCTCCCTGCCCGAACGATATCGTCCCTGCCCCCTTGCACTCCGGGCAGACCGACAGCGTGGCCCCGGGCTCGGCGCCGGTCCCGCCGCAGGTGGCGCAGACATCGTTCATCGCCAGCGTCAGCGGGACCCTCCCGCCGTTGGCCGCGGTCCTGAAGGGGACCGTCACAGTGACTTCCACATGCTCCGGCGCCTCGGCCTCGTTTTCCGGCCGGCGACCACCTCGTCCGAAGATCGACGAGAAGATGTCACCCAGTCCGAATGAGCCGATGTCGCCAAAATCGAACTGCTCCTCGGCCGGCGAGCGTGGTCCCCCGCGCGGCCCAGCCGGACCGCGATTGGCGTAGCCGCCGAATGCCCCCAATCGGCGCATCTGGTCGTACTTGGCGCGCTTCTCGGGGTCCGACAGGACGCCGTGCGCCTCGGAAATCTGCTTGAACTTTTCCGCCGCCGGCGGATTGTTCGGATTGGCGTCCGGGTGGTACTGCTTGGCCAGCTTGCGGTATGCCTTCTTGATCTCCACGGCAGTAGCGGATTCCGGAACGCCGAGGACCGCGTAGAAATCCTGGCTCGCCACTCAGGCTACTCCGTGGGCCGAGTACACCTGGACTCGTGCCGGACGAACGACACCGCCCTTGAACCGGTATCCGGCCTGGAAAGTCGCCTTGACGGTGTGGTCCTGCTCCGGCCGTTCGGGGGCAACCGCCGAAACCGCTTCATGCAGCGTCGGGTCGAATGGCTGACCGACCGGGTCGATCCGCTCGAGACCGGCGGTCTCGAGTTCCTTGCGAAACTTTCGCTGCACCACGTCGAACGCGCCACGGAACGACTCATACGATGTCGCCGCGGGATCGCTTGCCCCGAGCCGGTCGACGTCATCGAGAATCTCCAGCAGCCGATCGACCAGCGCGGTTGCCCCGCGATCAAACGCTTCGGCCTTCTCTCGAACAGTCCGCTTGCGGTAGTTGTCGTATTCAGCCGCCAGCCGCAGGAGCCTATCCTCGGCCTGTGCCACCGCGCGGGCTGCCTCGGTGGCCGTCGCGCTATCCGTCAATTCCCAATCATCGGGCACCGGCCGCGGATCAGCGGGGAGGGCGCCGGGATTATCAGCTGGATCGCTGTGGGGGTGTTCGGGCATCGCCTGGAACTCCAAAGACTAGGTCGGGGAAAGGAATGCAACGGGCGGGCCGGAAAGCAATGCCAGAGTGGCAGGGGCTTTCGACGCCGCCTTCACCCGTCATGACGAGCGAGGCCCTGGGTCAGTATCGCCAGCGTTTGAGATCTGCCCCGGCCGGCGCGTCCTTCTGCATCTGGGCCGTCATCTTGCCGAGGAGGTCGGTGAGAGGCGGCCCCCAGCAATGCGGCGCCATCGGCTGGAAGACAATCTCGCCGCTCCATGCCGGCGATTTCGTCGTCACCAGGAAGTCATGGAGGAAGTGCACCCCGTCATTGAGGAAGTACGAGTCGGCGTCGCCGACGTAGACGTTGATCTTGTCCGCGACCTTGGGACCGAGCGTGGCCCAGTTCGTCTCCAGGATGCTGCGGAGGTCGTAGTGCTCTTTCCAGTACGCGGCGACAGTGTGATCAATGACACCGGTCGTCTTGTCCCAGATCCGCTGCGGGTATCCGTCGGCGCCAACCGGTGAGTAGGTCGCTTCCCAGATGTCCCACTGGCCGCCCGAGCGCGAGTGATCGCCGACCGTCAGTTCATACCAGTTCTCGTCCTTCATCATCGTTGTGATGTTGCCGTCGGGGCGACGAACATCCGGGCGCTCAACCTTCATCCAGCCGTGATCGACCCAGTAGGCATTGGGATCCTTGTAGACATTGACGATCTGGAAGGCGCGGAAGTCGACGCCGTCAGGACAAAGCGACCACGTGCCGCCATAGAGATCAGGATACATCACCTGCTTGGCGAGCGAGATCCATCCGCCGGTCGATCCGCCGGTGAGGAGGCGCGCCCATGGCTGGCTGATGGCATGGAACTCCTTCTCCACCATCGGAAGAAGTTCCTGCGTCAGCGCATCGCCGTAGGGGCCGTTGTTGGCCGAATTGACGCCGTACGAATCGTCGTAGTACGGTGATGGATGCTGAATCGTGACGAGGAGAACCCGCGGCGCGGTGTCGCTGTCCCAGTACCTGGTGAACGCGGCATTGCGCCCGTAACCGCCTGGCGCGCCGAGCGAGAAGTGGCCTTCGTCGTAGACAATCGGGTAACGGACATCGGGATGCGCGTCGAACCCTTTCGGGAGAAGAATCGTGGCGCCGAGGTAGATCGGCTGTCCCCACCACGTGCTGAGAATCTCGCTCTTGAACTTGAGATGCTTGACCGATGCGTTGTCGATCGGCGGTGTGATCGGGGGAATCACGCGACTCGCCACGAGACGGATCGGCATCGATGACGCCGGATTCCAGTGGATCTTCACCGGCGTCCCGTCGATGTTGCCGGGCGACCGCTTCCAGTCCTGCCCTTCCCATTGGTCCATGTGCAGCCACACCACGTGGCCATCTGCGCGCGCGAAACGCGTGTAGATGTTGATGAACGGTTCGACCCAGTAATCTCCAGCCGGAAGTTCGCGCAGCGAGGCAAGTGGATGGCCGAAGGTCTTCGCATCGATGATCGCCGGCTTGCCGGGCGCGAGCCCCTCGATATTGACGCCAAAGAGCGGGACGCCGGTCTCGCTGGTCTCCGCGATCGGTGCACGACCGGAGTCCCGGGAGATCGCCACGTACGCCCGGCCCGTAATCGGCTCGGCGTGCGCCGCAGCCGTGAACGAGATCTCGAAACGGGGGCCGGCCGTGGACCGCTGCTGCGCAGCGGCAGGTCCCACCGCCGCAACAACGAGCAATCCGAGGATGAAAGCGCGACGAACTGGAGTCGTGACCATTGACGAGCCCTCGAGGCTTGGTGGAAACAGGCGAAGTGGCACGCAGCCGCAACAACGATTGGTCATTGCGCCGGTCAACGCGCCCAGAGATCTGTCGCTCGACCCCAACGCCCGGCTGCTGACGGATGCGACGTTCGCCAAACGAAAGGCAACCTGCTTATTGCACGCGCGCCAGCTCGACGGTGAATATCAGCACCGCGTTTGGCGGAATCGGACCACTTCCCGACGGCCCGTAACCGAGCGAGGCCGGAATGATCAGTTGGCGCTTGCCGCCTACGTGCATTCCCGCGACGCCCTCGTCCCAGCCAGCAATGACGCGATGGCCGCCGAGCGGGAATCCGTAGGGCTGGTTAGCCGGGCTGGCGTCGAACTGCTTGCCGTCGGTGAGCGCGCCGACGTACCCGGCAAACACGCTGTCGCCCGCCACGGCAACCGGGCCGGTCCCGACGACAATATCCCTGTAGTAGAGGCCCGACGGCGTCACCGTCGACGCCTTCAGGTCGACGCGCAGCGATGAATCGAAGGTAGCTGTTGTGATGACCTGGTTGGCGGGATCCGCGGGTGACGTGGACGCTCCCTTGGAGCACGCGGCCAGCGAGAGCACGATTGCCGCAACGGCGATGGAATGAGTGCGCATGAGTGCCTTGGAAAGGATTGAGGTGATGACGGGAAATTTACACGTCGCCCTGAGCGCGGCGAAGGTCTCGGCGGCCGGTGCGCACAGGCGTCCTGCTGGCTCGCGCTACGCTCCGGCTGACCGATCCAGGCGCCGCCAGAGCGCCAGCAGCGCCCCCTGCACCGCGCGCGCGCGAATTTCGTCGCGGTTGCCGCCAAAGACCGACCGGTGCGTTGACACGCTGCCGCGCCGCGCCAGACCAAACCAGATCAATCCGACCGGCTTCTCCTCGCTTCCGCCACTCGGCCCGGCAATTCCAGTAATCGATACGGCGACACTCGCCCCGAATCGGTCCAGTGCACCAGTCGCCATCGCGGCCGCGACTGCTGCCGACACTGCACCATGTTGCTCGATCAGTGCGCGATCGACGCCGAGCGTCGTGGCCTTCACGTCATCGGCATAGCAGATCGCACCGCCGAGAAAAACGGCCGATGCACCGGGAATCGAGGTGATCCGGCCGCCGAGCAATCCACCGGTGCATGATTCGGCAACGGCCAGCGTGTCGCCGGTACCACGGAGTTGGTCGAGGACGATCGCTGCCAGGTCGACGCTATCGGTGCCGTAAACCGAGTCGCCGCATCGTGCCCGCAGCGCCGCGGTGGCCGAATCGAGTCGCCGATCGGCTTCGTCGGCCGCCAGATGCCACGCGGTGATGCGCAGATCAACGCCGCTCGTGCTCGGAAGGTAGGCGAGTGACAGCGGCGCAATGGCGTCTTCCGCGTCGCCGATCCGTTCCGCCAATGTCGACTCCGGCACGCCGCAGGTGCGCAGCGTTCGCGACCGGACCACGGTGCCGGAATGCCGGGCCGCGAGCCGAGGCACGACTTCCTGCTCCATCAGCATTCGCATTTCGAGCGGCATGCCGGGAAGCATGATCACCAGCCCGCGTGGCGTCTCCACCCAGAGACCGGGCGCCGTCCCCCAGTGATTGGGAAGCCAGGTCGCACCAACCGGCACCATCGCCTGCGACCGGTTCGATTCCACCGGCGTGCGGCCGAACCGGCGGTAACGCGCCAGGACCATCTCCCACGCTTCGGATCGGAATTCGAGCGGAAGTCCCAGCAAGTCGGCGACGACCACCTTCGACATATCGTCGCGCGTGGGGCCGAGTCCGCCGGTGGTGAGCACGACGCCGGTGCGGCTGAGCGCCTCGTCGATTGCTGCGCGAATTGCCGCTGGCGCGTCACCCACGGCCGTCCGGCGAACGATCTCGATGCCCGCCTCTGCGAGGCGTTGTCCGAGAAAGGCACCGTTGGTGTCGACGGTGAAGCCGAGGAGAAGCTCGGTGCCGATGGTAACGACTTCGATACGCTGGCCCGGTGCCACTCAGATGCTCAGCGAGAAGAGACGGCGATACTCGACGAGATAATCGACGAAGGAATAAATCGTGAGCGTGAGCGCGATGCCCAGCGTTGCGGCCACGAAACCGCCGTGAAACTGGTGCCAGTAGGCGGCGAAGCGCGAGTGCTCCCAGCCGAGCGGATGCACCGCGTCGCGGAAGGCGAACCACGTGAGCGTCCCGCCGACGAAGACGTTCTGCAGCACCGCCTTCATCTTCCCCGCGTGGCCCGCCGCGATGATCACGCCGCGCGCCTGTGCCCAGGCGCGGAACACGGTCATCGCGATTTCGCGTCCGATGAGCAGGAGGCAGACCCAGAGCGGAATGCTCCCCCACACCGGGATGTCATACAACGCCTGCCGGTCGCGCGAAATCCACCAGATCGGTCCGAGCGTGGCGAAGAGGAGGAGCTTGTCGGCGATCGGATCGAGAATCTTGCCGAGATCGGTCACCTGATTGTGGCGGCGGGCGAGGCGCCCGTCGATCACGTCGGTCACGGCTGCGGCAACGAAGACGACGAAACAGGCGAGCTTCGGCCAGTAGCCGTTGATGAACGGCAGCGATGCAATGACCGGCGTGATGGCAATTCGGGCGACGGTCAGGATGTTCGGCAGGGTCCAGGCCGAGCGGCGCATCATCCGAGCGACTTGAGCACCAGCTTGCTGACAGCCTTGAGGGTATCGAACACACCTTCGCCGCGAACGGCGACGGCCTCGAATGTCGGCACCCGCTCGATCCAGACTCCATCGATCTCCTTGACCAGGTAATCACCCGGGCGGAAGGGATCGGGAGTGACCTTCTGCCGTTCGCCGTCCTCGACCGGCCACCCCGGATTGAGCGCGGCATCGAGGGTTGCCACCGGTGCGGCGTTGGGGAGATCGCGCTTGTTGTACTGGATCACGAACGGGAGTTTCGTGAGATCGTAGCCGTGCTGCGTCATGTTGTCGTACAGGTTCTGCATCGCCTCGAGATTGGCCTCGGTACGGTCGATCTGCGAATCGGCGACGAAGACAACGCCGTCGACGCCCTTGAGGATCAGCTTGCGCGACGCGTTGTAGTACACCTGGCCCGGCACGGTGTAGAGATGGAACCGGGTCCGGAAGCCGCGAATCGTGCCGAGATCGACCGGGAGGAAATCGAAGAAGAGGGTGCGTTCGGTTTCGGTCGCGAGCGAGATCAACTTCCCCTTCGACGACGGCGCGACCTTCTCGTAGACATACTCGAGATTGGTCGTCTTGCCGCCGAGCCCGGGGCCGTAGTAGACGATCTTGCAGTTGATTTCCCGCGACGCGTAGTTGACCAGGGACATGTCGGCGAACCTCTCAGGTCGTGCCGAAGAGTTTATCGAGCTCGTCTTCCGCCTCGACGACAAACGACGCGTCGACGTGACCGGCGGTCCCGGTCTCGCGGGTGAACATCGCGGTAAAGATCGCCGTCAGATCGCCCACCGTTGCGCGCATCCTCAGCTTGACGAGGCCGAGCGTGGTGCGATTGTCGAACAGGACAACGAGAATCACCCGCCGGGCGATGTCGGCCAGGTAGAGCGATTCTCTTTCCCCCTGATGGAAGAGGGTCCCGAAGTCGCCCTCGCCCAGGAGTCGCGCCAGTTGATCATTGGCCGAGAAATCGGCCGCGGTGAGCGACGCGAACGCCGTCGGATCAAAGGTCGGCGGCTCGCCCACGGTGATCAGCATCTGCCCGGCGCGATCGACCAGCAACGCAGTCCGCGCCGAGGCATCGCGCAGAAAATCCACCAGCACACCGCGAATCCGGATCGAATCCTCCTCGCGGAATGACCACGACGCCGCGCGCGGAGCCGTCATTGTTCGGCCGCCAGTACGGCGATCACGCGGCGAGCGCGCTGCCGCAGTGCCGGCGCCGGTTCCCACGCGAGGTAGTCGCGAAGCAGCGGAACGTTCTCGAGGTCGCCTTCGCGTTCGATCCATCCCAGTGCTGCAAATCGCTGATAGATCCGCGACGAAAACAGATCGTGCCGATGGGAACGGTCGTGCCGGCGCGCCAGCAGCCAACCACCGGCCGTCCCCAGGAGGGCGGCACCGGTGAAGAGGGCAGCGGCCGACGGGCGGCGGTTCATCGCAGTTCCTCGCGTGCAGTCAAGGCGTGAGTCAGGGTAACCCCGTCGACATACTCCAGTTCGCCGCCCACCGGAAGGCCGCGCGCCAGCCGCGACACGCGAACACCAGGATGCGCCGACAGGATCTGCTGCAGGTACGTCGCCGTGGCCTCTCCTTCGAGCGACGAATTCGTGGCGAGGATCACCTCGCGCACTTCACCACCTGCCAGCTGCGCTTCGAGCAACCCGATCCGCAGTGCGTCGGGACCGATTCCGTCGAGAGGCGACAGCCGGCCGCCCAGCACGACGTACCTGCCGCGGAACGCCGCCGATCGCTCGACCACCGCGACCGCCGATGGCTCCTCCACGACGCAGATCAGTCCAGCATCGCGTCGCGGGTCGGCACAGATCGAACAGACCTGATCTTCAGTCGGCTGGCCGCACATCGAACACGGATGCACCCGCTCGGCCACCGCGACAAGGGCGCCGGAGAGTGCGGTCATCCGCTCCCGGGGCTGCTGCAGCAGATGATAGACCAGACGCTGAGCCGTCTTTCGCCCCACGCCCGGAAGCCGCGCGAACTCCGTGATCAACGATTCGAGTGCGTTCACCCGGTATCATCGAGGCGCCGTTGCGCCTCGGTTATCGCCGCCATGACCAGGTCGGCCAGGAGATCGGCGTCGCGGCCCTCGAACGCCTCTGGTGCGATCACCAGCGAACGCAGCACACCACGTCCGTTGACCGTTGCACGAACCAGCCCGGCGCCGGCGCTTGCCGTGACCATCTGTCCTGCGAGTTCTGCATCAGCGCGCCGGTCGGTTTCAGGCCGGGAATCACGCTGGGAAAGTCTGGTTGGATCTGCCAAAACTGCCGCCTCCGTCGTCGATCGATCACGGCTCATCAATCAGTTCCAAATCTAACGCGATGGTTGCGGCATCAAGCGCAGGATCCTTGCGTCGCAACTCGGTCAGGCGCTCGTTCCGCATGTCGCCCGCCGACATGCGCCGCGGCTTCGCATCAGTCGGGGCGGTCACCCCTGGTCCCCGAATCGTCACCCGGACCGGCGATCCAACCGCCGCCGTGAGGATCGTCTCGACCGTCGCCTGTTGCCGGGCGATTCCTTCCTGAAAGACGGCGCTATCCGGCCCGAAGACGAGCCCGAGCGTCGCGGCGTCGACCACTTGCGGCGTAGCCTGCCCCAGCGCCTGCCCCAGCATGGGGCGCTGGCGTCCCGCAGTGGCGACCACCTCGGTCCAGACCGCGTCGAGCACGCTGTCCGACAGCCCCACCCCACCATCGACCACCTTGGCCGGACCGGCCGGAGCCGCCTTCCGCGCCGGAGCCGCCGCCGGAGCTGGCTCAGTCGCCGGCGGTAACGCGGCCGACTTCCCCTTCCCCTTAGCAGTTATCGGCTGGGAGGTTCCACCGCCAGAGGGGATCCCGCCGGCGAGGAGCTCCCTCAGGTCGACGGCGCGATCCATCATCGTCCATCGGAGAATCAATGTCTCGAGGCCGATTCGAGGATTGGCGCTGCGCCGGATCGTCCCTTCGGCGTCGGTGAGGAGCTTGAGCATCCGCACGGCGTCCTCTGCCGCAATTACCGGCGCAAGGTCTGTCAGGAGTCCACGAGTCGACTCCGGGAGCCCTTCCGGCTCGGCCCCGAAATGACGCATCACCAGCGCCCGCAGCATCTCGGCCAGGCCGCCGGCAAACTCGGCCAGGTCGGCCCCGGAGTCGACCACGCCGTCCATGATCCCGAAGACCCGACCCGGGTCGCGCCCGGCGACCGCGGCGAGGACGGCGCCGTACGACTCGTCGCCGAGGAGCCCAAGAGCCTGGCGGACCCGGGCGGCGGTCAGCGGCCCCTCGCCGAACGACAAGCACTGGTCGAGCACTGACAACGCATCCCGCATCCCGCCGTCGGCGTGCCGGGCGATGAGCAGGAGGGCGTCGTCCTCGGCCACGAGATGCTCGGCCGCCAGAACCTCGCGAAGGCGGAGCTGGATCGCCGCCGGACCGATCCGCCGAAAATCGAAGCGCTGCAGGCGCGACATCACCGGAGCCGCCATGTTAGCGATCTTCTGCGGCTCGGTCGTCGCAAAGACGAAAACCACGCCCGGAGGTGGCTCCTCGAGGATCTTGAGGAGGACGTTCCACGCTTCGCGCGTCAGCATGTGCGCTTCGTCGACGATGTAGACCTTGTGATGCCCGTGCTGGGAGGCGGCGTACATCGCCCGCTCCCGGAGATCGCGGGCGTCGTCGACGCCGCGATTCGACGCGGCATCGATCTCGACCACATCGAGGTCGGCCGACCCGTTCCAGATCTTGAGGCACGAGGAACACTCGCCGCACGGCTCACCGTCGCTGCGGCGATTCTCGCAATTGAGCGCCATGGCGAGGATGCGCGCCGCGGTGGTCTTTCCGACGCCGCGTGGCCCGGTGAGGAGATAGCCGTGACCGACGCGGTCCCGGGCCACGGCGCCGCGCAGCGCCGCCGCGACGTGATCCTGCACGACCAGGTCGGCAAAGCGGCGGGGACGGTAACGGCGGGCGAGGGCAATCATCACGGACGGATTCCGCAGGGAGGAAAAGAAAAGTGCCCCAGGCACCCCGAAGCGACACCGGACATCGCTTAGCGCTGCTACCGGCGAGGTCCTGACGCGGTTCGCGCGCCAGCGCCCTTCGGACCTGGGGCACCCCAAATATAGCGGGTGACGATGGCTGAGGGAGGAGGGCCAGTTACGGCGGCGGCGGACTCACCTTCCAGAAGGTGATCGCATCGGCGCTGTTGCCGACGGCGATCGTCGCGAGGGCCTTTCGCGCCCGCAGGTCGATCATCGTCACGTTGCCGAGCGATGGGCCGGCTCCGTTGGTCGTGACAAAGGCGTAGCGGCTATCCGGGCTCGTCGCGATCCCGCTCACGATTCCGGGAAGCGCGACGGTGCCGGCGACGAGGCCGGCGCCAAGGTCCACGATCGAAGCCGCGGCGTTGTTCGTCACCGTGTCGCTGCTGCCGGCCACCGCAATCCCACCATCCGGCGTGACGGCGATGGCGGATCCCGCCGACGGCACGGCAATCCGGCGCGCGACCGTCCACGACGCGACGTCGACTTCGAGAACCTGATTCAATGCCGCGCATCCGATGACGATTCGCGAGCCGTCGTGGTTCAGGTCGAGCGACATCGGAGCGCACGGCGCGCCTCCCGCCGGGTCGAGCATCAACCGGCGAGCAACCTTCATCGCCCGCCGATCGACCTCGACCAGGATGTCATCTCTCGAGCACACGGAGTAGTGGTGCAACCCGTCGGCACCGAATCGCGATCCTCTTCCGCCAGCACAGGTCGCGATCCGCGCGACTTCGGCCATCGGGCCCGAATCCACCACCGACAGTGACGAGGCGCCAGGACCAGTCCCCGCGTTCATCACCCACGCGTAGCCGCTGTCGGGCGTGAGCGCGATCGCGTCGGGTTCGAATCCGACCCGCTCGCCGTCGCGCACTGTGTCGGTCAACTGGGTGAAGCGGGCGCTATCGGTCGAGATCGAGACCTTGACGACTTCTCCCTCACCGGTCGCCCGCCTGGTGACTACGTAGTACTCGCGGCCACCAGGGATCGCGGCAATCGCGACCGGATCGACCGGATCGGCCTCGTCGACCCGCAGCATGGTGCGATGCTCGATCCGCCCGGCCGTGGGGGCAAAGCGCACCAGCGATACCAGCCCCGAGGCGCGAGAGGCGACGAAGAGGAGATATGACGGGCCGCCCTGCTGAGCGGGGAGGGGCGCCCCCGCCAGCAGGAGTGCGCCGGCAGCACCCGAGATCACCCAGGAGGTTCGCATCCGGCCAAAGCTACTCCGCCGAAGCGACCGCATGCCGGATGTCACGTGGTGACCACGGCGCCTTCCACGATCTTCGCCTGACGGGCGTGATCCCAGACGTCGGCGACGGCAGCGCCGATCAGAAAAACCAGCGACATGTACCAGAGCCAGAGGATGAAGAGCATCGCGGCACCGACGTCGGCGTCGAACGAAAATTGCCCGCCGTGCGCCACGCGGGTGAGGTACAGTCCGTACAGGCGTTTGGCTAGTTCGAACCCCACCGTGCCGACCACACTCGCGAGAAGCGCTCCGGGCCATGCCATCCGTTTGGGCGAGGCATACCGGTAGAGCAGCACGAAGAGCACAATGCCGAAGAGGAAGGCGATGCCCTGGCCGGCAAGGCGGCCGCCGGTGGTGAGGAGGAATCCCCATCGCGGATCGACGCGCACGCCTTGCGCCGCCGTCATCGTGAGCGCGGTCGTGGTCACCGTGTTGGCGACGGCGAGGGCGAGCACCACGAGGACCATCACCGTATCCCGCGCCTTGGCGAGGAGGTACCCGGCGACGTAGCTCCAGACGAAGTGTCCCTTCACCGGTCGCTGTCGCACCTGGTAGATGCGCGAGAGGCAGACACGCACCGCGCCGAAGACGCGGGTGCTGAACCAGATCGAAAGGGGAATAGCGAACCAGGTGAGCCGGCTACGGTATCCCTGCAGCTTCGACACGAGCCCTTCGACGAGGACGAACGGATCGGTGGCGGTACCATGCCCGTGCTCGGGGAGAAAGCGCGCGATAAGGTCGGCGGCCGAGGCGGTATCGACGGCACTCGATGAGACCAGATAGCCGAGACCGGCGATGAGGAGGATGGCCAGTGGAATGATGGCGAGGAGGGCGTCGAAAGTGAGGGCCGATGCCAGCAACGGAAGGTTGGCGCGCTCCAGCGTATCGGCGATGCGCGCATGAAGCGACACCGGAATGGGAGTCGCGGAGCCGCCCCCGGCTGGAGGCGACCCCGCGGAGTCAGGGGTGTGCCCGGTCACTCAGACTCGTCGTCGGCCTCGTCGGTATCGTCGCCGCCCACTGCGGCGCGGGCCCGGGCGCGGGCGTCGGCAAGGCGACGCTCCATCTCGTCGCGCGCGTGCGTCGTGCCGCGCTCGACCTTGCGCTTCCCATCCCGCACGTCGTCGATCACGTCTTCGGCGAGGTCCTCGACCGCTTCCTTGATCTTGCGCCCGCGTGAATGCAGCCCGTCGCCCAGATCCTCGAGCGCTTCTTCGGCTCGTACCCGGAACCGGCGGCCACGGCGAGCCAGATCGCGGCGGGTTCGCCCTCCCTCCGCCGGCGCGAAGAGGACGCCCAGGCCCGCGCCCAGAGCGGCGCCCAGGAGGAACCAGCCAAACCCAGAACCCGACCCGGTTTCAATCACCGTTACATCGCGGTCTTCTCGCATTGCCTTGCCTCGCTGGTCGGCCTATTCACCTGCGTCGGGATCGTCCTCGGCCTGGACTCCCGCGTGAACCAGAGCGTCGTGCTTGAGCGACGGCGCCGCGACGAATTCGCGGACCACCGATGCCGTCCCGCCCACCTGCAACTGGTCGAAGAGAAAACCGAACGTCGACTCCAGATCGGCACCAATCTTCTGACGAATCTCCGCCGGCAACTCCCACATCTCCCGCTTGAACGGCCCGATCGCCTTCTTCCGCGATTTGTAGTAGAACTGCTCGTCGGAATCGCCGGCCTTCCGCTCTCCCTGCGCGTTGGCGTCGAGCCAGCGGTAGATACGTTCGCGCAGCTCGCCCGGCAACGCCGGATGATCGAAGACGATGTTCTGAAAATTCGTGGCGAGGTGAATTTCGGCCGTCTCGATCCGCGGGAAATTTCCGAAGGCATTGGGCGGCAAGGTCGACGCCCCATGCTGCACCGCGCCGCCGAGACCATACTCCTCGCGCGCCGATTTCGACAGCGCCTCCAGGGCCACGAGATCGAGCTTGACCGCGGCGATCGACCCGTCGGGAAGCACCACGCCGCCGTGCGATGTCCCGGTCTGGACCGAGATCTTGCTGATCCCCTCGCCGCCGCCGGCCGCCGCCAGGGTGCGATTGTAGCCATCCATGAAGGCGTGCAGTTCGGCCACGGTCGAGTTCTTGGTGCCCACTTCGCCGATCTCGGCACCGACCGAGATCGTGACGCCATCGGGTTCGCGCGCGCGGATGTATCGGGTGATTTCGGCGGCGCGATCGTAATTGGCCTGCTGCTGCTCGTCGAGCGTGGCGAACGAGAGATCGACGAGGGTCGAAGTATCGACATCGATATTGAAGAAGCCCGCGGCGATTTCCTCGGCGATCAGGTGCTTCACTTCGCTGACTTCGGCCTCGGGGTCGCCCTGATATTTCCTGGCGTTGACCTGGCAGTGATCGCCCTGGATGAAGAGCGGGCCGCGGAATCCTTCGCGGATCGCCGCCGCGATCATCACGGCCACGTATTCGGCCGGCCGCTGGTCGGTGTACGCGATCTCCGACCGGGCAATCTCCAGGATAATGGCGCCGGCGTCGCGCGCGTTGGCGGCGCGAAAGACCGCGCGGGCGGTATCGTAGGCAATCATCCGGACGTTGATCGCCGGAACGGTGAATCCGCCGCAGGCTCCACGGCCGCGCGCCAGATAGAGATCGTGGATCGATGCCGGTCGCACGCCGAGGGACTGGCCCAGCTCCCACAATTCGGCTCGCGCCGCCGATCGCGCGTCTCCTTGGGCAAATACGGCGTCATGCGCCAGGCGATCGATCCGTGCTGCATCGGGTGTGGCGACAGTCACGCGCGGTCCTCAGGTTGGATGCGGACGGGAATGATATGAAACTGGCCGTCTAATGTCACGACACCGTTTTTCCACAGCGAGATGCCGTGTGCATCAAATGTGGACGGAAAAGTTGGCGGAATGGCGTCAAGTGGACAATCGCGGCCGCCGACATTTCCATGTGGCGAAAGGGCTTCGCTCTGGACGATACCAGTTCTCCCCGCGTCCACATGTGGAAGAGTTTTCCAGTCCACAAATGTTTGGTCCCGGATTTTGGCCAAAATGACCGTCGCTTCTCGTGTGGATCAGATGTCGATTGCCGAAAGGCGCGAATCGTCAAAACCCGGATCCAGCGCCGGATTGAGCGAGATTGTCGCTGTGGGAAACTGCTTCCACACTCTCCCCGTGACGTGGATTGGTGACCGCTCCACGAGCCCCGCCGCCGCTGCCCATCGTGCCTCGAACAGGGTACCTTTGGAACCCGATTCTCGGAGCAAATCGCCGTCATGACGTTCCCCCAGATCCGCCGCACCAAAATCGTCGCCACACTGGGTCCGGCCTGGGAAGCCGAGGACCGACTGATCGCCCTCCTCGACGCCGGTGTGAACATCATCCGCGTCAATGCGTCGCACGGGACACCGGAAACCCGCGAGCGGTGGATCCGGCTGATCCACTCGGTCCGCGATCAACGGCAGACGCCGACCGGAATTCTCGTCGACCTGCACGGGCCGCGGATCCGGGTCGGAACTCTCGCCGCTCCACGAATCATCGTCCCGGGCGAAACGATCTCGTTCGCCCCGGAAGCGATTGCGACCGAGGACGACATCCCGACGACATACGCCGAGCTCGCCAACGACGTCCTTCCGGGCTCGCGGATTCTTGTCGACGACGGCCTGCTCGCCGTCGATGTCACGACGGTGCGTGGCGACCGGGTGGAATGCAAGGTCCGCTACGGCGGGATGCTCAAGTCGAACAAGGGAATGAATCTTCCCGGCTCGATGGTGAGTGCGCCGGCCGTGACCGAACATGATCGCGAAGAGGTAGAGCGGATGGTTGCGCTGGGCATCGAGTTCCTCGGCGTGTCGTTCGTGCGGCGGCCCGAGGACCTGCAGGATTTGCGGCGGCTCATTCCGCGAACGGTGATGCTGGTCGCGAAGATCGAGAAGGATACGGCGCTCGCCAATCTCGACGGGATTCTCGAAGTGTCCGACGCCATGATGGTCGCCCGCGGCGATCTCGGCGTCGAACTCCCATTCGAAGCCGTTCCGCTGGTGCAGAAGCGGCTGATTGCCCGCGCCAATCGTCACGGCAAGCCGGTCATCACCGCAACGCAGATGCTCGAATCGATGGTGAACAACCCGCGACCGACACGCGCCGAAGCGTCGGACGTGGCCAACGCCATTCTCGATGGCACCGATGCCGTGATGCTGTCAGCCGAGACGGCGGTGGGCCAGTATGCGCTGGAATCGGTCCTCGCGATGGACCGGATCGCCCGGGAAGTCGAGGCGCACCGACATCGTCCCACTGACGGCGAACGGCGCCGCTGGCAGATCCCTGCCCCGCACTTCGCCCGCACCACCGAAGGCGACACACCGACCGAGGACGCCATCGCCGTCGCCGTGTCGGCCGCAGCCGACCTCCTCGGCGCGCAGGCGATCGTCTGCTTCACGTCGAGCGGGTTCACCGCGCGCACCGTCTCGTCGTACCGGCCGAGAGTCCCGATCCTGGCGCTCACCCCCGAGCCGGAGACGTTCCGCCAGCTGGGACTGGCGTGGGGCGTCGTGCCGGTGCTGATGCCGCATCTCAAGCACTACGATCCGATGTGGGCGATTGCCCGCACCGAGATCCTCTCGCGCGGCCTGGCACTCGAGGGATCGCGCATCGTGGTGACCTGCGGCGTGCCGTTCGACATCCCCGGCACCACCAACCTGCTCAAGGTCGAGACGCTCTAGTCCATGCGCCTCACCCTGCTCGGAACGGGGACCTCGATGGGAGTTCCCCAGATCGGGTGCGGGTGCGACGTGTGCCGGTCGGACGATCC
>DASYAK010000027.1:0-66151 GCA_036501385.1 Gemmatimonadales bacterium | reverse complement strand
AATGACGTCGGGACCCAGCCCTCGCCATAGCTGGAGTCGCAGCCATCCCAGTATCCGTTACCATCGTAGCTGCACGTCCAGAGATGATAGTAGCAGCCGACGCCGTCGCCGGGTACTTGCGCGGCGACGCTGGTCGATGCCGTCAACTTGTGAGTGACGCCTGCGAGCAATGCGAGGCCGATGGCGCCGGAGGCGACCATGAGGGGAAAACGCTTCACTGTGTACTCCCGGAAAATGGATGGTTGGTGACCTCCCGGGCGATTACCCGGTGAGTTCGACAACGATACCGCTCCATCACCAGCAGCACCAGCAAGATTTCAGGCGCGAAAGTCCGTCAGCCTCCGTTGACCGTGATGTTGACAGCACGGGCGATCTCTGAAGCCGTGAAGGGCTTTTCGACGACCTGACATCCCGACGCCGCAATGAATCCGCTCGACAGCGATTCCACGACATCGCCCGTCACGAAGATCACCCTGCGAGCGATCTCCGGACGCAATTGGGAGAGTTCCTGGAAGAGCTCCTGTCCGCCCTTGCCGGGCATTCTCAGGTCGCAGAGAATCACCACCGGTGCCTCGGCATCGGACACATGGGCAAGCCAGTCGATTGCCTCGTCGCCGCTTCCAGCCTGGCGAACTTCCCAGCCGGCGCGTCCGAACAACTTGGCGAGCGTGGCTCGCACCGCCACTTCGTCATCGATCAGCATCACTTCACCCGGTTTCCCGTCGCGGATGGGCGGCGAGGGAAAGGGGCGCTTCGATGCGGGGGCAGGCGTATCGGCAACCGGGCCCGATGCCGGCAATGTCAGCACGAAACGCGCGCCGATGCCCGGCCGGGGATGGTTTTCCAGGCGGAGCGAACCATCGTGATGTTCGGCAATGCCGAATGAAACGGACAACCCGAGACCCGAACCACGCCCCGCGAGCTTGGTGGTATAGAACGGTTCGAAGATCCTGCCAACCAGGTCATCCTGAACACCAGGACCGGTGTCTTCGACAAAGATCTCGACCAGATCACCGACGGACCGGATCCCGACGCGGACCGCGCCGCCCGGGTCCACAGCATCGAAGGCGTTATCGATCAGATTGACAATCACCTGTTCGATGGCCACCGGATCGATTCGCACCGGCCGGACCCTCGCCGGCAAATCCGCCGTCAGCGTGATCCCGTTCGATGCCGCGGCCGCAAGATGGCCGGCAACGGTCCGGTCAACGAGCAATCCAGGATCGATCGTTTCGCGATGATCGTCGCGGTTGCGCACAAAAGCGAGGAGGTCGCGCACGATGTGGCGAGCGCGTTTCGCCTGCTCGTGAATCAGGCGGAGCCCGCTGTGCACCTCACCGCCGGGTTCCGAGTCGGCCAGCTGTTCGCTCTGCCCGAGAACCACGGCGAGCGGATTGTTGAGTTCGTGCGCGACCCCGGAAACGACGCGCCCGATCGCCATCATCTTCTCCGATTCTGCCATCTTGCGCTCGAACTCTTCGCGTTCGGCAAGGATCGCCTGCTGCTCTGTCAGATCGCGCAGCACGACCACGCCGCCCGGCTGTTCGACGTTGCGTAGCCGGCCGACGGTGAATTCCATCGGAAAGTGCATTCCATCGACCCGGACCCCGGACGCCGCGTGGGTAATCAATCCCCGATTCGCGCGGACCTCGGCTTCGCGCATCAGGCCCAGGATATCCGCGACCGGCCGGTCGATCAGCGTCTCGATCGAACGCCCCACCAGTCCGCCGCGCTGGGCGCCGAAGAGAAGATCCGCCCCGTCGTTGACCACTTCGATGCGGCCCGCGGCGTCAAAGGTGACGATCGCCTCCTGCGCCGCCTGGATGATGTCGTTGAGACGAAGCTCAGATGCCGCAACGGCCTGAATCCGTTTTTCGTGGGCCTCGATGACGTCGAGAAACGCTTCCTGCACGATCACCACGATGACGCCGGTCCCGAGAAGCGCCAGCGCGACGGCATCACCGTAGAGCGAGGAATAACGCACCAGGTGGATCAGCACCGAGAGCGTTCCACCCGATCCGGACGAGAGGCGATCGATCAGGTAGCACGTGGCCAGCGTGCCGAAGAGCGTCACCGTAAGGCCAAGGAAAGTGAGCCCGCGACGCCGCGGTCCCACTGCTGCTACGAAGATGAACTGGGCCGATCCAAAGAAGACGAGCGGCGTCGCGACGGCTTCGATCGTCCGACCGAGCTGGTCCGCATCGAGCAGGGCGAGCACAATGCCAAATGCCGCGACACCGATCATTGCCAACCGCTCGACGCGCAGCGGCGCCCGGCGACCGGCCATCGCAAAGGCGCCGAATCCGACTGCCGCAAGGAAGGTGAACCGGGCTGGCCAATACAGCGGCGTGATGATCGCTGCCCAGAGTCCTGTCCCTGGACCGCTGGCTCCGCGCACGATCTGGCCGATCGAGGTGAGCGCAGGCCAGGTCAGCGAGAGGGCCTCGGCAACCCACGCCGTCCACCAGATCATCACCAGCCGCCGCTGCGAACTCAGCGGCATGAGCAGCGTGAACGCCCCGAGGAGAAGGAGCGCACACGCCCACTCGACGACCGGACCAATGATCAGGACGGCCTTGACCAGACCGGCGACAGCTTGGGCTTGGGGGTGCATCCCGAACAATACGGGCCGTTTTGAAGAATGACGAGGCCCGGCATGGCAATTCCCGGGCAAATCCGGGTCAGTTCAGCCCGGAAAGCCCTCCCGAAACGTTCGAATCAGGTAAGGCCATGCCGACCAAGCCGATCAGAGATAGAGCTCGCTACCACGTTCCTTGAACTCGCGGGCTTTCGCGGCCATTCCAGCCTCGGTTTCGAGGCGGGCCGCCTCATCCCGGATGTCCTGGGTAATTCGCATCGAACAGAACTTCGGTCCGCACATCGAGCAGAAATGCGCGATCTTCGCGCCTTCTGCCGGAAGGGTCTCGTCGTGGAAGGCGAGCGCCGTGACCGGATCGAGCGAAAGGTTGAACTGGTCGCGCCAGCGGAATTCAAACCGCGCCTTGCTGAGTGCGTCGTCCCGTTCGCGGGCGCCCGGGTGCCCCTTGGCGAGGTCGGCGGCGTGGGCCGCGATCTTGTAGGCAATCACTCCAGCCTTGACGTCATCGCGATCGGGCAACCCAAGGTGCTCCTTGGGCGTCACATAACAAAGGAGTGCGGTGCCGTACCATCCGATCATCGCCGCTCCGATCGCTGAGGTGATGTGGTCATAGCCCGGGGCGACATCGGTGGTGAGCGGTCCGAGTGTATAGAACGGCGCCTCGCTGCACCAGTCGAGTTGCTTGTCCATGTTCTCGCGGATCTGGTGCATTGGAATGTGTCCCGGCCCTTCGTTCATCACCTGAACGTCGTAGTCCCAGGCGATCCGGGTCAGTTCCCCCTGCGTCTTGAGCTCGGCAAACTGCGCCTCGTCGTTGGCGTCGGCGATCGACCCCGGGCGCAGGCCATCACCAAGGGAGAATGACACGTCGTACGCCTGCATGATTTCGCAGATCTCGCGGAAGCGAGTGTAGAGAAACGATTCCGCATGATGTGCCAGGCACCACTTGGCGATAATGCTTCCGCCTCGCGAGACAATTCCGGTCAGGCGCCGTGCAGTAAGCGGGATGTAGCGCAGCAGCACGCCTGCATGCACGGTGAAGTAATCGACCCCCTGCTCCGCCTGCTCGATCAGGGTGTCGCGGTATACCTCCCACGTCAGGTCCTCGGCCACGCCGCCGACCTTCTCAAGCGCCTGGTAGATCGGCACTGTGCCGATCGGCACCGGCGAATTGCGCATGATCCATTGCCGTGTCTCGTGGATCTTCTTTCCGGTGGAGAGATCCATCACGGTGTCGGCGCCCCAGAGCGTCGCCCAGCGCAGCTTGTCGACCTCTTCATCGATAGACGACGAAATCGCGGAATTGCCGATGTTGGCGTTGATCTTGACGTGAAATGCGCGGCCGATGATCATCGGCTCGACTTCCGGATGATTGATGTTGGCCGGAATGATCGCCCGCCCGCGGGCCACCTCGTCGCGCACCAGATCGACCGGCAGCCCCTCGCGGATCGCGACGAACTCCATTTCCGGCGTCACGATGCCGCGGCGGGCGTAATACAGCTGGGTCACCGGGCCGTTGCCGCGCACCACGGTGCGCTTGAGGCCGTCCGGCATATCGAAGCCGAGCGATTGATCACGATCAGGACGTGGCGTAACGTCGCGCGCCGCGATCCACGCCGCGCGGATCGGCGGCAGCCCGCTCAGGACGTCACAGTCCTGGGGGCCGGACGTATCGTAGACCCTGACGGCGTGGTTGTGTGAACCGTCAGGCGAATCGGCGAGGGCGATCTGGCGGCACGGGACGCCCAATCCGCGCTCACCATCGAGATAGATCTTGCGCGAATTGGGAAAGGCTTCGTCGTACGACGCTGTGGTCGGTGCAACTGCGGTGGCCATCGTCTGCTCCTGCGCTGAACCGCCTCCCTACGCCGGTATGAACCGGGTCAGGTTCGGAGGGTGCTTCTCAACCCGGTCCCCGAAGTGGGAGCGGGTGCCCCTGGCGGTACTACACGTTAATGACGATCCGGGCCGGTCGCACCACAACAGGGTGCGTTGTCCATTCCCCAATCGCGCCGTAGTTTTGGTCCCGTTGAATTCACCGTGGCGGCTCGAACCGCCCAACTCTCCGGAGTGTTTCCTCATGCGACGTGCAGCACTTTTCCTGTCAGCCGCGGCGCTGATGGTGAGCGCCGTGGCACTCAGCGCGCAGACCACGAACTTTGCCGGCAAGTGGACGATGGTGCCGGACCCGAACGCCGCGACCGGAGGGCGTGGTGGCGGTGGCGGCCTGGGAATGGAAGTGACGATCGCCCAAGACGACAAGACGCTGACCACGACCCGGACGACGCAGAACGGCGACGTAAAGTCGACTTACAACCTCGACGGCAGCGAGAGCACCAACACGATGTCGTTCGGCGGCAACTCGATCGACCAGAAATCGACCGGCAAGTGGGATGGTCCCAAGTTCACGATTACCACCACGCGCACCGGTCAGAACGGGCCGACGACATCGACAATGGCGCTCTGGCTCGATGCATCAGGGAATCTCATGATCGCGTCGACGAATCCGCCGCGCGGCGGCGGCGACCCTGTCACGCGCACCTTCACCTACAAGAAGAACTGAGCACCAGACTGCGTTGAGCAGTCGGGTTCTGAACGAAACAACTAGCAGGGCCGGGAGTCGATCCCGGCACTGCAGTTGTTTCACCGGGTCGTGTCGCGCATCAGTGCGCGGAGGTGGTACGCTGCGAGCGCGTTGTCGCGAAGGACCAATCTCGCCAGCACGCGTGCCCGTTCGTTGGTGATCTCGCCGTCACGCACCATGCCGAGGAGCGCGCCGGCGAGCTCCTTGCGCGCATTGCGTGACGCGACCCACGCGACCTCTTCCCATCCCTGCGACGGACCACCTTCGAAGGCGTCGGTGCCGAACATCACTTTCTCCGGCCATTCGTTGAGCCAGACCCGAAGGGTCCGCGCCACCGCCGCCGGTTCGGCGATCAGGTCCATCATCGAGATGTCGGTATAGACGTTCGGTTTGGCGAGCAGTGTCAGCGTTTCCTCGGTGCGGGGCCATCCGCCGTGGACGATCACGAAGTTGGTGCCGCGAAGGGTCGAGTCATTGAACACCGATTCGAGCAACGCAGGCGAGCTTCCGCTGGCGGCATAGAAGCCGCCGAACCCTTCCGTCACGTGAATCTGCACCGCCATTCCGAGATGACCGGCATTCCTGGTGATCACGCGGAACAGATGATCTTCGAGCGTTCGGTAGTCCGCCGGCGGCGGCGCACCGTGTCCGACGTATCGGGCATAGATCGCCCCGGCCGCAACCGAATCGTCGGGGCCAAAATCGAGCGAACGGAGATACGCGGCTTCGAACTTGATCGCCACGGCACCGCCCGAATGCTGACGCTCCAGTTCGGCCTGCACGACAGCGGTCTCGTATTCCGCGAGCGTCTTCGGCAGCTCAGGAACACCGAGATCGTGCAGATAGCGTTGCAGCAGTTTCGCCTCGAGCGGATAGAGGGCGCGTCGATCGGGCGTGACGTCGCCCTCGAGCCCGGTGTCGAGTGGCAGCATCAGCGCATCGTCGAACGCCACCCAGCGGAAGCGCGGCGAGGTGAGACCGGGTCCCATTGCGATCCGGTTCGCAAGCATCACGTCGATATGTGCCCGATCGAGCGCCCAGGCCGGAAAACCGCTTGCCTTGTCGGCCATCAGTCTTTGCCGGGCATCGCTGACGAGTTTGCGCGAGGCGACCGCCGTGTCCGTGGTAATGACGCCGTACAACGCTCGCTCGGCGTCACGGAAGGCGGGATTCGCGCTCGCCAATCCCCACTGCAGCGAAAACGGCGGCAGGCCGTCGAGCGGGAGCGCGTCGAAGTCAGTATCGGCGGGGGCACCTGACGGCACGTACGCCATCGGGTGCGCGTGCGAATCGATCGCCTTGAGCGTGTCGATGTAAACGGTCAGGTCCGCCGACTGCGCGTCGCGCTGGGCCACGCACCCCGCAGCGCAGACGAGAAGGAGCAGCGCAGCGAATTTCGGGCGAGTTCCATCTTGCGGCATTGGCACTCCGGCTGGCGACGCTCGCACGGGCATTGCAGTGGCCCGGGGGATGGATCATACAGCGTGATCGACGACCGTGACAGACGCTGCGGCCAGTTCATGGACGCTGGTCGGCGCTCGCGGCCGCCAATAGATTCTCTGTTGCATCGCCGGTCCGCCGGTTCATTTGACGCTACGGATGAATGCTGAACTCGCGTTCATCGCCGCCCGACGCCCGCACCGAGACATCCTCAGATGACGCATTCTTCTGCCGCGCCCTTGCAGGCTGATGGCCCGGTCAAGGCGATAATCAGGAAGCCGCCACGATCCTATCCGACTCGATACGCCAGTCGCGGAATCGCCATGGACCGCGCCGACCGGCAGTACGCCGACTACGTCCGCGCCCTCGAGGTGGCTGGCCTCAGGATCGTCAGCGTTCCTCCCGACGAGAAGTTCGCCGATTGCGTCTTCATCGAGGACACGGCGGTCGTGTGGCAAGGGCGGGCGCTGCGGACCAGCATGGCGCAGCATCGCGAGGGCGAACAGAGCGGTGTAATCGCCCAACTCGCCATTGACCATGAAATCGTGACCCTGCCGTCCGGAGCCAGGCTCGACGGCGGCGACGTTCTGCACGCCGGCCCAGTGACCTACGTGGGACTCTCGAGCCGGACCAACACGGTGGGGGCGGAATCCGTGCGCCGTTTCCTGGCGCCGAGCGGGCGCGACGTGATTTCGATCCCGGTGGACCGGTCCCTTCATCTCAAAAGCGCAGCGACATGGCTCGGCGACGGGACCATGCTGGTGGCGGCCGAGCTGATCGATCCCCGCCGCTTCGAGGTCGACCATCTCCTCACCACCGCACCAGGCGAAGATCGCGCGGCGAACACCCTGCGGGTCGGAAACCAGCTCCTCGCACTTCGTGGCTATCAGCGGACCTATGAGACACTGAGTGAGTTCGCCCATCTCCACGACCTCGCGCTCCGCCTCCTCGACATGTCCGAATTTGAAAAAGGGGACGGGTCACTTACCTGTCTGTCAATTCTCATATAGAGACTGCCTGTGTGTGTGCATCTCCCCGGGCCCGGACGTCCCCACCCGTGGCAAGAGTGTTGAGCAACGCGGCGGAGACAGCAACCTGACTCCAAGGCAACGACTCGACACTCTTGCCATTTTACGCCCGGCCTCGAGAGCGACCGGGAGCGACCAAGGAGGAGTACAATGATCCGCAAGCTGGCTTCAGGCGAATACCGGCTCTATTCGCGCAAGGCAGATCCCAAATCGGGAAAGCGCCGGAATCTCGGGACATTCCGCACGCGGGCCGCCGCGGAAAAGCATGAACGGGCAGTGCAGTACTTCAAGCATCATTGAATCGTCGCCGGTAAGACCCTGTCCGACGGGGCGCCGACTTTTTCCGGGAGTTGCCGAGTGCAGGTTCACGTCAAGGTGTTTGATCGGGCGGGAACGCTGGTTGGACCGATCACGATGGAGCAGATCGAGAAGTCCGATGACGAGTGGCGTCGGCTGCTTACGCCCGAGCAGTTCCGGATCGCGCGCGGCAAGGGAACCGAGGCGCCGTTCTGCGGGACGCTGCTCGACAACAAGCGTCACGGCGTCTACAGCTGTATTTGCTGCGGACTGCCACTCTTCTCGTCGAATGCGAAATTCAACTCGGGGACCGGCTGGCCGTCGTTCTTCCAGCCGATCGCTGATGAGAACGTCGCGACCCACATCGATCGAAACTTCGGGATGACCCGGACGGAGATTCTCTGCACTCGGTGCGGCGCTCATCTGGGGCACGTCTTCGAGGATGGGCCGCCGCCGACCGGGGAGCGCCACTGTCTCAACTCGGAATCGCTCGCCTTCACCGATGCGACCGCGCTGTTGTCCCTCTCGGAGGAGGTTGGCGCCGACATGCAGTGATTGCCGGCGCCGTTTCAGGCGCGAAACTGCGCGACGCACACCGGAGTTAGTATTGCGGCTCCCCGGGCACAGGAGGTCGCGATGAATACCGAAGAGTACAAAGTCAGCGGTGAGAAACTTGTCGATCGAGTCAGGGAACTGGTCCGCGAGGGAAATGCCCGGCGGATTATCGTGAAGAACGAGGCGGGTCACACCCTGCTCGAAATTCCGCTCACCATGGGAATCATGGGCGCGATGTTCCTGCCGATCTGGGTGGCGCTGGGTTCCATCGCGGCGCTCGCGTCCCACTATACCCTGGTGGTCGAAAAGAAGGATGGATCCTCAACGCCCCCGGCGGGCGAGATCGGCAATCAGTCCTGAGAGTGCCACGCAGCCGAAGACGCGGCAACCGGGGTCGCGGCTGAACCATGGGCCGGGCGCGCGGCGGCCAGGACCAGCACGCCCGAGACGAGAAGCATTGCCGATAGAAGCAATTCTACCTTGATGATCCGGACAGTTCGCTCGTACTCGGCCCGTCGATTTACCCTGGGCATCATGGTTCACCCCGTTCGACCCGCGTGTGTGATCGTCTGCCTGCTCGGACTCAAGGCTTGGCATGCAAAAGAGGCGTGATGAGGGTCGTTGCCGGACCCGGATCACACCTCCGTCTGTCGGGGCCTATCCCCGCACGACCAGGCAGTTCTCTGTGCCGCTGTGCCGGCCAATCACATCTCAACCGGCGACGGCAGGACTGAGGACGGCCGGACCACCCCCGATTTGCACGCCAGACCCGATGGCCGCCCCCCATCCCGCTTCCACCCAAATCGCCCCTGCCAGCTCCCGGTCAGACCCCAGACCGGCGGTATATGATCAGCCAGAGGAGCTTGTTGATCGCCAGATGGAGGAGCCCATACACCACCATCGCAATCAATATCGGAATCGCGAGGGTGAACTCGTTATTCACCGTAAGCGACCCGACGATCCCGCGGAAAGGCATATAGAACGGGTTGGTCACGTTATCGATGAACTGCGTGAACCCGGCGAGCGAACTGGCGCGGAAGAAGACCAGCAGCAGTCGGATGAACAGCAGGGTATAGAGGAGCCAGAACAGGTAGTCGATGATCTGCGACACCCGGCCCAGTTCGCGACGGCGAGACGGCGTCGATATCACGGTACGTTCGGTCGTGTCTGTGATAACTGCCATGCGATCCTCCAAGATCGTGGACCGCAGATGGTGACGCGCCGCATCGCCCTCGTGGCACGCGGTCTCCCATGGTTGCTTGCCCCGGCGTCGCAGCGCGATCACCCGTGCAACGGCTTTCGCGCCTGCCGTCCCTTACCGACACACGAAGCAACGCGGGGGGCTTGGCATGGCACGGGGAATCTGGAAAGGCTCGCTCAGCTTCGGGCTGGTGACGATTGGCGTCGAGCTGTACAACGCCGAGGCACCGGAACGACTCGACCTCGACCTGCTCGACCAACGCGACATGTCGCGCATTGGCTATCTCAAGATCAACAAGACAACGGGAAAACCGGTCGAGCAGAAGGACATCGTGCGGGGCTATGCCGTGTCGTCCAACCACTATGTCCTCCTCTCCGACGAGGATGTGAAGGCGGCGAACCCGCGCGCCACACAGACGATCGACGTGATCGGGTTCCTCGCCGCTGACACGATCCCGCTGATCTATTACGCCAAGCCGTACATCATCGGGCCGACCAAGGGAAGCGAAAAGGCGTATCAGCTCTTCGCCCAGACCCTCGAGTCGCTTCGTCGCATCGCGCTGGCCAACCTCGTGATCCGCACCAGACAGTATCTCACCGCAGTGTATCCGTTCGGCGGCGCCCTCGTGGCGCAGACGCTGCGATATGACGCGGAGGTTCGGAAACCGGCCGACCTGGGGATCGAGCCCTCGGAATCGCGCCGGGTGTCGCGACAACCCGAGCTGGCGATGGCGAAAAAGCTGGTCGAAGGAATGGAAATCGACTGGAAGCCATCGGAGTATCACGATGAATACCGAGACGATCTTCTCGAACTGGTGAAGCGACGCGCGCGCGGCGCCAAGGTGGCGCGTGAACTTCCGCCGCACGGCCGCGAGCCGAAAGTGCTTGACCTGATGGAGGCATTGCGCCGAAGCGTGAGTGAACAGAAGGAGGGAACCGTTCGCGGGGCCGCGCGCCGCAAGCGCGCACGGAAGAGCGCCTGATGCTACCGAGTGCAACCGCCCATTGGGATCACGGAGCACCTTCGTGAATCGCGAGGCGACGCCACGATTCGTACCGCCCGAACTCGCCACGCTGGTCGATGCGGCGCCGACTGGCAACGACTGGGTGTTTGAAATCAAGTACGACGGCTACCGCCTCGAGGCAATCGTCCACACCGGCCGCGTCCAGCTGCTGACGCGCCGCGGAAATGACTGGACCAGCCGCTTTCCGCGCTTGGCGGAGGCGCTGGGAAGGCTCGGGATCGGCGTCGCAACACTCGACGGGGAGGTCGTGGTCCTCGATCGGTCGGGCCGGTCGCGCTTCGCGCTCCTGCAGCAGAGCCTCGACGCCGCGCATGACCAGGATCTCACCTTCTTCGTCTTTGATCTCCTCAACCTTGATGGCGTCGACCTCCGCCCCTTGCCGCTCGGCGAACGCCGCGCGAAGCTCGAACGACTCTTCCGGCAGAAGAAGATCTCGGCGCGCGGACCGGTGCGCCTCGGCCAACGGCTTGATGGCGACGGCAAGACGCTGCTCCGCGCCGCTTGCAAGCTCGGGCTCGAGGGAATCATCGCCAAGCGCCTTGAGGCGCCCTATACCAGCCGGCGGACTAGTGACTGGGTCAAGATCAAGTGCAATAACCGGCAGGAATTCGTGGTCATCGGCTTTACGCCGCCCGCCGGAACGCGGGCCGGACTCGGATCGCTGCTTCTCGCCGTTCACGAAGACGGCGTCCTCCGCTATGCCGGGCGTGTCGGCACCGGATTCAGCGAAACCACCCTGCGCGACTTGCGCCGCAAACTCGCGGCTATCGAAACCGATGTCATGCCACTCAGCACCCGGCCTGCCGGAATTCCCCGAATGACGCAGTGGGTCCGACCCAAGCTTGTGGCGGAGGTGGCGTTTACCGAGTGGACCGACGACGGATTGCTGCGGCATCCGGCGTTTCACGGGCTGCGGGATGACAAACCGGCTGGCACCGTTCGCCGCGAGCGACCGCGATGACACCCGTCGCGAGATCCCGCGATGCGATCGTCGCCGGCATTGCGATTACTCACCCCGATCGCGTCGTCTATCCGGACTCGGGAATAACCAAGATCGAACTGGCGCAATACATCGCGGAGATCGGCCCGCTGATGCTGCCGCACGTGGCACGCCGGCCGTTGTCGCTGGTCCGGTGTCCCGATGGAACCGCCGGAACATGCTTCTTCCAGAAGCATTGGCCGGGCAAGCCGCCCGACGTCCTCGATAGTGTTCCGATTGTCCAAGGCGACGGCGCGACGCGACGTTACGTGGCGGTTCGCGACGTCACCGGATTGGTCGCCTTGATCCAATGGGGGGTGATGGAAATCCATCCGTGGGGAGCGCGGAGTGATGATCCGGATCATCCGGACCGGATCATCTTCGACCTCGACCCCGGACCCGGCGTGACATGGAAGGCAACCCAGCAGGCGGCTCGTGGCCTCGGAGCCCTCCTCGACGAACTCGGTCTCTCAAGTTGGCTCAAGACGACGGGTGGGAAGGGCCTTCACATCGTGGTGCCGATCACGCGTCGGAACAGCTGGGACCAGGTGAGCGATTTCGCCCGTGCGGTCGCAGCTCAGATGGAGTCGGTTTTCCCCGATCAATTCATTATCAAGGCGAGCAAGGCGGAGCGAAAGGGTTTGATTTTCATCGACTGGCTCAGAAATACCCGTGGCGCAACCGCGATTGCGCCGTGGTGCCCCCGGGCACGCGCGGATGCAGGTGTATCGGTTCCGATTTCCTGGGAGCAACTTGGTAGGGTCAAGCGCGGGAATTACTTCACCCTCCCGAAATTGCGCCGGGCAATCCCCAGGATCGATGATCCGTGGAGCGACCTTCTCGCATCACGGCAAGGGATCACCCTGGCGATGGTCCGCTCACTGAAGAAGAATTCGGACTGACGCGCTGAAGCGAAGAGCTACACGGGCCAGCGCCGGGCCCAGACGAGTGCAGCGAACGATTCAACGACGATGGCCACGACGCAGAGGGCGAAGATCGCTCTTGCCACGGTCGCCAGTGGATCGCTACTCAGTCCGAAGCCGACGGGAGCGATAAGGAGCGCACCAACCACGAGCCCAGTGATCTGCCGCAGCATGTCATTCTCCGATGAGGGATCGTAACGATCTACTCGGATTCGCTACCTGCCTGGGCACAAAATTCCGCCGGAGGGTCCATTTTACGCGCCGCGCGATGACCTCCCTCATGTCGGCGGAACGATCGACCACCTGGTGCGCGGTGGCGTGATATCGCGCTCGTCGTCGTATTCCCGTATCACGACCGGACGATTCGGCGCCGGACGCGCGGCCGGCCCTCCATCGGTCGTGAACGAGATGAAGTCGCCGAGGCCATCGCCCGGCTTGAGTTCGGTGGTGAATGGTTGGACTTGCATCGCCGCCCTCATCATCAGTTGGGTGAAAACGAGGAAGGCGTCCACCGGCTCCCGTGGGAGCGGACGAACGCCTTCAACTCGCGGGGCCCGGGGCCACCGGTCGTCAAGGGACTCGACCCCGAGTCGAGTCTTGTGATCCTGCTGTCTGCCTTTATGAATGCTCCGGAAGCGCTATCCGGTGATGCGGGGACGTGCCGTGATGCGCCTGATGCACACCCGCATCAGACAACGTCGAGAAGGAGCTCGAGGCGTTCGCGGAGCGTGGCAAGAGTCTTCGACTTGAACGATCCCTTGGTTTCCTCAAGTACGGCGATCGTTTCGCGCACGGCTTGCTGCAATTGCAGACCTCGAGGGCAGTTGATCAATTGACAGGGTGTGCCTCGCGCGACCTCGCGACCGCTGAGCGCCTGGCTGAGGGTCTCGAGGTTGCTGAGCGATCCCATGACATTCCGAAGGGTCAGAGCCAGAAACGCGTCGACCTGGGCGCCGGCCGCTGACTTCGTGGCCTGATTGGGGGTGGTGGCCCGGTGAAACTCGTCCCGCCACGCCTCCAGCTGTTCCTCAGTCCGCCGCATGCTCCGGTACGCCCGGAAACGGGCGATTGCTCCTTCAATCCGGACCAGAAGGTCGTCCCAGGCCACCGGCTTCCGCAGATATGCGGCTACCGGGAGCTCGATCGATGCAATCGCCGATTCGGTGGACGGGAATCCGGTAAGAATGATCACCGGGAGTCCTCCCGCTTCGGCCGCGAGCTGCCGGACGAGTGCCAGGTCTTCGTTGCCTGGCATCTCGAGATCGCTCACGACCAAGTCGAACGATCCTCCCTGCACGGCCGCAAGGGCCGACGCGGCATCTCCAGCTGTGCCAACGACATAACCCTCTCGTCGGAGGAGTTCGGCCGTAGCCTGGAGAAAGGTGTCTTCGTCATCGGCGAGTAAGATTCTGCCGCGGCTGTTCACCGTGTTCCCTCCCCGGTGCGAGTCAGCGGGATCCGGACCTCGATCGACGTCATCCGGTCGTCCTCATCGATCAATTCGATAGCTCCGTCAATTGCAGCGAGAAGCCGCTCCGTATGCCGTTCCGGCTCTAAGGGATGAGACGAACGGGCGGCGTGATAACGCACTTGCACCTTCAGAATATCATCGGCCAGCGTCGTCATGACCATCAGTCGAGTATCGGGATCGGACGAGCGGATCGCCGCTTCGAAGATCTGGATCAGGATATGACGGAGGACCCCCGCGGCGACCGGAAATGGCACCTGAACGGCATTGAGCAGTTCGAGCCGCGCGGCTGCCGTGCCGGTAGCGAGAAGCGCCAACTGGGCGGCGTCGCTCACAATCGCGGAGGTCGCGACTCCGACCGCTCGATCGGACTCAGGATTGTAAGTGTCGGCGAGGCGCCTCGTCACGGCGGCGATACGCTGGATCTGCCGCTCGATCGCGGCGACGTAGGCGTAATGGGGATGCGACGCGGGAATCCCGTCCTTGACCAGGCGGAACGCATTGTGGATCCCAGCCAGCGGATTGTTGATCTCGTGCGCCACCCGCCCCGCGATCGACCCGATCGTGCCGAGGCATTCGACCTCGCGCACAATCTCGCCGTCACGCGACAAGGCTCGCTCGATATCCCGTCCCGCAGTCATACTGAACGATCGCTCGTCATGGTCCGGCTGTCACCCCTTGCGGTTCCGGCGGCCCGGGCTGATACTCTCAGGAGATACCTGAAAGATGGATGGCGGATGGTGCGCCATCTGCTCGATCACCCGGGGCTAGGCCCCGGACGATGCGGGCGCGACCGACGAACCGTCACAGGTTCATGGGACGCGCCCGCTTTGCATGGTTGACACACTTTCCGATGAAGGATCGCGCCAGATGGCCCATGAGATCGAGATAGGAACCCGCTCGCGCGAGCGACGCCGCCAGGACCTGGCCCAGGTGCATGACCTCGTTGCCAGCTGTTCGGAGGCGATCCTTACTGCCCGCGATTCGCAGGGGATCCTTCGCACGTCCCTCGTCCAGGTCCGCCCCGGCGACTCCGACCGGGTGCTTGTTGCCGGCGATCCAGCGCTGATTGCTCAGATGAAGCACTCGCGCGAAGTCCTCCTCACCTACGCCGACCGCCAGTCGGGACGGTGGCTTGTTCTCAATGGGATCGCGCAGTCAACGGAGCCGCCGGTTGATGCGTGGCGCGCCGAACTCCCCGCCTGGCTCACATCCAGGCGAGGATCGGCACAATCCGAAGTCGCGGTGCAGATCCTCGCCGCCGATCTCTGGGATTGACCGGCGCGAGTTCTGCGCAATTCATGGCGGCGGAACGCGCCGCCCTGCGGCCAGGCCCATCAGGAGCGAGATCAGGAAGCCAATCAGGAAAATGAAGAACAGGATCTTCGCGATCCCGGCCGATGCAACGGCGATCCCGCCGAAACCGAAGATGGCGGCGATGATCGCGACGATGAAGAATGCCAGTGCCCAGCGCAGCATGATCCCCTCCAGAAGATGAGATGACGTCGACCTGTTGGTGACGCCCGGTACCGGGCGGGATGGACATCGACACCCGCTGATGCAGTGATCCGGCGCTACCCCAGGCGGCTTGCGCGCCTCCGGTGCGACCAATTCTCTTCCCCCAGCATCTCAGATAAGACACTTGAAGGAGAGGGATGGATGCCGCCGTCGGCGCCGCTGCTCAAGGGGACCCTCGATGTGCTGGTGCTCAAGGCCCTGTCATGGGGACCGATGCACGGGTTCGAGATCACCGTCTGGCTCGAAGGCCATTCCGGCGGATTCCTTGCGGTGGACGATGGCGCTCTCTACCAGGCGCTTCATCGCATGGAAGCGCGCGGCCTGATCCGCGCCGACTGGGGGATCACCGACAACAACCGGCGGGCGCGGTACTACAGCGTCACCGCGGCGGGTCGCGTCTACCTGCGGCGAGCATCGGCAACGCTGACGCGCTATGCGCACACCGTGGTGGCGATTCTGGCGACCGCACGGCGATAGGCGATGACGCTCCCGACCGGTCGCGGCGTACGGCGGCTCTTCCGCCTCGGGCTTCGGCGCGAGGAGATCATCCGCCAGGAAATGGACGAAGAGGTCCGCTTCCACCTCGAGTCGCGGATCGAGCAATTGATGAATGGTGGTATGCAGCCCGACGCCGCGCGACAGGAAGCGCTTCGCCGTCTCGGTCTGCCGCTCGAGGCGTTCACCGGAGAAATGCACCGATCGGCGCAACGAAAGGAACAACGCATGGCACTCCGTGAATCGATTGAGGGCGTGATCCAGGATCTCCGGTACGCGGCCCGCGGATTGATGCGGCGACCCGGGTTCACGCTGGTGGCGATCCTCACGCTGGCCATTGGTATCGGGGCCAACACCGCGATCTTCTCGGCCGTCGACGCGATCCTGCTTCGGTCGCTGCCGTACCGCGATCCGGCCCGGCTTGTGGACATCGTGATATCGACCACCAGCGGCGTCGAGGATCCGTGGTCGTGGCCAAAGTTTGGAGTCTTTCGCGATGGGTCGCGAAGCTATGCCTCAATGGCTCTGCATGCGAGCGCGGACGCGACGCTGACTGGAGCCGACCCGGCACGCACCTCGATCGAGTGGGTGGGCGCCGCGTATCTGCACACGCTGGGCGTCCGCGTCGCCATGGGTCACGACTTCCCCGCCGATCAGGACGCGGGACCCAATGCGCCAAAACGTGCGCTCATCAGCGACGCGCTCTGGCAGCGGCGCTTTCAGGCGGACCCGGCCGTGATCGGAAAGGAAGTGCGCATCGACGGCGACGCGTACGAGGTGATCGGTGTCCTGCCACCCGCATTCCGCGGCATGTCGGGGAAAGCCGACGCGCTGATTCCGATTGCATCTCGAAGCAACGACGGGCTGATGGAACCGTGGTCGCTGGAATTCGACCTTGTCGGGCGCCTCAAACCGGATGTCAATCCGGCACAGGCCGTGACCGAGGCGCAGCGTGTCGGGACCCTGGCGTACGATCGGTACCCGTTTTCGCAGGGAACACTCACCACGTCGGGGACCGAGAAGTGGAGCGCCAAGGCGCGTCCGCTCAATTCGATTCGCGCGGCACCGGTGATCCAGCGCTCGTTGCTGGTCCTCTTCGCGGCCGTGGGAATGGTGCTGCTGATCGCGTGCGTCAATCTGGCGAACCTCCTGCTGGGCCGCGCCGCTGCACGGCGCCAGGAAATCGGCCTTCGCCTGGCGATCGGCGCGGGACGCGGACGGCTGGTGCAGCTGCTGCTGGCCGAGAGCCTGCTACTCGCGGCGGCTGGCGGCGTCGCGAGCATCACGCTGGCGTGGTGGGGCGTGCATCTGCTGCAGCATCTCAATCCGGCCGATGCACTGCAGGCGCAGGGGATCGGTCCCGGGATCGCCGGAAGCGGCTTCGACGCGATCCGCCTCGATCCGGTCGCACTGGCGTTCACATTCGGTGTGACCCTTGCGGTGGGATTGCTGTTCGGACTCGTCCCGGCGCTGCAGGCGACTCGGCCGGCGCTCACCGATCATCTACGCGATGGCGGCGGTGCAGCGCGAGTGAGCACGCGGATGGGAGTGACTCGCCGGATCCTGGTGATTACCGAGGTCGCGCTCGCGCTGGTGCTTCTCGCAGGGTCGGGCCTGATGCTGCGAAGCCTGGCCCGGTTGATGGCGGTAAATCCCGGCTTCACCTACGACCGCGTCCTGACGCTCCGGACCAGTTTCCCGCCAGGAGTCCTTTCGCGCGACTCGATGCCGGGGTTCTACGATCAGCTGCAGGCGCGACTCGCGGCAATTCCGGGCGTCAGGCGAGTTGGCCTGGTCGACTGTCCGCCACTCAATGGCGGATGCAACGGTACGATCATGACGTTTCCCGACCGGCCGCAGACGGTGACAGGAAACGCCATGATCGGCGTGCACTGGGTGTCATCGAGCTGGTTCGGTCTGCTGCACATACCGCTGATTCGCGGCAGGATGTTCGGTCCAGCCGATGGTCCCGGCGCACCGCGCGTGGTGCTGATCAACGAGTCGGCGGCGCGGAAATATTTCGCCGGCGAAAATCCGGTCGGGAAGCAGGTCAAGGTCTATCAAGGCGGCTTCGACAAGGGAGCGACGGTGATCGGGATCGTGGGCGATGTGCGTTTCGGCACCGTCGACTCCGCAGCGAGCCCCGACACCTACATCCCCAATGCACAGTCCCCTCGCAGCAATCTGATGATCTTCCTCGGCACATCGGTCGACCCGTCGTCGGTGAGCAGTGCGGCCCGCCGGGCGATCGCCGAAATCGCACCCGCCAATCCGACCTACGACGTCCGGACCATGGCGGAACGAGTTGGCAACGCCAATTCACAGTCGCGATTCAGTGCGGTACTCCTGGCGATCTTCGCCGCGGTTGCGCTGGCACTTGCGGTGATGGGGATCTACGGCGTGATGTCGTTCGGCGTGGTGCAGCGCACCCGTGAAATCGGGATTCGCATGGCCCTCGGAGCCGAACGAGGCCAAGTGCTCGGCATGGTCGTTGGCGAGGGAATCCGGCTGGCCGCGACAGGCGGGATCATCGGCGTTGTCGCGGCGTTGGCGATGACGCGCGTGCTCCGCACCCTGCTCTATGAGGTGGCGCCGTCCGATCCGGTGACGTACGTCGCCGTTGTCCTGGTGATCGCGGTGGCGGTGCTGATGGCGAGCTGGATTCCGGCGCGGCGAGCCGCCAGCGTCGAGCCCACGGAGGCGCTGCGAAGCTAGGTAGGCAGTACCTTTCATCGATCCCCACGCCGAGCCTCGCAGATGTGGAACATCGCCGTCCCCTGGTGGGAGCTGGTCGTCCGATCGATCGTTGTCTATGTCTTTCTCCTGGCGCTGCTGCGCGTCACCGGCAAGCGCCAGGTCGGGCAACTGGCACCGTTCGATCTCGTCCTCCTCCTGGTGCTCTCGAACGCCGTCCAGAATTCGATGAACGCCGGCGACAATTCGCTGATCGGCGGATTGATCGCTGCGTCGACCCTGATCGCGGTGAACTATCTCGTGGCGTTGCTGACCTTCCGGAACAAGCGCATCGAGGCGCTGGTGGAGGGACGGCCGCAGGTCCTGATCCACAACGGGAAGCTCTTTGAGAGCGTCATGACCGACGCGAGAATGACCCACCACGAGTTGAACGCGGCGCTGCGCCAGGCGGGATGCTCCGCCGTGGAAGAGGTCCACTGCGCGATGCTGGAGAACAACGGATCGATCAGCGTGATCCCGAGGCGCTGAGCGTCAAATGACTGGACGCGGCGTCGTCCTTCTCTTCGGCATCATCGCCCCTGCACCCGCACCGGCCCGCGCGCAGGATGCCGCCCCGCGACTCGAGCATCTGACGGTAACCATCGACGGTGAACCGCTCGCCGTGTGGGCCCGTCGCCCGCAACACCCACGCGGCGCAATTCTGCTGGTGCACGGAGTTACCTGGAGTTCGCGCCCCGACTTCGACCTCCAGGTTCCGGGCGAATCGCGCTCAGTGCTCGCCGGGCTGGCGGCGCGAGGTTACGCCGCGTACGCCGTCGATTTGCGAGGCTACGGCGGTTCGCCGCGCGACGAGACGGGATGGCTCACTCCCGACCGCGCCGCGGATGACGTGAACGAGGTGCTGGGGTGGATTGCCGCGACGGCGCCGATGCCCAAACGTCCAGTGCTCTTGGGATGGTCGAATGGATCGCTGGTGTCACAGCTGGCGGCGCAGCGACATCCCGACCGGATTGCCGGGCTGATCCTGTATGGCTATCCGCTCGACCCCGACGACCGCTTCCCGTCGGGCGGTGACCCCCAAGTGCCACCTCGCGAACGGAACACCGCGGCCGACGCGGCATCGGACTTCATCTCGCCGGCCGTGACGTCGAAGGCAACCATCGAGGCCTACGTCGCCGCGGCGCTCGCCGACGATCCGATCCGGACCGACTGGCGTCGTTTCGATGAATGGAATGCGCTCGACCCGGCGCGCGTGCTGGTGCCGACGCTGCTCATCCAGGGAGAACGCGATCCGTCGATTCCCGCGGCCGCGCTGGCCCGGCTCTACGCTCGCCTCGGGACCCGCGACAAGAGTCGCGTCACGCTGAAGTACGGCGACCATGCCGCGCTGCTCGAAACCACCACGCCCACGTTTATCGACGCGGTCACCGGGTTCGTCGACCGGGTCCTGCGCTAGTGGGACGATTCCAGAACGTCCTGCCAGGTTGAAATCTTGCCGCCGTTGAACGTCGCGAGGAGCGCCGTGATCGATTGCAGCAATGACGAACGCATCCCGCCGCCGTAGCCCCGCGCACCGCCGCCCGATCGGATGAACGTGCTGGTCGAGTCGAGCGGCAACGTGGCGACGTTTCTCGCGAAGTCAGCCCAGATCCCATCCTGAAAGAGATACTGCTCCACATTCGACGTGTAGAAAACCGTCACCACGGCCCCGTGCGCCCGGACGTAGTCGCCGGCCGCGCGGATCGCCTTGGGGCCGGCGAAGTTGCCGGTGAGCGGCACGATCAGATTGCGGAGTTCCATGTCGCGGACCAGCTGATAGTTGGCCTCGGTCGCGAGATAGCTGCGCTGCGTCTGGGCGTTGTCGGTTGCGACCATGAGGTCGGTGTAGTTGGGCATTCCCCGCCCCCGGCCACCGAAGCCACCGCCGGCGCCAGCGTTGAAATTGTACGACAACTCCGGGCCGGCCTCGTAGAAGACGTCGAAGTTGTGCTCCAGCAACTGAATTTCTACGGGACTCAGGGTGAAGTGATGGTCTTTCTCCAGGTGATCCTTGACCGCCGCGAGAGTCTGGTAATAGAGCATGCTGTCGCGGGGAGCTGCGTCCACTGCGGCGAAGATCGCATCGACCGTGGCCCCCGGGGCGAGGCCGGCCGGCCGGGGGCGTGAGAAGAGCCGGCAGAGAAAGTCGACGCGGTTGTCGTACAGTTCCATCAACGCCTTGTACAGCAGATGCTGCACCGCGTTCTGATGTCGTATGTCGATGATGAACGCCATCGCGGGATGCACTGCGACCAGGTATGTGAAGTTCTGCTCCGGACCGACGCCGAAGTAGACGCCTCCTGGACGCACCGTCTGCTGTAATTCGGGAATGACGCCCTGGAATCCGGTTTCATTGGAGAGAAAGTTCTCCGAACGGAAGTAGCCGTCGGGCTCCGAAAAATCGGCCATCATCGTCCAGAATTCGGAGTCGGTGAGGCGAGCGGGGATTCCCTGGGCTGTGATCGGGACTGCCGCCACCAGCAGCGAGACAAGCGCAAGACAGCAGAGACGGATGCGGCGGCGAGCCGTGAGCATGATGCATCTCCCCAGGGGAACGATGATCGAACGGACTGATGAACAATGCAACTGGCGGGGCGCCTGCGGAACTGGGTGCACGCCCGTTCCAATGCGAACGCGGAGTCATTTCAGTGCGACGCGGCGATTGCGGCGATCGGGCGCGGTGCCGCCGCAATCGGCACGTGTCGGCAGGGCGTCACATGGCGTCATCCTGAATTGAAACGGAGGCACCATGCGCACCACCTGGGGAATCTTCGCGCTGCTCGCCGCAGGAACGATCGCGCCAGCAGGGGCGCGGGCGCAGGACAGCAACGATGTCCAGCGCCATTCGGCGGCGCTGGTACTCGACCACACCTTCAATGCTCCGGTCGGCGAACCGGTCCGGGTCTTTCTCGCCAAGGGCGTCACCTACCGCGCTGAGCTCGAGGGTGAATCGATCCAGCTGGCACTGAAACCGCTGCTGTCGAGCGTGCAGCCGCCATTGATCGAGCCGATCCTGGGCGGAGAAAGCGCTGCGGGGGAGTCGCTGTACAGCATCACGCCGCGAGCCGACGCCCTGTACGTCTTCACCACCAGCGGCACGCCCACCGGCGACCTGGCGAATCCGGTCCGGCTTCGGGTGCGCGTGGCACCCGGAAGCAAGCCGCCCAAGTCGTGACGTAGACCGGCCAGACGCGGAAGCAGAACGGGGGCGCTCTTGCACTTCGTGCGGGGCGCACCCTACTTGCAGCATCCCCCAACTGCAGGAACTTCCGCTCATGGCCCACGCGCCGCTCCCGATCGCGCCGCGCCGCTTCGGGGAAACCATGCGGACCGACGCCTGGTGGGCGTCGCCGGCCGCGATCTTTCTCCTGTTCAGCGGGTTCATTGTCTACTCCACCTGGGCGGCGCTGCAGGGGACCCACTACAGCTACGGCCCGTACCTCTCGCCGTTCTATTCGCCCGAACTCTTCGGCAGTTCTCCGCATGCGCTGCTGGGACCGAAGCCGGGATGGTGGCCGGCGTGGCTCCTGTTCTCTCCGGCGATGCTGATCCTCTGGGCCCCCGGCGGATTCCGCTTCACCTGCTACTACTATCGCGGCGCCTATTACAAGTCCTTCTGGGCCGACCCGCCGGCCTGCGCCGTCGGTGAGCCGCGCTCTTCCTATCTCGGCGAGCGACACTTCCCGCTGATTCTACAGAACGTCCATCGGTACTTCATGTACCTCGCGGTGCTCTTCCTGCTCATCCTGCTGCACGACGTATGGGACGCGCTCTGGTTTACCGACGCCGCAGGCCACGTGACGTTCGGGATTGGCGTGGGAACGATCGTACTCGCGACGAACGTCGTCCTCCTCGGCGGATACACGCTCGGGTGCCATTCGCTCAGGCACCTCGTCGGCGGTGTGCTCGACCGCATTTCCGAGCGGCCAGTGCGGCGGGCGATGTACGACTGTGCCTCGTGCTTCAACCGCTATCACATGCAGTGGGCGCGACTGTCGCTGGTGATGGTGGCGTTCGCCGACCTCTACATCCGCCTCTGCTCGATGGGAATCTGGACCGACTGGAGAATCATCTGATGTCGGGGACGAGCAATATCGAAACGCTCACGCATGACGTCCTGGTGATCGGTGCCGGCGGCGCCGGTCTTCGCGCGGCGATCGAGGCAGCCGCCAGCGGCGCGCGCGTCGGCATGGTGACGAAGTCGCTCCTCGGCAAGGCGCACACGGTGATGGCGGAAGGGGGCGTCGCCGCGGCGCTCGCCAATGTCGACGACCGTGACAACTGGCGGGTGCACTTCGCCGACACGATGCGCGGCGGCCAGTACCTCAACAACTGGCGCATGGCCGAACTGCACGCCAAGGAAGCTCCCGATCGCGTGCGCGAACTCGAAGCGTGGGGCGCCGTGTTCGACCGGACTCCCGACGGACGGATCCTGCAACGCAACTTCGGCGGGCACCGCTATCCGCGCCTCGCGCACGTGGGCGACCGCACCGGACTCGAGATGATCCGCACGCTGCAGGACCACGCCATTCACCGTGGCATCGACGTGCACATGGAAGTGACCGTCCTGGCGCTCCTGATCGATGGCGAGCGGGTGGCCGGCGCGTTTGCCTACGATCGCGAGCGCGGGCGGTTCAGGATCTTTCGCGCGCGCGCGATCGTCCTCGCCACCGGCGGCGTGGGCCGCGCCTTCAGCGTGACGAGCAACAGCTGGGAGTACACCGGCGACGGGCTGGCGCTCGCCTACCGGGCCGGGGCGGCGCTGCAGGATATGGAGTTCGTGCAGTTCCATCCCACCGGGATGGTCTGGCCGCCGAGCGTGAAGGGATTGCTCGTGACGGAAGGAGTCCGCGGCGAGGGCGGCGTGCTGCGCAACAGCGAGGGTCGTCGCTTCATGTTCGACGACATCCCCGAGAACTATCGCAGCCAGACCGCGGATACGCCCGACGAAGGATGGCGTTATGTCCAGGGCGACAAGAGCGCCCGCCGTCCGCCCGAGCTGCTGACGCGCGACCATGTGGCGCGCTGCATCATGCGCGAAGTACGCGCCGGACGCGGATCGCCCCATGGCGGAGTCTATCTCGACATTGCCTGGATCAAGGACAGGATTCCCAACGCCGCCGAGCACATCAAGAAGAAGCTGCCGAGCATGTACCATCAGTTCAAGCAGCTGGCCGACATCGACATCACGAAGGAGGCGATGGAGATCGGCCCGACGACACACTACATGATGGGTGGAATCCGCGTCGACGGCGACACGCAGATGACCACCGTCCACGGTCTCTTCGCTGCCGGCGAATGCGCCGCGGGGCTGCACGGCGCCAACCGCCTCGGCGGCAATTCGCTCTCCGATCTCCTCGTCTTCGGCAAGCGCGCCGGCCAACACGCTGCGTCTTTTGCGACGCGACATCAGCCGGCACCGATCGATCCGGCTTTCGTGGATGAGACGGCGCGCGCGGCACTGGCCCCGTTCGAGCGAACCGGGGGCGATGAGCCATTCCATGTCCAGCACGAATTGCAGGGAATGATGCAGAACCTGGTCGGGATCGTGCGCCGGGAAGACGACCTGCGCGAGGCGCTGGACCGGCTCGGATCGCTGCGCCAGCGCGCCGCGTCGGTGGCCGTGATCGGCAACCGCGAATACAATCCCGGGTGGCACACCGCCCTCGATCTGCCGAATCTCCTGACAATCTCCGAGGCGATCGCCCGCGCGGCACTGGAGCGGCGCGAGAGTCGCGGCGGCCACTTCCGCGACGATTATCCTGACAAGGACCCGGCGGCGGCAGGGTACAACATCGTGGTGTCGAAAGGCACCGATGGCGGGATGCAGCTGACGCACCAGCCGGTGCCCGCGATTCCGGTGGAACTGCAGCAGATCATCGAGGAGCAGAAATCGTGACCACGGCCACCTTCCGGATCTGGCGCGGCGCCGACAATGCCGGCGACTTCCATGACTACCAGGCCAGCGTGGTCGACGGCATGGTGGTGCTCGACGCCGTTCATCAGATTCAGGCGGAGCAGGCGAGCGATCTTGCGTGCCGCTGGAACTGCAAGGCCGGAAAATGCGGTTCGTGCTCGGCCGAGATCAACGGCAAGCCGCGGCTCATGTGCATGACCCGCCTGAGTGAGCTCGACCTCGAACGGCCGGTCACGATCGAGCCGATGCGCACCTTCCCGCACATCCGCGACCTCGTCACCGATGTGTCGTGGAACTTTCGTGTCAAGCAGGGCATCGCACCGTTCCAGCCGCGCGCTCCCGACGCGCCAGACGGCACCTGGCGGATGCAGCAGCGCGATGTCGACCGGGTGCAGGAGTTTCGCAAGTGCATCGAGTGCTTCCTCTGCCAGGACGTCTGCCACGTGTTGCGCGACCACCAGCGGCAGGAGACGTTCATCGGGCCTCGATTCCTGGTGCATGCGGCGGCGCTCGAGATGCACCCGCTCGACACCGCCGACCGGATCGGCGAACTGCGCGAAGCACACGGCATCGGGTACTGCAACATCACCAAGTGCTGCACGACTGTCTGTCCCGAAGGGATCATCATCACCGACAACGCGATCATTCCGCTCAAGGAACGCGTGGTCGATCGTTACTATGATCCGCTCAAGGCCCTGGTGCGGCTGGTGCGCGGTTCTCCGCGCACCGGCTGAGCGCCGGCTTTTCCTGATCGGGTCTTCCGGAGGCGATCGTGTTCGAACTCAAGCGTCTCACCCCGGCCGGCGTCGGAGCAGCGCTCGACAAGGCCGAGCAATACCGGCTCCTCAATCAACCGTGGGCCGCGGAAAGCATCTGCTGGGATATCGCGGCCGTCGACCCCGGCCATCAGGGCGCGCTGCGGACTCGACTGCTCGCCGAGACCGATCAGTTCGGCGCCGACGCCGGCGCGGTCCGGCGCGCCCGTGAGACGCTTGCCCAGCTCACCGGCGCATACGACAAGGAGTACTACGCGGGGTTGATCGCCGAACGGCTCGCCCTCGCCGAGCTCAATCACCGCGTCCCCGGTTCGCGCTTCTCGGCGTACGAGGGGCTGCGTGAAGCGATGGAGCGCTACCAGCGCGCCGAGGCGATTCGTCCAGCGGGCGACGACGACGCCATCCTGCGGTGGAACACCTGTGCCCGGCTGCTCAACCAGTCGCCCCATATTGTCCCGCGCGGCGATGAGATTGCGGAACCGGCGATCGGCGAGTAGAACATCATCAGGACCGCGCATTGCATCCAGATTTCCTGAACCCACGGAGCCATCCGATGACCCATCCGGCCACCGACGAAGCCGCAGGCAAGCCCGGCGCCGCCGATCTCCTGGAGATCTTCTACGCGCCGCGGGCGGTGTTCGCGCGACGGCGGAACGGGGAATTCGGCCTGGTGTACGTCGCGCTGGTGGTGCTTGGCGTGATCGTCTGGCTGGCGACCAGGGGGCTGATGCAGGACGCGCTCGACGCGATCACCAGCGCGGCAATCGCGAAGCAGGTCGCCAGCGGACAGATTCCGGCGGAACGAGTCGAGGCAGCCACCAAGTTTGCCAAGACACTTTCGTCGCTCGTCCTGCTCATCTTCTATCTGATCGGGCCGTTCATCACCGGCCTGATTCTGTGGATCGTCGGCAAGATCGCGAAAGTTCCGGCGATCGGGACGGTGGCACTCATGGTCGCGACGTTTTCATTCTTTCCACGGCTGATCGGCAACATCGCCAGCGCCGTGATCGCAATGCTGCGTCCCGAAGGTTCGATCATCAACGCAGCGCAGATTTCGGTCGGACCCGGTCTCCTGCTCGGCGCGAACGCCGGCGCCAAGGTTATCGCGCTCGCCGCGCGCCTCGACCTCACGCTGCTGTGGGGCGTCGTGCTGATGGCAATCGGAATCCAGGTCGCCGGCAAGGCCACTCGCAACCAGGCGTGGGCGACGGCGATCGGCACTTGGGCGGTTGCGACGGTGCTCGCGGTGGTGTTCGCGCGATAGTCGCGGGACCAGTCCTCACGTCCCTCGTCAGGGGATCGCGCTCGGCTGCAGATACTTCGCCAGGTACTCGAAGGTGTTCCGGCTGATCAGCAGGTAGCTCTGCATGTCATACGCCGCGCCGTGATGGCCGGGAGGATAGATCCGAAGGTCGACGTCCTTACCCGCCGCGGTGAGCGCCGTCAGGAACTGCATGGTGTTCTGCGGATGGACGTTGTCGTCGAGCATCGAGTGGATCACCAGCAGGTGTCCTTGCAGCTTCGGCGCGTTCGCCACCGCCGAGCTCGCCTGGTAGCCCGCTGCGTTGTCGCCCAGCAGGCCCATGTAGCGCTCGGTATAGATCGTGTCGTAGAGCCGCCAGTCGGTGACGGCAGAATTAGCTACTCCCGCGGTGAAGAGGTCGGGATACATCTCCATGGTGTACACCGTGCTGTACCCGCCATAACTCGTCCCCATGATCCCGATCCGCTTCGCGTCGACGTACGGCAGCGTCGCGAGAAATCGCGCCGTCTCGGCAAAGTCGTGGCTTTCGTACCGGCCGAGATTCTGGTAGACCACCTTCATGAAGGCGCTGCCGTAGTTGTTGGTCCCGCGGTTGTTCACGTTGACGACGATGTACCCCTGTTGCGCCAGCCATTGCTGCTGCGTGCTGGTGTTGAACTGGTCGTAGACGCCCTGCGATCCCGGACCGCCATACACCGCGAAAATCACCGGGTATTTGCGTGACGGATCGAATGGCACCGGCTTGACCATCGAGAAATCGATCTTGACGCTGTCGCTGGTGGTGAAGTTCATCAGCAACGTGGGCGAGTACGCATGCGTCGCCACCCACTGGGAGACGGGGGCGTTCTCCTCGATCGTCCGGATGGTGCGGCCGCCATCGGCGGTGGTGCGGAGCGCCACGTGGCGTGGCACCGTGGTCGACGACCAGCTGTCGAGGTAGTACCGGGCATCGGGCGACATGTCGATGGCGTGGGTGCCCTCTTCGGCGGTGAGTCGGCGCGCTCCGGTGCCGTCGAAGTGAATGGCGTAGAGCTGGCGCTGGAGCGGCGAGACTTCGGTCGATGAGTAATACATCGTCTGCGACTGCGGGTCGGCGCCCTCGATACGCGTCACGCTCCACGCGCCGTGGGTCACCTGATTGATCTCCTTCCCCGAATAGTCGTACCGATAGACGTGCTGCCACCCGTCGCGATCGGAGATCCAGAAGAACTCGTGCGAATGTTCCGGGAACGACATCATGTCCTGGATCCCGGCGTAGAAATCGTAGACGTCGATCCAGGTTTTCGATGTCTCGCTCATCACCAGGCGGTGGCCACCGGTGTTGACGTCGAAGAAGTAGAGCTTCATCGACTGCTGGGCCCGGTCGAGGGTGATCATCGCCAGGGTGTCGGGCCGCGAGGTCCAGTAGATCCGCGGGATGTAGAAGTCGCCGCGCTCATCGGGGTCGAGCCAGACGCGAGTGCCGGTCTTCACGTCGACGACACCGACCCGCGCCCGCGGATTCGAGTCGCCGGGCTGCGGGATCCGCAGCTGGTCCCATTCCGGATGAGATCCCGAGTAATCGGAAAGCTGGATGACTGGCTCGGGCGACTCGTTGATCTGCCAGAAGGCGACGTGCCGGGAATCCGGGGACCAGTTCCAGGCCTGGGCGAGCCCGAACTCTTCTTCATAGACCCAGTCGAAGTGCCCGTTGTAGACCAGCGTGCTGGCGTCACTGGTCAACCGCCGCTCGGCGTGCGTGACGAGATCGTCGACGTACATGTCACCGCCGCGTTCAACACCAAGCATCAATCCGTCGGGAGAAAGTTCAGCGGTGCGCGCTCCCTTGGCCGCGAGCTGAAGCGCTTTGTCGGCGAGCGAATAGACGTAGTAGTCGGAGACGCCGGAGCGGCGGTAGAGCGGCTGAAAATCGGTCTGGAAGACGAGGTGCTTGAAATCGCGGGCCCACTGGAACGACTGATACGCAAATGGACGGCTGGTTCCTGGATAGACCAGCCCTTCGTTGGTGAAGAGGACGGTATCGGCACCGGTGAGCGGTTGATACGCGTGGATCACCGTGAACGTGCCGTTCCGGCCGGCATAGGCGTATCGCGCACCGCCCTCGATCCAGGTCAGGCCCGCTGGGCCACCGCGCCCCGCAAGGGTTGCGGTCGCCTGTATCGCATCATCGAGAGACTGAAAGCGCTCGGTCCCCTGCGCGAACAGAGCGCCGGGAAGGAGGAGCGCGGTGAGCAACTCGATGACAATGAGATGACGAGTGCGCATTGACAGGTCCCGTTAATGTGGAGGCTTTCAGACACCCTGAAGTTACTCGCGGCCCGAACGCGAGTGCCGGCAACCGCCGAGAAACTGCCACACGTTGTCGCACCGCCGCAACGCGGATCAGGGCGAAGTCCGCGCCGCGAGCGGCTTGCGCAGTGATGTATCGCAGGCTATTCATTGAATCGCGCCGAAGGTTCCGGCCGTCGTCCATCTCACAACCGTACGAGCGAATCGTGAAGCTGAGCCGCCACTGGTATCTGGCGCCCGCAGTCCTGCTGATTGCGTGCGGTTCGGATTCGTCGCCGTCGAGCCCGAAGCCGCCAGTCGCGGCGGAGGTCACGCTCGTGGGTGGCGACGCACAGCAGGCCGATCCGCAAGACATTCTTCCCAATCCGATCACGTTCCGGGTCGCCGACTCGTCCGGGAAGCCGCTCGCCAAGATACCGGTGTCATTCGTCGTGACGATCGGCGGTGGATCTGTTCCGGCGGCGACTGCCGTGAGTGACCCGACCGGACTCGTCAGCACGACCTGGACGATGGGACCGATCGGTGGAGCGCAGATCCTCGAACTGCGGATCAACGGCGCGGTGATGGCCACGGCAGACGCCACGACGTGCGATCCCGCCGACTGCTTCCCGACCGAGCAACTATCCACCTCGCTCGATGAGGCGACGCTGCTCCAGCTGGCAACCTACGAGTCATCGGGACAGACAGTGCATCCGTCGGTGGTCCGGGGACATGGGACAGCCACGGGCTTCTGGCTCGCGATCACGCCGTATCCCGGTGGCAACAGCGGATTCGAGAATCCGTCGCTTTATCGCAGCATGGATGCAAGCAGCTGGGTGGTCCCGCCAGGCGTGACCAATCCGCTCGAGTTGCCGCCGTCCGGCGGCTACCTCTCGGATCCCGACATCGCGATCGGCGGCGACAACCGGCTCTGGCTCTACTACCGCACGGTCGTCGGCAACCAGAACATCATCGATCTGGTGCGAAGCAGCGACGGCATTCACTGGGATTCGCCGGTGCCGGTCGTGACCGAACCGAGTCACGAGGTCGTGTCGCCGGCGGTGATTCACGGGGCTCCGCAGGCGCCGTGGCAGATGTGGTCGGTGAATTCCGGGTCGCAAGGGTGCACCGCACCGGTGACCGACGTCGAACTGCGCACCTCGTCCGACGGGATCACATGGGGTGATCCGTACGCAACCGATCTCGCCCAGCCGGGCCAGTCGATCTGGCACATCGATGTCACCTGGATTCCGGCGCGCTCGGAATATTGGGCGCTCTACAACACGTTCCCCACCGGGACGAGTTGTACCACCGACGCGCTCTATCTTGCCCGGAGTACCGACGGCAAGCACTGGACGGTGTATCCGTCGCCGGTCGCGCGGGCCGGGATGATCGACGCGTTCACCCACATCATCTATCGTTCGACGATGATCGCCGATCCACGCGGGACGAAGGCGACATTGTGGATTTCCGGCGCGACGTACGTGGTGAACCAGGGATACGCCTGGCAGACTGCGACGGTCACCGTGTCGCTCGACAACCTCCTGGCGCTGGCGACCGCTCCGAACACCATGCTCAAGGCCATTCCGCACCGCCGCTCGCTCCCGCCGCCGGAGCCTGACGTCGGCGGCCATTGATCCATCGCTCCCCGCAGCCGGAGAGCGCGGAGTTCCTCTCCCTCACCACCGCACGGCGCTGTTCGTGATCGCGATTCCCGCCTACATCCATGCCTAGCTGCCCGCAGGTGCGGCCATCGACCGGTCGCGCCGTCCCGTCGCAGATTGCGGCCTCGCCCGATGCCCGACCGGGCGCGGCCCCGGCCACCGTGTATCGGCGCCACGCTGGAGCGTCCTATCAACTGGCCAGCGACCCCGGGATGCAAGAAGATCCGGAGCGGGGCCATACCAGTGCTCTCAACGGGTTGTCGCCGCCATGGCTTCGCGCTCAGCAGGCCACCTCGATCATCGTAGTGCCGCCGGCTCAGCCGCGGCCGCGCTCGACGCGCAACCGGCAGAGGTCGAGCGGCTCGAGGCGCTCTGGAAAACCCCACCGAACTGGCTGGCGTGGCTCACCACGGTGGACCACAAGGCGCTGGGAATCCGCTACATCGTCACGGCGTGCGTCTTCCTGGTGCTCGGGGGGCTCGAGGCTGCGGTGATGCGGTTGCAGCTCGCCCGCCCCGAAGCGCACCTCCTGTCGCCCGAGGCATACAATCAGCTCTTCACGATGCACGGCACCACGATGATGTTCCTCTTCATCCAGCCGGTGCTGTCGGGCTTCTCGTTCTACCTCACGCCCCTGCTGATCGGCGCGCGGGAACTCGCCTTCCCGCGGCTCAACACCTTCAGCTACTACGTCTTTCTCTTCGCCGGCGTCTTCCTCTACGCCGCGTTCCTGATCGGTCGCGCACCCGACGGCGGATGGTTCAACTACACCCCGCTCACCTCGCTGCCGTTCGATGCCGGCGACAATATCGACTTCTATGCCATCGGCCTCCTCTTTCTCGGCGTCGCGACGACGGTGGGATCGATCAATCTCGTCGTCACGATCCTCCGGCTGCGGGCCCCGGGGATGTCGCTCGACCGGATGCCGCTCTTCCTCTGGAGTTCGCTCACGACGTCGATCGCGGTGATCGCATCGATGCCGGCGCTTACCGTGGCCCTCCTCTTCCTCGAACTCGAACGCCGCTGGCACTTCGTCTTCTTTGATCCGCGCTGGGGAGGGACGCCGCTGCTCTGGCAGCATCTCTTCTGGATCTTCGGTCATCCGTGGGTGTACATCGTCTTTCTCCCCGCGACGGGAATGCTGTCGATGATCATCCCCGTCTTCTGTCGCCGGCCGATGGTGGGACACGACATCGTGGCGCTGGCGACCGTCGCAACGGGACTGGCCGGCTTCGGCGTCTGGGTGCATCACATGTTCGTGACGGGGATCCCGCAGATCGCGGTGGGATTCTTCAGCGCCGGAAGCATGATCGTGTCGGTGCCGAGCGGTGCCCAGATCGCGGCGTGGCTGGCGACGATGTGGTACGGACGCGTGGTGCTGCGGACCCCGATGCTGTTCGCGATCGGATTCATCCTGCAATTCGTGATCGGCGGCATCAGCGGGGTGATGACCGCGGTGGTCCCGTTCGACTGGCAGGCGCACGACACCTATTTCGTGGTCGCCCACCTGCACTATGTCCTCGCCGGCGGCTCGCTCTTCGCGCTCTTTGGCGCGATCTACTACTGGTTTCCGAAGATGACAGGACGAATGCTCGACGAAACGGTCGGCCGGTATTCGTTCTGGGTGATGTTTGCCGGATTCAACCTCGCCTTCTTTCCGATGCACATCGCCGGATTGCTCGGGATGGCACGCCGGGTATACACATATCTCCCCGGCCTTGGACTCGACGGAGTGAACCTCACGTCGACGATCGGCGCGTTCGTCTTCATCGGCGGCGCCGCGCTGACGCTCGCGAACTTGCTGCGTTCGCTGCATCACGGCGCGGTGGCCGGTCCCGATCCGTGGGGCGCGAATACGCTCGAATGGTCGATCGCCTCGCCACCGGAGCACTACGACTTCGCTCGCATCCCGATCGTCAAGAGCCGCGATCCGCTCTGGGACGGCGGAGTATCGCCCGGCCCCGCGCTCGACGAAGCGCGGCTCACGCCGCAGACCACACCGCTCGACGCCCGGCCCGACGGCGTGATCGAGTTGCCGGCGGAGAATGTCTGGCCGCTGGTCATGTCGCTCACGCTGCTCGGCCTCTGCACGGCGCTCCTGGTGCGGAGCGGGCTCGGAATCGCGCTCGGTGCGGTGACCTCGTTCGCCGCGGCGACGCGGTGGATGTGGCCGATCCACCTCCATCCGCTCGGGACCGAAGCATGACGACGACGCTTCGAGCGGCGGGCGACCTGTTTTCAGGTGCATCCGGCACCGGACACGACACCGGATGGTGGGCGATGGCGTGCGTCTGCGGCACCGAAGCGGCCTTCTTCGCCTACCTGATCACGGCATACGCCTATCTCGCGACTCGAGCAACTGCGTGGCCGCCGCCGGGAATCGCGCGTCCATCCCTCGTGATTCCGGTGGTGATGACGGTCGCGCTGGTGACGAGCAGCCTGGTGATGGCGGCGGCCGAACGCGCCATCCGCGCCGGCAATGTGCGCGCACTCGCATTCCGGCTGTCGATCTCGATGGGGCTCGGTCTGGTCTTCGTCGGACTCCTGATCGCCGAGTACGCCGGCCGCCTGCGCGAACTCCTGCCCCAGACCCACGTCTACGGTTCGCTCTTCTACGTCATGACCGGGATGCACGGTCTCCACGTCATCGCGGGGCTGCTGCTGATCGGGTACACGCTGCTCCGCACGCTGCGCGGAGATTTTCGCGCCGGCGCCTTCGGCGGCGTCAGCGTGGTGGCGCTCTACTGGCACTTCGTCGACGTGGTATGGCTGGTCCTGTTCACCACCCTGTACCTCTCGCCGCGATTCTCATGAACGGCACCGTGACGTCTCCATCCCAGGGTCGTCTCTGGTTCGGTATCGCGGCCGCCCCGGCGGCGTGGAGCCTCACCGAACTCGCGGGGTACGCGCTGGCAAGCGGCGTGTGCGCGTCGCCGTCCGGACACCCCGTCGCCGCGGTCCTCCCGCTCGCGAGCGTCACCATCGCGCTGGGCGTAGCCGGCTTCGTCATCGCGTTCGGCAATGTGCGGCGCACCAATCCGACGCAGCCCGACGGCGACGAGTATCCCATGACACGCACTGAACTGGCTGTCGTCCCGAGCCGGGTGCGCTTCATGGCGCTGGGTGGCTTGATGGCGAGTTCGCTCTTCCTGGCGGGCACGGTGCTCTTCGCAATCCCGTCGCTCGTGGTGCACGGCTGCGCGGGCGCCCGATGACTACCGCGGTGTGGATCACGATCGTGGCGCTGGTTCTTCCATATGGCGAGGGCGTGCGCCGTCTCTGGCGTGCGGCCGGGACGGGACGCGGAATCGCCTGGTGGCGCGCGGGATCATTCGCCGCCGGTGCCGCGATCCTGATCGCGACATTGTCGGCGCCGTTCGACGCACTGGCCGATGCGCGCTTCTCCGTGCATATGGCGGAGCACCTTCTCATGGTGGCCGTGATTCCTCCGCTTGTCTTGCTTGGAAGTCCCGAGGTGGCATTCGCATGGACGTTCCGGGCTGTGCGCTGGCAACGCGACCGGCTTCCCGTCGCGGTCCGGACTGGATGGCTGTGGGCGACGACGCCGCTGGTGGCGTGGCTCGCGCACACCGCGACGCTCTGGTTGTGGCACCAGCCGCAATGGTATCAGGCTGCGTTGGAGAACGCTGCCGTCCACGCGGTGGAGCATCTGTCGCTGCTCGGGACTGCATTTCTCCTCTGGCGCTGTGCCATCCGGCCACGTGGCGGACGACGCGCCGGCGCCGGAATCGCCGTGCTCCTCATGCTCGCCACTGCGATGCAGAGCGGCGCGCTCGGCGCACTGCTGGCGAGCTCGACACGCGTGTGGTATCCGGCGCAGGAACTCACGCTCGGACATGCCGCGGCACTTGCCGATCAACAGCTCGCCGGCCTGCTGATGTGGATTCCGGGAGGACTGCTGTATGCGCTGGCTGGCTGCGTCTTCTTCTACACGTGGATCGGCGCGAGGCCACGCGTTGCGCCAATGGGAACCACATCGGCCGAGGTGGCACAGTGACGCGCGCGACCGTCCTCATCCTCGCAGCAACCCTTGCAGGTTGTGCCCGCCGGTCCGCGCCGGCCGTGGCGCTGGCCGGCGACGCGCAGCGCGGACGGCTCGCCGTGGAGCGATACGGCTGCGGCGCGTGCCATGTCATCCCCGGTGCGACGGCGGCCAACGGCCGGGTGGGGCCGATGCTCGTCCGGTTCAGGGAACAGGCGATGATCGCGGGGCATGCGCCCAACACGATGGAGAACCTGGTTCGCTGGATTCGCGATCCGCAGTCGATTTCCCCGGGCACGGCGATGCCCAATCTCGGCATCGACGACGCGACGGCACGCGACATCGCAGCCTACGTGTATACGTTGCGGTAGCGCGATGCCAGCCACTTCGTTCCGGCGCGCGCATCGATTGACTGGTCGCGGAGTGGCGGCCGCCAGCGCAGCTGCGTTCGCGGGCTGCCACGGAACGATGTCGGTGTTCGATCCCGCCTCGCATGAGAGCGCGATGATCACCGCGATCACCTGGAAGCTGATCGTCGTGTCGGCGGTGATCTACGCGATCGTGTGCATGGTGCTCATCAGGGCGGCCGCACGTCATCGCGATGCGAGCGCCACCGCTGTCGATCTCACGCCGCGACCCGTAATCGGAGTGGTCTGGTTCGGCGCCATCATTCCGGTGGTCGTCCTCGTCGCCCTCTTCCTCATGACGTTGACCGCGATGCGGCGCTACCCCGCCAGCGACACCGCCAGTCCCGTGACCTATCACGTCACGGCGCATCAATGGTGGTGGGACGTCGCGTGGATCGATCCGGTCCCTGGCCGCACCTTTCACACCGCCAACGAGATTCACGTGGCGGTCGGGCGCCCCGCCCGGATCATCCTCACGTCCGACGACGTGATCCACACTTTCTGGGTGCCGCAGCTGCAAGGGAAGATCGATCTCATTCCCGGGGACACCACCGAAGTCAGATTCACGGCACTGCAACCGGGCGTGTACCGCGGCCAGTGCGCCGAGTACTGCGGAGCGCAGCACGCGCACATGGCGCTCGTCGTCGTGGCCGAGCCACCGGCTGCGTTCGCCGACTGGGTGGCCACGGAGGCGGACGCTGCGGCAGAGCCGCGCGACTCGGCCGCGCTGACTGGCCGTCGTCTCGTCGTCACCGGTCCCTGCGCCGTGTGCCACACGATCCGTGGCACTGCGGCGGCGGGGGCGATCGGCCCCGATCTCACCCATGTCGGCTCGCGGCTGACGCTCGCGGCCGGCGCACTGCCCAACAACATCGGCACGATGGAAGCGTGGATCACCAGCGCGCAATCGCTCAAGCCTGGCGTCGCGATGCCGTCGCTCCGCCTCTTCAGCGGCGACGAATTGCGGGCCGTGGCAGCGTACCTCGAAGGGTTGCGCTGACATGCCGGCCGCGTTCGGCCCGCGCGCGACGCCGATCGCGCGACGCATCGTGGCGCTTGCCGTCGCCGCGGCCGTGATCGCGCCGATCGTCGCCATGGTCTGGGTTCGCACGCCGTGGGCCCGCGGCGAGCATCGGACAATCGTGCAGCCGGTCCCGTTCAGTCATCCACTTCATGTCACGGCACTCGGGATCGACTGTCGCTACTGCCATCGGGATGTCGAGCGCTCGACGCAGGCCGGGATGCCATCGACGACCACCTGCGTCGCGTGTCACAGCGCGGCAATGCTCGCGACGAGCGTGTTCGCACCAGTGCGCCACAGTCTCGCCACCGACCGGCCGATCCGGTGGCTTCGCGTGACGCAGCTCCCCGATTTCGTCTACTTCGATCATGCCATGCACGTCGACCACGGCGTGGCCTGCGAAACCTGCCACGGACGGATCGACCAGATGCCGGTAGTCTCGCAGGCGGCGTCACTCAGCATGCACTGGTGCGTGGAGTGCCATCGCAATCCTGGTCCGGCACTGCGCCCGCTCGCGCTAGTGACCGCGATGGGATGGAACGGGCGCACCGGTGGCGATCCGCTGATTCGAGAATATCGCGTGCGTTCTCTCACCAATTGCTCCACATGCCACCGCTAGCACCCGACGGCGACGGCGCGCCGGCGGGAGTCACTCGCCGCGAATTCACGACGTGGCTTGGCACCGGTGCAGCGCTGGCCGGGCTGAGTGGATGCGTCCGCGAGCCGTCGGAAGCGATCCTTCCGTACGTGCATTCGCCCGGGTCTCCGATCACCGCAGCGAACTTCCATTACGCCACATCGATGGCGATCGACGGCGCGGCGACCGGGCTGCTGGTGACGAGCCGCGACGGCCGCCCGATCAAGATCGACGGGAATCCGGAGCACCCGGCGACCTTGGGCGGATCCGGGGCGCAGCATCAGGCGTCGCTGCTGCAGCTCTACGATCCCGATCGTGCCCGGTACTGCGTGCGCGGCAACCGCAGGACCGGGTGGGACGCACTCGCCGCGGCGTGCAATCCTGCCGCGCTTCACGTGCGCACGGGAGCACGCGGCGCCGGCCTCTCCCTGCTGCTTGAGCAAAGCTCGTCGCCGCTCGAAGCAGCGCTCCTGGCGCGATTCCGTCAGGAGTTTCCCGACGCGCGGGTCGGCGTCTTCGCCCCGTTGGCCACGCACGGAGCGATCGACGCCTCGACAGCGCTGTTCGGCGCGCCCCTGATCCCGCAGTACGACTTCACCGCGGCCGATCTGATCGTCTCGCTCGACGCCGACTTTCTCGCCGGCGATCCATTCAGCCTGCGGCATGCACACGACTGGGCAATTCGTCGCCGGCGGCAACCCGCCTCGATCCTCCATGTCGCCGAAACCATTCCGTCGCCGACCGGGACAATGGCGATCAATCGCCTTGCGGTTGCGCCCGACGAGATCACATCGGTCGCGACGGCGCTTCTGGCGACCATTGCCGCGGCAACGCCGGCCGAGCGGGTTGGGGAGAGCCGGGCGCTGCCACCGCGAACAACCGCATGGATCGACTCCGTGGCAGCCGCGCTTCGCGCCCATCGTGGCCGGTCGATCGTGATTGCGGGGCCGCGCCAGCCACCCTTGGCGCACGGCATGGCCGCGGCACTCAACGAAAGCCTCGGCAACGTCGGCTCGACCGTCTGGTACACGCCGTCGCCGTTCATCGACAACTACACGCTGCCGCGTGGCGACGACGCACTCGCCCACGCCGTCGATGGCGACATCGACACGCTGATCATCACCGCGGCCAATCCGTGCTATGGCGCGCCACCGGCACACAATCTCTCCCGCCGGTTCAGCGCGATCCGTACCACGATCTATCTCGGCGATTACCGCGACGAAACCGCTGCCGCCGCGACCTGGCACGCGCCCGCAGCACACTACCTGGAGTCGTGGGGCGACGGACGGGCGTGGGACGGGACCGTTTCCACGGTGCAGCCATTGATCGCTCCGATGTACGATGGCCGCACCGCAGCCGAGTTGCTGGCACTGCTGATCGGGGAATCGGCGACCGGACGGGCACTGCTGGCGCGCTATCATCCCGACGCCGCCCGCAACGATGTCCTGCAACTCGGATTCATTCCCGGATCGGCATTCGAGCGGAGGATGCCGCGGGTGGCACACCGCGCACTGCTTGCGATGGCCGAGACCCTGGCGCCGGCCCGATCGTCCTCGAGCCTCCTTCTCTCGATCACGCCGTCGGCCGCGGTCTACGATGGCCGTTTCGCCGGAAACGCCTGGCTTCAGGAGCTCCCTGATCCCGCCACCCGGCTGACCTGGGACAACGCGGCGCTCATCGCGCCGGCGCTGTCGACACGCATCGGCATCGGATCGGGCGACGTCATCACGTTGCGGACCAGCGCCGGGGTGATCGATGCTCCTGCACTCGTCGTCCCCGGCCATGCCGATGGGGTGATTTCACTGGCGCTCGGCTACGGCCGCAACGGAACCGGCCTGGTCGAACGCGGCATCGGATGCAACGCGACTCTGCTCCGCAGCAACGCGTCATCATTCGTCGAGCACCTCACGCTGACGCGCACTGGACGACATCAGGATCTCGCGACGACGCAGCAGCACTGGTCGATCGAGGGGCGGCGCGACGAGATCATCGGACCGCCGGCTGGCGCGCCACCGCCGGAACGGCCGGCCCTGCCACTCTACCAGTCACCTGCGCCAGACCCCGCCGGTCTCGGCCGCGACCAGTGGGCGATGACGATCGACCTCGACCTCTGCACCGGGTGCAGCGCGTGTGTCGTCGCGTGCCAGTCGGAGAACAACATCCCGGTCGTCGGCCGCGCCGGTGTCCTTCGCCACCGCGAGATGCACTGGATCCGGATCGATCGCTATCTCGACGGTTCCCTCGATGACCCGGCGATCACCGTCCAGCCGATGCTCTGCCAGCAATGCGAAGACGCACCGTGCGAATACGTCTGTCCGGTGACCGCCACGATGCACAGCGACGACGGACTCAACGAGATGGTCTACAATCGCTGCGTCGGAACCCGTTTCTGTTCCAACAACTGCCCCTACAAGGTGCGGCGCTTCAACTGGCTCGCCTACAACGATCCCAACGACGAGCTGGCGAAACTCCGGCGCAATCCCGACGTGACCGTCCGGGCGCGCGGCGTGATGGAGAAGTGCACCTTCTGCGTCCAGCGGATCCGCCACGCACAGCGCGAGGCGGAACTCGCCGGTGCACCCCGCACGGGCGCCGTCGTGACCGCATGCCAGCAGGCGTGCCCGGTCGGCGCAATCGTCTTCGGGTCGCTCACCGATCCGTCGAGTCCGATCGTCGCATCGTTCAATGATCCGCGCGGACGATCATCGCTCGGCGAACTGGGCACGAGGCCGCGAGTCCGCTACCTGGCACGCGATCGCCGCGACGAGGTGGACCGCTCGTGACATCGGTCATGGTGACCGATGCGGCCGAGCGCGCGCGAGCACGGGCCAAGGCCCGGGCGATCCTCGAACGCCGCGACGAAACGGTCGATCGGAGCGACGCGCCATCAGTCCCGGCCGCGATCCTCGCGCCGCTCTGGACGCCGCGGCCGGGATGGCGGCCACTCTTCGCGGTGTGCGCGCTCTTCACCGTCGTCTTCGTCATCGCCGCCGGTGTCACGGTGGTTCGCGGAATCGGAAGCTGGGGCAACAACATCCCCGTGGCGTGGGCGTACGGGATCACCGACTTCGTCTGGTGGATCGGGATCGGGCATGCCGGGACGTTCATCTCGGCGTTTCTGTTGCTCCTCAACCAGCACTGGCGCGCGTCAATCAACCGCCTCGCGGAGGCGATGACGCTCTTCGCGCTGATCAACGCCATGCTCTTTCCGGTCCTGCATCTCGGCCGGCCGTGGTTTTTCTACTGGCTGATTCCGTATCCTGCCACGACAGGAGTGTGGCCCAACTACCTCTCGTCGCTTCCATGGGACGTCGTCGCGATCACGACGTACTTCACAGTGTCGCTCCTCTTCTGGTACATGGGCCTCGTCCCCGACCTGGCCGCGGCGCGCGACATGGCGCCGGAGCCGTGGCGGCGGCGGATCTACGGCGTCTTCGCGCTGGGATGGCGCGGCAGTGCGCGCGAGTGGCGCAGCTACCGCCTCGGTTATCTCCTGCTCGCGGGACTCGCCACGCCGCTGGTCGTGTCTGTGCACAGCATCGTGTCGCTCGATTTCTCGATCACGCAGCTGCCGGGATGGCACTCGACGATCTTCCCGCCGTACTTCGTCGTCGGCGCGATCTATTCCGGATTCGCGATGGTGCTGATGCTGGTGATTCCGGTGCGTCGTGCGTTCAAGCTGGAGCATCTCATCACGCCGAGACATCTCGAGCTCATCGCGATGCTCCTCCTCTCCACCGGACTGCTGGTCGCCTATTCGTATCTCTGCGAAGCGTTCATCGCGTGGTACGGGGGTGACCGATTCGAAGCGTACGCCATGCTCGTTGCCCGGCCGACAGGACCGTTCGCCGCCGTCTTCTGGGCGATGATCGCGGCGAATGTCCTGACGCCGCATCTCTTCTGGTCGGCGCGACTGCGCCGCGACCCGCGGGTTCTCTTCGCGGCCGGTGTCGTCATCTGGGCGGGGATGTGGTGCGAGCGATTCGTGATCATCGCTGGCGCACTCAACCGCTCGTTCCTGCCATCGAGCTGGCACCTGTATGCGCCGACCCTGGTCGACTGGGGGCTGCTGCTCGGGAGCATCGGACTCTTCGGCCTCCTCTTCCTGACCTTCCTCCGGTGGGTGCCGTCGATTCCGGCCAGCGAGGTGCAGGCGCTGCAGCACGATCCGGCACCGACGGGAGCGGCGCGATGAAGACGCCGCAGCCCGCGCGCCACGTCATCGCCGAGTTCGGCGACGATCGGACGATGATCGCCGGTCTCGGGCAACTCGCGAGCGCGGGCTTTCGCGACGTGACGTCGTACGGCCCGTGGGACCTCCCTGCGGTCGATGCAATCGTCGCCCCGGAGCGGCCACCGATCGCCGGGATTGCAACAGCGGGCGGGGTCGTGGGCGGGTTGATCGGTCTCGCGTTGCAATGGTGGTCGACTGGCGGCGCGTATCCCGTCGACATCGGCGGCCGCCCCCGGCACCCGTTGCCGGCATTCATCCCGGTGACCTTCGAAGCGACGATCCTCGGCGCCGCGCTCGCGGTGTTCATCGGATGGCTTGTCATTCTCCGATATCCGCGACTCTGGGCGCCCATCGACGAGATCGAGGGATTCGAGCACGTCACCACCAATCGCTTCTGGATCAGCGTCGGCATCGACGACGACGCCGCCGCCGATGCTGCCGCCGGACTCCTCGAGTCGGCTGGCGCGCGCCGCGTCGGCCGGGCGCAGCTGGCATGAGATCGCGCATCGCGGTATCCAGGATCGTGCTCCCATCCGCGGCCGCGGTCGTTTTCGCCGCGTGCGGCAAGGCACTCGGAACGGGATGGGACTGGAACAGGATGCGAACCACGCCGCACTACGAGAGCTATGGCGCGAGCAGCTTCTTTCGCGACGGCAAGGCGATGCAACTGGCGCCCGCGGGAACGGTGCCGCGCGAGGTCGACACCTCCGCCACACTTCCGGACACTGCGCGCGGCCGATCGCGGTACCGGATCTACTGCGCGGTGTGCCATGGCGATCGTGCCGATGGCATCAGCGTGGTCGCCTCCGACATGGATCCGCCGCAACCCGGTTCACTCCTCACTCCCGCTGTCCGCGCACTCGCGCCGGGACGACTCGACTCGATCGTCGCACAGGGCGACGGCCGCATGCCGAGCTTTGGCGATGCCCTCGACCAGGGCGATCGGCGCGCGGTGATCGCCTATCTCGCGGGGCTCGAGCGGCGCGCCAATGCCCGCGGGCCGCAATGACGGCCCCGGCCGCGGCAGTCGTTGCGATCGCCGCCGCGGTGCTCTGGGTGGTCGGCTTCGCCGCCGATCCTCGCGCCGCGATGTCGGCGTACCTGGTGGCGTTCATGGCGGCCGCGACGATCATGATCGGCGCGCTGCTGCAAGTGATGATGAGCCACCTGGTCGGCGCGCAGTGGTTCGTCGTGCTGCGCCGCTTCGGGCTGATGATCACCGCGCCGTTCCCCGCCCTCGCCGTGCTCGGCGTGCCATTACTGGTCGGTGCACCATGGCTCTATCCGTGGGCAAATCCTTCGGTGACGGTGCATCACGGTATCTGGCTGTCGCCCCAGTTCTTCGCGATTCGCGGCATGATCTATCTCGCCCTCTGGGCGTGGATCGCCGAGCGATTGCGCCGCTGGGCATTGTACCAGGACGGTGCGTCGGCGAGCGGGATCGTCCACGCGACGCACGCGCTCCGGCGGATCAGCGTCGTCGGCCTCATCGTCGTCACCCTCACCGGAACCCTGGCCGCGTTCGACTGGACGATGTCGCTCGAGCCCGATTGGTATTCCACCATCTACGGCGCACTGGTGCTGGTCGGAGGAATCGTGGCGGCGCTCGCCATGATCGCCATCCTCGCGTTCGGCGGATCGACGACGACGAATTCATGGCGCAACACGATCACGGCAGATCATGGCAGTGCGCTGGCGACGTTGCTGTTCACCTTCGTCATTCTCTGGGCCTACTTCTCTTTCTCGCAATTCCTCATCATCTGGATCGGTGACATCCCGGTCGAAGCGGCGTGGTACCGGACCCGCGCGACCGGCGGATGGGGCGTGCTGGCCGGCGTCACCTTCGCTGCAGCGCTGGCGGTGCCGTTCGTCCTCTTTCTCTTCCGGCGCGCCAAGCGGAGCCGCGGCGTCCTGGCCGCGGCGGGAGTCTGGATTGTGGCGGCATACCTGGCCAACGTCTTCTGGATGATCAGGCCGGCGACGAGCCGCGTTCCCGCCGTTCGCCTGATTGACCTGGTCGCTCTCGTTGCTGTCGGCGCGGCACTGGTCGCGGTGGCAACCGTCCGCTCCAGACGGCTCGCGACGCTTCCCGTCGGGGACCCCTATCTCGATCAGGCGTTGCGATATCGCCGGGGATAGGACCGCGCCGGTCCCCGGACGCGATATACTTGATGGAGCACGCCGTCACCCTCCATCGATCGAGATGCCCATGACCACTCCCCGCCGTGACTTTCTCAGCTGGCTCGGCGCCGGAGGCGTTGCGGCTGGCGCCGGTATCCCGCTTCCCGGGCGCGCACCGGCTGACTCCATGCCACGGCCGGTCAGCACGAAATGGGACATGACCTGGGCCGACCGGGTCACCGGCAAGATGCGCGCAGTCTTCGATTCTCCCGGCCTCGCCGACGGCGCCGCGATGTTCCGCGCCCAGGCATGGCGCAAGGAGTACCTGGATGTCTACGGCGGCAATGCGCACGACCTGAGCGCCGTCGTCGTCTTCCGGCACGAGGCGATTCCCCTGGTGATGAATGACGCCTTCTGGGAACGCTTCAAGTGCGGCAAGGAGAACAAGATCAAGGATGACAAGACGAAGAAGTGGACGACGGTGAACCCGGTCAGCGGCGTGCAAGCCGGGGCGCCGACGGCGATGGCCGACTACAACATCCCGGCATTCGTTGCCGCGGGCGGGATCGTGCTGGCGTGCAATCTCGCCTTCGGCGGGATGGTGGCGATGGTGAAAAAGGCGGACAAGCTGTCGAATGACGACGCCCGCAAGAAGACGATCGAGATGCTGGTCCCCGGCGTGATCCTGCAACCTTCCGGCTTCTTCGCGGTGCTGCAGGCGCAGCAGGCGGGCTGCCACTACTTCCCGGCGAGCTGAGCATGAGCCATCCCCCTTCGCAGGACATGAGCAATCACGCCCGGTACGTTCCGCTCTTTCATTTCGTCGCCGGGCCGATCTTCCTGATCAACCTGATCTACTCGATCGTGATGGCGATCCGCAATCCGGTCCTCGATAATATCGTCGGCGTCCTCGTCTCCTTCGCCCTTGTGGCGCTCTTTCTCACCGTCCGTCGCTTCGCGACCACGGTGCAGGATCGCGTCATCCGCCTCGAAGAGCAGCTGCGGTTCGAACGGCTCTTTCCCGATGACCTGCGGAACCGGATTCCCGAGTTTACGCGGGACCAGTTCGCCGCCCTCCGCTTTGCGTCCGACAGCGAGCTCCCCGATCTCGCCCGGGCCGTGCTCGACCAGCGGATTCACGATCGCGATGCCATCAAGCGGATGGTCAAGGCGTGGCGCGCCGATCACCTCAGGGTGTGACATAACCGGCTACTGACTGGCGCCGAAACCAGAGCCACGGTTTCGGCGTCAGGCCCGCCATGCGAATCCTTCCGTCGTTCATCCGTTCCGTTCGGGGAAACCGCTCGATGTCCATTCGTCATCTTCTTCTCGCCCTGGCCTCTGTGCTGCTCGCTCCCGCGGTCCTTGCGGCGCAGGCACAGCCCGCGACTCATCCCCGACCGGTCTCGCGTGCGGCCGATCCGTGGGCGGCGCTGCTCCTTCCCGCCACGCACACCCCGACGCCGACCACCGCCGCAATTACGGCAGCCGACCTGCGCACCAGGCTCTTTATCTTCGCCGCCGATTCGATGCTGGGACGCAGAACGGGAACGGCAGGAAACGTCAAGGGCGTCGAGTACATCGCCCACGAGGTGCAGCGCTTCGGCCTGCTTCCGGGCGGCATCGACGGCACCTTCTTCCAGACCGTCACGGTACCGATCGAGCGGCGCATCTTCGATTCCACATCAACGATTTCAGTGGGCGGCACGGCGCTCGTCCCGTGGGTCGATTTCCTCCCACGCGATCCCGGCGTGTCGCTCCGACCGCTCGACGGCGTACCGGTGATCTACGGTGGCGTATGGTCGGATTCGAATTCGGTGATCACGACGGCACAGGCGGCAGGGAAACTCGTGGTGATCACGTCGACCGTCACGGCAGCCACCAACCCGTCGGGGATTCCGTCCCGGCCCGAGGTCTTCAACCACTTCAGGTCGGCTGCGGGAATTGCAGTCGTCGGGCTCGAGGCCATTCCGCAGGCGACTCGCGAGGCCTATCACCAACCTGGCATCGCGATGCGGTCCGCCCAGTCGACAGCGTTGATCTACATGTACGTGACGCGCCAGGCGGCCGAGCGGATGATGGGCCGTCCGCTCGACGGTCTCGAGGCCGGTGCCGCCGGCGGCACGGTGAGTGGATCGCTGCGGTACATCGTCTCGCCGGGACTCGACAAGCCGGCGCGCAACGTGATCGCGCTTCTGCCAGGCAGCGACCCCGCGCTCCGCGGCGAGTACGTCGTGATCGGCGCGCACAACGATCACCTCGGCACCATCGGAAGCGCCGCCGAGTTCAATCTCAGCGACGTGATGCAGCCGATGGCGCACGATTCGATCTACGTCGTCGATCATCTCTTCCGCAAAGGCGGCGCCGACGACCCGAGCCCGCAGCTCGACGAGACGCAGCAGCGGCAGGTGAACGAGATTCTTGCTACGGTAAGGCGCGAAAGCCACGGCCGGTCGGCGCGGGTCGACTCGGTATTCAACGGCGCCGATGACGACGGATCGGGAAGCGTGAGCGTCCTCGAGCTGGCGCAGTATTTCGCGGCGCAGCCGGTCAAGCCGAAGCGATCGATCCTCTTCGTCTGGCACGTCGGAGAAGAGGAAGGACTCTGGGGTTCGGAATGGTTTACCGATCATCCCACCGTGCCGCGCGATTCGATCGTCGCCGAGCTCAACATGGACATGGTGGGACGCGGGGGCGCCAACGACGAGACCGGCAAGAGCATCAGCGGCACGCTCCTGCACGGCGGCCCGGGGTATCTGCAGGCGGTCGGCTCGCGGCGCCTTTCCACCGAGCTTGGTGACCTGGTGGAATCGGTGAACAAGACCGGTGCGCACGGCCTCCACTTCGATTACTCGATGGATGCTTCCCATCACCCGCAGCAGATCTATTGCCGCAGCGATCACGCCGAATACGCGCGCTACGGCATTCCGATCGCGTTCTTCACCACCGGCGGTCATGCCGACTATCACCAGCTCACCGACGAGCCGCAGTACATCGACTACACCAGGATGGCGCAGGTCGACAAGTTCCTGGCGGATCTCGCGAAGCACGTCGCCAACCTCGATCATCGGGTCGTGGTCGATCATCCCAGGCCCGATCCGACGGCGACCTGCGTGCAGTAGCGGCGTGTTTCACCGGTTGCGGCGCTCTGGCTGAGCGCGCAGACGGTCGCACCAATGGGAGAAAGGCGACCCATGGCAACTCCGGCCACGCCGGTCCGCGGCGTGCGCGGCGCAGAATTCGTCGCGCTCCTGATTCTCTGCGGCGCGATCTGGGCCGGGTTCGCCGGCGCGGGTGAGCCGCGCGTCGTTCCGGCCACGTCGGCGCCGACGACATTCTCGGCAGAACGGGCAATGGCGGACCTGCGGGTCATCGCCGCCGGGCCGCATCCCGTGGGAAGTGCCCCCCACGACAGAATCCGCGACTATCTCGTCGACCGGCTCCGGGCCCTCGGCTGCGGCGACGTGCACATCCAATCGGCCACCGGCTTCAATACCCTCGACGGGCCGATCGCGGCCACGATCGCCAACGTCGTCTGCCGAGTCCGTGGCACGGCACCAGGTCCCGCGCTCCTCCTCACCGCGCACTACGACGCCGTGCCGCGCGGGCCTGGGGCGGGCGACGACGCAGCCGGCGTCGCCGCAATCCTTGAGACGTTGCGGGCGCTCCACAGTTCGCCATCGCTCGCACGCGACGTGATCATCGTCTTCTCCGACGCCGAAGAGGAAGGCCTCCTCGGCGCGGAGGCGTTCGTCAATCTCCATCCGTGGGCGAAGGATGTCGGAACGGTGCTCAACTTCGATGGACGCGGTGACACCGGACCGGTCTACATGTTTCAGACCTCTCCGGGGAACGCGCCGCTGATCGCCGCAGTCGCCGCGGGCGTCGACGATGCCCGCACCAATTCGCTCACCGGCGAGGTGTACCGTCACCTGCCGAGCGACACCGACCTGAGCATCTGGCTCGATTCGGACCATGAGGTCGGCGCGCTCAACTTTGCGCACGTCGGCGGCTTCACCCACTACCACACCCCAATCGACGACATCGCATCGCTCGATCGGCGGGTGGTGCAGCACATGGGCGATTATGCGCTGGGGCTGGCACGCGAGCTGGGAAAGAGCGGTCAGGGCCCGGTCCGGACCATCGACGCGATCTACTTCAACGCGCCGATCATCGGCGTGGTGCGCTACGACGCGTCGCTCGCCGTTCCGATCGCGATTGTCGAAATGCTGCTCGTCGTGCTGCTCATCGGAGTTGCCGCGCGCCGACGCACGCTCTCGGCCGGTGGCATCGGTCGGGGTGCCCTCCTCTTCATCGCAATCCTTGTCGTGCCGACCGCAGGAACGTGGATCGCATGGACGGTGATTCGCCCACTGCACCCCGGCTACGGCGACATCCTCCAGGGCGATCCATACAACGCCGGCTGGTATCTCCTGGCGTGCGCCGGCTTCACGGCGGCCGTGGCGATTGCCCTGAGCCGGCGATTCGAAAGGCGCACTACCGCGTTCGAACTTGCTGCAGCGTCACTGCTCGCGTGGGGCATCATCGGCACGCTGATCGCATTCGCGCTGCCGGGCGCGTCGTACATGACCGCGTGGCCGCTGCTGGCACTCATCATCGGCGCGGTGGCATGGCTGGCGGCGACGCGGCATGAGCACAGACCGTCAGCCGTGATCGCACTGACCGCGGTTCCCGTGCTCGTCCTCTGGCCGCCGATCATCGTGGCACTCGAATCGGCGCTCACCGTCAACCTCCTCGCGTTCTGCGCGCTGCTGATCTCGCTGGTCGCGACGCTGCTGATTCTCCCGCTGCGCCTCGCCGGCGGTTTGCGGCGATCGCTCGTGATGGTGTCGATCACCGTGTGCGTCGCGGCGCTCGTCGTTGCGGAAGTGACGTCAGGATTCACCGCATCGCGAAAGGATCCCGATTCGCTGCTCTACCTGCACGACGCCGCCAGCGGACAGGCATGGTGGGTCACGCTTGATCGCCGTGCCGATCAGTGGACCTCGACGGCTCTCGATCACCCGGTGCGGCGCGCGTTCGATGGATGGGGGGTCGCCCCCGCGGGTATGCAACTCCTGTCACACGCAGCGACGTCAACGCCACCGGATTCAACGCCTGCCGGCACGGCAACCACTGCAGTCGAGGCCAACGGTCGGCGCGTACATCTGCACCTGCCGCAAGCGGCTCCCGGCGAATCGATCGAGCTCGCCGTCGATACCACCGTCGCCGTGAGCGACATGACGATCAACGGACGGGTTCTTGCCAATGGAAGGAACGATCGCTACCGGCCGCAGTATCATCCCGGCGCCAACGGCGACATCCTCCGATACTTCGGCGTACCGGCCGATGGGCTCGACCTCTGGTTCACGGTACACGCCGCGGGACCTGTCACCATCAATATTCTTTCTGCGACGAGCGGTCTCCCTGCGACGTCGTCGGGGCCACTGCCACCGCGACCCGCAACCTTGATGAGCAAGCCGTTCGTGCCAACCGATGTGACGATCACGCGGCGAACGATGGTGCTCTGAGCGGATACCTCTCAACTGGCGCTGCACTCGGCGAGATAGCGCACCAGCGCGCTTTCATCGCGCGCGAGATGGTCGGCAGATTCGCCGCGCTCACATTCGCGAATCCATCGATCACGCAGCTCAGGTTCACGGTAGGCCTGCAGCACCGCGGGGTGGATGTAACTCTTGCGGCACACCGCGACCGTATTGCCGAGACGCGCTGCGACCGACGCAATCGCGACGCCGAGCGCTGGAGCGGGCGCCGCGCCAGGTTCCGCTTCGTCGGCAGGTGGAGGGGGTGACCTCAGCTGCTGTGCGGCGAGAAGGGTTCCGGCCCAGGTCCTGAAATCCTTCGCGGTAAAATCCTGACCGGTGATCGTGCGCAGGTACTCGTTCACGTCAGCCGACTCGACCGGCTGCGGCGTCCCGCTCTCGTCGAGATACTGGAAGAGATGCTGGCCCGGAAGATCGCGGCAGCGATGCACCAGCCGCGCGATCTTCCGGTCGCTCAGCGTGATGTCGTGCGCCTTGCCGCTCTTGCCGCGGAAGTGGAAGCGGATCCGGCTGCCGTCGACGTCGACGTGGCGATCGGTGAGCGTCGTCAGCCCGAAGGAGTGATTGGCGCGGGCGTATTCCTCGTTGCCGACGCGCATCAGCGTCGCTTCGAGGAGGCGCACGACCGTCGCGAGGACGCGTTCCCGCGGCATCCCCGATCGCGCCAGGTCGGCTTCGACCTGGCCGCGGATCAGCGGCAGCGCCTTCCCGAAGAAGAGCATCCGCTCGTACTTGGTCTCGTCGCGGACCTGACGCCATCGCGGGTGATAGCGGTACTGCTTGCGGCCACGCGCGTCGCGCCCGGTGGCCTGGAGATGACCGTTCTCCGCCGCACAGATCCAGACATTCGTCCACGCGGGCGGTATCGCCAGCGCGCGAATCCGTCGCAGCGTGCGCTGATCGTGAACCGTCGTGCCGGCATGATCGGCGTACGCGAATCCCTTCCCCGACCGCCGGCGCGCCATCCCCGGAGCACGATCGTCGACGTAGCGAAGCGCGGCGGCCCGCGCGTCGGCTGCCGGGTCCGCAGGCCGTTGCGCCACCGGCCTCTGTTTCCGGCGACCAGTCACCACGGCGTCCAGGGGACAAACATCCGCGCCCCTTTCGAGAGAAGTCGGTGCTCCAGCGGCGGTCCGGATACATCCTGAGACGATCCACGCGCGGCGCCGCGACACCGGCTGGTTTCCGGCGTGCTACATTATCGGCATCCACGCACGCCAATACCGACCGCCCCAATCAGGAATCGCGATGAAGCTGATCCTTGCTGCCCTCCTTGTTCCCGCCGCCCTCGCCGCGCAAGGTCGCCGCGGTGGTGGCGCTCCCGTCGGCCCCATCATGCTCCTGACGCCGGCGCGCGTCTGGGATGGCACCAACAGCAAGCCGCACGAGGGATGGGCGGTGCTGGTGCACGGCAATCAGATCGTCGCGGTCGGTCCGCGGGCACAGATCACCGCTCCCCCCGATGCGACCACGATCGATCTTCCCAGCACGACGCTGCTGCCAGGATTGATCGAAGCACACTCGCACATGATGCTGCATCCGTACAACGAGACGTCGTGGAACGATCAGGTGCTGCACGAACCCGAGGCGCTCCGCGTCGCCCGCGCGGTCAATCACGCCAAGGCCACGCTGATGGCGGGATTCACCACCGTCCGCGATCTCGGCACCGAGGGCGCCGGGTATGCCGACGTCGGACTCAAGATGGCGATCAACCAGGGGATCATCCCGGGGCCGCGGATGTTCGTCGTCACCCGCGCGATCGTCTCGACCGGTGAATACGGGCCCAAGGGATTCACGACCGAGTACACCGATGACATTCCGCAGGGTGCTGAAGAGGCCGACGGTGTCGACGGCATCTCACGCGTCGTGCGCGACCAGATGAAGCACGGCGCCGACTGGATCAAGATCTACGCCGATTACCGCTACGGCCCCAACGGCGAAACCGAGCCGGGATTCACCGAAGACGAGATGAAGTTGATCGTGAGTGTCGCCAATACCGGCGGCCGTCCGGTGGCGGCACACGCCACGTCGCCCGAAGGGATGCGTCGAGCCATCCTCGCGGGGGTGCGCACCATCGAGCACGGCGACGCAGGAACGCCCGACGTCTTCAAGTTGATGAAGGAACACGGCACCTATTTCATTCCGACGGTGGCCGCGGGGGAGTCACAGCTGGAACAGGCCGGGCGCTACCACATCGGCGATTCGCTGCCGCGCTCGCTCGAGGCGAAACGCACCTCATTCCAGGAAGCGATGAAGGCGGGAGTGATGATCGGCAGCGGGAGTGACGTCGGCGTGTTCACGCATGGCGACAACGCCAAGGAATTGATCCTGATGGTGCAATTCGGGATGAAGCCGATCGACGCGCTCGTCGCCGCGACGTCGACCGACGCGAAGATCCTGCAGATGGACGACAGGATCGGGATGGTCAAGGCCGGACTGTGGGCGGACCTCATTGCTGTCGACGGCGATCCGACGACGGACATCACGGCACTCAAGAATGTGAAGTTTGTGATGAAGAATGGCGTGATCTACAAGCAGTGAAGGAGAGAAGAGAGAAGAGAGAGGAGAAAAGAGAAAAGGGAAAAGGGAAAAGGGAAAAGGTGGGAGAGTGAGGGAGGGACGGGAGATATGAGATTGGCCGGCGCCGCGTCGATCGCCCTGCTCGCGCTGCCGCTCCTGCGCCGGCACATCTCTTGACGCGGCATCCTTGACAACTATACGGCGCTGCCGTGTATCCTTCGATGGCAACCGAGTTCATCGAGACACCGATCTTCACCAGGCTGGCGAACTGGATGCTCTCGCGCGAAGACCGGGAGTCGGTCACTGAGGCCCTCGCGGAGAACCTTGACGCGGGCGACGTGATTCCCGGATCGGGCGGGCTCCGGAAGCTGCGGATGCCTGGCTCCGGACGGGGAAAGCGCGGCCGATTTCGGGTGATCTACGCGATTCGCAAACAGGGCGAGCGAACCTTCCTGATCTTCCTGTTCGCCAAGAACGACACGGAAGACTTGACCGACAAGGAATACCGCCAGCTGGCGAAGCTGATGGAATGAAGCAGAATCCCGGAGTAATCAAGACCGTGGCAACGAAGAGCAAGCACTACGACGAGATGGCCGACAGCATCCGCCAGATGCGCGCGATCGAGCGCGGCGAGTTGCGCGCCGAACGTCGCTACACCGCCGTGGATATCCTCGGACCCGAACGCGCAGCGCTACTGGAAGCGCGGCAGCGCACCGGGATGTCGCAGGCCGAGATGGCTGAGACGATGGGCGTGAGCAAGCGCACGCTTCAGGACTGGGAGCAGGGGCGGCGCCAGCCGACGATGGCCGCACGGGTCCTCATTCAGGTGGCGCGGCTGCACCCGAATGTCGTGCGGGAAGCCGCCGCGGCTTTCGTCGCTTCGAGGACCGCGGCCTCTGCGAAGCCAACGCAGACTGCGAAGCCGGTGCGGAACTCGAAAGGAAGAAGTTCGCGCTGACGATGGATCGCACGATGTCATGCCTGCTGCACAACCGGCATCTGACCGTCGGACACTTTCCCACCTGCAGTAAGAGGCCGGCACTCGGCGCCAGGGACCTGCCAGACAGCGTCACAGGCCAGCTATCCGGCGTCAGAGACCACTCCAGCACCATCCCGACGCCGCAAGAGACCACCCCGACGCGGTCCGAGACCACCCCAACGCCGCGAGCGAGCTCCGCTCTGCTGCGAGGGAGGAGCCCTCGACCGCGAGGGAGTTCAAATCGGCTGATCACCTCGACCGACGGAAAATCAGCGAGCAGGAACCAAAGTTGAGAGTGCAGCAACCGACAATCAGCGAAGAGCAATCGACCGTTACAGGGCAGATCGCGATCCAGACGACGGTCCGCGCGACAATCACGGAGTCAATTGTCTCGATCCGCGAGGCGCTCGCGTCTCGGAGCGAGCAGGTCGTCCCTGAGAGGATGTACCTCGCGCCGATCAGGGCGCAGCATGCGCTCGAGAGCGAGCTGCTCACATCAACCAGCGAGGTCCGATCGAGGCATCAACCGGTGGAACCCTCGAACAGGGTCCGGGTCTCCCCGATGAGCGGCGACCTCAACCCGGATAGGGCTTTCCGTATTTGCCGAGGGCCTCCCGTTTTTTTTCCGGACGCTTCAACTTCGGCATCGGGCGTTCAGTAATTGCTACGAGCCTCGCGATTTTTTTCCGGGAGCCGCGACACAGGCACAGGCCGTTCCGTATTGGCGGAGGGCGTTCCGCGATTCGATTCGCGCGTTGCCGTCGACTGATCGCCCGGCGATTGGCCGTGGCCGCGGCGGGATTTCCCAATTCCGGCCTCCATTCCCTCCCATCCTGCAACGCCCCCGCCCCGCCGCCTTGTCCGCGCCGGTGCACCGCACCATTATCCACGTTCTTCCCCACCACACGGAGCTGGTTCGATGTTCCGCAAGGCGCTCTTGCCATTGATTGCCGTGACTCTTCCCGCTGCCCTCCTCGCCCAGGCCCCCGAAAAGATCGACGCCGCGATGAACGCGAAGATCCAGGCCGAGGGGATGGATCGCTCGAAGATCATGTGGATCGAGCATTATCTCGCCGACGTCTACGGGCCGCGGCCGATCGGCTCGCCCAACCACGTCGCCGCGGCCAACTGGGCGGTCAAGACGATGACTTCCTTCGGGATGCAGAACGCGCACCTCGAACCGTTTACCTGGAAGGGCGTCGGCTGGTTGCCGGGAAGAATGACCGGATTCGTCACCTCGCCGGTCAAGTTCAACGTCAAGTTCGAGGCGCAACCGTGGTCGCCGTCGACCAAGGGGACGATCAGCGGAACGATCGTGGCCTTGCAGGCGCCGGTCGAACCGACACCGGAAGAATTGTCGGCGTATCTCACGAAGATGGCGCCCAGGGTCAAGGGCGGGATTGTGATGATCGGGCCGCCCGCAGTCGTGCCAGTCAACTTCTGCCCCACGGCGACGCGCATTCCCGACAGCGTCGCGAAAGCCGAATTCGCGCCTCGCGATCCGAATGCGCCGCCCGAGACTGGACGTGGTGGTCGTGGCGGTGGCCGTGGCGGGGCGTGCAATGGCGGTGGTGGTGGCGGGCGCGGTGGCCGAGGGGGTGGTGCCGCTGAACAGACACCGGCCGGCAAGGTTCCGGCTGGCGAGGTGAACCAGGCGCTCCAGGCGCTGGCGCGCGACAATCAGCCGGGCCTGCTCCTCCGGGCCCAGGGCGGCGGTCGCATTCCCGGCGAGATCGTGGCGCAGAACGGTGCCGGACAGATCTACGACGACACCACGCCGCAGCCACCGGCGATCATTCTTCGCAACGACGACTACGGCCGCATCTGGCGCATCATCCAGGACGGCACGCCGGTCACTGCCGAATTCAACATCCAGAATCAGTTCTTCCCCGAGGGGAAGACATCATACGTCACCGTCGGCGAAATTCCCGGCACCGACAAGGCCGACGAAGTCGTGATGCTCGGCGGCCATCTGGATTCATGGACCAGCGCTACCGGAGCCACCGACAACGCGATCGGTTGCGCCATCATGATGGAAGCGGCGCGGATCCTTGAAGCAGTCGGAGCAAAACCGCGACGGACGATTCGCGTGGCGCTCTGGAGCGGCGAAGAGGAAGGGCTCCTCGGTTCCTTTGCCTATGTGGCAAATCACTTCGGCTCGGCCGAGCAGCCGAAGCCGGAGTTCAGCAAGCTCGACGCCTACTGGAATATCGATGACGGCACCGGCCTGGTCCGTGGCGCCACCGTCTTCGGTCCGCCGGCCGCGGCCGAGGTGCTTGCGCAGTATCTCAAGGCGTGGGAATCGTGGGGTGTTTACGGCGCCAGATCGTCGACGGCGCGTCTGGAAGGCGGCAGCGACAACGGTGCCTTCGCCGTCGCGGGCCTCCCGGGCATTGGCGGACAGCAGGACGGGATCGAGTACAACAGCACCACGTGGCACTCGAATCTTGATACCTACGAGCGGATCATCCCCGACGACGTGATGAAGAACGCGGTGATCACGGCGGCAACATTGCTGGGCCTCGCCAATCGCGACGAGATGCTGCCGCGTTTCGCAGCCGACAAGATGCCGGCGGTGCCGACGCCGGGACCGCGCGGCGGCATCGCGCAGGGCCCGCCGCCGGCGCCGGTCGCCATTCCGCACGTCATTGCCATGGCAAAGGGACATTCGTACATCGAACACGGCACCGGCCTCGCCGGTGGTGGTGGACGCGGCGGCGGTGCCGCGCCAATGGCCACGCTGGTTCGCAAGCCGGCGCACGGGACGGTGGTGCTCGATGCCAACGGCACCTTCACCTATACTCCGACGGCCACGTTCGTGGGAACCGACACCTTCACCTACAAGGTGACGCGCGGCACCGAGATGAGCCCCGACGGAACGGTGACGCTGCTGGTTCACTGAACGCCGCGGTTCCATCGATGAAACAGAGGGGTCGCTTCGGCGATCCCTTTGTTGTTTCCATTGGCTACATTACCGCCGTGCCCCTTCCATTCCGGCTCGCCGGTCCAGTACTGCGATGACGCTGATCAGCACGACCGAGCTGACGAAGCGCTATCCCGGCGGCGTCACCGCGCTCGACGGCCTCACCCTCACGATCGAGCCCGGCGTCATCGGGCTGATCGGGGCCAACGGCGCCGGGAAGAGCACCTTCCTCAAGATCATCCTCGGACTGTTGCGGCCCACCAGTGGATCGCTGACCGTGCTGGGATTCGATGCGACATCCCAGGGACCGGAACTGCGGCAGTATCTCGGCTACATCCCCGAATTCGATTGTCTCCCGCCCGACCAGACAGCGACCGACCTGGTGACGCATCTCGCGCGTGTGTCCGGCCTGCCGGCCGCCGCCGGACGGGAGCGCGCCGCCGAGATGTTGCGGCACGTGGGACTGTACGACGAACGGTATCGGCCGATTGGCGGGTATTCGACCGGGATGAAGCAGCGGGTCAAGCTGGCGCAAGCGCTGGTGCACGATCCCAAGCTCCTCCTCCTCGACGAACCGACCAACGGTCTCGATCCGGCGGGACGCACCGACATGCTCGACCTGATCCGGCGCACCGGCAGCGAGTTCGGGATCAGCGTGATCCTCGCGTCGCACCTGCTGGGAGAGATCGAGCAGGTGTGCCACTATCTCGTCGCCATCGACGGTGGCCGGCTGCTGCGGGCGGCGCCGATCGACATCTTCACGCGCGAGACCGAGATGCTCGCGGTGGAAGTGATCGGCGATGCCGACGCGTTCCTGCGGCGTCTCGTGGCTCGCGGGTTGTCGGCGCGGGTCGGCCAGGACGGCGCGATCCTGATCACCATCGACGGCGCACCGCCGTGGGATCTGGTGCGCGACACCGCCGCCGAGGATGGCGTGGGGCTGCTGCGCGTGGTGCGTCGACGCGATCGTCTCGAGGATCTCTTTCATCGCGATCCGGCCGCGGCCGCAGGCGGCACGGCGTGACCGCCGGCGAGCGCGCCAGCGGCGCCATCTACGACATCGGCTACCAGCACTACGACGGCAAGCGTCTGGGGCGGGCGGGGGCGATCCGCGCGCTTTACGTGCACGGGCTGCGCGCCATCTTCGGGCTCGGCCGCGGCGCGCGCGCCAAGATCCCACCGATCGCGCTGATCATCTTCATCATGATTCCGGCGGTAATCCAGGTCGCCGTGGTCGGTCTCGCCGGCAACCAGGTCCAACTCTTCACCCACGCCGGCTATTTCCGGAACACGGTCTGGATCTTTGCCCTCTTCTGCGCGTTCCAGACGCCCGAACTCGTCACCAGCGATCAGCAGTACCGCGTCCTGGCACTCTATTTCTCCCGCGCGATCCGTCGTTCCGACTACGTCCTCGCGCGGCTCGGTGCGCTTTTCACGGCACTCTTCATCGTCGCGCTGCTGCCGCACGTGGTGCTGCTGGTGGGCACCTGGCTCTCGTCCGACAACGTCGTCACGGCGCTCCGCAGCTCGCTCGCCGTGATCCCGCGGATCCTGGTCGGCGCAATCGGCGTATCGCTCCTTCTCTCCAGCGTGTCGCTGATGCTCGCCGCGGTAATCCCGCGGCGCCCGTTCGCGACGGCGGCGATCCTCACGGCGTTTCTTCTCACCAGCGCATTCGTCCTGCCCCTGGTGCTGAACCGCCCCGACAAGATGCGGTATCTCGTGCTCGCGTCGCCGGCCGACGTCGGGATCGGCTTCACGCGATGGGTCTTCGACACCACGCACAGCGATTCGACCTTCGCCCAGCAGCAGGTGGCCGACTCGCTCGACCAGATCGCGACGCAGGCGCGCGCCACCGCCCGGTTCAATTCGCTTCCCGATTCGGTGCGTGCCGGCCGGCATCCGCCGGAGATCCGACGCCGCTTCCGCCGGTCACGCGGACTGCTCGAGACCGCGTCGCTCCCGGGGCCGCTGTTCCTCGTCACGACATGCGGGCTCCTGGTGCTGGCGGGCGGGGTGCTGACCTGGCGCTACCGCGGAGTCGAAACATGACCGTGGTCCTCACCAGCGCCTCGAAGTGGTACGGCAACATCGTCGCGGTCAACGACGTCTCGTTCACGCTGGCACCCGGGATCACCGGCCTGCTGGGCCCGAACGGCGCCGGGAAGTCGACGGTGCTGCACATGATCGCGGGGCTGCTGCAGCCGTCGAGTGGAACTGTGGTAATCAACGATATAGCGGCGTGGCAGCATCCGGTGGTGTATCGCGGCGTCGGCTTCGCTCCCGAATCGGAAGCGGTCTATCCGTTCCTGAGCGGCTACGAGTTCGCGCTGCTCAACGCCCGGCTGCAGATGGTCGCCGATCCCGCCGCGGCCGCGACGCGCGCGATCGCGATGGTCGACCTCGAAGCGGCGCAGCATCGCCCCATCGCGACGTATTCGAAGGGAATGCGGCAGCGCGCCAAGATCGCCGCGACGCTGGTGCACGAGCCGGAGCTCCTCCTCCTCGACGAACCGTTCAACGGGATGGATCCCAAGCAACGGCTCGAGATGATGGACATGCTGCGGGCGCTCGCGGCGAACGGGCGCACGATTCTGGTGTCGTCGCATATCCTGGAGGAAGTCGATCGCCTCGCCGACACGGTGCTGGTGCTGATCGGCGGCCGGCTCGCCGCGTCGGGACCGAGCCGGGTCATCCGCCAGCTGATGACCGACCGGCCGCACACCTTCACCGTGCGCTCCAGCGACGATCGCCGGCTGGCGGCGGCGCTGGTGGCGCAACCGGCGACGACGAGCGTGGAAATCGCCGCGACCGGACTCACGGTGCGGACCGCCGATCTCGGCGCATTCACCCGGGCGCTGCCGGTGCTGGCGCGCGACGCGGCGATTTCGCTCACCGAAGTCCTGCCCAGCGACGAATCGCTCGAAAGTGTCTTCTCATACCTGGTGCAGGGATGAGCGGCCCGATCAACGGCGCCATCGCGGGACTCACCGTCCGGCAATCGCTGGCGCGCCGGCGATGGATCGTTGTGACGCTCCTTGCCGCGCTCCCGATCGTGATGGCGCTGGCGTTTCGCGCCTACGGCGACGTCGGCGACGACATGACCTCCTCGGCCGTCGACATCCTGTCGAGCGTGGCGTTCACGGTGGTCGTGCCGATCGTGGCACTGGTGCTCGCGAGCGCCGGTTTCGGCGCGGAGGTCGAGGACGGCACGGTCGTCTATCTCCTCGCCAAGCCGATCCCGCGGTCGACGATCGCGGTCACCAAACTCGTGGTGACGGCGGCCTGCGCGATGGCGCTCAACGGCGTGTCGGCGGCGATCGTCGGCGTGATCATGCTGCGCGGCGCCGGGAGCGCGCATCTTGCGGTCGCATTCGTGGTCGGCGCACTCCTTGGCAGCGCGCTGTACGCCGCGATCTTCCTGGCCCTCGGGCTCATCACCCGCCGGGGAATGCTGGTTGGACTGGTGTATCTCGTGGTCTGGGAAGGGGTGCTGGCGCGGCTCTTTGCCGGCACGCGCACCTTCAGCGTCCGGCAGTACATGCTGAGCGTCACCGATGCGATCGCGAAGGCCGATGCGTCGGTGTTCACCGCGCAGCTCCCCCACGGCCGGGCGTACATCATGAGTGCGGTGGTGGCGGTCGCTGCACTCGCCTTCTGCATCAACCGGCTGTGCGATTTCGAGATCGGTCGCGCGGGCTGACCATCGCCGCGGCCGCGCCGGGGCGGCCGGCCAGTCCCAGGTCGCCGGATAGCGGCGCCGCCTTGCATCGAAGCGCCCCACGACAGTACGATGATCGTCGGCACGCCGCATCGCCGGTCGCGCGGCGGCGCCGTTCCGCGGACTCCAAGGGCAATCGATGAAGTATCCCATCGACAAGATGTATCGGATCGGCATCGCGGTGGCCCTGGTGGTCACGGCGGGCAATACCGTCCTGGCAGTTCAGAGCACCCGCTCGCTGTACCAGAGCGCCTCCGAGGTGACGCACACCTACGTCGTCTTCGACGCGCTGGGTGAACTGCTCTCAAGTGCCAAGGATGCCGAAACCGGTGAACGCGGTTTCGTGATCACCGGCGATCCGCAGTACCTCCAGCCATATCACATGGCCCTCGGCATTCTCCCCGAGCGGCTCCGTTCGCTTGACACGCTGACGCGCGACAATCCGCGGGAGCATGCTCGTTTTCCCGAGCTGCGGCGCGCCATCGGCGAGAAGCTCGAGGATATGCGGCAATCGATCGCGCTCCGTCAGGACGAGGGGTTTGCGGCGGCCGAGCGGCTGGTCACGTCGGGGCGCGGCAAGGCGACGATGGATGGCCTGCGAGCCCAGGTCCAGGAGATGGTGAACGACGAGGATGCCCGCCTCGTCGACCGGCGGGTGAGGGCGCTCCGTCATCGCGACTTCGCGCTTACCGGTCTGGTGCTCGCGGGTCTGCTCGAGCTGCTGACGCTCGCGGCACTGCTCTATCTGGTGCGCCGGAAGGTGCGGGTTCGGGAGGCGGCCGCGGCAGCGCTCAACCAGCAGAAGGAATGGTTCCGGACCACCCTTGCCAGCATCGGCGACGGCGTGATCACCACCGACATCGATGGCCGGGTCGCCTTCCTCAATCCGGTAGCCGAGGCGCTCACCGGCTGGCGGGTTGACGACGCGGCGGGGCATCCGCTCGATGTGGTCTTCGACATCATCAATCAGGATACCAGAGAGCGGGTCCCCAACCCGGCAATGCGGGCGCTCCGCGATGGCGTGATCGTCGGACTCGCGAACCACAGCCTGCTGGTGGCCCGGGATGGTACCGAGCGTCCGATCGACGATTGCGCCGCACCGATTCGCGGCGCGGGCGACGCGATCGTCGGCTCGGTCCTCGTCTTCCGCGACATCAGCGACCGCAGGCTGGCCGAACAGCAGGTGCGCGAGGCCGATCGTCGCAAGGACGAGTTCCTCGCGGTCCTGGCCCATGAACTGCGCAATCCGCTGGCGCCGCTCCACAACGCGCTCAGCGTGGTGCGCCTGTCGCAGAACGATCCGGCAGCGATCGAACGCGTCGGCGGGATCATGGAGCGGCAGCTGCGACAGATGGTGCGACTGATCGACGACCTCCTCGACGTGTCGCGGATCACCAGCAACCGGCTGGAGCTGCGCCGCGAATCATCGGATCTCTCGGCGGTGGTGCACCTGGCGCTGGAGACAGTCGGTCCGTTGCTCAGGGAATCGGGACACTCGCTCAAGCTGGTGCTGCCGCCCTCGCCACTTCACGTCGACGCCGATCCGACCCGCATGGCGCAGGCGTTCGCCAACCTGCTGGGCAATGCGATCAAGTACACGGCTCCGGGCGGCCGCGTCTGGCTCACCGTCGAACGCGATGGGAACGAGGCGGTGGTCACCGTGCGCGACACGGGGATCGGGATCCCCGCCGACAAGATCGACACGATCTTCGAGATGTTCACCCAGGTCGATCGGTCGCTGGAAGGAGCGCGCACCGGGCTCGGGATCGGATTGTCGCTGACGCGGCGGATCGTCGAGATGCACGGCGGCGCGGTGAGTGCGTCGAGCCCGGGCCCAGGAGCCGGAAGCGAATTCGTGGTGCGGCTGCCGCTGGTGCTGGCGCCTTCGGGAATGGCGCGCGATCCGGCCGTAACCGCCGCGGCTCGCCGCCAGCGACGCCGCGTTCTCGTCGCCGATGACAACGCCGATGCCGCCGATTCGCTGGCGATGATGCTGCGGATGATGGGACACCAGCTCGCGGTAGCGTATGACGGCAGTGAAGCGCTGAGCGAAGGTGAGCGCTTTCGCCCGGAGATCGCGCTGCTCGACATCGGCATGCCGAAGCTCAACGGCTACGATGTCGCCCGCGCGATCCGGGCTTCCGAGTGGGGGCAACAGATCGTACTCGTCGCCCTCACCGGATGGGGGCAAGACGAAGACCGGCGTCGCTCACAGGACGCCGGCTTCGATCATCACATGGTGAAACCCGTCGATCTCTCCGCGCTGGAATCGGTCCTCAACGCGACCGGGTGACGGCGGCTAGTTGCCGCCGCCATCTCCCCCTGCACCACCGCCGCGAGCGGGCGGCGTGGCGCCACGCCCACCGGCGCGACCGCGACCACCGCCCGCGGCACCTCCCCGCCCGCCCTGCGTTCCCATCTCGTATTCCTTCGGCGGTTCGGCACCCATGAGATAACGCACGAAATAATCCCAGCGGCGCCGCTGCATGTAGGCCGACTCCGTCCCGTAGCCGTGCACCTGGTTGGGGAGGAGAAGGAGATCGAAATCCTTGTTCGCCTTGATCAGGGCGTCGACGACAAGGAAGGTGTTGTACGGCGGTACGTTGTTGTCGACCGTGCCGTGCGCGAGCAGCAGATGCCCTTTGAGGTTCTTGGCGAAGTCTTCGTTCGCCTCGGCGGTGTAGCTGTCGGTGCCATCGGGACCCTTGACGTCGAGCCCCTGATAGCGCTCGCCCCAATCGTCTTCGTACTCGCGGTTGTCGTGATTCCCCGACTCGGAAATCCCCACCTTGAAGAAGTCGGGAAAGCGGAACATCGCGTCCGCGGTGGCGAATCCGCCGCCCGAGTGGCCGTAGATCCCGGCCTTGTCGATGTCGATCCAGTTGTAGCGCTGCGCGAGCTCCTTCATCCCGGCGACCTGGTCGGGAAGAGTGTTGTCACCCATGTGCGCATAGTAGGCGTCGTGGAATTTCTTGTCGCGATCGGGGGTCCCCATCCCGTTGATCTTGACCACGATGAAGCCGAGGTCGGCGAGGCCCTGCGCTTCGCCGCCGGCGGGGGTGAAGCCCCACGCGCCGTTGCTCCCGCTCTGCGGACCGGGATAGATGTTGTTGATGATGGGATACTTCTTCGACGGATCGAAATCCGCCGGCTTGAACATCACGCCGTAGATATCGGTGCTTCCGTCGCGCGCCTTCATCTTGATGGTGGTGACCGGGTTCCATCCCGCGGCCTTGAGTGCGGCAGGATCGGCACCTTTCTCCAGCGGCATGATCAGGGCGCCAGTCGCGGCATCGCGCAGGGCGCTGGTGTAGGGGACATCGGTCTGGCTCCAGCTGTCGACCACGTACTTCCCCGATGGCGAGAACTGGGCGGTGTGCGTGCCATTGTCGGGCGTCAGCGATACCATCGCCGTGCCGTCGAGCTTCACGCGATAGTAGTGCGTGTAGTAGGGATTCTGTCCCGGCTCGCGGCCCACGGCGGTGAACCACATCGTGCGCGTGGTGTCATTGAGGCGCAGCACGCCGGTCGTGACGCCGTCGCCCGGGGTCACTTTGTTCTTGAGCTGGCCGGTGGCGAGGTCGTAGAGGTAGAAGTGACCCCAGTTGTCGCGTTCCGACCACCAGAGCACTTCGTGGGTTGGCCAGAGCACTTCCCAGACCGGCGAACCGCCGGGGCCGCCCTCGAACTGCGTCGGCGACGTTTCGTCGAAGACGGTGCGCACCTCGCCGGTACTGGTATTCGCTTCGCGCAGCCAGACGTGCTTGTGATCGCGTGACGACGACGCAAAGACGACGGCGGAATCGTCGGGACTCCACTTGATGTCGCCCATGTTGATATTGTCGACCACGGTGCTGCGATGCTGATCGGGCGGCATCTTGAAGCGCACCATCTTGCCGGTCTCGACGTTGATCGCGACCCGCTGGATCGTGGTGATGATGCTGTCGCCGGGGAGCGGATATGGCCACGCCTGGAGCACCGGATGTCCGCCTTCGCGGCCGTTGGCTGAGTAACGCCCGCCGCTCGGCGTGGAGACGAGGTACATCATCCCGACGTTGCGCTGATCCTGCTGCTGCGTGGCGATCATCTTGCTGTCGGCCGACCAGAGGCCGATGGCACGGTCGCTGTTGACCCAGCCGGCGTTGTCGGTGGCGTAGCCGAAGTTCTCGACGCCGTCGTGCGTGAGCTGGCGCTCCTGCCCGCTGGCGACGTCCTTGGCCCAGAGATTCCAGTCGTGAACGAAGACGCCCGTCTTCCCGTTGGGCGCCATGTTAAGCGGCTCGCCGTGCGACGACTGCGGCCCACCCGCGCCGCGACCGCCACCACGCCCGCCGCGGCCACCGCCGCCGAAGCCGCCACCGTTCCCCGCTTCACGGGGAATCGTCCCGGTCGCGAGCGCGCTGCACTTCGCCCCCTTCACGTCGCAGCTCCACTCCTTGCCATCGACCGCCACCATGATCGAGCGGTTGTCCTTGGTGAACGCGATCGAGGTGAATGGCAGGTGCTGTGCGTCGACCGCCTGACCACTCGCTTTCGCCAGCGCCGCCGCGACCCGGGCATGGTCGAAGGCCGGCGCGTGCGTCTTTCTCGCCGGATCGACGAGGACGAAGTTGCCGCTTGCCTCGCGATACCAGAACCGGTCGGCGGGAAGCCAATTCGGATTCACCTGGCCTTCGGCCGCGAGCTGGGTGACCGCCAGGTTGTTCATCGACCGTTCGGCGCGCGCGTAATCGGCGGCGGTCACGACGCGTTGCTGCGCCACGGCGGGAACCGCCACGGTGCACGCTGCAACTGCGGCGATCCAGTAAGGGCGCTTGACCTGAAGCAACATGCTGATCCTCGGATGAGTGGGCCGGACGGGGTCTGCCGGTGCGTTGGGTGCGGGGGAGCGCTGCAACATTATGGCGATGCAGGCGGAGAGCAAGTGCGGGGCACTACTTTATGGAATGGCTGAGTCGTTTGCCCCGGGATGGCCGGGGATTCCGGCGCGGTGGACGTCGAGCGCGAAGAGCGGCGTCGGCACATCGCTGAGCGAGGCGAGCGATATCTGGTTCACGCTGAGCCACGGCGTGATCAACGAGGTGTACTACCCGCGCGTCGACCGCGCCTGCACCCGCGACATGGGATTCATCGTCACCGATGGCCGCGGCTTCGTCTCCGAGGAAAAGCGGCACGCCTCGCACGAGGTCGCGTTCATGGTGCCTGGCGTGCCGGCGTACCGACTGCGCAACACCTGCCTGGAACACCGCTATATCATCGAAAAGGATATCATCACCGACCCGCAGCGGCCGGCGCTGCTGCAACGCACCCGCTTCAGCGCGCTCGACGGGCGGCGGGCCGACTATCGCCTGCACGTCCTCCTGGCGCCGCATCTCGCGAATCGGGGCGCCGGCAACACGGCGTGGATCGACGAGCACAAGGGAATCCCGATGCTCTTCGCCGAGCGTGCCGGAACCGCGGTCGCGCTGGCATCGTCGGCGCCGTGGTTCAACCGGTCGGTGGGATTCGTCGGTACGTCCGATGGATGGCAGGATCTGCTGGCGCACAACGCGATGACGTGGAGCTATTCGCGCGCGGAGAACGGCAACGTGGCGCTCACCGGCGGCATCGACGTTCCGCCCGACGGCGAGTTTCTCATGGTTCTCGCGTTCGGGACCGACGCCGCCGAAGCGGGGCATCGCGCGCGCGCTGCCCTGCACGACGGCTTCGAGCTGGCGCACGCCAGCTACCTGCGCCAGTGGGATGCGTGGCAGGACGGTCTCATCCGCCTCGACGACCACCGCCCCGACGATCCGCTCGACCGCTACCGCGTCAGCACCATCGTGATGCGAACGCACGAGGCCTCGGCGTTTCCCGGAGGTATCATCGCTTCACTTTCGGTGCCGTGGGGATTCAACAAGGGCGACGAGGATCTCGGCGGGTATCACCTCGTCTGGCCGCGCGACCTGGTGGAAATCGGCGGCGGACTTCTCGCCGCCGGCGGCCACGTCGAGGTGCGCCGGATTCTCGGCTACCTGCAGACCACGCAGGAAGCCGACGGGCACTGGGGCCAGAACATGTGGCTCGACGGGACGCCGTACTGGAACGGCATCCAGATGGACGAGACCGCATTGCCGATCCTGCTGGTCGATCTGGCGCTGCGGGAGGACGCCATCGGCGAGCCCGACCTGTCGCGATTCTGGCCGATGATCCGCCGCGCGGCGGGGTACATCGTGCGCAACGGACCGGTGTCGCCGCAGGATCGCTGGGAAGAGGACCCGGGATATTCGCCGTTCACCGTTGCCGTTGAAATCGTCGCGCTCCTTGTGGCGGCCGAATTCGCCGACCGGGCCGACGAACCGGGAACGGCGCGCTACCTTCGCGAAACGGCCGACGCGTGGAACGCGTGTATCGATCACTGGATGTTTGCGTCGGGGACGGAACGTGGCGCGCATTTCGACGTCGACGGTTACTACGTCCGGGTCGCCCCGATCGAGGGCGATGACGGCGTGCTGCGGCTGCAGTCGACCATTCCGGTGCGCAACGTCCCCGCGTGCGACGCCGACGCGCCGGCATGCGACCTGATTTCCTGCGACGCGCTGGCGCTGGTGCGGTTCGGCCTGCGCCGGCCCGACGATCCGCGCATCGTCTCGACGCTCCGCCTGATCGATCAGCTCCTCAAGGTCGACTCGCCGAGTGGGCCGGCATGGCGCCGCTACAACGGCGACGGTTACGGCGAACATGCCGACGGATCACCGTTCGACGGAACCGGGGTCGGGCGCGCGTGGCCGCTGCTCACCGGCGAGCGGGCGCTCTATGAACTCGCGGCCGGTCATACCGCCGATGCGATGCGCCTGCTTGGCGCGTTTGAATCGTTCGCGAGCGACGGCGGTCTCCTGCCCGAACAGATCTGGGACGCGCCCGACATCGCCGAGCGCGAACTCTATTTCGGGCGACCGGCCGGATCGGCGATGCCGCTGGTCTGGGCCCACGCCGAGTACGTCAAGCTGCGGCGATCGCTCCGTGATGGCGCGGTCTTCGACCTCCCGCCGCAGACGGTGCAGCGGTATCTCGTCGACCACACCGGCTCCGAGCACGCAGTCTGGCGATTCTCGCACAAGCTGCGCGAGATGCCGGCCGGGAAATCGCTGCGGATCGAGACCACCGCTGCGGCGGTGATTCACTGGAGCGCCGACAACTGGGCAACCGTCGCCGACACACCCACCGACGACACCGACCTGGGGATGCACGTCGCCGATCTCGCGACCACCATGATCGCAGCGGGCGGGCGGGTCGTGTTCACCATCTA
>DASYAK010000026.1:0-3220 GCA_036501385.1 Gemmatimonadales bacterium | reverse complement strand
CTTGCCACGGCGTCCCCGCCAACCGATACGCCGACGGAGCCGATTCGTTCGATCAGCCGTGCCCGCAGCTCGGTCGCTTTGTCGGTGGCGAGTATCAGCTGGTTGGAAAACGTGAAAGCGATGTCGACCCATTGCTGTGCGGAGTAATGCAGGTCGTGCGGATATTTCCGCTGGGTGACGCTGAACCCCGCCGCCGCGATCATGTCGATGACCTCGCCGGGATTGCCGTCGCCGCTGTGGGTTCCGACGTTCATGTAATCCCGGTAGATCGCTTCGAAGTCAGCGCGCGTCGGGTTGGTTGGCCGCAGCCGGTTCCAAATCAGCGCAAGCTTCCCGCCGTCGTTGAGGAGCCCGCGTATTTTCGGCAGTGCCACCGCCGGATCCACCCAATGGAATGACGCGGCGAATACGACCAGATCGAATTTACGCCCCGCGGGCTCCCATTCCTCGAAGGTCGCGAGTTCGACGGGGATGCCTTTCGCCTGCGCGACGGCGGCCATGCGGGTGTCGGGTTCGACGGCGAGGACTTCGGCGCCTCGCTCGATCATCTGCATCGAGGCAATTCCGGTGCCGGCACCCGCCTCGAGGACGCGTTGCGCACCGGGCGCGAGCACGTCATCGATCAACCGGTCGGGGTAGCGCGGACGGTACGTGTCGTAGTTGTCTGCCGCACCACCAAATGAGTTGGCGCGCTGGCGATTAGTGAACAGATTCAGTCGCGGTGGCATGTCATCGAGCCTATCGAGGCAAGATGTGACCCCGCTGTGAAGGGGTGGTGGCGCTGCTTATTGGCGCCGCTCCTCATCGCTTGCGCTCTGCATCGTCGCGGCGCGGCTCACTACTGCTTGACGTTCACGAGCGCTCGCTCAAGAGCGCACAAGCACCAGTGGCCCGGCACGCCTTTCAGCTCGTGCTCGCCGCGGTCGGCGAACCGGTGCCGGGAGCCGGTAACGATGTCGCGCACGGTCGATGACACCAGCACCTCGCTTGGCCCCGCCAGCGCCGCGACGCGCGCCCCGATGTGGACGGCCAACCCGGCGACGTCGGCGCCGCGCACTTCGACCTCGCCGGCGTGTATACCCACCCGCACCTCGATGCCCAGCACCCGGATCGCGTCAACAAGGCTGTCGGCGCACGCGATCGCGGCGCTCGGGCTGATGAACGTCGCGACGAATCCGTCGCCGGCGGTGTTCACTTCGCGACCGCCAAACCGCTCGAGTTCGTGGCGCACGATGGTGTCGTGGTTGTCCAGCAGGTCTCGCCATCGGCCGTCGCCGAGCACGGCGGCGCGCTCGGTCGACCCGACGATGTCGGTGAACATGACTGTGGTGAGCACCCGCTCGGCGCCGAAGCCGCCTCGTACGCCGGTGACGAACTCTTCGATCTCGTCGAGCATCGGCGCGGTGTCGCCGACCCAGTAGAGAGCATCCGCGCCAGGCAGCTCGACGAAGTGTGCTCCGGCGACGTGCTCGGCGATATAACGGCCGTTGTCGACTGGGCAGAACTCGGAGTCCACGCGGTGCAGGACCAGCGTCGGTGCGGTAATACGTGTCAGGGTGTCGCGGACATCGCAGTGCCTGACGGTCAGGATGATGGCGCGGGCCATGCTGGGCGACGCGGCCCGGTTGCCGGCCATGTCCCACCATGCGCGGAACGCGTCGTCGCCGACCATGCTGGGAGCGATGAAGCCGAGCATGTCGAAGCCCTGGTCGACGGCGTCCGGTTCCATCGCGACCGTCGTGTAGGGGTCCTCGTCGACGATTTCGAACCCCACGGGGTAGTCGGGAGCGCGAAGCGTACGGGCCGCGCCGTTGATGATCACCAGGTTGCTCACCCGCTCGGGATAGTCGGCCGCGAGAATGAGTCCGGTCATCGAGGCGAACCCGGGGGCGAAGATCGTCGCCCGCTCGCATCCGATCGCATCCATGACCGAGACGGCGTCTTTCGCCCAGTACTTCGGCCCGATCATCTCCAGCGATGGGGCCCGCGAGGATAGGCCAACCCCACGCTGGTCGAGACGGATCACCCGGCTGAAGGAGGCCAAGCGCCGGTGAAAGCGGTACATCGACGGTTCGGCGTCGATCGTGTCGATCGGGATGGACGGCCCCGGCAACACCAGCATGTCGGTCGGCCCATCGCCCAATACCTGGTAGGCGATGTCGACCTCGCTGCAACTGGCGTAGCGAGTCCGCGGAAACTGCGCCACCGTTACAGGTTAGTTGAGAGCACCGACATGATTATCAGGTTGCCGTGCCGTGGGCCCGCGGTGACGGAGTATGCAGGTAGCAGGATGGGCGACGTGCAGAGCTGGAGGAGGGCGCCATGCAGATGACGGGGAACACCATTCTGGTGACTGGAGGAGGCACCGGGATTGGCCGCGGCCTGGCCGAGTCGTTGCACCAGTTGGGCAATCAAGTCATCATCGCGGGCCGGCGCCTCGAACCGCTTCTGGCGGTGGCCGAGGCCAACCCGGGCATCGAGCACCTGTCGTTGCATCAGGGCGACCCGGGCGACATCCGGCGATTCGCGATCGAGCTCTCCGACAAGTATCCCGAGCTCAACGTCATCGTCAACAACGCCGGCATCCAGCGCGTCGAGCACCTCACCAGCGGCGGCCCCGGAGCGGCGGAGCAGACCATCGCGATCAACCTGCTGGGCCCCATCCGGCTGACCGCGGCGCTACTGCAATTGCTGCTGGGCAAGCCACACGCGGCGATCCTCAATGTCACGTCCGGGCTGGCGTTCATGCCCAGCGCGCTGACACCGACGTACTGCGCCAGCAAAGCAGCGCTGCACTCCTACACCCAGTCGCTGCGCTATCAATTGCGCGAGACCCCGGTCCAGGTCATCGAAATCATTCCCCCGCAGGTGCAGACGGCCCTGCATGGCGACCGCGGATTCGACCCCAGGGGAATGCCGTTGGATGAGTACATCAGCGAGACCATGGCGCTGTTGCAAACCCAGCCGGAGGCTGAGGAGATCATCGTGGACCGGGTCAAGGGGTTCCGGTTCGCCGAGCGCGACGGCGCTTACGACGACATCTACCCAGCCTTCAACCAGACAATGATCGCTGCGCTCGGCCAATGAGGGACGACGGCGATGCGGGTTTTGATGGCTGAAGGATTACTTTCGCGAACTGGCTTCCCGCTGACCGTCAGTTCTTCCACGGCCAGTCGTTGGCGTCCCACCGTTTCTGGATGTCGGGATAGAGCGACGTCTG
>DASYAK010000025.1:0-33757 GCA_036501385.1 Gemmatimonadales bacterium | reverse complement strand
ATGGACCAACCGACCATCCATCGCCTGAAGCTGCTCCCGTTTCATCGAACCCCCGCGTCCGTTGCTCACTTCGTTGTTCACTTCCGTGCACCGTTGTCCACCCCAGTCCACATACCGCGCGGCGACCGGGTGCTCCAAGTCACGCCAGCCCAACCCCGTCCACCCTACGCCCCATACGGCACCCAGATGTTCTTCACCTGGGTCGCCTGCCGCAAATACTCCGGCCCTTCACCCGCCTCCTGGTCGCGCCACTCGCGCACCGTCCACTCGGTCCACGTCCGCTTCATGTTCCCGGCGCTCAGCTTCTCCGCCTCGCCCACGTCGGCGCGCGTGCCGAAGACCCAGATCGCGTCGACATCATCATGCCCCGCGAGCGGCGCCAGCAACTCCCTCCGCAGTCCCGTGACGATGTTGACCACGCCGCCCGGCAGGTCGCTGGTGTCGAAGACCTGGTAGAGATCGGTCGCCATCAGCGGTCCCGTCTCCGATGGAACAACGACGACCCGATTCCCCATCGCGATCGCCGGGAGGACCATCGATAGCAAGGCGAGGAGCGGTCCCTCGTCGGGCGCGATCATCCCGATCACGCCGATCGGCTCGGGCATCGCCAGCGTCACGTTGCGGAGCGGCGTGTGGTGCACCGCACCATCGTACTTGTCGGCCCACGCGGCGTACGAGAAGCAGCGCCGCACGGCGAGGTCGACGACCTTGGCGCCGGCGAATCCAGTCATCGCCTTGAGCCTGGCGGCGAATTCGTCGCGGCGCGCGGCGAGATTCTCACCGATATAGTAGAGCACCTGCGCCCGCAGATGCGCGGTGGCACGCGACCACCCCGCCGCCGCATGCGCCGCCTCGACCGCGTTCCTGATGTCCTTGCGATTGCCCCGTCCGACTTCGGCGATCGCCCGCCCGCTCGCGTCGTGCACCGGCAGCGAGTAGCCGGAATCGGGACGCACCTGCTTGCCACCGAGGTAGAGTTTGGGAGTGCGATCGATCGGTGGCGCACCGCCACCTCGTCCCGAACTTGTCGAGGGCCCGCCTGGGGAATCGACTTCGCCATGCGTTGCAGACCCTTCGCTTCGCTCGGGGTGACCACGACGTTCGGGGCGCTCCTGGTGCTCCGGCTTGAGGTACTCGTACATCCCTTCGCGGCCACCTTCACGCCCGTAGCCGCTCTCGCGGTAGCCGCCGAATCCCGACGCGGCATCGAACATGTTGGTGCAGTTGATCCACACCGTGCCGGCCTTGAGCTGCGGCGCGACGTCGAGCGCGAGATTGATATTCTCGCTCCAGACGCTGGCGGCGAGACCATAGCGCGTGTTGTTGGCGATCTCCACTGCTTCGGCCGGCGTGCGAAAGGTCATCAGCACGACCACCGGTCCGAAGATCTCGACCTGCGCCACGGTCGCCGCCGGCGACACATTGGTGAAGAGCGTCGGCGGATAGAAGAATCCTTCCTGCGGCACGCTCCATGACGGTTGCCAGCACGATGCACCTTCGGCGATCCCCTGCTGCACCAGTTCGTCGATCCGCTTGAGCTGCACCGGCGCCACGATCGCGCCGATGTCGACTGATTTGTCGAGCGGCGAGCCGACCCGCAGCGTCTCCATCCGGGCGCGCAGCTTCGCCGTCAACCGCTCGGCCATTCCCTCCGCCACGAGAATGCGCGATCCGGCGCAGCAGACCTGCCCCTGGTTGAACCAGATCGCGTCGACCACGCCCTCGACCACCGAATCGAGATCGGCGTCGTCGAAGACGATGAACGGCGACTTCCCTCCCAGCTCCAGCGTGAGCTTCTTGCCGCTGCCGGCGGTCGCGACGCGAATGGCGCGGCCCACGTCGGTCGACCCGGTAAACGCGACCTTGTCCACGTCGGCGTTCGACACCAGTGCGGCACCGGTGCGGCCGTCGCCGGTGATGATGTTGATCACGCCCGGCGGGAGACCGATCTCCAGGAGGAGATCCGCGAAGCAGAGCGCGGTGAGCGGGGTGAATTCGGCAGGCTTGAGGACGACTGTATTACCCGCTGCTATAGCCGGGGCGATCTTCCACGCCAGCATCAGGAGCGGGAAATTCCACGGGATCACCTGGCCCACGACACCGACCGGGCCCATTCCGGGGAATTCCCGCTCGAGGAGCTGCGCCCAGCCGGCGTGATGGTAGAAGTGCCGGGCCACGAGCGGGATGTCGATGTCGCGCGACTCGCGGATCGGCTTGCCGTTGTCGAGACTCTCGACCACGGCGAAGAGACGCGAGTTCCGTTGCATCGCACGCGCGATGGCATAGAGCCATCGTGCCCGTCCGCCGCCGCCGAGCGCCTGCCATCCGGGAAGTGCCGCGCGCGCCGCCGCCACCGCGCGCGCGACCACGGCATCGCTTCCCTGGCTCTCCTGCGCCAGTTCCTTCCCGGTCGCCGGATTGATGATCGCGAACGTCGACTCGGCGGGGGTCCACGCGCCGTCGATGAAATGCCCGAAGCGCCGGTCGTGGCGATCGAGCCACTCCATCGCCAGCGACGGTGATTCCGGCGCCGGGCCCCAGGCCATCGATTCGAATGCTTCGCGGACGGAGGTCATGGCGACATCCCGAGAGTCATGGTGTCAGCCCGAGCGGAGGGAGGGATCGTGGTGGCGCAGGCATTGAGCTCCTTCGACTTCGCGCGGCCGCTGGCCGCGCTCCGCTCAGGATGACAATCGTTGAGCCCGTTCGCCGGCTCAGGATGACAATCGTTGAACCTGTTCATGGCATCGGATGCCGGTGCGCGGCGCTATAGTATCCGGTCACATAGTGTTCGAGCTGGCGCTCGATGTCGGTCAGCAGCGAGCTCGCGCCGAAGCGGAAGAGATCGGGGCGGAGCCAGCGATCGCCGAGTTCTTCCTTCATCATCGCCAGCCAATCGAGCGACTGCTTGGCGGTGCGGATACCGCCGGCCGGCTTGAATCCCACCAAGAAGCCGGTCCGCTCGCGGTAGGCCCGAATGGCGCGCGCCATCACGATTCCCACCGGAAGGATCGCGTTGACGCTCTCCTTCCCAGTGCTCGTCTTGATGAAATCGGCACCGGCCATCATCGCGACGAGCGACGCACGTCCCACGTCGCGAAGGGTGGCGAGTTCGCCGGTGCCGAGAATCACCTTGAGATGCGCTGCGCCACAGGCGTCGCGAAAGGTGCGCACTTCGTCGTAGAGTGCCTGCCAGTTGCCGGTGAGGACGTGCGCCCGCGTGATGACGATGTCGATCTCTTCCGCACCGTCGGCCACCGACGCCTCGATCTCGGCGACGCGGGTCTTCATCGGCGACAGCCCCGCCGGGAATCCGGTCGACACCGCGGCAACGGGAATCCCGCTCCCTTCGAGCGCTTCGACCGCGGTCTCGACGAGGGCGTGATAGACGCAGACAGCGGCGACGGTGATGTCGAGGTCCATGCCGAGCGCCTCAAGGAGGTCGGCTCTCACGGGACGCCGCGCCTTGGCGCAGAGGCGCCGCACCCGGCCCGGCGTGTCGTCGCCCTGCAGTGTGGTGAGATCGATCAGGGTGATGGCACGGAGCAGCCACCCCGCCTGCCACGCCGTCTTGATCGAGCGGCGCGTGGGAATCGTCGCGGCGCGCCGCTCCACCGCGCTGCGATTGACTCGAACGTCGCGAACCCAGCCCAGGTCGAGCGGCATTCCCGGATTGCGCGGCACGAGCCCAACCGGTGGTGCGGCGCTGGAATCGGGATAGGTGATGGCGTGGCGGGTCGCCCGCGCGGCGCGGTTTTCGACCGTTGTCATGCCGGGTGTGCCTCCCACGCCCGAGCGGCGAGAAGTCGTTCCCGGCGTTCCTGGAGCTTCGGGTTGCGGAAGAGCATGATCAGCAGCGCGCCGGCTGCGAAGCCGCCGATATGCGCCCACACCGCGACACCGCCCACCGGATCGACCGCGGCGCTGACGATCTGCAGCAGGAGCCAGTATCCCAGCATCACCCAGGCGGGAAAGGTCCACTGGAAGATCAGGATGAGCCAGACGATGGTGTGCACTCTGACACGCGGATAGAGTACGACATACGCACCCATCACGCCGCTGATCGCACCGCTGGCACCCACCATTGGCGCCGCACTCGAGGGATCGGCGAGGATCTGCGCCGCCGCCGCGGCGAGGCCACAGACCAGGTAGAAGACGAGGAAGCGCGCGTGTCCCATCACGTCTTCGACGTTGTTGCCGAATAGCCAGAGGAACCACATGTTGCCGAGGACGTGCAGCCAGCCGCCGTGGAGAAACATCGACGTCACGACAGTGTACCACGATGTCCCGCCCATGATCCGGCAGGTCGCGCCGCCGCCCACGTCGAACGAGAATCCGATCGGCAGATGATGGGTGATGTCGCCGGGAATCAGGCCAAGTTCGCAGACGGTCTGCGCCAGGCGCTGATCGCTGCCCATCCCCTGGAAGACGACCCAGATCGCGAGGTTGGCCGCGATCAGCGCCACCGTGACATACGGAGTCAGAATCGTGGGGTTGTCGTCACGGTACGGGAACATGACCGAATATACAGGCGGACCGGACGGCTCCGGGCAGGTCCCGGGCAGCCCTGAAACGGGCGTTCAGCGCCGCGTCACCAGCCCGTCGGTCCGGATCTCCCAGGTCACCCCGGTCACCGCTCGGAGCGACGCGGTCCATGCCGCGTTGCCGCCGTGAAACTCGACCGACCCGGGAAGATCGCGAAGGCCGAGGCCGCCGAGATCCGGGGCATACCCGGCGTGCGCCTGGCGGTAGATCCGCTCGGCGTAGTAGATCCGCCGCAACTGCCAGCGCGCTGCGTCGTCGGCGTGATGTTCGCGGAACGCGCCGCCGCCAAACTGCACCACGCCCCACATCTCGGGGAGGTGCATGTCGACCGCGCCCTGCGGCGACCAGACCCAGTTGTGTTCGGGGAGCGGTGCGCCGCTGCTATCGCTTCGCTTGATATAGCTGCCGCGCGCGGTGTCGACATCCCACTCGACGCGGGAGAAATTGACGCGCCACTGATCGCCGGCACGCGGCGGAACGGTGTTGCGGCCCGAGTCGGCAAAGGCAGCCCAGGGAATCGCGAGCTCGACGGTCCAGCCCCGATCGCGGTCGCGAGGATCGTTGAGGGTACCGTCGAGTGCCACGGCGATCTTCAATCCGGCGATGTTCCAGCTGTTGTCGGCCGATCCCTCGTCGCGATACGGCTTCGGCAGGAAAAGATCCCACACCGTCGCGAGCTGGTTCATTTCGACTTCGAAGTAGCGGTGCGTGGTACCCGACGGATCGACGAAGATCTCGAAGTCGTTGTCGCGAAAGATCACCGCGTCATGTTCGCGGATCGTGGCCCAGAGATCGGGCTCGTCGAGCTGGGCCGCGATGTACCAGTAGCGGTCGTCCCAGAGCATTCGCACGCGAGTGCGAAAGCGTGGCCTGGGCCGGATTGATCCTTCGATGTCGGTAAAGGGTACTGTCCAGGGTGCGTCGGCCCAGGCGCGATCGTCGAGATGGCCGTCGATGGTGATGGGACTCGTCGCGCGCGCGGCGACGTAGTGGCGCACCGCGGGAACCCGATCGCGGACCGCGGCGCGGGGCACCGTCTGGTCGCCGGCGGCCCGGGTCAACGTCCTGCTCGAAGCGCAGGCGATGCTGCTGCCAAGAATCAGCCAGGATGGAACGCAGCGTATCGCGCGATGCGGAGTGATCATCGGAGCCCGGAAGGTAGCGCCGAGGATCGTCGATCTCGATATACTATGGTGCAACAGACTTCCACCCTGCAAGGATTCCCGATGCCCGTGATCGATGTACACAATCACTACTACCCGCCGGAGTTCATCGACGCGATCCGGCGCGGCCCAAGTGTTCTCGAAGTGCGCGACGACGCCGAAGGCAACCCGGTCTTCTATTCACCGGGCGACTATAACATCGCGGTTCGCGGGCACCGCGACCTGGCGTATCGGGAAGAAGTCCTGGCGCATGAAGGTGTCGACCGCCAGCTGATCTCGCTCACCTGTCCCGGCACGTTGATGGAACCGGCCGATCGGTCGGCGGCGCTCGCGACACTGGTCAACGACGCGATGGCAGAGGTGGCGGCGACGCGTGGCAAGAGTTTCACGCCGTTCGCGACGCTGCCGCTCAACAATCCCGCGGCATCGGTGCAGGAATTCGAGCGGATCCACGCGATGGGGCTCAAGGGCTGCATGCTGATGAGCAATGCCAACGGCGTGGCGCTGGCCGATCAGCGCTTCTGGCCGCTGTACGAGCGGGCCAGCGAGGCGAAGACGATCTTCTACATCCATCCGACCTTTCCGGTCGGCGTCGAGGCGATGCAGGATTACTGGCTGATGCCGCTGACGGGATTCCTCTTCGACACCACGCTCGCAGCGGCGCATCTCGTCTTCGCCGGCGTGCCCGAGCGCTTCCCGGGGATCCGCTGGGTCCTGGGGCATCTTGGCGGAACGATTCCGTATCTCGCCGAACGGCTCGATCGCGGCTACGAGGCGTTTTCGGACTGCCGCGTGAAGATCTCCCGCCCGCCGAGTTCGTACCTGAAAGAGTTCTACTACGACACCGTCAATTTCGATCCGAAGGCGGTGCAATTGGCGATCGATTTCGCCGGCGCGAGCCAGATTCTTGGCGCGAGCGACTATCCGCACCAGATCGGCAGCATCGCCAAGATGAAAGCCGTGATCGCCGCACTCGACATTTCGGCCGCGGATCGCGCCGCGATCAGCGGAGGGAATGCGGCCCGGCTATTGGGGCTCGCCGCCCAGGAAGGGCGCCTGTCACGATAGCTGGTTCGCGAAACCGCCACTCCGCTCCAGCCGTAGTCGGCTGGAACCGGCACTGGACGGGGAGAACGTCTCGCGGCCTGGGGGTGTCTCACCCACCAGCATCCGGCTAGCTTCCGTTTCACCTGACAACATCATTTGAGGGCGGCGGCACCGGTCTGATTCGGAGCGATGTCCGGATAACCCGGGGCTCATTCGCTGGAGGTTACCGATGAAGCGCATGGTGCAATCGCGCTGGTTCAAGGTCCTCGCTGTCGTCGTAATCCTGGGCGTGTCCGCCGCGTGGCTCGTGGCGAAGAGCGCGAAACCCGCGGACAACGCTGTCGTGGCCAAGGTCGCGCGCGGCCCGTTCGCCGTCACGGTGACCAGTACCGGCGAACTGGCGGCTCCGAAGTTCGTCAAGATCCAGGGACCGCAGAACGCCCAGCAGGCCGAACAGTATCAATTCAAAGTCGCGTCGATCAAGGATGAAGGGACGGTCGTCAAGGAGGGCGACATTGTCGCCGAACTCGACCGCTCGACGATCGCGCAGAAGTTGGCGGACGTCGACCTCGCCACGCAGAAGGCGGATGCGGAGTATCAGTCGGCGTCGCTCGATTCGGCGCTGACGCTGTCGACCGCTCGCGAAGATATGCGGACCGCGGTGCTCACCCTCGAGGAGAAGAAGCTGGCGCGCGACCAGTCGGCGTTCGAGGCGCCGAGCGTCAAGCGTCAGGCCGAAATCGACTACGAGAAGGCGGCGCGGGCACTGGTGCAGGACTCGCTCAATCTCAACACCAAGGTCGAGCAGGCGATCGCCAAGATGAAGGAGATGGGAAGCGACCTGACGCGCCAGCAGAACAAGTTGCAGATCGTCAAGGATGTCATGGATCAGTACACCATCAAGGCGCCGGCGCCGGGGATGCTGATCTACATGCGCGACTGGGACGGGAAGAAGCGCGGCGTCGGGACGATGATCAGCAGCTGGGATCCGGTGGTGGCTACCCTGCCCGACCTGAGCGTGATGGAGTCGGTGACGTACGTCAACGAGATCGACGTGCGCAAACTCGACAAGGGGCAACCGGTGGTCGTCACGCTGGACGCCGACCCGACCAAGAAGCTCACTGGCGTGATCACCGCGGTGGCGAATTCGGGTGAGCAGCGCCCCAATTCCGACGCCAAGGTCTTCGAAGTCCACGTCAACATCACCAATCCCGACACCACGCTCCGTCCCGGGATGACGACGGGGAATGCGATTCAGACCTACTCGGCGAAGAACGTCCTCCACATACCGCTCGAAGCGCTCCTCACCGACCAGGGGATTCCGTACGTCTTCCGGCGCAACGGCGGGAAGGTGACCAAGCAGGAAGTCGAACGCGGCCAGATGAATGATGACGAAGTCGTGATCGCGCGCGGGCTCGACCAGAATGACGAGGTCCTCCTCACGGCCCCGGCCGATCAGGCAAAATTGGCGTTGATCAGGCTCCCCGGGTCGAAGGTGCCCAACGGCGATTCGGCGATCGGCGACAAGCTTCCCGCGACCGGCGATTCGGTGAAGAAGCCGGATTCGAGCCACGCCGCGCCGCCAAAGGGAGGCGCGACAGCAGGATCCGGCACCGCAGCGCGGAAAGGCTGACAGTGGCCGACGATCGGGACGACCTTCCCCCGGCCCGCGGCGAGTTCCTGGGACACATCGCCTTCTCGGGGCGAAGCGCGCTCGAAGCGGTGGCGCACAACAAGCTGCGCGCCGGTCTCACGTCGCTCGGTATCCTCTTCGGCGTGGCATCGGTCATCGCGATGCTCGCCATCGGCCGAGGCGCCGAGCAGGAAATCCTGGAGCAGATGCGCCTGCTTGGCTCGAACAACGTGATCGTGACGCCGGTGGTCGAGCAGAAGGAAGGCCAGGTCAAGGACGACAACAATCCCAAGAAGGACAACAAGAAGTTCTCGCCCGGACTGACCTACGCCGACGCACAGGCAATCGCGTCAGTCATTCCGGACGTCGACGCGACCAGCGCGGAAGTGGTGTTGAACACGACGATCACGCGCGAGGGGAGCCACCGATCCGGGAAGCTGGTTGGCGTCGACACCAGCTACTTCCGGCTGATGGCACTCAACGTGGCGCAGGGCGAGCCGTTCAATGCCGCGCAGATGCAGGACGGGCTCCCGGTGGCGATCATCGGACACGGTGTGCGGACGCGATTCTTCACCACCGAACAGCCGATCGGCGGGCGGATCAAGGTGGGCAACAATTGGCTCACCGTGGTCGGCGTGCTGGAAGACCGGAAGGTGAGCTCGGAGACCGCAGCGCGGCTGGGGATCCGCGACGCGAACATGGACATCTACATCCCGGTGACGACGCTGCTGCTACGGTATCGCAACCGCGGCATGGTGACGCAGGCCGATATCGAAGCGGCGTCGCGCGTGGAATTCGTGGCGCCCTCCGACCAGCAGGCGACCGATCCCGAGAAGGACGCCGAAAAGCGCAACATGAACCAGCTCGACCGGATCATCGTGCGCGTCAACGAAGCGCGCTATGTCCCGTCGGTCGCGGATATCACCCAGCGGATGCTGGAGCGACGCCATAACGCGGTGGTCGACTTCGAGGTCGCCGTTCCCGAGCTGCTCCTCAAGCAGGAGCAACGCACCCGCACGATCTTCAACGTGGTCCTCGGCGCCATTGCGTCGATCTCGCTGATTGTCGGCGGGATCGGGATCATGAACATCATGCTGGCCAGCGTCCTCGAGCGTATCCGGGAGATCGGCGTGCGGCGCGCGGTTGGCGCCACGCAGCGCGACATCCTGGCCCAGTTCCTCACCGAGGCCGTGCTGATCAGCGTCGCCGGCGGGATCGCGGGGATTGTCATCGGGGGCGCCCTCAGCGTCACCATCGAACGCTTTGCCGGGATCAAGACGATCGTCTCGCTGATCTCGGTGGTGGTGGCGTTCGGTGTCTCGTTCGCCGTGGGGCTCGGTTTCGGCATCGTGCCGGCATACCGCGCCGCGCTCAAGGATCCTGTCGAGTGCCTCCGTTACGAGTGAGCATCAATGACCTCATCACGCTGGATCCTCGCTGCCGCAGCGGCCGCGACACCCCTTGTCTTCGCGCTGGCACCGTCGGCGGCAGCGCAACAACCGCTGACGCTCCACCAAGCCATCGAGCTCGCCCAGCGACAGAGCTATCAGGCCCGCTCCGCGCAGAGCACGCTGGAGGGCGCCCGCGACCGGGACCATCTATTCAACACTACATACCTGCCTTCACTGACGCTGGGCGGGACCACACCGCGCTATACCCGGCAGATCACTCCGGTGATTCAGCCCGACGGCACCACGCAATACCTGCCGCTGCAGGAGACTGACGCCGATCTCAGCGCAACGATCGTCCAGCGGGTGCCGTGGACCAACACGACCCTGACATTCAGCTCAGGAATCAGCCAGGTCAAGGTGAGCGGAGTGGGCGGCTTCCAGAGCTGGTCGTCGACGCCATTCTCGGTGGGGATCTCGCAGCCGATTCTTCACTCCAACTCGTTCAAGTGGGACATCCGGCAGCAGGACCTCCGGATGGAATCGTCGGAGCGGCAATACCTCGAGGCGCGCGAAGACGTGGCGATCACCACGACGAACGCATTCTTCGACCTCTATGCGGCCGAGGCGAATCTCAAGAACGCCAAGGGGAACGCCGCCGTCAACGACACGCTGTACACCCTCAACAAGGGCCGCCTGACGATCGGGAAGATCGGCGAGAACGACCTGCTGCAGAGCGAGCTCGCCCTGTTGCGGGCGCGCCAGTCGGCGGAGGATGCGCAGCTCGCCTACGACCGCACGCTGGCGCAATTCCGGCTCACGATCAATGTCCCGCAGGGTACGCCGCTCGAAATCGCGGTCACCGCGGATGTCCCCACCATCGAGCCCGACACGGCCGAAGCGGTCAAGTGGGCGCGCGCGAATTCATCGACCATTGAAAACGTCGTGGCATCCGAAGTGGCTGCCGATCGCGAGGTGAGCGAGGCGAAGTGGAATAGCGGCGCCGGCGGGACGGTCAATGCCAGCTATGGCTACAACGGCACCGCCACCAGCACGGTCGCGTCCGACGCGTACAAGAATCTCCTCAACGCGCAGCAATTGTCGCTGTCGGTGCAGCTGCCGCTCTGGCAATGGGGCGCGCACGCCGCCACGGTCGACGCCGCGAAAGCCGATCGCGACGCCGCCCGATCGAACGCCGCCGTCACCCGGGCGCAGGTCGACCAGAACGCCCACTTCGACGCATTGCAGGTGACCGAAGCGCGCCGTTCGCTGGTCATCGCGGCGAAAGCCGACACGGTGGCGACCAATCGTTTTGACGTCGCGTACAACCGGTACGTGATCGGCCGGATTACCATCGACAATCTGTATATCGCGCAGAGCGAGAAGGATCAGGCACTGGTGGCGTTTGCCCAGGCACTGCGCGGGTACTGGACGGCGTATTATCAGTTGCGCCGGGACACGCTTTACGACTTCGATGCCGGGCGCCAGATTCGGGAATTCACCGGAGTCGCACCCGACCAGAGCGGCACGCACTGACCGCTGCACCCGAGGTCGCGCGGGCCGCCCCGCCGGCGCGTCCGCTGCTGCGAGTCCTCGGCGGCGTCTTCGGGCTGGCGCTCGCGGTCGGCGCCACCATCGGCGGCGGAATTCTCGGTACACCGGGAAGTGTTGCCGCCGCTCTCCCCAACACCTGGCTCTTCCTTATTGCCTGGGTCTTCGGCGGCGTGAACGCATTCCTCGGCGCGACCGCCTACGCCGAACTCGGTGCGATGATGCCACGATCGGGGGGCACCTATCTGTACGCCCATCGCGCCTTCGGCGACGGTCTCGGATTCTTCGCGGGATACGCCGACTGGATCAACTGGTCGGTGTCGTCGTCGGGGCTGATCCTCCTGATTGGCGACTACATCGCGGCGGTGCTTCCGCCGCTCAACGGACACCCGCTCGCCGCGGGGTGCGGCGTCTTCGGATTCCTGGTGATCCTGCAGTGGATCGGTGTCCGCTCGGGTGGGCGCACGCAGGAAGTGACTACGGCGCTCAAGGCGCTGTCGCTGGTGGCGCTGATCGTCGCCGTTTTTGTGCTGCCGCATTCGGCGGGACCCGCAGCCCCGGCACATTCGCTTCCGGTTCCGCACGGAACGGCGCTCCTCTTCGCCATCGGCGTGGCGATGCAGGGCGTGGTCTTCTCGTACGACAGCTTCTACGCGCCGGTCTACTGCGCCGAGGAACTGCGCGACCCGGGGCGATCGATTCCGGCGTCGATCTTCCGCGGCCTCGCCATGGTGATGGCGATCTACCTCCTGCTGCTGATCGCCTTCCTCACCCTGGTGCCGGTCCAGCAGATGGCCGGAAACGACTTTGTCGGCGCCACGGTGACGCGGATGATCTTCGGTCCGCGCGGCGACCTGGTGATCCACCTCGTCATGATCGCCGCGGTGCTCGGCACCGTCAACGCGCAGATCATGGCGGCACCGCGAATCGTCCTGGCGATGGCGCGAGACGGACTCTTTCCGCCGCAGGCGACTCATGTCAACAAGGGCGGCACGCCCACGACAGCACTGGCGCTGAGTCTGGCGTTCACGGGAATCTTCCTGCTGAGCGGATCGTTCAATGCGGTGCTCGCGGTCGCGGTCTTCTTCAGTCTGTCGCTGTATCTCCTCACCTATGTCTCGCTCTTCGTGCTGCGCCGGCGCGAGCCCGACGCGCCGCGCCCGTACCGCGCCTGGGGTTATCCCGTGGTGCCGGCGCTGGCGATAGTGTGCGTGATTTTTCTCCTCATCACGATGGCGCTGGGAGATCCGCGCAGTGCAGCGATCGCGCTCGGGGTGCTGGTGGTGAGCTGGCCGATGTCGCATCTGGTGCGACGGCTGATCCGGCGCGCAAGCCCTGCCTGAGACCGCCTTACGGAGTTGGCATTCCGGCGGCATATTGGTCACTCGACCTCCGCGCCACCATCGACATCGCAGGACGGACCGGCACCAGATGGCCAACGAGTCCCTCAAGATCGCGTTCATCGGCTCGCACGGCGTGGGGAAGACCACGCTCTGCTACGACCTCGCTGCGCGGCTCAAGCGGCAGGATCGCGCGGTCGACCTGGTGAAGGAGGTGGCGCGCAGTTGTCCGCTGCCGATCAATCGCGACACGACGCTGGCAGCGCAAGCGTGGATCCTTCACACGCAGATCGCCCAGGAGATCGCCGCCGAGGCGCAGAACGACGTCGTGATCTGCGACCGGTCGCTCCTCGACAACTACGCCTACCTCGTGCAGCAGGCAGGACGGCGGCCGGCGTACGACATGCTGGTCGCGACGTGGGTCGCGTCGTACGACTATCTCTTCAAGGTGCCGATCATCGATCCGCCGACGTTTGACGGGATGCGCGACGTGAGCGCCACCTTCCAGCATCAGATCGACGCTACGATCGACACCCTCGCAGACGAGCTGGGCGTGACGTGCCATCGCCTCGACCCGGCCGGGCGCGATGGGTGGATCGATGCAGTCCTCACGTGCTGCGGTCTTCCACTGCACGCGCCCCAGATCGATCTCTTTCCGGTACCGGCCTGATGACGACGATTCCTTCGCGCAAACCGACGGACGACGAAATCGATGTCTACGGCCTGACTCATCCGGGCAAGATGCGGAAGACGAACCAGGACCACTTCCTCCTCGCCACGCTGAACCGGCACCTCGAAGTCCTGTCGACGTCGTTGCCGTCGACCACCATGCCGGGTGCCGACGCCAGGCTCGCCTTCCTCGCGATGATCGCCGACGGCGTGGGCGGCGCCGCCAATGGCGAACAGGCGAGCCGCCTCGCGCTGGAGGAGGCGACGCAGTACCTGTCGCAGTGCACCGACTGCTACTATCAGGCCGACGCAGGTGAAGCGACGTTCATCGAGACGCTGCAGTCGGCCGCGACGCGCTGCCACGACCGCGTCGTCGCCACGGCCGCGGAGAATCCCGACGATCGCGGCATGGCCACGACACTGACGCTCTGGATCGGCGTGTGGCCGTGGGCGTACGTGCTGCAGGTGGGCGATTCCCGCTATTACCTCTATCGCGACGGCGCGCTCACCCAGCTGACGCGTGACCAGACAATGGCGCAGGAGCTGGTTGATCAGGGCGTGCTGGCGCGGTCGGTGGCGTTCTCGTCGCGCTGGGCCAACACGCTGTCGAGTTCGATCGGCGGGCGGCAGACGGCACCGGTGGTGACGAGGGTGCCGTCCGACTGGCGCTACATCCATCTCCTCTGCAGTGACGGACTCACCAAGCACGTGTCCGATGAGCGGATCGCCGAGCGGCTACGGACGATGACATCGGCAAAACAGGTGTGCGAGGACTTGCTGCAGGATGCGCTCGATGGCGGCGGGACCGACAACATCAGCATCATCGTAGGACGCGCGGAGGAGCGGAAGGAGCAGCAGGCGTAGCGCATCCGGCGCTACTGCTTCGGTTCTCCGGAGAGCTCGGCGATGCGAGCGAGCGCGTCTTTCACCCTGGGCTGCAGGTCGGGGTCGGCGTCATTCCAGAGCGCGACGAAGCGGGTGAGATAGCCGATGGCCTTCGCCTTGTCGCCACGCTCCTGGTAGTACGCGCCGAGATGAAGCAGCGTGAGGCCGTACCAGCCGATGTCCTCGGCCCGTCCGCTGCCATCGGTGACTGGCGCCGCAACGGTTCGCGCGTAGATCGCGGCGGCCGAGTCACGCAATCCCCCCTGATCGAGGGCATAGGCCCATACGTACGCGCCGCACGGCGAGCAGTGGCTTCCAGAGTGGATGCGCTGGAACGCGGTTGCCGCGGCGGGCCATTGTCGCGTTGCAATCGCCGTCAAGCCATTCCACTCCGCGACGCTGATCGAATCGCGCTCGGCGACCGGCGTGGCAGCCTCCCAGCCGGTCCGGAAGGTGCGCACGTCGTCAGCCCGACCGAGCATCGCCGCGATCTCGGCGAGGAGTTCGTACGGCCGGTCGGAGGGGGCGATCGAGTCGAGCGGGTAACGCCGGAGCGCCTGTTGCACCGCGGGCCACGCCTCCTCGGGCTTGCCACGCTCCTGGAGGTCGAAGATCGCCACGGTCAGCTCGGCCGCGACCGCGGCCCCGTGAGTGCCGGCGGCCTCCGATAGCCGAGCCCAACTGCGATACTGCCCGAGCGCCGTCGTGAGCATTCCCCGATCCTGGCTCATCTCGCCGGCGTAGATCATCAGCGCCGCCCGCCGGACTCCGCCCGGCGGCAGCATGCGAAGTGCGGCCCGGCTGGTCGAGTCGAATCCCGCAACATCCCGACGGACATACGCGAGTTCGGCGCGCAGCAGGGCGGCCCGGGCGGAGTCGCCGCCGACTCGAAGCCAGAGGCCGGGCAGCGAATCGACCGACGTCCACTTCTGCTGTGCCACCAGTGATGCGCCGAGATTCTGCAGCGACGAGAAGACCGGCTGGACCGCGATGCCGTGACGCAGAAGCACCTCGGCCTGGTCAAAGCGGCCAAGTTCATTGAGAATAAGACCGGCGTTGTTGAGCGCGGTAATGTTGTCCGGATCGACGTCGAGCGCCTTGCGAAGGGCCGCGACGGCGCCGTCATCGTCGTGAACGACCTTTTCGAGATAGGTCCCCTCCGTCAGGTATCGCTCAACCGGCGGCAGGTGATCTCGAAAGCGGTATGCAGCCTTCGCCGCCGCAATCTGGTCGCCAACGTTGCCCAGACTGCCGTAGGTCACCGCGAGCTTTCGCCACGCCATCGCGAAGGTGCTGTCGGTCGCGACGGCCTGTCGCAGATCGGCTGCCGCGGTGGCGAAGTCGTTCGCATCGAACGCGCGCGAGGCTGCCGAATACAACCGCAGCGCCGGCAGCGAGGCCGTGGTGACCTGTTCCAGCGGTTCGCTCGACCGGATCGCCCGCAGCGACTCGCCGATCTTCTCGCGAAGCGATTTGGAGAGTCGATTCACCGCTGCGATGAGGTCCTGGTCGCTCGCCGCGGTCTCACGCACTTCGGCCAGCGACTGCCCCGTTGTCGCGTCGATCACGCTCGCGGTCAGCACGAAGCCGGTGCCGATCGCGTGGACTTCGCCGGTGACGACAGCCTTGGCGTTGGCACGCTGGGCCACTTCGCGCGCCACGCTGTCGGTCAGCCGCGTTCCGGCTGGAAGCGACATTCGCGTCAGCGCATCGGTGATTGCCTGGCCTTGCAGGAGGTGAACCGCGCGTGACTGGCTCAGGTCGACCCGCAACGCCTCCAGGATCGCACTGCTCAGCGTGCTGTCCGGGCTGCTGTTGGTGAACTCGCCGAGGACCAGGCCGGCGTTGGTGCCGAGACGTCCCTTGCTCATCAGCGTGGCGCCGGGGCCGACACCCGCGAGCCCGGCACCGACGAACCCAGCCGCGATCAGGAGCACCGCGCCGATGGCAATCACTCCGCCCTGCAGCGCTTTGCGACCGGTGAGTTCGCCGGTGCGCACGGCCGCGTGCATCCCGGTCATCGTGGCGTGGGCGCGGCGGCGCTCGTTGCGGCTGGCGATCACGAGCGGCGGGATCCCCAGAAGCATCGCCCCGAGGACCGCGAGCCAGATCCAGTCGGGAAGGCCAGCGATGCGAGTAAGACCAAATGCGATCGCCGTGATCGCCACCGTTGCAACAACGTGGAGCACGACCACGCGTCCCGGATGCCACTGCCGGAACAAGGTGCGGGCGCGCTCCTTGGGATCGAACGGAACACTGCCGCCCGACGGCGTTCCCACCAGCTCGAGCGCATCGACGAGTTCACCGGCAGTGGCGAAGCGATCGGCGGGGGCCTTGGCGAGGCAGCGCATGATGATCGCCGCGAGATCTCCCGGGATGTCGCCACGTCGCGACGTGATCGGCTCGGCCGGCTGCACCACATGGGCGGCGAGCATTTCCTGCGGCGTGGTCGCGTGATACGGCGAACTCCCCGTCAGCATTTCGTACGCGACAACGCCGAGCGAGTAGATGTCGGCGCGCTGATCGACGTTGGGATCGGCAACCGCCTGTTCGGGCGCCATATACGCCGGCGTGCCGAGCGCCATGCCGACCGACGTGAGCGCGGTGAGATCGGCGGCGGGCTCCGCGACGCGCTGTCCGGCGGCGACTGCCTTGGCGACGCCGAAATCGGTGACCAGCGCGTGCCGGCCGGAGAGCATGATGTTGGCGGGCTTGATGTCGCGGTGGACGATCCCGCGCGTGTGGGCGTAGGCGAGGGCGTCGGCGACTTCGCGCAGCAACCGGACCGCTTCGAGGGTCGGCATCGGGCCGCGCTGCAAACGTTCGGAGAGCGATTCGCCTTCGACGAACGGCATGGCATACCAGACGACGCCATCGCCTTCGCCAGTGGCCAGGAGCTGCACGATGTGCGGATGATGCAGCGAGGCCGCGACCTGGATCTCGCGCTCGAAACGGCCTGATTCAATTCCGGCCGAGGTGGCCGGCGGGAGGACCTTGATCACGACCTTCCGCGCCAGGCGAGTCTCTTCGGCGAGGAAGACGCGACTCATCCCGCCGCCACCAAGCTCGCGCTCAACGCGGTAGCGGTCGCCCAGCACGTCCTGCAGCGGCTCGCGGAAGTCGGTCAACAGGATCCAGGGAGATGAGAGGGATGAAAGATGGGGCGGGGTCGGGCAATGAGGAAGAGCGGCCGCCCGCCGCCAAGGGCGCCGGTCCCGATAGCGGGTTGCTGCCATCTGCCCTAACTTTTCGGTCTCTCATTCTCAGTCGCCGAGTGCCATGGATCTGCGCGAACAAGGACACCCGGGTGTCGTCTGTACCCTTGCCGCGCCGCTGCTGCTGCTCGCGGCCGTGATGACCGCGTGTGCGCCCGCGACTCCGCCGATGATCGAGAAGCCGTCGCACGAACTGCTGGCCGAGGTGCTGCTCGCCAATGGCCGGGCGGCGCAGGCCGAACTGGAATTCGAGACGGCGCTCAAGCGCATGCCTCAGCGGACGACTGATGTGCGCGGCGGCCCGCGCCAGGGCAGCAGCAGTGGGGACGGATTCCGGGCGGGCCTCCCATGACCGGTGACGCGACGGAACCAATCGCCGCGCCGGGGCAGAAGTCTCGCATGCGGACCGGTCGGCTCGAGGCGTTCAGCGACGGTGTCATTGCCATCATCATCACGATCACGATGCTGGAACTCCACGTGCCGCACGGCACGGAGTTCCGCGATCTCGCGCCGGTGATGCCGACATTCTTCAGCTACGTGCTGAGCTTCATCTACCTCGGCATCTACTGGAGCAATCACCATCACATGCTCCACGCGACACACGAGGTTACCGGGAGCATCCTGTGGGCCAACCTCCACCTCCTCTTCTGGCTCTCGCTGGTGCCGTTCGTGACGGACTGGATGGGGGCGAACCTGTTCGCGGCGCTGCCGACGGCACTCTACGGCGTGGTCCTCCTGATGGCGGGGGTGGCGTACTGGGTTCTGCAGCGCCGCATCATGGCGCACGAAGGGCCGCAGTCGGTGCTGGCCGGCGCGGTGGGGCGCGATCTCAAGGGGAAGGTGTCGCCGGTGCTCTACCTCATCGCTATCGGTTGCGCGTTCGTGAATCCGTGGATCGCCGACGCGATCTATATCGGTGTGGCGTTGATGTGGCTGGTGCCCGACCGACGCATCGAGCGGCAGCTCGTCGCCGAGCGCTGAGCGGCGGCGCTACCGCAGTGCTCCCCGCCACTTCTCCGCCAGGCGTCGTGCCGTTGCCAGTGCGTCGCCCGCGGGCGCTGTCGCGAAGGAGGTCGTGTCGTGTGACCACTGCAGCTCCCACTGGCACGACGCCGACGCGAATGGCGCCCGGTCGAAGGGCGTGCCGGCGTTGAGCGACTGATTCAATGCCGCAAAGAACTTCTCCCAGCGCGGCAGGTCGTACGACGAGAACATGCCGCTCCACTCCTTGAAGGCGTAAAGATTCAGGTCATCGTTCTCTCCTTCGGTACACTTGCTTCCCCACAGCGTGATGATGTTCCGCGCATTCCACTCGTAGAGCTGCCGCTCGGCGTCGGTGCTGCCCCAGGCGCGGGCACCGGCGATCCACCGCCCCAGCAGGAACTCGGGACGCGTCGCGAGGAGTGTGTCGATGTCACCGAGCAAAGCGTCGACGCGGCCTTCTCCGGCGAAAAGCGCCACGCTGTCCTTGCGCTCATATGCCGCCTGCACCGAATCGACCAGCGGCAAACCGAGCTCACCGAGTACTTGCCGGGTGAGGTTGACGACGTCGTAGCGGTAGCGATCGTTTGCGCCGAGCGCGGGCGCAGCAGCGAGCAGCGAATCGAGCGCGTCGACGAGAAGCCGGCGATCATACGGCGCGATCGGTCCGGTCCGGTATGCCCGGCCCTTGACATAGAATTGCGGGCGCTCGCCGAGGAAGTCGCCGGTCTGCCGTGCGGAATGGAACGCAGTATTGAGCAGAATCTGCCATGCGCTCCACGCCGATGCGTTGTACACGCTATATCGACGAATGATATAGTCGCGCGTCCAGGCCGTGAGATCGGGCACAGTGTCGCGCCACACCTGATCCATCACGAAGTCCTCGACGACCGGATTGCTGCCGAATCCCTCCATCGTCATCCCGATCCCGGCAAACTTCCCGCGATCGGGACTCACCAGCACGCTGTCGAGATTCCCCGCCATCCGCGGCAGATCGCCACCGACGTTCACCTTGTCGCCGAAGTTGTAGAGCACATTCCAGATCCACGGCTTCCCGTCGAAGGCGTGGTGCGTCTTCCAGATCGGTGTGGCCTCGCCCCAGAGATCGAGCACCACCATCCGGTCGTCGGGGACAGCGCCGAGGAATGCCGCCGTTTGCGGATCGCGCCAGAAGGTGGGCGAGTTGACCAGGAACCATCCCTGCAGCACCCAGATGGCGTCGGAATCTGCCGACGCCATGCCTTGGTAGATCGCCCGTCCCATCGAGGCGAGGAAGGTGGAGTCGCTGGACGGTGGATTGATCTCGTTGAATGGATCGGCGGCGTAGAGATGATCGGTGCCGAACAACTGCTGCTGGCGACGGATGTAATCGGTCGCGATTCGCTGGAAGAGCGAATCGAGCGGATCGACGAACCATGTCCCGCTGAAGCCGGCCGACCAGTCGCCGGTGCGCCGGATGACGGCGCCGGGGTAGAGCGACGTGATCGATGCGGGAACGTGACCGGTGAATCCCTGCAGGATCGGTGTCATGCCGAGCAAGCGTTCGCGCGCAAGAATCTGCCGCTCCAGCGCGACGTGCCCATCGATCCAGGTATCCGGGAGAGGACCGCCGAGGCCGTCGATATTGGCCATCCATCCCCACGGGAGATAGGCGGGGCCCACCAGGAAATCGCCGATCTGCTGCCGGCTGAAGCCGAGGTCGCCGAGCACCAGTTGCCACACGCCTTCTTCTCCGGTCACCGCGAGCGGTGCGTTGACGCCCTTGAGGGCCAGCCAGTCGATCATCCGCTGCCAGTCGTTCCACTGCCACCACGCCATCGAGTAGGAGAAGGTGCAGTAGTTGAAGAAATAGCGGAGCCGATAGCGCGTGGTGACGTGCACCGCGTGCGGCACGCGAGGCAATGGCGCCGGTAGCGTGAGCGGTTGTACGGGGAGATTGACATTCACCCCGGCGACCTGCTGGAGATACCAGTTGAGCGCCGAGGCGATCGCCACGCCAGATGATCCGCGCAGCGCGACTTGCCGGCCATCCTGGGCCACCTCGAAGACGTCGAAGCCGGAGCTGTCGGGAATCGCCGCCACCGTGAAGTCGCCGGCGCGGCCCGGCACCACGCGGTCGATCAATGCGCGGGCGGCGGCGAGATCGACGCGATGGCTGGCCTGACCATGGAGCGGCGCCATGGCGGCAAGGAGGCCGAGGGTAATCGCGATCGATGAGAGCAGGCGTGAGGGTCGCATGGGAATGACAGTAGTCCGCAATGCCATCCGGGGCCAGCGCGGTTCATATCCGTGCTGGCACCCGTGGCGGTCGCTCCGCGCGCTGGCGGACGCGCTCGGCGAATCGGCCATCGTACGGGCCCCGCGCGTCCAACGCGCGCTCCGGACCCCACGGCCTTGCGCCCGAGACGTCCGGCCAAGGGCACCCGGTCGCCCGATGCTAGCGCGCCGCCGATTCGGAGCGATATTCCGCCATCCCCGATTCGACAATCCGCCCGGAGGCCGATCGTGTCCTCACGCCGTTCGTTTCTCTCCTCGCTCGCCGCTGCCGGCGCTGTCGCGCCTCACACCTTCCGCCCTCGAGCCTTTTCGTCGCTCACCCGGGCCGCGGCGATCGCGGGGCCGCGCTCGGCCGCCGACATGGCCGGCGACGAAGATTACTGGTCGGAAATCCAGCGCGCGTTCGACTCCGACCGCACCATGATCAACCTCAACAACGGCGGCGTGTCTCCCACCCCGACCCACGTGCTCGAAGCGATGATCCGCGATCTCCGCTTCAGCAACGAGCTTCCCGCCGAGCACATGTGGGGCGTCCTCGAGCCCAGGATCGAGAGCGTGCGCCGCGACCTGGCGCGCGAGTTCGGGTGCGACGTCGAGGAGATGGCGATCACGCGGAACGCATCGGAAGCCAATGAGATCATGATCCTGGGGCTCGACCTCAAGCGCGGCGATGAGGTCGTGGTCACCAACCAGAATTACGGCCGGATGCTCACGACGTGGGACCAGCGGGTGCGCCGCGACGGAATCGTCGTCAAGCCGATCTCGTTCAAAGTTCCGCCGCCCTCGGATCAGTACCTCGTCGATCAGTTCAAGGCGGCGATCACGCCGCGGACGAAGGTGATCGAGTTCACGCACATCACCAATCTCACCGGCCAGATCATGCCGGTACGACAGATCACCGATTTCGCCCGGCCGCTCGGCATCCAGGTCTTCGTCGACGGCGCGCACGCCTTCGCGCACTTTCCGTTCACCCGCGACGACCTCGGCGTCGACTACTACGGCACGTCGCTGCACAAGTGGCTGCTGGCGCCGGTCGGCACCGGCTTCCTCTACGTTCGCAAGGAAAAGCAGAAAGATCTCTGGCCGATGATGGCGGCCTCGGCCGCCCAAACCGGCAACATCCGCAAGTATGAGGAGATTGGCACGCACCCGGCCGCGAATCACAACGCGATTTCGGCGGCCCTCGCGTTCCACCGCGGCATTGGCGCCGAGCGCAAGGTCGCCCGGCTGCGTTTCCTTCGTGATCGGTGGGCCAAGCGGCTACTGGCGGAAGACTCCCGCGTCTCGGTCCTGACGCCGCTCGACAATCGCCAGTCCGGCGCCATTGCGCTGGTTCACATCGACGGCCTCGACAGCGGGCAGCTGAGCACCTGGCTTCTCAAGCAGCACCGCATCGTCAACACGCCGATCGGGCACCCCGAGTTCAATGGAATCCGGATCACACCGAACGTGTATACCACACTCGACGAAATCGACACGTTCTGCGACAAGATGACCCAGGCGATCCGGAGCGGCATTGCGTAGATGCGTCGGCGCCGGCTTTCCCAACCTGATGTATCACGCGCTGGTTGACGCGGCGCGTTGAGTTGAGCAAGACACTCGAACGCCTCGCCGCAACGCTGGCGGACCGATATCGCATCGAGCGCGAGATCGGTCACGGCGGGATGGCGACGGTGTATCTCGCCCGTGACCTGAAGCACGATCGCGACGTCGCGGTGAAGGTGCTGCATCGCGAGCTCGGCGCGGCGCTGGGCGCCGAACGCTTCCTCGCCGAAATCCGGACGACGGCACAGCTGCATCATCCGAACATCCTGCCGCTGTTCGATTCGGGCGAGGCCGATGGCCTGGTGTTCTATGTGATGCCCTATGTCGAGGGCGAGAACCTGCGCGCGCGAATCGATCGCGAAGGGCAGCTCGGCGTCACCGAATCGGTGCGCATCGCCGGTGCAGTGGCCGACGCGCTCGAACACGCGCACAGGCACGGCGTCATCCACCGTGACATCAAGCCGGAGAACATCCTGCTGCAGGACGGCCACGCGCTGGTGGCCGATTTCGGCATCGCGATCGCGCTGAGCAATGCCGGTGGTGCGCGGATCACCGGGACCGGATTCTCGGTCGGCACGCCGCAGTACATGAGTCCCGAGCAGGCCGCGGCGGAGCGGCAGATCGACGGGCGGAGCGATCAATACGCGCTGGCGTCGGTGCTGTACGAGATGCTGGTGGGCGAGGCGCCGTTCACCGGCCCCAATGGGGCGGCCATCATGGCGCGGATGATGGCGGATGAGCCGGCCGACATCATGCGGCGGCGGCCCTCGGTGCCGGAGACGGTTGCCACGGCGGTACATCGGGCGCTCGAGAAGGTGCCGGGCGATCGTTTCCCGAGCGTCGGCGCGTTCGGGGAGGCGATTGCGCCGCCGGCGCGGGCGACCGGAACACATCGCGTGTCGCTGGTCCGCACACCGAGGGCGCGCGCAGTGTCGATCGGCGTGGCGGGCGGAGTCGTGCTGGGCCTCGCCGCGGCGATCGCCGCCACCTACGCCCGGCGCGAACCGGCGGTGCTCACCGGCAACGTCAGGCACGTGACCATCGAAGACGGCCTCGAGATCCAGCCGGCAATCTCGCCCGACGGCAAGCTGATGGTGTACGCCGCCGGCACGTCGATGCACGTACGGCTCTTCCTGCGACCGGTCGACGGCGGCCGCGCCGTGCCACTCACGGCCGACTCGACGACGATCCAGCAGGACCCGCGCTGGTCGCCGAGCGGAAAGAGCCTGCTCTTCCTCGCCAACAATGGCGTGGATACCGTTGCCGCGGGCCTCGGCGGCGGCTCGGCGGTGACGCTGATCAATGGCGCCGCAGGACCGGTCGCCACCGCGACCTGGTCGCCTGATGGCCAGCGCATCGCCTTCGTGCGCCACGACTCGCTGCTGATCTACGCCATCGCAAACGGGACCGCACGCTTTGTCGCCACCGAGCGAGGGAACGAGTGCAACTGGTCGCCGCGCGGTGATCTGATCGCTTGCGGCGCTCCTCGGGCGTTCTCGAGGGTCGGGACGTCGCTGGGCAACACCGGTCCGAATCAGATCCTGGTGACACGGGCTAGCGGCGGCACGCCGATCGCAATCACCGACAGCGCGTCGCTGAATGGTTCACCGGTCTGGTCACCGGATGCCCGCCGGCTCTATTTCGTGTCCAACCGGAATCACGAGCGCGACATCTATTATGTCGCCGTCGGGAGCGACGGTCATGCGCGCGGCGAACCGCGCCGGCTGACCACGGCGCTCAACGCCGCGTCGCTGTCGATTTCGGCGGACGGTGACCAGCTCGCGTACTCCGAGTACGTGCCGCGCGCCAACATCTGGTCGGTACCCATCGCCGCCGGCACCGTTGCGACGTCGGCGATGGCGACCCAGGTCACGTTCGGGCATCAGTTGATGGAGACGATGTTCGTGACGCCGGATGGCAACACCCTGTTTTACGACTCGGACCGGAGTGGGAGCGCTGATATCTGGCGAACGACGGTCGGCGTCAGCCAACCAGACGAGATTACCAACGACCCCGCGGATGAATTCGGACCCGTCCTCTCACCGGACGGCAAGAGCCTGGCCTACTACTCGTATCCCGAGGGCTCGACTCACGGCACCATCCTGGTCAAGCCGACGAATGGCGGCCCGGTCGAACCGGTGAATACCAGCGCCACATCCGGCATCTGGCCGGCGTGGTCGGCCGATGGCACGACGCTGGTCTGGCAATGCGCCACGGTACAAGCGCAGCAATGCGAATGGGCAGCGACGCGTGATAGCGCAGGCCACTGGCACGCCGTGGCCCGGCAGCCCGCGCATCCCTTCCAGTCTCCGGACGGTCGGTGGACGGTGGATCGACTGAACGGTGGCTGGACTGGACACGATACCCTGACGATCTACGTGGCTGGTTCCGACCAGGTGAAGGTCCGCTACGTCCGGCGAACGCCCGCGGATCCGCCAGTGCAGGATGTGCGATGGAGTCCGGATTCCCGTTCGGTCTACTTCAACAGTCACGACGCCGACGGCCGGGCGATGTTCTGGTCGCTGTCGGTCGATGGCGGCGCCCCGCGTCTCGTGGCGCGGCTCGACGACCTGTCGCATCCATCATATCGCGCCGAGTTCGTGGTCGGCGGTGGGCGGATCTTCTTCACCGTCAACGACCGGCAGAGCGACATCTCCGTGGTGGAGGTGCTCGAGCAATGACGGCCAACGGCGCAACAGCACCGGTAGCACCGGCGCGAGCCGCCGAAATGGCCTTTTCCGCGTCGGAGGGTAACTTCCGCTGATGCCCATCATATGTCCCTCATGCAGTACAACGCTGCAGCCGGGCGCCCATTTCTGCCCCAACTGCGGGACACCGACCCCGACCGAACCGGGGGTGCCGGCGCGCACCATGCCGACCGGTGCGGTCGAGGTGTCGCGCATCCGGACTGCACTCGCCGATCGGTACCGCATCGAGCATGTGCTGGGCGAGGGTGGGATGGCCACCGTGTACCTCGCCGAGGACCTCAAGCACCGCCGCAAGGTCGCCGTCAAGGTCATGCGCCCCGAACTCGCCGAGACGCTGGGATCGGAGCGCTTCCTGCGCGAAGTCGAGATCGCGGCGAAGTTGTCGCATCCCAATATCCTGCCGGTGTACGATTCGGGCGAAGCGCGCGGCATCCTCTACTATGTGATGCCGCTGGTCGAAGGTGAATCACTGCCGGCGCGCCTGGCGCGAGAGAAACAACTGCCGGTGCACGAGGCGCTGCGTATCGCGCGCGAAGTCGCCGATGCACTCGGCTACGCGCACGCCCGTGGCATCGTCCATCGCGACATCAAGCCGGCCAATATCCTGATGAACGCCGGACATGCGATGGTGGCCGACTTCGGGATTGCGCGCGCGACGGAAAGCAGCAGCCGGGCCTTGACCCAGACCGGCCTCGCCATCGGGACACCGCAGTACATGAGTCCCGAGCAGGCCAGCGGCGATGCGAATGTCGACGGTCGCACCGACATCTACGCGCTCGGCTGCGTCCTCTATGAAATGCTGGCCGGTGAACCACCGTTCACAGGGCCGACCGCGCAAGCGATCATCTCGCGCAGCATCACCGAAGCACCGCGGCCGCTGCAGCAGACGCGTGCGACGCTATCGCCGGCCATCAGCAACGCCGTACTCACTGCCCTGGCGAAAGCCCCGGCCGATCGCTACGCCACAGCCACCGACATGGCGACGGCACTGACGCAGGCCGAGGATCAGGCGCGATTCGGCAGCGGCGCCAACACCATGTCGGCACGCCAGGCACGACCGTGGTGGCCCTGGGTCGCCGCGGCCGCCGCCGTCGTGATGCTGGGCGTGGTTGGCTGGCGGAAGTTCGGGCACGGTAGCGTCGCCGCGGCGCGAAGCGTCGCCGTGCTGCCGTTCGAGAATCAGGGGCCGGCCAGCGAAGCCTATTTTGCCGACGGCGTTGTCGACGAATTGCGCGACAAGCTCGCCAACCTCGATCAACTCACCGTCACGGCTTCGGCCAGCGCCGATCAATATCGCAACAGCACCAAGACCGGTCCCGAAATCGCCAAGGAATTGCGCGTCGATGAGGTGCTCACCGGCAAGGTGAGCTGGGGCCAGGGCGCCGATGGCAAGCGCCAGGTACGCGTAGTCACGGAGCTGGTCAACGGAAGCACCGGCGCGGTGACCTGGCGCGACACTTTCGATGCCGACAGCGCGGCCGCGTTCGACATTCAGGGCCGCATCGCGACCAGCGTCGCGACCGCCCTGGGCGCGGTGGTCCATCAGGACGACGCCAAGGCCCTCGCCGGCAAGCCGACCCAGAACGCCGAGGCGTACGACTTCTATCTCAAGGGCAGGGCCGTCAGCAGCCCATCGGCGTCCGATGCCCGTGCCGGCGCGAACGACTTCGAGCAAGCGGTCGCGCTCGACTCGAATTTTGCCGCGGCATGGGTGGATCTCTCCAACAGCCTGTCCACGCTGTACGGCAATGGCGCGCGAGACGCTGCGGTGGGTCGACGGGCCAAGGAAGCACTCGATCACGCGCTCCGCCTGGCAAACGATTCAGCCGTCACGCACATGGCTGCCGCCCACTATTACGCCAACGTGACCACCGATTTGGTCGCCGCCCGCCGTGAAACCGCGCGCGCATTGGCCTTGGATTCCAATAACACCGTGGCGCTCGGCTCGTCGGCAAACTATGACATTCAGGGTGGCAACTATCAGGCGGGCCTCGACAAGCTCTCGCGAGCTCGCAAGATCGATCCGCGGGCAACCGCCCCGCTGAGCAATCTGGTGCGCGCCCAGATCTACCTGGGGCACTACGATGACGCCGTCGCCACCGGTCAGGAGCTGCTGGCCCTCAAGCCGACGGCGTACGACCAGATCGAATGGGTCGTCTATAGTCACCTGGCACGCGGCGATACCGCCGGTGCACGGCAGGTGATCCGGGACGCCCTGCAGCGCCTGCCGGAGACCGACCTGGTCGCCTATTTCGCCGGATACCAGGAGACGGCGTTCATTCTCGACCGGCAGCAGCATGACCTGCTCTTCCGGATGACGCCGGCTGCCTTCGACAACGATCGGGCCTGGTGGAGTCAGTCGCTTTCGACGGCGGCAAGGCAGGTCGGTGACATCGCACGGTCCCGCGCGTACGCCGATTCGTCGCTGGCGATCTCCAAGGAACAGAGCGACGCGGCTCCGAAGGATCCCCAGTTGCGCGGACTCTACGCCGTGATGCTCGCGTATGCCGGCCACGGCGCCGAAGCGACCCAGGAGATTGCCCAGGCGATGCACGACGTGGTGCCGGGCACGCCCAATGATCCGTACGTCCGGCTCCAGCAGGTTCGCATCGAGCTCACCCTGGGCCAGAACGACAAGGCGCTCGACGACATCGACAAGCTGCTCAAGACCCGGTCCTATATCACACGCGGATATCTCAAGATCGACCCGATGTTCAATCCGTTGCGGAGTGATCCCCGGTTCCAGGAGATGGTGGCGCCGGGGATGAGCGGACCGACGGGATAGCCGATGCGCGACGAGTCATGAACCCGGTGCGTGATCGCCAGGTCGAACGGCTCCGCGCCGTGACGGCGGACGACAAAGTGCGCCTCTCGCACGCGCTCTGGATCGAGGCGCGCGACGTCGCGGCCGCCGGTGTGCGTGGCAGGCATCCGGACTGGACCGACGAGCAAGTTGCCACGAACCGGAGTAGCAACGAACCGAGATGACCGCCAGACCGGCGTATCGACTGGCCGCGGCGCTGCTGATCGCCGGGGCGACACCCGCGGCAGTTCGGGCCCAGAACGACACGGTTCCCGCCGCCCGTCTCGCCGCACGGGAATCATTCCGCGACGACGGCTTCGGCATCTTCATTCACTGGGGAGTCTATTCGCTGCTGGGCCAGGGCGAATGGGTGATGCAGAACGAGAAGATCGACGTGCCCACCTACGAGTGGCTCGCCTCGACGTTCGATCCGGTCAAGTTCAACGCGCACGAATGGGTCGCCGCGGTCAAGGCCGCCGGCGCACACTACATCACCATCACCTCGCGCCATCACGACGGCTTCTCGATGTTCGCGACGAAGGCAACCCCGTACAACATCGTGGACTGGACGCGATTCAAGCGCGACCCCCTCAAGGAACTCGCCGACGAATGTCACCGGCAGGGGATCACGCTCTTCTTCTACTACTCGCAACTCGACTGGCACCACGCCGACTATTACCCGCGCGGCAACACCGGGAAGGCATCGGGTCGCCCGGAGAATGGTGACTGGAATCGTTACATCGACTTCATGAAGTCGCAGCTGACCGAGCTACTCACCAACTACGGCACGATCGGCGGCATCTGGTTCGACGGGATGTGGGACAAGCCCGACGCCGACTGGCATCTGCCCGAAGTCTACGGCCTGATCCACCGGCTGCAGCCGGCTGCGCTGATCGTGCCGAATCATCACCTCGCGCCCAAGCCGGGCGAAGACGTGCAGACCTTCGAGCAGGACCTCCCCGGCAGCAACACGGCCGGCTTCAACACCAGGACGATCGGCGCGCTCCCGCTGGAGACTTCGCTCACGATGAACGGTGCGTGGGGATTCAACATCACTGACCACAACTGGAAATCGGTCGATGAACTGATCGGCTACCTGGTGCGGGCGGCGGGTGCAAACGGCAATCTCCTCCTCAATATCGGGCCGCGCCCCGACGGGACGATCCAGCCCGAGGCGATCGAGCGCATGCACGCCCTCGGCGCCTGGCTCGCGACCCATGGCACGTCGATCTACCGCACCCGCGGCGGACCGATCGCGCCCCAGGCGTGGGGCGCCACGACGCATCGCGGCGACACCGTCTTCGTCCACCTGCTGCGCGGCACCGACTCCACGCTCACGCTTCCGGGATGGGGAGCCCGGGTGATGCGGGCGACGGTGCTCGATGGGGGCGTGCAGGTCAGCGTGAGGCAAACGGCGGATTCGATCGTCCTGACGATGCCGACTGCATCGTCGCCAACCCCCGACCGGGTCATCGTCCTGGTGACCGCACGGCAGTAGCCGCGCCCCTTATTATTCCTGCCACGCGGTACCACCACGCACCATTCCACCCCTTCTCTTTTGACGCCGAGCTCCTGATGCGACGTGTGTTCCGGTCGTTCCTGCTGCTGTTGGGCCTCGCCATCCTCGCGACACCGATGTGCCTCGGCGCGCAGTCACCCAAGACGAACGACGAACTGATGAATGCGCGACCGGGTCGCGACCCGCGCCAGCCGCTCGACACCGAGTACACTCGCAAGATCAAGGAATACACCACCGAGCCGTACTTCCTCTCGCCGATCGTCGACTACATGCCGGCCTCGAAGACGGTGCCGACGCCCGAGAAGACGCTCGGCAACATTGCCGGCGCGCCGGGCAAGCTGCCGTACTCGAAGGAGGTCTACGAGTACATGCGCCTCCTCGCCAAATCGACGCCGCGGGTGCGCGTCTACTCGATCGGCACCACCGAGGAGGGGCGCGAGATGATCGCGGTGGCGATCGCGTCGGACCAGCTCATGGCCAAGCTCGACGCCAACAAGGCCGACCTCGCCAAGCTCGCCGACCCGCGGACGATCGGGATGAACGATTCGCTCGCCGACCAGATCGCGAAGCGCGCGGCGCCGGTCTACTACATCACCGGCACGATCCACTCGTCCGAAGCGGGAGCGCCGACGGCATTGATGGAGATGGCGTACCGGCTCGCGGTCGACGAGAGTCCGTACATCAAGAACATTCGCGATCATATGATCACGCTGATCACGCCGATCGTGGAAGTCGACGGCCGCGACCGGATCGTCGATCTCTACGAATACCGCAAGAAGCACCCGAATGACGTGGTGCCGGGCGCGATCTACTGGGGGAAGTACGTCGAGCACGACAACAATCGCGACGCCATGGGACTCACCCTCAAGCTGTCGCAGAACGTACTCAACACCTACCTCGGCTGGGACGCACAGCTGCTGCACGACCTGCATGAGTCGGAGCCGTTCCTCTACGACAACACCATTGGCGACGGGCCGTACAACGCCTGGCTCGACCCGATCCTGACCAACGAATGGCAGCTGCTCGGATGGAACAACGTCAATGAGATGACGCGGTGGGGCATGCCGGGCGTCTACGCGTTCGGCAACTTCGACACCTGGTCGCCGGGCTACCTGATGTTCATGGCGGCGACGCACAACGGGATCTCGCGCCTCTACGAGACGTACGGCAACGGCGGCACGGCGGAGACCGAGGACCATACGCTGAGCGCCAGTGAAACGTCGCGCACCTGGTACCGGCAGAATCCGCCGCTGTCGCACGTGCGCTGGTCGCTCCGCGACAACAACAACTACGAGATGACCGGGATTCTCCTCTCGGAGAATTATTTCGCGACCAATCGCGTCTACTTCCTGCGCAATTTCTACGACAAGAGCAAGCGCTCGATTCTCAAGGCGAAGACCGAAGGACCGGCCGCATACATCTTCCCGGCCGACGATCCGCGGCTCGGTTCGCAGGCCGAGCTGCTCCGCGTGCTGCAGAAGCAGCATGTCGAGATTTCGCGCGCGACCGCGCCGTTCACCGCGACGCTGCCGGTTCGCGGCGCGGCGAGTGTCGCACCGGCAGGTGGTGGCCGCGGTAACCGCGGCGGCGGCGGTGGACGAGGGGCCGCGACGACCGCAGCGCCGACGACGCGTGACTTTCCCGCCGGGAGTTATGTGGTGCGGATGGACCAGCCGTACTCGCGCATCGCCGACGCGCTCCTCGACTATCAGTACTGGGCGCCGAACGATCCGCAGAAGACGCCGTACGACGATACCGGCTGGACCTTCCCGGAAGGATTCGGCGTCGAGGCGGTGCGAATCACCGATCCCAAGGTGCTCGACGCACCGATGACAAGACTCACCGACAGCGTGCATGCCGTGAGCGGCGTCACCGGCACGGGGACGATCTTCGCCATCAATCACAACGCCGATAACGCCCTGATCACGCTGCGATACCAGCTGCGCAGCGCCAACATCCAGATGGCCGAGGAATCGTTCGACGCCGCGGGACAGAAGTTCGCGCGCGGATCGTTCGTGATCAGCGGCGTGCCGCAGGCCGACCTCGACAAGACGACGACGGCACTTGGACTGAAGGCGTACGCCATCCCGGCCGCACCATCAGTCGCAATGCATCCGGCTCGCGCCGCGCGCGTCGCCGTGCTTCATACATGGACCAGCACGCAGACCGAAGGGTGGTGGCGCCAGGCGTTCGATGTCTACGGCGTCCCGTATGACTACGTCGACCCGGCGTTCATCGGAAAGACAGCGGATCTCCGTGCCAAGTACGACGTCATCGTCGTGGGACCGGGGTTGAGCCAGAGTGCGATCGACGGCATGCCGATGTATCGCAACGCCGAACCGTGGAAGAATTCTCCCGAAACGCCGAACATCGGGACGTACGCGCAAACCGACGACATCCGCCCGGGAATGCAGATCGAAGGGCTCCTCAACCTGCGCAACTTCGTGCAGCAAGGCGGCGTGATCGTCGCGGCGGGAAACAGCGCCGACTTCTTCCTGACGACCGATCTCGCACGCGGCGTCACAGCCGGCCGCCCAGGGTCTTCCTCCCGGGTCGTTGGTTCACTCCTCCGCACCGACGTGACCGACGCGGCAAGCCCGGTCATGTACGGCATCCCGACCGCGCCCGCGGTGTACAGCGAACGCGGTGAGAGCTTCAATGCCGGTGGTGGCGGTGGTCGCGGAGGGGGAGGGGGCGGTGGCGGATTTGCGGCGGGTGGCGGACGTGGCAATGGCGCAGCGGCGACGCGCGCGACTGGTCGCGGCACGCCCGACGATCCCGACGTGGTGCAAGGGCGGCCCGCCGGCGAAGGGAGCGAGGTATTGCCACCGCTTCCCGGTGATTCCAGTGGCGGAGGACGTGGCGGTCGCGGCGGCGGCGTTGCCGTTCCGCTCGAATTCCGGGTCCGGCCCCTGCTCCGCTTCGAGACGCAGGACAAGCTCCTCGTTTCCGGACTGCTTGATGGCGGCAGCGACATCGCAGGACAGACGGTGGTCATCGATGTTCCGTCGGAGAAGGGACACTATATCCTCTTCGCCGACAATCCGATCTATCGCGGCGAGACGATCGGCAACTATTTCATGGTCTTCAATGCGATGCTGTCGTTCGACAACCTGGGCGCCGGGCGCAGCGATACTGGTGGCGGAGGGGGCGGTCGCGGGCGCGGCGCGGGCGCAGGGGGACAGTAGGGCAACCGGGCGTTGCCGCCAGTGGCACCAAGTCGCTACGCCACTAGTTTTTAGGGATCTCTTCCCACTCACAGTCCGGGCCAAGGCGGAAATGACCTCACGGCAGCCAGGTCGTGACGTCCCCGGCGGGACGGCGCGGCTTTGCCTCCGGCAACATCGCCGGGTGGCCAAGCTGGATCGTCGCGACGATCCGTTCGCCCTCGGCGACACCGATGGCGGCGCGGGTGCGGGGGTCGTCCATCACCGCACCGGTCTTGAGGTGGGCGCCAAGACCGGCGGCGTGGGCTGCAAGGAGAAGGTTCTGCACCGCCATCATGGTCGCGGCGTAGTCCTCTTCCCTGATCTCGGCACTGGCATCCTGGGTCATGCTCACGACGAGCATCGCCGGGAGGGCAGCTTCGCCGGCCGCAACCTTGTCGACCAGCGCGCGCGCGGCCACGGGATCTTCGATCTTCTTCGCTTTCCGTGCCCCCAGCGTTTCGCCATAGGCGCGCCGAGCCACCGGGCCGAGGACGTAGAAGTGCCACGGCTGGGTGAGACGGTGATTGGGGGCTTCCACCGCAAGATCGAGGAGCGGTTCGATCTCCTCACGGCTGACGGGACGATCGGTGAACTGGCGGATCGATCGGCGGGTGCGGATCGCTTCGGGTACATCCATGGGGTTCGCTCGCGCGTCGGGGGAATCGTGACCACGAATCTGCATCGAGCGAAGCGGCGAGACGAGGGCAACGCGCCCTGGGGTACCGGCCGGTGGCCATGAACACCGTCGCCGAGCTCAACGAATCGCTGATCGGGCGGTACCTGGTCGAGAAGGAGATCGGCCAGGGTGGAATGGCGACGGTCTACCTCGCGCGCGACGTTCGCCACGACCGCAAGGTGGCGATCAAGGTCTTGAAGCCCGAACTCGCCGCGGTCCTTGGGTCGGAGCGCTTCGTAGTGCTACGCGCCAACCGACTGGACTCGCGACGGCGAATTGAATGGCTCCGCCGTGCGGTTGTCGGCGCATGGAGGCGGGCTGCCACGCTGGCGCCGCGACGGCCGGAGCTGTTCTACGAGGCGCCGATGGCACAATCGTCCGCGCGTCCGGGACCACCGACCCGTCGCTCGAACTCGGCCCGCCGGAGGCGCTGTTCAAAGCGCCGCGATGGAGCGCGCGGAAGTTCGCGGATCAGTCCAATGGCGGGCAATTGACGACGACGTACGACGTCAGCCCCGACGGGTCGCGATTCCTGGTCCGCCAACGCACGGAGCGTACGTCAACGGCGACCCTGCTGTTGAACTGGCAGCAGCTTCTCACGCA
>DASYAK010000024.1:0-12762 GCA_036501385.1 Gemmatimonadales bacterium | reverse complement strand
GGCTGCGTGCTGGCCGACCGGCTGAGCGCGGACGGCCGGAACAAAGTGCTGGTGATCGAGTACGGCGGCTCGGATGGCTCGATCTACATCCAGATGCCCTCGGCGCTGTCCATCCCGATGAACATGCCGAAGTACAACTGGTTCTACCACTCCGAACCGGAGCCGCATTTGAACGGACGGCGCATGCACACCCCGCGCGGCAAGGTGCTCGGCGGGTCCTCCTCGATCAACGGCCTCGTCTACATCCGCGGCAATCCGATGGATTTCGAGCGCTGGGCTTCCGAGGGCGCGCGCGGCTGGTCGTACCGCGACGTCCTGCCGTATTTCAAACGTGCCGAGAGCCGGGAAGAGGGCGGCGATCGATACCGGGGCGCCGCCGGGAAATTGAAGACCAGCTATGGGTGCCTCACCAATCCGCTGCATGCCGCATGGCTGGCCGCCGGTTCCGAGGCCGGCTATCCACAGACCCGCGACGTGAACGGTTTTCAACAGGAAGGCTTCGGCCGCATGGATATGACGGTCGGCGACGGCAGACGCTGCAGCGCCGCCCGCGCGTACTTGAAGCCCGCGATGACCCGGCCGAACCTCCAGGTGATCACGCACGCGCTCGCGACCCGCGTGCTGTTCGACGGGCGGCGCGCGACCGGCGTCGAATACACCCGCGGCGGAGCGGCTCATCGCGCGAACGCCGCCCAGGAAGTCATTCTCTCGGGCGGCCCCATCAACTCCCCGCAGCTGCTGAAGCTCTCCGGTGTGGGACCGGCCGAGGAGCTTCGCGCGCTCGGCATCGGCGTCGTCCAGGACCTCCCGGGCGTGGGCGAGAATCTGCAGGATCACCTGGAGTTCTATTTCCAGGTCGCCTGCACGGAGCCGATCACGCTCTATTCCTCGATCAATTGGCGCAGCCGCGCGCTCATCGGGGCACGCTGGCTCCTGTTCAAGGATGGGCTCGGCGCCACCAACCACTTCGAAACCTGCGGTTTCATCCGCAGCCGTGCGGGAATCGCGTATCCGGACATTCAGTATCACTTCCTGCCCATGGCCGTCGCCTACGACGGCTCGACGCTCGCCCAGGAGCACGGCTTTCAGGCGCATGTCGGGCCGATGCGCTCCAAGAGCCGCGGCTGGGTACGGCTCGCCTCCGCGCGCCCCGAGGACAAGCCGCGCATCCTGTTCAATTACCTGAGCCACCCGGACGACTGGGTCGAAATGCGCGCGTGCGTGCGATTGACCCGGGAGATCTTTGCGCAGCCGGCCTTCGACCGCTACCGGGGCCGCGAGCTTCAGCCGGGCGCGGACGTGCGCTCGGACGATGAGATCGACGCCTTCATCCGCGCCAAGGTCGAGAGCGCCTATCATCCATCATGCTCCTGCAAAATGGGCGGGGAGGGCGATCCGATGGCGGTGGTCGACAGCCAGACGCGGGTACGCGGACTGGAGCGGCTCAGGGTGGTGGATTCCTCCATCATGCCGTCGGTGACCACCGGGAATCTCAATGCGCCGACCATCATGCTGGCGGAGAAGGCGGCCGATCACATTCTCGGCCGCGGTATGCTGTCCCCGGAGGAAGTGCCGTTCTACGCGGCAGCCAATTGGGAGAGCGCACAGCGCTGAGGAATCGATATTCGGACTGCCGGAGGGCAGGCCGCCGACGGGGACGAATTGTCCAAAATAGAAGGGGATGCAGACATGAATTCGAAGCTTTCAACCGCGATCGCGGCCATTCTGGGAGGCGTATCGTGCGGAGCGTTCGCCGTGGCGGCGCCGGCCGACGGGCCGGACGCCGCCGCCGCGCCGAGCGTGAGCACCGACTCGCTGCAGGAAATCACCGTCACCGCGCAGCGCCGCAGCGAGAGCATGCAGAACGTGCCGATCTCGATGCAGGCGTTCACCGGCCAGACGCTGCAGCAGCTCAACATCCAGACGTTCGACGATTACATCAAGTATCTGCCGAACGTGACCAGCGCGAACAACGGACCCGGTCAGAACGAGGTGTTCATGCGCGGGCTGAGCGCCGGCTCGCAGGCCAGCCAGGGCAGCGCCGCCACGGGATTGTGGCCGAATGTCGCCATCTACCTGGACAATCAGTCCGCTCAGGTCCCGAATCGCAACCTCGACATCTATGCGGCGGACTTGAATCGCATCGAGGTGCTGGAGGGTCCCCAGGGCACGCTGTTCGGGGCGGGTGCGGAGGCGGGCGTGATCCGCTACATCACCAACGAACCGAAGCTCGACGTGACCGAGGGGAGCATCAAGGCGGGCTACGGAGTCACCGCTCACGGCGATCCGAATGCCGACGCGACGGCGGTGATCAACCTGCCGCTGATCGAAGGCACCATGGCGGTGCGCGCCGTCATCTATGACGACCATCGCGGCGGTTATATCGACAACGTGCCGGGGACGTTCACGCGTAAGGACACCGACATCGGCATCCACTACGGCAATTACGCCACCGCCTGCTCGGCCGGCGCGCCGGCTGCCGGCGCATGTCCCACCGGCAGCACGCCCACGAGCTATGGCGTGCCGCCGGGAAGCCCCTCGCTCAACAACAACAGTTTGGCGGGCAATAACATCAACCCCGTCACCTATCAGGGAATCCGGGCCGAAGCGCTCTACAAGTTCAACGAGGATTGGAACCTGCTGGTCACCCAGTCCTACCAGGACATGAATTCCCAGGGGGTGTTCTATCAGCAGTCCAACGCGTCCGATGGCGGGGCGCTGGCGCCTCTCCAGGTCACCCTGTTCAATCCCGCCGCCAACAAGGACGATTTCGAGAGCACCGCGTGGACCTTGAACGGGAAGCTCGGCCCGATCTCGGCCGTCTACACCGGCGGCTACCTCGATCGGAACGTCCATCAGACCGGCGACTACACCAATTACGCGCGCGGCGTGTATGCCGATTACTATCAGTGTGTCACCTCCACCTGCTACTCGCCGAGCTCCTCCTGGCGCTCCGTCGAGCAGAACGAGCACCTGCAGAACGAGCTGCGCTTCAGCACGCCGGACGATTGGCGCTTGCGCGGCATCGCCGGCGCCTATTTGGAGGATAACAAGCTCTACGACCAGACCACCTGGATGTACAAGAACCTTCCCCCGTGCACCTCGAACGGCGCACCGGGCACGCCCGGCAATACCAACTGCCTGTCGAACGTCGGCACCTTCCCCGGCACGTACGTGCAGAATCCGGGGGTTCAGGGGGACAACACTTCTTTCTACCAGGACCAGTACCGCGAGACCAAGCAGACGGCTTTCTTCGCCTCCGCCGACTTCGACATCATTCCGAAGGTATTGACGATCACGGCCGGCACACGCCATTTCCTGTTCGAGAACAACAATCAAGGGAGCGTCCTCTCGAGCTTCGGCTGCTTCGAGGCGGGGACACCCGCCGGCGGCTGCCATGATCCGGCCTACAGCTACAATCTCAACGCCCAGAACCTGCGGGATACGGAATCGGGCTTCAAGAGCCGCGGCAACATCACCTGGCACATCACGCCGGATATGATGGTGTATTACACGTATTCGCAGGGCTTTCGCCCGGGCGGCTTCAATCAGAACGGCGGCGCCCAGCACGCCATCGGGCCGGATGGCGTGGCGCAGTACGAGATTCCCCGCTCGTTCGCCTCCGATGATTTGACCAACAACGAGATCGGCTGGAAGACGGAATTTTTCGACCATCGCCTGCAGTGGAACGGTGCCGTGTACCGCGAGAACTGGAACAACGTGCAGATCGAGTTCTTCAACCCCGGCGTGGTCGGCAATCTCTTCTACGACACCAACGGTCAGAATTTCCTCATCAAGGGTATCGAGACATCGCTGGTGGCCCGGGTGACCACCGGCCTCACGCTGCAGTACGCGGGATCCTGGAACCAGAGCCGGCAGACCAACTCGCCGGCACTGATCGACAACAATCCGGCGAGCGTGAACTATGGCAAGCCCATCACGCAGGTCTGCGGTGCTGCGGGCACTGGCTGCACGGCGGTGACCAATCCGTTCGGCCCGATCGGCGCCCCGAGCGCCGACGCGCCGCCGCTTCAGTTCAGCGTGCGCGCCCGCTACGAGTGGACCATCGCCTCGGACTACACCGCGTTCGTCCAGGCCGGCGTCACCCATCAGGGTATTTCATTCACGCAGGCAGGATCGAACCCCACGATCCTGCCGGGCACAACCGTCCAGACATCGAGGGGGCGATTCGAGATGCCCGCTTATTCGACCGCCAACGCCTCGGCCGGCATCGCCAAGGACCCCTGGTGGGTGAACGTGTATTGCGAGAACCTCGCCAATTCCAACGCCAGTACTTTCATCAGCACCGATCAATTCATCGTGGAGCAGACTCCCTTACGTCCGCGCGTCATCGGCGGGTCGTTCGGGTACAGATTCTGAGACGACCCTCCGTCTAGTGCGCCGGATCGCCGGGCTCGGGGCCCGGCGCGTCTTTCGGGCAGATGGTCAGCGGCTGCGGTGCCGAGCCGTTCGTGGACGGCGAAGCCGTGGCCACCTGATAGCAGCTCGAATCGATCCAGACGATCCAGTTGCCGTCCGCGGTCTTGTAGCGTTCGCCGGGACGGTGCGCCGGCCACCACGGCTGTTCGGCCGGCGAGCGCCTCGAGACGGAGGTGTTGACCGCGGGCTGGTGGCTTCGGATCTCGAACGCCTGCAGCGCGCGCCGTGCTTCGGCGGCCCAGTCCACACCGGAACCTCCGTCCTTCGACCCCGAGCGGGGGGGCGACTCCGGCGCAAGCGAGGAGGGCGCATCGAGCGTAGGCGGCGTGACCGATACCGGCGTGCCGCTGCGGAGACGCAACGGCTGGGCGCTCTCGAGGCGGATCTTGGGTAGGATCGGCCGGGGTATGAACAGCAGCTGAACGGACTCGGAGGGGACATAGGCCGCGACCCGCCGGGTATGTACTGCCGCCACCAGCCACGCCAGCAGCACCGCGTGAGCCGCCATCACGGCGAGCAGCGTCAGATACCGATTGGATCCCCACCGGGTCGATTCATCCATGCTGATGACAAGTTCTGCAAAGGTTTACGTCCGGTGGACTGGCGGTGGCGAAGATGGTTCCTGACCGCCATGGTGCAGCTGAAACCTCGGCGCGAGGTGCTGTACACTGCCTCGCGCTCCCGGGGATAACCCGGTCGAGTACGTTCTTCGTGGAACGATCTTGCACGAATCGTCTCAAATCACCCTTCGGTCGCCGCGGTCTTCCTGGCGGTGCCGGGTATTGGTTCAGGCACTTAAGCATCTGGAGTCGGTATGAGCGAAACGCAGGAAGCACCCTCGGCGACGGACCGGCGGGGCCATCGCACCCGATGGGTCGTGGGTGCGATCGTGGTGATCCTGGTCATTTTCGTGGTGGTTCACCTGCTGGAGCGCAAGAAACCCGTTCGCGCGGCGCCGCCGCAGGTCGTCAAAGTCTCCAAGGCGGCGCGAGGCGACATGCCGGAAACGCTGTCCGAGCTCGGAACGGTGTCCCCCGTCGCGACGGTGACGGTGCTTCCGCAGTTGAGCGGCTATCTCACCGAGGTGGGCTACAAGGAAGGCCAGGATGTCAAGAAAGGTCAATTTCTGGCGCAGATCGATCCCCGTCAATACGAGATCGACCTCGAGCAGGCGCAAGCCGCGCTTCTCAAGGACCAAGCCTCGCTCGACCAGGCACACTCGGATCTTGCCCGATATCACGAATTACGCGCTCAAAAGGCCATCGCCGAACAGACGGTGACCGATCAGGAATTCACCGTCAAGCAGGATGAGGCTCAGGTCAAGTCCGACGCGGCGAACATCGCCCAGTTCAAGCTCGATCTCATCTATTGCCGCATCACCGCGCCGGTCGCCGGCCGGGTTGGACTGAGGCTGGTCGATCCGGGCAATTACGTCACCGCCTCGAGCTCGACCGGCATCGTGGTCATCACCACCTTGAAGCCGACGACGGTGCAGTTCACCGTCGCCCAGAACGACCTCGCCAAGGTCGCCGAGCGCTTCAATTCGGGCGCAAAGCTTCCGGTCACCGCCTATACGAGCGACAACGACCGCGAGATCGCCATCGGCACGCTCTACGCGCTCGGCAATCAGATGGCCACCAGCACCGGAACGGTCACTCTGCGGGCGGATTTCGGCAACGAGGACGAGGCGCTGTTTCCCAACGAGTTCGTCAACGTCAAGATCCTGGTCGATACCCTGAATCAAGCGGTTCTGGTGCCCACGCCGGCGGTGTTGAGCGGCGCCCCCGGAGACTATGTCTATCTGGTCAATTCCAACGATACCGTGTCCGTTCGCAAGGTCGCTCTCGGTCCGAGCGACGGTACGAATACGGCGATCCTGTCCGGGCTGTCCGTGGGCGATACCGTCGTGATCGACGGCACCGACCGCCTGAGCGACGGGGCCAAGATCAGCGTCGCACCGCCGGCCTCCGCGGCGCCTGCCGCCGGGACCCCGACGCCCGCGAAGGGAGCGCCTCCGGGGTCCAAGGCTCGAAGGAAACCTGGTGCCCCGGTCCCTGCCGCCCCGAGCCCCGCCGCCCCGGGCGCAGCTACGCAAGGGTCGGGCGCAGGCGCCGCGAGCTGAGCGAACGAACCCCCTCGGCGCGCGCGACATGAATATTTCCCGCCTGTTCGTATTGAGACCGGTGGCGACATCGCTCTTGATGATAGCGCTCGTGCTGGTGGGCCTGGTCGCGGTGAAGTTTTTGCCGGTGTCCTCGCTTCCGGATGTCGACTATCCGACCATCCAGGTGCAGACGTTCTACCCCGGCGCAAGCCCCCAGGTGATGGCGACCACCGTCACCGCGCCCCTCGAGGTGCAGCTCGGGGAGATTCCCAGCCTCACCCAGATGACATCCACGAGCTCCGCCGGCGCCTCGGTCATCACCTTGCAGTTCAACCTGGCGCTCAATCTGGACATCGCCGAGCAAAACGTTCAGGAAGCCATCAACGCGGCCAACAGCTTGCTGCCGACGGGCTTGCCGGCGCCTCCGGTGTACGCGAAGGTCAATCCCGCCGATCAGCCGATCCTGACGCTCGCGGTCACCTCCGATTCGATGTCCCTGACCCAGCTGCAGGACATCGCCAACAACCGGCTCGCCTCGAAGATCTCCGAGGTGCCGGGGGTCGGGCTCGTGACCCCGTCGGGAGGCAACGTGCCGGCGGTCCGGGTCGAAGTCGATCCGCAGAAGCTCGCGGGTTACGGCCTCAACGTCGACGACATGCGTACGCTCCTTGCGAACATCAACGTGAGTCAGCCCAAGGGCAATTTCGACGGCCCTGAGCTCGACTACACCATCAATGCCAACGATCAGATCCGGGATCCGAACGACTATCTGAACACGGTGATCGCCTATCAAAACGGCTCTCCGGTGTTCATGCGCGACGTCGCACGGGTGACGCAGGCGGCCCAGGACATCGAGCAGGGTGCCTGGTTCAACCACGTTCCGGCCATCGTGCTCAACGTGATGCGTCAGCCGGGGGCGAACGTCATCGCGACGGTCAACCAGATCAAGGCGCAGCTTCCGCGGTTGCTGGCCACGCTCCCTCAGGCCATGCGCGTCGACATCGTCGCCGACAGCACCGGCGTGATTCGCGCCTCGGTGTCCGACGCGGCCTTCGAGCTCACCCTCTCGGTCGCGCTCGTGGTTCTCGTGATCTTCGTTTTCCTGCGAAACGTGCCCGCGACCGTCATTCCGAGCATCTCCGTCCCCGTGTCCCTGGTCGGCACCCTCGCGGTCATGTACGAGCTCAACTACTCGATCGACAACCTGTCACTGATGGCGCTCATCATCGCAACCGGTTTCGTGGTCGACGATTCCATCGTGATGATCGAAAACATCGTGCGCTATCTCGAGGAAGGCATGAGCCCCCTCGATGCCGCGATCGCCGGCGCCGGGCAGATCGGCTTCACCATCATGTCGCTGACCATTTCGTTGATCGCGGTGCTGATTCCGCTCTTGTTCATGGGCGGGGTGATCGGACGCCTGTTCAGCGAGTTCGCCGTCACGCTTGCCGTGACCATCGTGATCTCGGCCGTCGTCTCCCTGACCCTGGTGCCGATGATGTGCGCGCGTATCCTGCGCCGCAAGGCCGAGCGCAAGCCGAGCCGCTTCGAGCAGATCAGCGAAGGTCTGTTCGATCGCACCCTCGCGGCCTACGAGCGAGGCCTCAAGTGGGTGCTCGGCCACCAGACGCTGACCTTGGGCGTGGCGACCGTCACCGTGGTATTGACCGGCCTCCTGTATGTCGTGATTCCGAAGGGATTGTTTCCGGTGCAGGACGTGGGCGTGATCGAGGGCATCAGCGTCGCCGACAATTCGGTGTCCTATGCCGCGATGGCGAAGCGCCAGTCCGAGCTCGCGGATGCGATCTTGAAGGATGCGGACGTGACCTCGATCACCTCGTACATCGGCATCGACGGCACCAACACGACGCTCAACAACGGCCGGTTCCTCATCAACCTGAAAGCCCACGACGATCGGTCGCTCTCGGCGAGACAGATCGCGGTCCGCCTGCAGAACGAGGTCGCCAACGTCTCCGGGATCAAACTGTACCTTCAGCCGGAACAGGATCTGACCCTGGATACCGTGGTCTCGCCCAATCAGTACCAATTCGTGCTGCGGGGTCCGAATCAGGACGCGTTCCAGCAATACGTGCCCGAGCTCGTGACGCGCATGAAGAGGATCAAGTCCATTTCGGACGTCGCGAGCGATCTGAACAACTACGGCTTGAGCGTCAACGTCGAGGTGAACCGTCAACTGGCGGCGCGCTACGGCATCACCCCGGCGACCATCGACAACGCGCTCTACGATGCGCTCGGCCAGCGCATCGTCTCCACCATCTTCAACCAGTCCAACCAGTATCGCGTGGTGCTGGTGGCGAAACCCGAGAGCCTCCCGAATCTGCAGGCGCTCGGCAATCTGTATCTCCCGACGCAGACCGGCAGCACCGGCCAGGTGCCTTTGAGCGGCATTGCGGATATCAAGGTCACCAAATCGCCGCTGGTGATCAGCCACCTGGCGCAGTTTCCGGCCGTGACGGTGTCCTTCAACCTCGCTCCCGACGCCTCCCTGAGCGCCGCCGTGGACGAAATCAAGCAGGCGGAGCAGGCGCTGCACTTGCCGCCCTCGATCACCACCTCGTTCCAGGGCGCCGCACAGGCCTTCCAGGATTCGTTGTCGAGCGAGGTATTCCTGCTGCTCGCGGCGTTGGTGACGGTGTACATCGTGCTCGGCGTGCTCTACGAGAGCTATATCCATCCGGTGACCATTCTGTCGACGCTGCCCTCGGCAGGCATCGGGGCGCTCCTTGCCCTGATGCTGGCCGGGAGCGATCTCGATGTGATCGGCATCATCGGAATCGTGCTCCTCATCGGCATCGTCAAGAAGAACGGCATCATGATCGTGGATTTCGCGCTCGAGGCCGAGCGCAAACACGGCAAGCCGCCCGAGGAGGCCATCTTTCAGGCCTCGATCCTGCGGTTTCGCCCGATCCTGATGACCACCCTCGCCGCCATGCTCGGTGCGTTGCCGCTGCTGCTCGGCACCGGAACCGGCTCCGAACTGCGCCGCCCGTTGGGTTTGGCCATCATCGGCGGCTTACTGGTGAGTCAGGTGCTCACGCTGTTCACGACCCCGGTGATCTACCTGCTGTTCGACCGGGTATCCCAACGCTTCGGCCGCAAGGCGAGCCGGCCCTCCGGTGAGCGTGCCGTGTGAACATCCCGTCGTTCTTCATCGGACGTCCCGTCGCGACCTCGCTCCTCGCGATCGCCATCGCGCTGTCCGGCCTTCTGGCGTATTTCCGTTTACCGGTCGCGCCGCTGCCGAACGTTACCCTGCCGGTCGTCGTGGTGCAGGCGAGCATGGCGGGCGCGAGCCCGGATATCATGGCTGCGACCGTTGCGGAGCCGCTCGAGCGGCGTCTAGCCACCATCGCGGGGGTGACCGAGCTTACCTCCATCAACAGCGTCGGCTCCGCGAGGGTCGTGATCCAATTCGCCATCAACCGCGACATCAACGGCGCCGCGCGGGATGTCGAGGCCGGTATTCAGGCGGCGCGCGCCGATCTACCGACGACGCTGCGCGGCAACCCGAGCTATCGCGAGTATAATCCCGCGGACTCCCCGATCATCATTCTGGCGCTGACCTCGCGTACGCTAACCACGGCTCAGCTCTACGATTCAGCCGATACGGTGATTCAGCAGCAGCTCTCGCAGATCTCAGGAGTAGGACAGATCGAGCTCGGCGGCAGCGCGCTGCCTTCGGTGCGCGTCGAACTCGAGCCCGACAAGCTATCGAGCTACGGCATCGGACTCGAGGATGTGCGCGCCGCCATCTCCTCGGCCAATGCCGACAGCGCCAAGGGCTATGTCGATCAGGGGGACCAGCGTTACGAGGTGATGTCCAACGACCAGGCCACCAAGGCGGCCGACTATCGGGACCTGGTCATCGCCTACCGTAAGGGCGCGCCGGTGCTGCTGCACGACGTGGCCGCCGTGGTCGACTCCAACGAGAACATCCGCAACGCCGGTCTGTTCAACAACCTGCCCACCGTGGGCGTGATCGTCTTTCCGCTCCCCGGCGCGAACATCATCAAGACCGTCGCGCAGATCAAGAAGGTGCTGCCGTCGGTCGAGGCAACCCTGCCGCCCAACATCAACGTGCACATTGCCATGGACCGATCGCAGTCGGTGACCGCCGCGGTCGGCGACACCGAGCGCAGCCTCATGATGGCCGTGGTGCTGGTCATCGGCGTGGTGTTCGTGTTCCTGCAATCACCGCGCGCGACGCTCATCCCGGCGGTGGTATTGCCCATCTCGATCCTGGGCACGTTCGGCCCGATGTACCTGCTCGGCTACAGCATCGACAATCTGTCGTTGATGGCGCTCACCATCGCCACCGGTTTCGTCGTCGACGACGCCGTGGTCGTGCTCGAAAACGTGGTGCGCTATGTCGAATCGGGCATGGGCGTGCGGGAAGCGGCCCTGCGCGGGAGCGGCGAGGTGAGCTTCACGGTGCTCTCGATGAGCATCTCGCTGATCGCGGTGTTCATTCCCATCCTGCTGTTCCCGGGCGTGGTCGGCCTCCTGTTCCACGAATTTGCCGTGACGCTGTCGATCGCGATCCTGATCTCGCTGCTGGTCTCGCTCACCGTCACGCCGACCATGTGCGCCTACCTGCTGTCGAGCGGCGAATCGCTGCATTCGAAGGCGCGATGGGCGGTGTGGGCGGAACGGCAGTTCGAGCGCTTCAAGGCCGGGTACTCGCGCTCCCTCACCAAGGTGCTCGACCATGCGCTGCTGGTCGGCGTACTGCTTGTCACGATGATCGTGCTCAACCTCTTCCTGCTGCGATTTCTCTCGGCCACGCTGTTTCCGGAACAGGACAACGGACTTCTCAACGGCCAGATCATCGCGGATCAGAGCATCTCCTTCCAGGCCATGCGGCAGAAGCTGCAGCAGCTTCAGTCGATCGTGCAGTCGGACCCGGCCGTCGCCTCGGTGATCGGATTTACCGGCACCCGGTCCCTGAACACCGCGAATGTCTACGTGGCGCTCAAGCCCCTGGCGCAACGCAAGCGGTCCGCCGACCAGGTGGTCCAGCGCTTGCGGCCGAAGCTCAATAAAGTGTCCGGCGCCCGTCTGTTCCTGCAGGCGGTTCAGGATCTCCACATCGGCGGCCGCCAATCGGCCGCCGAATACCAATATACCTTGACCAGCGAGGATAGCGCCGCGTTGTATACCTGGACCCCGAAGCTGCTGGCCGAGCTCGGCAAATACCACGCTCAGATCGTGGACGTGAATTCCGACCTGCAGCAGAACGGTCTTCAGACGTACATCAATATCGCGCGCGCCACCGCAAGCCGTTTTGGATTTGCTCCGAACCAGATCGACAACGTGCTCTACGATGCGTTCGGCCAGCGCACCGTCACCACCATCTTCAATCCCTTCAATCAGTACTACGTGGTGATGGAGGTGGCCCCCAAGTATTGGCAGTATCCCGAGATGCTCGACCGGACTTACTTGAGCACCGCCGCCGGCAATGCGAGCGGTTCGCAGCAAACTCAGGCGCAAGGCGGCACCGTCAGCGGCGTGACTCCCTACACCGCGGTGTCGGCAGCACAAGCCGCCTCTTCGGCGACCAACTCGCTCAATGCCAGCGCTCAGGCGAACGCGGTCACGAACAGCATCTCGAACAGCAAGGGCGGAACCTCCACCGGAAGCGCCGACAGCACGTCGGCGGAAACCATGGTGCCGCTGCCCGCCATGACCACGTACAAGAACAACCACACGGCGACGCAGGTGAACCACCAGAACGGCCTGGTTGCCTCCACGATCTCCTTCAACCTGCCGCCCGGCGGGTCCCTGAGCCAGGCACAGTCCGCCATCGTCCAGGCCATGCACGACCTCGGCATGCCGGCGTCCGTGCACGGCAGTCCGGCGGGCGCGGGCCAGGTATTCGCCCAGAATGCGGCGAGTCTGCCGCTGCTGCTCCTGGCGGCCTTCGGCACCATCTACATCGTGCTCGGCATTCTGTACGAAAATACCATCCATCCGATCACCATTCTGTCGACGCTGCCGTCCGCCATGATCGGTGCGACCCTGGCGCTGCTCATCTTCGGCACGCCGCTGTCGGTGATCGCGTTCATCGGGGTGATCCTGCTCATCGGCATCGTGAAGAAGAATGCCATCATGATGATCGACGTCGCGCTGCATCTGCAGCGGAACGAAAAGAAGGGGGCGCAGGACGCGATTCATGACGCCGCGGTCGTGCGGCTGCG
>DASYAK010000023.1:0-80851 GCA_036501385.1 Gemmatimonadales bacterium | reverse complement strand
GCAGGCCGATCGCGAGCACCGCAACGATCAGCATCGCGAGCACGATGAGCCAGTCGGCGAGGGCGGCGAGGGTGCGGCTGCCGACGCCGGCGATCTCGTAGTCGAGAACGACGTGTTCCGGCGTCTCGAGTTCGAGGTGCTGCCGGAAGTCGGGGGGCGGCGTGATCACTTCGGTCGCTGGATCCGGCTGGAGGTTGGCGTCAGGGGTGGGGCTGGCAAATCTGCCGATGCACGGTAATGTACGGTCTCCCGCGCGCCAATCCATCCTCGCTCCCAGGAGACCACGAGATGGCCGCACCCGTCCTTCGGCCGCTTTCCACCGGAGAAGTGCTCGACGTGTCGTTCGGCCTCTACCGGTCGCTGTATGCGCCCCTGGTCCTCGTGGCGCTCGTCACGCGGGTGCTTCCCATCGTGATCAACATCTACATCCAGGCGGCAGGCGGCGCGCTGGTGCATCTCTGGCTCACGCTCGCGAACATCTTCCTGAGCTTCGTGCTCGGCGCATTCGCGATCGCGGCGTCGACGTTCATCGTCTCTGCCGCATACCTCGGCGAAACGATCACCGCCGAGGACGCACTGAGCCGGACGATCCCGCTGCTCTGGCCGCTGATTCTCCTGCAACTGATGGTCGGGCTGGTGACGGCGATGGGATTCATCCTCCTGGTCATTCCGGGAATCATCCTGGTTGCGGGGCTGATGCTGGGAACGGTGGCACTGGTCCTCGAACAGCCGCTGTCGGCCACCGGCGCGATGAGCCGCTCCTGGGAACTGACCAGGGGATTCCGCGGCAAGGCGTTGCTCACGCTGTTCGTCGCATCACTCCTCTTCGTGGTGCCGTTGATGGTCGTTGCAGTAGTCGGTGGAGTTCTCTCGGCTGTGGGGCTCACGTCGCGCCTGGCGGTTGAGATCCTCACCGGTGTGCTCGGCGTGTTCGTCTATCCGTACGTCTACGTCGTGCTCACTGTCCTCTATTACGATCTCCGGGTGCGCAAGGAGGGGTTTGACCTCGAGCTCCTGACGGCGGCGACACAGCCGGCATGACACCAGGGCCGGGCCCCGACTCGCTCCGCGCAGTCCTTGACAGCGTCTTCGCCGCGCCGCGCTACCGCTGGGTGACGCGGCCCGATGCCATGGCGTCGATCAGGCACTATTGGGCACTCATTCGCCAGTGGTTCACGACGCTGGACGAGAAACACCCGCTCGGCTACCAAGCAGTCGTCGGGACATTCCTGCTGATCCTCGTGGTGATCGTGGTTCGCGCCGTGTGGCTCTTCGTCCGCACCGTACAGGCGACGCCGAGCGCGGGAACGCCGATCGCCGATCCGGCCAACCGGCGCGACGAAGGATGGTATCGCCGCGAGGCCGACCGGCTGGCGGGGCGCGGTCAATTCGCCGCGGCGATGCAGGCCGACTTCGTCGCACTGGTGCTGGCACTCGACGCGCGACGTGCCCTGCACTTCCATCCCAGCAAGACACCGGGAGAGTACGCCCGGGAATGGAGCGTGGCATCGACGCGCGACGAGTTCCGCGAGCTCGTAGGGCGCCTTTATGGCTACGCCTTCGCTCGATGGCCGTGCGGGGCGCAGGAATACTCCGAATGGCGTGCTCGAACAGCGCCGGACCGCTATGCGCCAGCGCGCTGAGCTTTTCGCCGGCTTTGCCGCGCTCATCGTCCTCGGAGTGATCGCCGCTCTCGCCGGGGGGTCGGGCGAGGCCGCGACTTCGACCGAATTCGTTCCGTCGACCTTTGTTGCGACTCCAGGCGGAGCCGAAGGGCTCCTCGACGCGATCACGCGCCTGGGAATACCGATCCGGCGATGGCGTGAGCGCCCGGTGGGGCTCGCGTCGTACGCATCGATGCCGCGACAGATCATGGTGATTCTCGAACCCGATCTCGCCCATCCGATTTCCGCGCCGGAGCTGCTGCAACTCGCGAACTACAGCGCAACGAGCGACCTCCTCATCGCCGGGCATACGGCCGATCACCTGATGCGATGCTTCGGTTACAAGGTCGACTGGCATCCGTTCGATTCGGTCCGCGTGAGTGGTCTCGGTAGCAATCCCCCAAAGGTCGGCGCCAATCTCGTCGCGACCAATGCAACGACGTTCGCCGACACGACGCGGACGTTCGACGTGGGGCGCGCGGTGTGCCACGTTCCGGTTTATCAGTCGGTCACGACACTCCTCGACTCGCCGCGCGGGCCGCTGGTGATCCGGCTGGTGCGCAGCGACAACGGCCGACAGATCATTCTCGCCGCCGATGCCGGCCTCTTCAGCAATCGTGATCTTCGTTCAACCGGCGCCGGCGTGTTTGTCCTGGGGCTTTTCGCCGGTCGGTACGATCGCGTGACATTCGACGAGTATCACCACGGCTACGGCGGGTCGGGATCGCTCTTCGCGGCGACTGTCGCGTGGAGCCGTGATTCGCCGTGGGGGTGGATGGCGTGGCAACTCGCCGGCGTCGGCGTCCTGGCGCTCCTCTTCGGCGCGGTGCGGTTCGGGCCGGCAATCCCCGCCATCGTGCGAAGGCGCCGGTCGGCGCTGGAGCATGTGCGCGCGCTGGCGACGGCATTGTCGGCGGCGCACGGACACGACGAAGCGGTTGCGGCGCTGATACAGGGACTCCGCCGGCGGCTCGCCCCGCCGGCACTCCGCACGCGCAGCGATTGGCGTCGGTGGCTCGATCACTTGATGGCGCGATCGCGCTCGACCGATGAGCGCGCCGCCATCGCTCGCCTGCAAACACTTGCGGAACCTGGACAGCCGTCGTCAAGCGTCCTCGATGCCGCCAACACCGTGGAGGAACTGTGGCAGAAGCTGCACCCCTGACGGGTGAGGAGGTCACGCAACACGCTGGCGCGGCGAGCCGTATCGTCGCGGAGCTCGAGCGCGTGGTCCTCGGGCAGCACGAGGTGGTGCGCGAAGCGCTGCTGGCGCTCGTCGCGCGCGGACATGTCCTCCTCGAAGGGCCGCCAGGCACGGCGAAGACGCTGCTGGTGCGCTCGCTCAATCGCGCCCTCGGGCTCGCCTTCCGGCGAATCCAGTTCACGCCGGACCTGATGCCGTCGGATATCACCGGCGTCAGCGTCCTGGGCGGTCCCGACGCGTTCACCTTTCGGCAGGGCCCGCTTTTCGCCGATCTGATCCTCGCCGACGAGATCAATCGCGCGCCCGCCAAGACGCAGGCGGCGCTCCTCGAAGCGATGGAGGAGCGGAGCGTGACGGTCGACGGCGTGAGCCACGCCATGACCGGAGCGTTCACGGTGTTTGCGACGCAGAATCCCATCGAGTTCGAGGGGACATATCCGCTGCCCGAAGCGGAGCTCGATCGCTTTCTCGTCAAGAGCACCCTCACCTACCCAGACGTTGCCGCGGAAACGGGAATGCTCGACCGCGTACTCGGCGGATTCGAATCATCGGAGGCGGAGACATTCGGCATCGTGCAGGTGGTCGACGCGGCGGGGCTCGCGGCGATGCGCGCTGCGGCGCGACGAGTGCGGGTGGAGCCCGCGCTGGTGAATTACATCACCGCGGTGGTGCGTGCGACGCGCGATGCGCCGGCGCTCACACTCGGCGCGTCGCCCCGGGCGAGCGTCGCACTGCTCAAGGTGGCCCAGGCCGCCGCACTGCTCGACGGGCGCGACTACGTCGTTCCCGATGAAGTCAAGTCGCTGGCGAAACCGGTGCTCCGGCACCGCGTCATCGTGGCGCCCGAGCTCGAGCTCGAAGGGGTCACCGCCGACGACGCGCTGGAAACGCTGATCGAACGGATCGAGGCGCCGCGGGGATGATCGTCCCGGCGCGACGCTGGTATCTGGTGGCGGCAGCGCTCGCGGTTCTCGCGCTGCCGGCACTGATGCGCCCGTCGTTCGCGGTCGTGCTCCTTGCGGCCGATGCCGCATGGGTCGCCGCCCTGCTGATCGATTGGTGGCGGATTGCCGCGCTCGACCTGCGGGAATATCCGGTGCGTCGAGAGGCGCCGCCGGCATTTTCGGTGGGCCGACCGCTGCCGGTGCGCTACGACTGGACCAATCCGTGGCCGCGAGAGGTAGTAGTCCGGGTGCGCGACGCCCTCCCGTCGATCCTGTGTGCCCGCGGCGGACCGGAGCGCGAACTGCAACTCATCGCCGGCGGCGATACCGTCGACGTTCAGGAGATCGTCCCAGTGCGCCGCGGCAAAGCGCTCGCCGGCCGGCTGCATCTCAGAATCCTTGGCCCGTGGGGACTGGCGTGGCGCCAGGGTGTGCGCGAGGTGCCATGGGAGGTCACCGTCTATCCGAGTCTGCGAACCGCGGCATTGCGTGCCTTGCCCTCGCAGCTGCAACGCCGGCGCGAGGCAGGATGGCGCAATCACCGGCGAATCGGCGAGGGGCGCGTCTTCGAGAGCCTCACCGAGTGGGTTCCCGGCGACGAGACCCGGTCGATCGACTGGAAGGCGACGGCGCGCCGGGGAAAGTTGATGGCGCGCCAGTACGAAGAGGAACGGCGGCAGCAGGTGATGTTGGTGATCGACGCGGGGAGGATGCTCACGGCGGAGATCGACGGCCGCTCGCGATTCGACGCCGCGATCGACGCGGCGCTCGAACTGGCGCACAGCGCGCTCAGGCACGACGACAATGTGGGATTGCTCGTCTTTGCCGACGAGACCCTGGCGTATGTCCCGCCGGCACGGGGGCGCCGGGTGATGCGGTTGCTGCTCGACGCGCTGGTGGGAATCGAAGGCCGGCTGGTGGAACCCGACTACCCGGCGGCGTTTGCCTATCTCGCCGCGCGGAATCGCAAGCGTGCACTCACGGTGATCTTCACCGACGTGATCGACCGCACCGCAAGTGACGCGCTGCTGGCGCAAGCGGAGTCGCTGCGACCCCGCCATCTCCCGCTGGCGGTGACGTTGCGTGACCCCTCGCTCGAAGCGGTGGCGACGGCGCGACCGGTGACGGAGACGCAGGCGTTCGACCGCGCGGCGGCGGAGGAGCTGCTCGCGGCGCGCGAGGCAGCGCTGGGCGATCTCCGGTCGCGCGGCGTGCTGGTACTCGATGTCCTTCCCGACGGCGCAGCGCGGGCAGTGGTCGACCAGTACGACCGCCTCAAGCGGAGGGCGCTGGTGTAACGTCGAATGTCGCTAACTCGGCGCACCCGCGAGATCGGCCCCTGGACGGAGTGCTGGAGCGCCAGCAGACACCGGAGCTATTTCAGAAACGTCCCGTTCGCCAGTTCCTCGAACGCTGAGTGCAGCTCATCGCGCGTGTTCATCACGATCGGTCCGCGCCACGCCACCGGCTCGCTCAACGGTTCTCCCGAGACAAGCAGGAAGCGAATCCCTTCGTCCCCTGCCTGGACCGTGACTTCGTCGCCGCGGTCGAAAAGGACCAGGGAGCGATTGCCGGCGGTCTCGTGGACAACGCGGTCGGGAATCCCCGCGATTTCGGTAGCCACTGGACGGGGCGTCGACGCGTTCGAGAATTGACCACTCCCGGCAAAGACATACGCAAAGGCGTTCCGGGTCGTCTCAACTCGAAGGGTCTTCCGCTTGCCGGGCGGCACGGAGATGTCGACATAGGATGGATTCGACGCGATCCCCTCGACCGGTCCGTTCACGCCCCACATCTCCCCGCAGATGATGCGCGCGGCCGTGCCGTCATCATCAATCCGGACCGGCACATCGCCGGCCTTGATCTCCTGATAGCGTGGTGCAGTCATCTTCTTCGAAGCGGGGAGATTGGCCCAGAGCTGGAAGCCGTGCATCCGCCCGGCGCTGTCACCACTGGGCATTTCCTGGTGAATGATTCCGCTCCCGGCTGTCATCCATTGTACGTCGCCGGCGCCGATCGTTCCGGCGTTGCCGATGCTGTCTGCGTGATCGACTGTACCCGCAAGGACGTACGTAATCGTCTCGATCCCGCGATGCGGGTGCCACGGAAAACCAGCGAGATAGTCGGACGGCACGTCGTTGCGGAAGTCATCGAGCAGCAGAAACGGATCGACCTCGGCGGTGTCGCCAAACCCAAAGACGCGCCGCAGATGGACGCCGGCGCCCTCGAGGGTCGGCACGGCGTGGACAATGCGCTTCACCGGACGAATCGACATGTTCTCCTCGGTTCCTCAGTCAGTGGAAGGACAGAAGCCTGCTCCTTCTCTCAGTTCAAACAACCATGGGTTCCCGGTATCCGGATTCCTCGCACGGGATGCCGACCCCGCCTCAGCCTGCAGACCGATCTCCCCCCTCAGAATGTCGCGTGCAGCACGATGATCGTCCCAAGGAGTGTGCCGCCGATGAGCCCGAGACCCGTGATCACCCAAGGGCGAAACGTCTTCGCGCCGAGGGCTACCGATATGGCGATCTTGAAGACAACACTAGCGAACACGCCGATCGCGATCGCGTGCGCCGCCGTGGGGGTCGTAGCGACTCCGGCCGGCAGGCGGGTCATCGACGCGGTCAGGGCATCGGCGTCGACCATGCCCAAGGCCAGCGCCGAACCGCGGAGGCCGCCCGACCCCCAGAACTGCTGCGCGTAGGTGACCGCGACGATCGCCAGCTCGAAGATCGCCGCCATCGGGATGGCCGATCCGAGGCGGAGCGGGTTGCCAAGCTGCGGAAGATCGGCCGCGGCGTGCGGCGAACGCCGCCAGCCGATGACGACCAGAATGCCACCCACCAATGCCGCGGGAAGCATGAATGGCAGCAGGTCGCGTGCAACTGCCGCGTCGAGGACGAGGCAAAGGACCAGGACGCGGAGCGGCAGAACGGCGCAGGCACCGACTACGCCGAGAGCGAGAGCGGTTCCGTGGGCCGGATCACGCCGGCTGAGTCGCGAGAACTGCAGCGTCACGACGGTTGACGAAACCATCCCGCCCAGGATCCCGGCGAGACCGTAGCCGCGGTCGGGGCCGACATATCGGCGCGCGAGATAGCCGGCGAAGTTGACCCCGGAGAAGAGGACTACGATAGCCCAGAGGGCGCGGGGCTTGATGTTGAGGAAACCGGGAAATGGTCCGGCCGGAAGCAGCGGAAGAACGACGCAGGCCAGCGCCGCAAACTGCAGCGCGGCTCGCAGTTCGGTCTGGTCGATCCCGGCGACGAACTGGTGCAGTCCTCTCTTTTCGGCCAGCGCCGCGACCACCACCACGGCCGCACCACCGGCGAGGGCCGTCGCGCCAATTCCCGCGAGAAACGAGAGGGCGAGCACCAGGAGTGCGGCGGCCTCGGTGGTGCCATCGAGGGGACGCTCGGCACGGCGCGTCGCCGTCCAGTACGCGACAACGGCAAACGCGGCACCGCTGGCGAGAAGAACAGTGCCGGCCACGGTATTGCCCGAGGTCGTGAGCAGCCCTGCAACACCACCTTCGAGGCCAAGGAGGAAGAAGGTCCGGATCCCGGCGAAGCGCCGCCTCGCCGCCGTGCGCCCCGACCACTCCCGTTCGGTGCCAACCGCGAGACCGACCAGTCCGGCCACGCCGAGCCGGATCGCCGCCGCAAGCGATCCCAGCGGAGGACCAGCGGTGGCCGCAGCGAGCGCGATCCCCGGCAATCAGCCCACGTCGGTCGCGCGGCGTTGCGCCGCGTAAGTGAATTCGCGACAGCGACCAGCGACAACTTCGAGGTCGACGGCCTGCCTCGCTTCGCCAGTTTCCATTGCCACCTTCGCGACCGCGACCGCGACTCGCGGCGCAACGGTGAAGTCCATCGCCCGCGGGATGATGAACTCGGGCGCGAGCTCGGCGTCGGCGACACTCGAGGCGATGGCGTGCGCCGCAGCGATCTTCATCGCATCGGTGATGTTGCGGGCCCGCGTGTCGAGCGCACCGCGGAAGATGCCGGGAAAGGCGAGCGAATTGTTGACCTGGTTGGGAAGGTCGCTCCGCCCCGTGGCGCAGATCGCCGCGCCGGCGGCACGCGCGTCGTCGGGAAAAATTTCCGGCGTCGGATTGGCGAGGGCGAAGACGAACGGATCGGGGTGCATCGATCGCACCATCTCCGGCGTGGCGGCTCCCGCGACGGAAAGCCCGATGAAGAGATCGCGGCCGCGCATCGCGTCAGCCAGCGTGCCGCGCACATCGTCGCGATTGGTGATCGCCGCCATCGCCTCCTTCATCGGGTTCATGCCCTTCGTCCGGCCGAGGTAGATCGTCCCCGATGTGTCGCAGAGCACCAGATCGCCGACGCCGACACTGATCAGCAGCTTGCTCACCGCGATCGCACTGGCCCCGGCGCCATTGACGACAATGCGGAGATCTCGCAGGTGGCGGCCGGTGAGGCGGCAGGCATTCATCACGCCGGCGAGGACGACGACCGCGGTACCGTGCTGGTCGTCGTGAAAGATCGGAATGCTCGTCTCGCGCTTGAGGCGCTCCTCGATCACGAAGCATCGCGGTGCCGAGATGTCCTCGAGATTGACGCCGCCAAAGGTCGGCTCGAGACGCTTGACGATCTCGACAATCTCGTCGGTGTCCTGCGTCGCGATGCAGATCGGAAATGCCTCGACTCCGGCGAAGGTGTGAAAGAGCACCGATTTTCCCTCCATCACCGGCATCGCGGCGCGTGCCCCGATATTGCCGAGGCCGAGAACCGCCGACCCGTCGGAGACGATGGCGACGAGATTCCGTTTGATGGTGTACTCGTAGACCCAGTCGGGGTGCCGGGCAATCTGCGCCGCAGGCTCGACGGCACCGGGCGGGAGGTAGAAAAGGGAAAGGATATGCTCGTCGGTGATGGGCACCTTGCTCTTGATTTCGAGCGCGCCCTGGTATCGCCGATGAAGGTCGACTGATTGCTCGGCGTACGACGCCGACGCGTCGATCGACGCAGGCGGAATCGGCAGTCGGCCATCGCGAAGGAACGCACGGGTGCGTTCGGCGATGGCGGCGGGATCGGCCGCCACCTTGGCGACATCAGTGGCGATGGCGGCTGCCGCAACCGCCTGGGCGATCGCCGGCGCGACCCGGTAGTCGAGCACGCTGGGAATGATGCAATCGTGCGAGAGCTCGTCTTCCGAGACGATGCCGGCCAGCGCATGGGCGGCGGCGATGAGCATCTCGTCGTTGACCTTGCGCGCGCGCACGTCGAGCAGGCCGCGGAAGAGCCCCGGAAAGACCGACGCGATTTCCATCTGATTGGGATATTCCGATTGCGCGGTCGCGACGACGGCCGCCCCAGCGATGCGAGCGGCGGCAGGATCGATCTCCGGCACCGGGCCCGCGAACGCGAAAACAATCGGCCGCGCAGCCATGCTGCGCACCATGTCCGGCGTGACGACATCACCAACGGAAAAGCCGATGAAGAGGTCGGCGCCGCGCATGACCTCGGCGAGATTCCCGCGCACGCGATCGGGGTTGGTCTTCTTGGCGAGCTCCCACTTGGCCCAGTGCATCGTGTGCGGGCGGTACGGAAAGAGCGCGCCGTGGCGGTCGCAGACGACGATATTCCTCACGCCGATCTTGAGGAGGATCTCCGCCGTGCCGATCCCGGCAGCGCCGCTGCCGTTGATTACCACCTTGATCGCGTCCGGCTGCTTGTCGACGACCTTGAGCGCGTTGAGCACGCCGGCGAGGACGCCGACCGCGACGGCTTCGCGGTGATTATTGACCACGGGAATGTTCATGGCGCGCTGAAGTTCCTCACCGATGGTGAGGCACGCCGGAGCGACGATGTCCTCCAGGCAGATCCCGCCGAAGGTGGGCCCCAGCGCGATGACGGTTTCGACGATTTCACTGATGTCGTGCGTGCCGAGGCAGATTGGCAGCGCGTCGACCCCGGCAAAGGTCTTGAAGATGACGCTTTTCCCTTCCATGACCGGAAGAATCGCCTCAGGTCCCACCTGTCCCAGGCCGAACGCCGACGAGCCATCCGACACGATCGCTACGGTGTTGCCACGCATCGTCTGCGCGAACGATTCGACTGGACGCTGGGTAATGTCGAGGCACGGCTGGGCGACGCCGGGCGTGTAGACGGTGCTGAGGACGGTCGCATCGGTGATCCGGACCTTCGACGCGACGCCGATGAGTCCGGCGTGCTGCTGGCGGTAGCGCATGGCATCGCTGAGCGGCGGCTCAGCGACTGGTTGGCTGGGGTCTGCCATTCGAGGCGGAACTCGGGGAAAAGGTGGCCTCAAAGATGGCGAGAGAGGACGGGAATCCGGAGCCCCGCAGTCGGCTAGTGCTTGGCCGCGGTCGAATCGGCAGCGGCGATTCGATCGTGCTCGGCGCGGAAGAGCGTGGCTTTGTCGTGCATCCCGAGTGAATCGTAGGTCTTGGCGAGGTCACTTCGTGCCGCCTGGAGGAAGCTCACACCCGGATTCATCGACTTGCTGAGGAGCTGGTATCCGGCGAGCGTTTCGCGCTCCGCCTGGGTGAAGCGCCGCTCCCGCAGCAGCGTGCGTCCCAGTTTGATCCGGGTGATCCCGATATTGGTATGGTCGGGTGCAAGCGTCGTCGCGTAGATCGCGAGTGCGTCGCGGTAGAGCGGCTCGGCGTCGGCATAGCGTTCCTCCGCCATGTAGACGCTCGCAAGGTTCGATTCGGCGATACCGATGAGATAGTGCTTCCCGTGATAGACCTGCCGATAGATGTCGACCATCCGCTTGAAATACGCTTCGGCTTCGGCGTCATGATTCTGCTGCAGCGCCACGCCACCGAGTTCGTTGAGCGCCGCAGCCACGTGCGGATGCACCGGTCCATAGACGCGTTCCTGGATCGCCAGCGACTGCTGCAGCAGCGCCACCGCTGCAGGAAAATGATTCTCGAATTCGAGAGCGCGCCCGAGAGCCGTGAGCGCCGAGGCGGTCTCGTGATGGTCAGGACCATACCAGGCCTGCGTGATCCCGAGCGCCTGCCGGTAAAATGGTTCCGATTCGGGGTAGTGGCCGAGATTGAACTGGATGTCGCCGAGATTGGTGAGCGCCGTCGCGACCAGCGGATGATGATCGCCGTAGAGCAGCCGGTCAAGCATCAGGACGCGATGATCGATCGAATCGGCCGCGGGATAGTGGCCCGCAAGGAATTGCGTATTGGCGAGATCGGTCAACGCCGTCGCAAGATCGGGCGACAGCGAATCGTGCGCCGTCATTGCCTGCACTGCCCCGTCGAGAAGCGGAATCGCGGCAGCGTAATTGCCACGCTCTTCGAGAACGCGTCCGAGTGCCGCATCAGCGCGCGCAACCGCCGGATCGTTTGCCGGAAGCGCGCGCCGGTCGATCGCCGCCGCCTGGCGCACCAGGCGCTCGGCGTCATCGAATCGCGCCTGATCGATCCGGAGAAGGCCGAGCGCCACCAGATTGTCGGCGACCGCGGGTGACTCCGGACCCGAGACGGCGCGTTGCGCGACCAGAGCCGCCCCGAGCAATGAATCGGCGCGGTCGAGCTTGCCGAGCTTGCCGTAGAGGGCGCCGAGGGTCTGGGCCAGCTCCGCCTGCACCGCGGGCTCGCGATCAAGCGCGCGTGCCTGCTGCACGCCGCGATCAAGGAGCGTCACCACCCGCAGCGAGTCGGAGGGGGCGACCACATCGTCGCCACCCTGGAAGAGATTGATCATGAAGCGCTGAATCCGTTGGGTCCGCGCCGCCTCGACCACTGCGGCGTTGCGGGCTCTCGCCAGACGGATCGTGTAGAACGTGACGAGCCCGAACACTCCTATTGCCGTTATGCTTGCGGCGGCCACGCCTTTCCAGTGCCGGCGCACGAATTTCCGCGTCCGGTAGCCGACCGTATCGGCGCGCGCCTCGAGCGGCTCACCGGCGAGATAGTGATCGATGTCGCGGATCAGCGCTTCGGCCGAACGGTAGCGGCGCTCCACGTCCCGGTGCATTGCGGTGAGGCAGAGAACATCGAGATCGGCCCAGGCGCTCTTCCGGATCGACGGGAGGCCGCTCGTTCCCGAGCCGGCCGCGGCCATAGATGGACGCTCCGGTGTCCGCTCGAGGACGGTCGTCACCGCTTCGCCCGGCGTACACGCCGACAGATCGTACGGCAGGCGGCCGGAGAGAAGCTCGTAGAGAATTACCCCCAGCGAATAGACGTCGGTCTGGATACCGACCGGCGCTGCCAGGAGCTGTTCCGGAGAGGCGTACGCCGGCGTAAGGAGGCGCACACCAGTACGAGTCTGTTCGGCCGGACGGTCGATGCTCTCGAGTTGCTTGGCGATCCCGAAGTCGAGCAGCTTGATCGATCCGTCGCCGGTGACAAGAATGTTGGACGGCTTGAGGTCACGGTGAATCACCGCGTGCAGGTGCGCATGCTGCACCGCTTCGCATACCGCGCGGAAGAGGCGGAGCCGCTCCTCGAGGGCCGCGTGACGCTCGCGGCAGAACGTTGTGAGCGATTGCCCTTCGACGTACTCCATCACGAACCACGGCGTCCCGTCGGCGAGGGTGTCGGCGTCGTAGAGCTGCGCGATGGCTGGGTGATGGAGCTGCGCCAGCGTGCGCTGTTCGCTGGCAAACCGCTCGCGCCGCGCCGGCGACAGCCACGCGTCGCGCAGCAACTTGATCGCGGCCAGACTATCGAGGTCGTCGCGGCGGGCCAGATAGACAACGCCCATGCCCCCTTCGCCGAGGAGGCGGATGATCCGGTACGGACCGACATTGGCCGGCGGATCGCCGCCGCGCCCGCCGATCACGGCGTTCGCCACGTCGCCCACACCGCGATCGAGCAGCGAATCGCTCCTCGCGTCTTCGCGCAGGAGGGCTGCGACCTCATCGGCGAGCGAGCCATCACCCCCCGATTCCACGTCGAGGAAGGCAGGGCGGTCCGCCGCAGGACGCTCCAGCGCCCGGTGAAAGAGCGCCTGGATCTGCTCCCAGCGCGCCGCATCCATCATCGGGTTCGCAGTTCGTGAGCCAGCCAGGCGCGCGCCGCACGCCAGTCACGCAGGACGGTTGCCTCCGAGATCCCCAGCAGATCTGCTGTCGCCGGCACGTCGAGCCCACCAAAAAAGCGACTTTCCACCATCGCGGCCTGCCGGGGTTCGATCCGGGCGAGTGTGTCGAGCGCCACATCGAGGGCAATGACATCGTCGGCGCAATGCGCCGCCGAGCCGATCTCGTCATCGAAGGTGACGAAGATCGCCTCCGTCCCACCGCGCTTTCGCGCGCTGCGGCGCCGCGCGGCTTCAACCAGAACCTGGCGCATGGCGCGGGCGGCGATTCGCTTGAAGTGCAGTGGCGACGTCGACGCGACCCCGGGCGATCGCGACAGCTTGAGCCAGGCTTCGTTGACCAATGCCGTGGGTGTCAGCGAGGCATCAGGATCGTCGCGGCGGACACTCGATGCCAATCGGCGCAATTCCTCGTATGCGAGCGAGAAAACCCGGTCGAGTGTCTCTCGATCGGCGATTATCACACCGGGATTCCCCGGATCAAGCCCGTGCGCGGCACGATCGATTGGCGTTTCCATGACGGAGTCTCGTGGCGGCAAGTGCCTTGCACCCAGATGTGCCCGCCGCGGCGCGCGACAGACGACAGATAGACGATAGCGGGATCATACGGCGAATCTGGGGCGACGCAAGCGATCCGATGATGGGGTGCGGCCGGAACCACGGCCACTTCCGTGCGATAGCGAGCGCGGGTTTATTGCCATCATCCTGCGCCTCGAAAAGGGACTACACCGTTGACTGACCGGATACGCAGGATTGCCGGACGCCTGGCCGAATGGGTCGACGAACTCCGGCGCCGGGAAGCGCAGCTCGCGCTGGTGCTCAGCCTCGTCATCGGCGTCGTGGTCGGCCTGGTGGTGGTGGCGTTCATCCTCCTCACCGGGCGCCTCGCCGCTCATCTCTATCCTGCGGGCGGACTCGGGCTGCGACGGATCCTGGTGCCGGTTACCGGCTCCCTGCTGAGCGGCTTCTTCCTGTACCGCTACTTCCCGGATGCGCGCGGCAGCGGCATACCACAAACCAAGGCAGCGCTCTACATCCGCGACGGCCGGATCACGCTGCGCACCATCTTCGGAAAATTCTTCTGCTGCACCACTTCGCTCGCCAGCGGGATTGCCCTCGGCCGCGAGGGACCGTCGGTGCAGATCGGGGCCGGAATTGCCTCGGTGATGGCCCGGAAACTCCGGCTCAGTAGCGAGCAGGTGCGGGCGCTCATTCCAGTTGGCGGCGCGGCAGCGCTTGCCGCCGCCTTCAACACGCCGATTGCCGCGGTCCTCTTTTCGCTCGAAGAAATCGTCGGCGACCTGCACGCGCCGGTCCTGGGATCGGTGGTGATCAGCTCGGCCACGTCGTGGATCACGCTCCACTTGCTGCTTGGCGACGAGCCACTTTTTCACGTGGCGGCCTACCAGCTGGTCAGCGCCGGTGAATTCATCGCGTACGCCGTGCTGGGCGTGGCGTGCGGCGTGGCATCAGCCGCGTTCTGCCGCTTGCTCCTGACGTTGCGGCGTCGTTTCCTCCGGCTCCCGGCACGTACCCGTTGGTGGCAGCCCGTCGTCGGCGGCCTCACCGTCGGCGTCATGGGATTCTTTCTCCCCGATGTCCTGGGCGTGGGTTACCCGGTGGTTGAAAAGGTGCTGGGCGGCAACATGCTCCTCCAGACGCTGATCGTCCTGGCGGTTCTCAAGATCATTGCCACCGCGGTCTGCTACGCGTCGGGAAATGCCGGCGGGATCTTCGGGCCGAGTCTCTTCATTGGTGCGATGGTGGGCGGAGCGGTCGGTCATCTCGCGCATGCGGTGGCACCAATGCATACTGCGGGCGCGGGCGCCTACGCGCTGGTGGGAATGGGCGCCGTCTTCGCCGGGATCGTACGGACCCCGCTCACGTCGGTGATCATGGTCTTTGAAATGACGCGCGACTATTCGATCATCGTCCCGTTGATGATCGCGAACCTGATCGCCTTCTTCGTGTCACATCGGCTGCAGCGTGCTGCGATCTACGAGGCCCTGGCGCACCAGGATGGCATACACCTTCCGACCGGCGGATATCGCACCCCGAGCCGTCACTTGCGAGTCGCAGCAGCAATGGGAGCCGTACCCCCGGGATGGTCGCCGCCGCGACCGACGAGCGAGGCGCATGTCCACGCCGATCACGGTCTCGATGTGGCACTGCGGCGGATGGGCGAGGTGCATGTCGACGTCATGCCGGTGGTGCGGCGCGACGACATCCAACAGATCATCGGTGTCGTCACGCTTCCGGAGATCCTGCGGGCGTACGGGGTAGACCGGCCGCCGCAATCGTGATCAGGCCTTGGCGGCGATCTCCGCCGCAAGCGGCCGTCGCAACCAGAAGAACCAGGCGGCAGCAACCAGTTGGAAGGCGATGCCGAAGATGACCAGCGCCGGGCGAGACCGCGTGTAGAGGAATCCCATCACGACGCTGCCCAGGAACCACATCACGCCGTAGACGCCATTGAATGCCCCGAACGCCCCGCCGCGCTTGTTCATCGACACCACCTGCGCGATTCCCGACCGGAGCGAGGCGTCCTGCACGCCAAGGCCGACGCCCCAGCACGCCACCCCGGCGGCGACGGCCATCGGACCGCCAAGGAAGCCGAGCGGCAGCGAAAACAGCGACACGAGAATTCCGCCAGCGAGAACGACGACCCCGTAACGGTCGAAGAGGCGGCCGAAGAGAAGTGCCGCCGCGCCGTTGACTCCCATTGCACCGGCGTAGAGGAGAGGAATCACCTCGGGCTTGACCACGCCGGTATTTTCGAGATGATACGACAGCAGTGGGAAGTCGATGAATCCGCACGCCAGCACTCCGGCGGCTGCGACGTATAGCCAGAAGACCCGCGGCAATTCCCGCGACGCCGGAACGCGGGGCGGTGTCCCCTTGTTGGGATGGACCGTGCGAGCAATCAGCAGCATGCCGAGGGTGAGTGCCGCCGGAATCGCCAGCGGAAGGAACGCTGGACCGAAGCGACGCCAGTGGGCCACGGCGGCAACCATGAGCAGCGGACCTATCACTGCACCAGTCTGGTCCATCGCGGCGTGCAGGCCGAAGCCCCATCCGTGCCCCACTTCGTCGGTGGCTTCGGAAAGGAGGACGTCACGGGCGGGCCCTCTCAGCGCCTTTCCGGTGCGCTCGGTGATGATGAGCAGCGCCGCTGCCTGCCAGCTTCCCACAAATGCCAGCGCTGGGATCACGAAGAGATTGAGCGTGTAGCCGGCGATCACGATCGGCCAGTACGCGCGGGTCCGGTCGGCGAGTTTTCCCGAAAAGAAGCGTAGTGACGCGGCAAGCATCTCACCGAGTCCGGCGATGAAACCGACCTCGATGGCTGTGGCGCCGAGTCCCTTGAGAAACGGCCCGGTAATGCTGTAGGCACCTTCGTAGGTCATGTCGGCGAAGAGCGACACGAACCCGAGGCAGACGATGAAGCGAATTGCCGACGCGCGTGCACTCCGCGGTGCGCTCACGCGTGACCCTCGGTCAGCGTTTCGATCGCGGAGAGGAGACCAAGGAGGATCAGCGCGGAGACTCCGGCGACGCGGATCACCCGGGGCGAAAGATGGGCATCGATCCACCGCCGAGCGCCAGCACCGACCGACGCAGCGAGCGCGCCCTTGGTGACCATGGCGGCGACCGCACCGGCCCAGACGATCAGCGGCGATGGAAAACGCGCCGCCATCGTGGCTGCGGTGATCTGCCCTACATCTCCCCACTCGGAGAAAAAGATCGTTGCGAACGAGACCCCGGTCGCTTTTCCCGGATGAGTGTGGTCTCGATCGCGCGCCTGGCGCTGCTCACGCGTGACCGGTTTGTGCCACAGTACCACCGCCACACCGACAAAGCTGGCAGTCGTGAGGCCGGCAACGAGGAGTGGCGGCAAATGGGAAATCACCTTCCCGAACATCACCGCAACAGCCATCTTCGCCATGAACGCGATGGTAACTCCGATGACAATTGGAGTTGGTCGATAGCGAGTGGCCAATACCCCCGTTGTATAGAGAAGCTTGTCGCCAACGATCTCGGCGACGAAGACGGCGCCGTATGTTGCGAAAAACAGAGCCAGCACGGTCCCTCCGAATGATCCCGCGTGGAACTTCCCGGTCGATCAGCGTCTCCTCTGTGCGACCCTTTCAGGAGACTGGATAAATGCGCATCTCAACTCTCGCCCTGATCTTCGGTGCCGCCGCCTTGCCGATGGCGACCACCCCGGCAGTGGCCCAGATCAGTGGATCGCTCCGGATCGGTGGGCACGGAGCAGGACTCACCATCAATTCGTACGATGCCAGCCGCTACGGCGATTGGCATACGGCATACCGCCACTGGACCCCGGTGACGGTGTATTACGCCAACGGGCAATACTACAACCATAGCGTCCGCGGCTCGCGGGCGGTCGCGGTATACCGCTCACATAACGACTACTTCCTGCCACCGCGCGACCAGGCCTGGAACGGATTCGACCATCGGTACAACTATCGTCGTCGCCCCAACGACGATGACTATAACCATGTCCATTCTGGCAGCTGAACCGGGCTGAACCACCCAGGACCTCGCCTGCAGCGCGGGCGACGAAACGCCGGCTTCGATCTCTCTTCGGGGCCGGCGTTTTGCATCTTTGCCGTGTCGCCTCGCCAATCTCGCGAAACTCTGGTAGCTTCAAGACTGTTCGACTCTGGCAGGTCGGTCACGACCACGCCGATCCCGCTATCACGTTACGTTTTGTATCGATCGCGCCCCGCTCGGACAGAGATCACTCGCCGGGCAGATCGACTGTGTCTGCCCGAGAAAGGACTCATGAGCGTTACCGCGATTGCCTTCCCGAAACGTGGGGCCGAGGAGTTCGTCCGCGAAGTCAAGGCCGGAGTCGCCGAGTATTTCGCGACCTCCGGCCGGTCGACCAAGGCGGACTGGACGATGTGGCTCAAGACGATCGTGGTCCTTGCCATGGTGGCCGGTCCGTACGCGGCGATCATGTCCCGACAATTCACTCCCCTCGCGATGCTCGGTCTCGCGTTCGTGATGGGGATCGGGATGGCCGGCGTGGGATTCGGCATTTCGCATGACGCGCTGCATGGAGCGTATTCCTCGAGTCCGTTGATCAACCGTGCGCTGGGCCTCACCTTTGACCTGCTCGGCGCCAACAGCTACATGTGGAAGCTGACCCACAACGTCATCCATCATACCTACACCAACATCGAAGGTGTCGACGAAGACATCGATTTCGCGCCGTTTCTCCGTTTGTCGCCGCACGCCAAGCACTATCGCCAGCACCGATACCAGCACCTTTACGCGTTCGCGACCTACAGCGTTGCGACCCTCTTCTGGGTCTTCGTCAAGGATTACCGGTATTTCCTCAAGCGCGACCTGGGCCCGTACAAGAACAAGCGGCACCCGGCGGGCGAGATTGCCCTGCTGGTTATCACCAAGCTGATCTACTACAGCTGGATGATCGTCCTTCCGATCATCGTGCTCCGGTTGCCGTGGTGGCAATTCCTCACCGGATTCCTGACCGTGCAGCTCACTGCCGGGTTGATTCTCGGCGTAGTCTTTCAGCTGGCCCATGTGGTGGAAGGAACAGACTATCCGCTCCCCAACGATGCGGGCCGGATGGAATACACATGGCTGGTTCACGAGATGATGACGACGGCGAACTTTGCGCCGCGAAACCGGATACTCGGCTGGTACGTTGGCGGGCTGAACTTCCAGATCGAGCATCATCTCTTTCCCAAGATCTGCAGCATCCACTATCCCGTCATCAGCCGGATTGTGCGACGCACAGCGGAAGCGCACGGCGTCCCGTACAATGAACAACCGACATTCCGCGCGGCGATCCGCTCGCATTACCGGATGCTGAAGATGCTCGGGCAGGACCCTGCGCCGACGCAACCTTCGGGAATGCGCGTCGCTGCCTGATCCGAGCTGGGCCGGCATGTGCCGGCCCAGTGGCGATTGATCAGGGAAGGAGCGCTGTTCCTGGTCCGGTATTCCCGCGGTGACAGGTCACACATGAAATCGTCGGCGTCCGGCCTGAGCGATTGGGCGGCAGCTTCGACAGGCCGTTCGTGTTGATCATGTTCACCAGTTCGATCATCACACGCGCCGTCTGCTTCTCTTCCTTGGTGTCGTCATCCCACTTGCCGTCGGGCTCATGGCAATACGTGCATGACACGCTGAGCGACTTCCCGAAATAATCCATCGTCTTGATCAACGCGGCCGACGTCGAATCCTTCATCAACCGCACATTAGTGAACTCATCGCCCGCGGGACGATTCTCGTTCCCTGCGATGCGCTGCATCATCATCGCGACCACCTGCGTGCGAATGGCGGTAAGCGAATCACGACGGGCCGCCCGCTGTTCGGGCGTGAGCTGCGGCCGGCGCTGAAATCCGGCCGGTGGTCCACCCGGGGGTCCACCGTTCGCGGCGACCGGTCGCCCGTTGGGCGGAGGAGCGGGCGGCGTGTTGCCGGTCGTCGACTGCGGCGCGCTGGCTCGACCGGTTGGCACCACTGGCGGCGGTGTCGCGCCGGCCGCGGGGGCCGACGTCGCCGGTGTCGGCGTGGGCGCCTTGCCGGTGCTGGCCGTATTCGGCGCGCATGACAGAGTGGTCGCCGCGGTAATGGCCGCTACAAGCAGGCGGGCGTGACGCATCCGATTCCTCCTGGGGGTTCCGCTAGTGAGCGTGGGTGACCCCCGATCTCACCAGCGCCGGCACGATGATGTCCGCAATCTCGTGATTCACCTGCGCGGTCGACGACAGATTGATGCTCTCCGTCGTTCCGCTCCACACCACGCGTCCGTTCTCGCCGGTTTCCCAGAGCTCACTCTCGTACCGGACAACGCGGTCTGCTTCAACATAGCCGGGGGCGTACGCCCGGCTGAAGTATGTGTAGTAATGGCCGGTCCACGGGCTGACGAAGGTCACCGGTTCGGCCGAGAGATAGCCGGGAACGTAACGCGTCTCGGTCGACGCCGACAGCTCGTGTGCCACCAGTACGGCATCGAAACCCTTCTGCCGGACCGCCCCCATCAGCGCAGCGGTGTCAGGCGCGGCGTCGGGAAAGAGCGCATACGACGGCGTCGCGCTCACACCGTGATCGCGCAGCGACTTGACGAAACCATCCTCCCACAGCCGGCGCGCCGTCGAATTCTTGCGCAACGTGACCACCAGCACATTGTTGAGTGGCTGGCTCGGCGCGTCCGGGTCGGTCCACATGTTGACCAGCGTGGTCGACGTGCAGGCCGACAGAAACAATCCGGCGACGAGGAGCCAGCGGCGAATCGGGCGAACCTGGATTGACATAGAACCGTCCAGTTGAGTTCGCTCATGGCGACGAAGGAGCTCCGGAGCGCCGCACAGGCCGAGCGCAGCTGCGCCAGTCCTCCTTCACGCCGGTTGCAGGCGCTCGGCGCGGTTGCCACCGTCGTCGCTGGATGAAAAGCGGGAAACCATTCGAGCAGGATTCGACGTACTTTGTCAGAGACCCTGACCTGGAGCCGTGATGTCACGCCGTGCAATACCCGGGATTGCTCTCGCCTTCGCCGTGCTGGCCGTCGGCACGCCGCGGCCAGCGACCGCTGCCGCTGCCGCACCGGCCGACACGGCCGTCTTCGCCGGAGGTTGTTTCTGGGGGATCCAGGCGGTGTTCGCCCGGGTCAAGGGCGTCATCAGCGCAACGTCGGGATATTCGGGTGGGCATCTCGGCCATCCGAGCTACGACGAGGTCAGCACGGGCACCACGGGGCACGCCGAATCGGTCGAAGTGGTCTACGACCCGGCGCGGGTGTCCTACGATCAGTTGCTCGCGGTTTTCTTCACGGTGGCTCACGATCCGACCGAACTCAACCGCCAGGGCCCCGATGAGGGGACGCAATACCGGTCGGCGATCTTCTATCGCAACCCTGACCAGCAGCGCGCGGCGCAGGCCTACATCGCGCGGGCGACCCAGGCGAAGACCTACTCGCGCCCGATCGTGACGCAAATCACCGCGTTCACCGCATTCTATCCGGCCGAGGCGTATCACCAGAACTTCTACGACACGCACCCGACTTACCCGTACATCGTGATCAACGACAAGCCGAAGGTAGAGCATCTTCGGCAACAGTTCCCGTCGCTGTATCAGGCACGCTGAATCACGAGCGAATGAAATCTAGGCGCGGCCCGGAACCACGAGCGCCTTGAGCACCGCGCGCTGCTCGACCGCTTCGAGTGCCTCCTTGACGCGGTCGAGCGGGTAGCGGCCGCTGACCTCTTCGCGCCACGGAATCCGATCGCCAAACCGCGCGGCAAGAGCCACGGCGCGGTGGAAGTGCGAGTAATCGGAGCCCCACACGCCGCGCACCTCGACCTGCTTGCGATTGATCTGCCGGTGGGGATTGATCGCCGTATCGCCGTTGTCCGCGTATTGGCCGCACACGATCACCCGGCCGCCGTCACGCACCAGATCGAGCGCCTGGGCCACGGCGTCGGGCGCACCGGTCGCTTCGATCACCACATCAGCGCCGCGACCCCCGGTGAGCCGGCGCACTTGCGCCGCGCGTTCGGCCGGCGGAATGTCGAGACCGATCGTATCGGTGGCACCCATTCGCCGGGCGAAGTCGAGACGCGGTGCCGGGTCACCAATCGTCATCACCTGACCCGCGCCGGACAATGACGCGAGTGCGGTGATCGATTGCCCGACCGGACCGGCGCCGAGAACCACGACCGTCTGGCCCAGGCCGACATCGGCGCGATCCATGGCATGGATGGCGGTGACCAGCCCGCAACCGCCGCCGATGAAGGTTTCGGGATCGAGCTCCGGCGGCATCCGGACGAGCTTGACGCCCGGCTTGATCCAGATCACTTCCGACCAGCCGCCGAGCAAGCCGTCTTCCACGCAGTAGGTGATGCCGTAGACGCGGCGATGCGGACATCGCGTCGAGTTCTTCGCCACCAGGCACTGGAAGCAATGGTTGCAGGTCTCGTGCACGTCGAGGAAGGTCACCACATCGCCGTCGCGGAACGGCTTCCCGTCGATGTCCATGAGCTTGCGGCTCGACGCGGCGAGTACGCCGACCGAGACGTGGCCGGGAATCATCGGAAAGCGCACACCCGGCATCTTGCCACGCCAGATGTGGACATCGGTGCCGCACACCTCGGAGAATCGCGTCGACAGGAGCGCCGAACCCGGGGTCAGTGTCGGAGGCGCAAACTCCACCACCCGTGGGTCGGCGTTGGCGCCGTCCAGTACGGCCGCGCGGACCGTGTCACCTCGAAAGGGCACGCAAGCCTCGTCGATTCCTGACGCGAGATACCGGCGTGGGCGTCACTGGCCCGCCATCGGTCGCCACGCCCCGCCGCTCTGCGCGATCAGGTCGTCCGCCGCGGCGGGACCGGCGCTTCCGGCCGGGTAATTGGGAAAGCGTTCGGGAGGCTGGGCTTCCCAGTACGCGAGGAGCGGGTCGACGATCGCCCACGCCGCCTCGACTTCATCGCTGCGCATGAAAAGCGTCTGGTCACCAAGCATCGCGTCAAGCAGGAGCGTTTCATACGCGTCGTGCTCCTCAGTGCCGAACGCCTCGGCGTACGCGAAATCCATTTCGACCGATCGGGCCTGCATCGCCATGCCGGGCACCTTGACGTCGAAACGCAGTGCGATCCCTTCGCGTGGCTGGATGCGCGCCACCAGCACATTGGGTTCGAGGCGTTCCCCATTCTCACCCGGAAAGAGCATCAGTGGCGGACAGCGGAAGCGAATCGCGATTTCGGTTCCGGTGGCCGCGAGACGCTTGCCCGCACGCACGTAGAACGGCACGCCCTGCCACCGCCAGTTGTCGACGGTGAATTGTACCGCGGCGTACGTCGGCGTCTGCGAGTGAGGCGCGACGTGCTCCTCCTGGCGGTAGCCGACGACGGCGGCCCCGCTCACCCGCCCGGGCGCGTACTGGCCCCGTACTGCGGCGCCCGGTTCGATCGGCCGGATGGCGCGGAGCACCTTGACCTTCTCGTCGCGAACGGCGTCGGCACCGAAGGTGGTCGGTGGCTCCATCGCGGTGAGGGTCAGCAATTGGAGGAGATGATTCTGAAACATGTCGCGGACGATTCCCGCTTCCTCGTAGTACTTGCCGCGATGCTCGACACCAATCGTCTCGCTGGCGGTGATCTGCACCTGCTCGACGTAATGCCGGTTCCATACCGTCTCGAAGATCGAATTCGCGAAGCGCAGCACCAGGAGGTTCTGGACCGTCTCCTTGCCGAGGTAGTGATCGATCCGATAGAGCTGGTGCTCCGCCATGACACGCCGCGCTCCGCGCTGCAGCGCCTGGGCACTCGCCCCGTCGTGTCCGAACGGTTTCTCGATCACGACGCGGGTCCACGGCCGTTCGGCGGGGTCCCGCTGCTTGGTGAGGAGACCCGAAGCCGCCAGTTGTCGAATCACCGATGGGTAGAGCGATGGCGGGAGCGCCAGGTGAAAGAGGTGCCCTTCGACGTCGGGGACCGTCCGGATAATCGTCTCGAGCGCCGTGCGCAGATGGGCATACCCATCGCCATTGCCGAGATCGGCCGAGACGTAGAAGAGGCGTTTCCCGAACTCGGTCCACCCGCGGGCGATCGTTGCGTCATCGAGGCCGTCGGTCCTGAGCGCCTCCGCGACGACCTGGCGGTAGCGCTCGTCGTTGACGCTGGCGTCGCGTTCGACCCCGACGATCGCGAATTCATCGGGCAGCCCGCCATCGAGGAAGAGGTGAAAAAGCGCCGGCAGCAGTTTGCGATGGGCAAGATCGCCGCCGCCCCCGAGGATGACCACCACGCAGCGGCCGGGCTTGGGCATCGCCGCGCGCTGAACCGGAAACTCGCCGGTGATCTTGACCGGCATCGTGATCGGCGTTGTCATGTGCGCTTGACCGCGTGACCACCGAATTCGTTGCGCAGCGCGGCGATGACCTTGGCAGAAAATGACTCCGGCTGCCGCGACCGGAGGCGAGCCAGCAGCGATGCCGTGATCACCGGTGCGGGAACGTCGAGGTTGATGGCCTCGGCCACGGTCCAGCGTCCTTCGCCCGAGTCATCGACGTAGCCGCGCAGGCCTGCCAGATCGTTGCCGCTCGCAAAGGCACGCTCCGCCAGCTCGTTGAGCCACGAACGGACGACACTTCCCTGGTTCCAGAGGCCAGCGATCCGGTGCAGGTCGAGAGTAAACTCCTTCGACGCGTGCAGGATCTCGTACCCTTCGGCGTACGCCTGCAGGAGGCCGTACTCGATGCCGTTGTGCACCATCTTGACGTAGTGGCCCGATCCGGGCGGCCCCATTCGCGCGTAGCCGTTCTCCGGCGCGAGGGTGCGGAAGATCGGCTCGCAGGTTGCGAATGCCGATTCGGAGCTGCCGACCATCAGGCAGTAACCGATCTCGAGCCCCCAGACGCCTCCGCTGGTTCCAGCGTCGATGAACTCGATCGAACGAGTACGCAGCTGCTCGGCGCGACGCATCGAATCGCGGAAATTCGAATTGCCGCCATCGATGATAATGTCGCCGGCATGCAACCGGTCGGCGATCGCATTGATGCTCTGCTCCGTGGGGTCTCCCGATGGGACCATCACCCAGACGACCCGCGGCGCCGAAAGTTGGGCCGCCACGTCGTCGAGGTCGCGGGCGCCAGTGGCACCCTTCGCCGTGGCTGCGGCAACGGCTTCCGGGCTTCGATCGTAGACGACGACCTGATGCCCGCCCCGGATCAATCGCTCGGTCATGTTGCCACCCATCTTGCCAAGCCCGATCATCGCAATGCGCATGAATCACACTTCCCGTGGTTGCAGTGTTGCCGCGGCTTCGCGGTCGAGGATCCAGGTGCCGTTCCGTGCCAGGTGTGCCGGCAGTCCCGGATCGCCGCCCGATGGCGCAAGGACCCGGGCCGCGACGTCCGCCTTGTCGGCCCCTGCCACGAGAACCACGACCGCGCGCGCCGCGGCAATGACCGGCGGCGTGATCGTGAGCCGTGCGACTCGTGGTGCGATCGGAGGCAGCGGTGGGTCGACGGCGACGACGCGTCGCGCGGACTCGTTGAGTGCCGGCGATCCGGGAAAGAGGGACGCCGTGTGGCCGTCGGGGCCGACACCGAGGAGGAGAAGGTCGAGCTCTGCCGGGAGCACCCGGTCATAGTCGCGCGCGGCAGTATCGAGATTGGCGCGCTCGGCTTCCATCCGGTGGACCGATGCCGCCGGAATCGGAACCAGGCCGAGAAGCGTGCGGCGCGCCATGGCGTAATTGCTTTCGAGACTGTCGGGCGGGACGGCTCGCTCATCGGCGAAATAGATCGACACCCGGGGCCACTCGATCGGCCTGCCTGCCAAGCGAGCCAGGACCGGTGCCGGCGTCGATCCGCCCGAAAGCGCCAGGCGGCACCCTCCTCTCGAGGAGATTGCCGCATCGATCACCTCGGTGATCCGCTGGGCAGCCGCCGCTGCAAACTCATCCCGCGATGCCACGACGATCGGTGCCATGGGGGTAAGAATAGCTGAATCGCAATCTCGGGCCGCACCATTGGAATCGCAGCCTACAGGCTATCGATGCAGCCGAATGATCTCAAGCATTTCGAGGAGGAGGGCGCAGGCGCAAAATGCCGCGACCGAAACGGTCAGCAGCTTTCGGCGCATGCTGCGCGCCCCGATGGCGTGGTCGTGTCCCCGGGAAACCAGAACCGATGGGCGATGATGCTCGTGCACGTGATCCCTTCCAGTACGATCCGTAGCGCAACGGGTGAACTGCCACGCCGCGACAAGGGCAATGGCTCAACCCCCGGAGACGGATGAGATGGAAGGTTGCTGCACGGCACACCGCCTGACGTCAGCCGATCTCCTCCGAATGGAGGTCGGGCGGCGCGCTCCGGCGGCTGTTCTGAAGGATCGCCTTCATTCGTAAGGCCAGCTGCTCGATCGCCTGCAGACCCTGACGGGTCTCGTCATCGAGCGGTACTCCACTGCTGAGAATCAGTTGCGCCTCCCCCAGAATCGACGAGAGCGGATTTGCCAGCGAGTGGCGCAAGGTCCCGATGTCATCCAGATCCATTCTCTGCCATGTCCTTTCAGTTCCGGAAGGGTATCGGCACGAACGTGAGCACCAGCACGGCGAGACAAGCCAGTGCAACCCATCGCCCATAGCGTGAAACCGGGCGAGCCGGAATCACGACTTCCGGATGACTCCAGCGTCCGCCACCGATCACGAACGTGAGACCGGCCCAGACATACCACATCGGCGCCCGCGTGCCGAGAACCAGGAGCCCGATCGCAACCACGATGGCGATCCACCGCTGCGACTTCCCCGCAACTCCGTAGACAACGTGGCCACCATCGAGCTGTGACAACGGCAGGAGATTCAGTCCGGTAATGAACATCCCGACCCATCCCGCAAAGGCCGGCGCGGAGAGGAGGACCGACCCCGATCCGGCGACAATCCAGTCGCGGAGCCCGCGTCCCAGGATCGAGTCACCCAGGAGAATCGGTTTGCCGGCAAGCAGGATGAAGGACGGCGCGCCGGTGGCTCCCACATCGATTCGATGCGACAGGGAGTATCCCCAGATCAGCACACCGAGCGCAACGACAAATCCTGCGAGCGGACCGGCCGCGCCGACATCGAGCAACTGCCGCCGATCGTAGACCGGACTGCGCAGCCGGATGAATGCACCCAGGCCACCGATCGGTGAAAGATTAGGCGGGACGGGTATGAAGTAAGGCGGCGACACATCGATGCTGTAACGCCGCGCCGCCACATAATGCCCCAGCTCGTGGACCAGGAGAATGCCAAGGAGGGGAAAGCCGAATTCCCAACCCTGGAGAAGGATTCGCCATCCCCCTTCGACCACGAATTTCCCGAAGTCGAATGCCCCCGCGAAGACACCCCCGAGCCCGGGATAGACCGGCGGCCTGAGCGCTCCCGACACGACCTCGCCGGCCCCAAGTGTGCAGATAACAAAGAGAATCAGGAGGGCTCCGTGCCAAAGCCAGCGCTCTGGCCGGGCCGGTGCCGATCCGCGAATCAGCACCAGACGGGTCCGGTCGTCGTCGCCCCAGTACCAGGCACCAGGCCAGCCGGCGAGAAAGGCAGCCAGCTCGGGGGCCGGCCCCCGGTGCTCGGCCGCCACGATCCCGTCGAGGACCTCCCGGTTCCCGGCCAGGGAAATCTCCCGCCAGGTGGCAAAGAACGTTTCGGGCTTGCTCACGTGGTCACTTGACGACGGGGGACGATCACCGTATTGTCTGGCGCTTCCCGTAACTCCGCCTCACGTCCCTTTCCATACGCACCAATCACGCGCGCCGCGCGAGTCTCATACGCCACACACTCTGATACCAGACGCTCCGTCATCCCGGCCTTTCGTGTCGCACCAGATGCGGCCGCCAATTCCATCCGGAGAGCTCCGTGGATATTGCTGAATTGAAACAGAAATCCGTGGCCGAGTTGCACGCGCTCGCTGCGGAACTCAACATCACCAACTATTCGGGGCTCCGCAAGCAGGACCTGATCTTCCGGATCGAGCAATCGTTGCTCGACAAGGACACGGTGATCCGGGGCGAAGGTGTGCTCGAAATCCTCCCCGAAGGATACGGATTCCTCCGGTCGCAGGATTGGAATTACCTGTACGGCCCCGATGACATTTACGTCTCGCCGAGCCAGATCAAGCGATTCGATCTGCGAACCGGCGACACGATCATGGGCCAGGTGCGTCCCCCGAAGGAGGGTGAACGGTATCTCGCGCTCCTCAAGGTGGAGAGCGTCAATTACGAGGAACCCGACAAGACCAAGTCGCGGATCGCGTTCGACAACCTCAAGCCGCGCTATCCCGATCAACGCATCCATCTCGAGCGCAAGAACAGTGACCTGTCGATGCGGGTCGTCGACCTCATGTCGCCGATCGGCAAGGGACAGCGCGGATTGATCGTGGCGCAACCGAAGGCGGGCAAGACGATCCTCCTCCAGAAACTTGCCAACGCCATCACCGAGAATCACCCCGAGTGCTATCTCATCGTGCTGCTGATTGACGAGCGGCCCGAGGAAGTCACCGACATGCAGGAGAACGTCGCCGCGGAAGTGATCGCGTCGACCTTCGACGAGCCGGCCGACCGCCATGTGCAGGTCGCCGACATGGTGATCGAGAAAGCGCGGCGCCTGGTCGAGCATGGCCGCGACGTCATCATCCTCCTCGATTCGATCACGCGGCTCGCGCGCGCCCACAACGTCGTCGTGCCGCACTCCGGCAAGATCCTGTCGGGCGGCGTCGACGCCAATGCGCTGCAGAAGCCGAAGCGTTTCTTCGGCGCGGCGCGCAACATCGAGGGCGGCGGATCGCTCACCATCGTGGCGACGGCGCTGATCGACACCGGGTCACGCATGGACGAAGTGATCTTCGAAGAATTCAAGGGAACCGGCAATATGGAGCTGGTCCTCGACCGGCGCCTCGCCGACCGGCGCGTCTTCCCGGCGATCGACATCAACAAGTCGGGCACCCGCAAGGAAGAGCTCCTCCTCGACAAGGACGAACTCAACCGCGTCTACCTGCTGCGTAACTTCCTGGCCGACATGCCGGTCGTCGAGGCGATGGAGTTCCTCCTCGAACGGATGAAGCGCACCAAGACCAACAAGGAATTCTTCGCCACGATGGCGCAATGAACGGCCGCTGGCCGTGATTCCCCCGTCAGGGCGCGTGCTGGGCCTCGACTGGGGCACCTCGCGCATTGGAGTCGCCATCTGCGACGAGACCCAGCTCGTGGCGAGTCCGCTTGCCACGCTGCGCCGCCGAACCGGGCGAAGACTCCCAATGCGCGAGTTGATCACCATCATCGACCGCGAAGGGCCGGTCGGCCTGGTGGTCGGCCTTCCGCTCGACGATGATGGTCTCGAAGGCCCCGCCGGCATCGCCGCTCGCGAAATGGGACGGTCCGTGACCGCGCAACGTCCGCTGCCGCTCGAATGGATCGACGAGAGCTTCACCACGGCCGAGACGCTGCATTCGATGCGGGAGACCGGAACCCGGCCATTGCGGGGGATCGATGCCAACGCCGCCGCCACGCTGCTCCAGCAGTGGCTGGACGGACGCCGGTGAACGCTGCCCACCGGGGTGCTGCGGCGCTCCTGCTGCTTGCCCTCCCGGCGTGCGGGCCCTCCACGTCGCTGGAGCGCGTGCCGATTCCTCCCGGTTCATCACTCCGCGCCGCCGCGGACTCCCTCAAGGCCCACGGCGTGATCTGGTCGACCACCTACTTCCGGATGCGCGCCCGCTGGGTTCACGCCGATCGATCGGTCAAGGCCGGCGTCTATCAGTTGCCGCGCCACGCCCCGATCCCCGTGATCCTCCACGCACTCGCTATTGGCGACGCGATGCACTTCCGGATCACCCTGCCGCAGGGCGGGACGATCATCGACCTCGCCCACGCGGCCGGGCGCCTCGGCATCTCCACCGATAGCATCCTCGCCGCCGCGCACGACTCGTCGCTGCTGCATCGGCTCGGCATCGACGGGCCGAGCGCCGAAGGGTGGCTACTGCCGGAGACCTTCGAGTTTGGCCAGTTCGATAGCGCGCGCACCGTGATCACGCGCTTCGCCACGGCGCGCCTCAGCAGCTGGGATGCGAACTGGGATGTCCAGGCGAAGGCGCAAGGTCTCGACCGCCGCGAACTCCTCACCCTCGCGAGCCTGGTCGAGGCCGAGGCTGCGAACCCAGCCGATCGGGCACTGATCGCCGCGGTGTATCGCAATCGCCTCAAGCGGGGGATGCCGCTGCAGGCTGATCCGTCGATCGAGTACTCCTACCTGATCACGAGCGGAGCACGGAAGGGACGCCTCAGCGATGTCGACTATCGGCTCGATTCGCCGTGGAATACCTACCTCCACCCGGGCCTCCCGCCCGGACCAATCGACAATCCATCACGCGATGCCATCGAGGCCGTGCTGGCGGCGCCACGAGTTCCCTATCTCTACTTCGTCGCCGGCGGCGATGGCCGCAGCCACTTCGCGACCACCTACCCGGAGCACCTGCGCAATATCAGGCGTTACCTGGCACCGCCAATGGCACCTGTATCACGCTGAGTTCGAGTCCGCCGCGAGCCTGAAGCGCGCCGCCGCCGCTCGTACATCCCCATCGCCAAGAATGCCTCGGCTCACCGCCACGCCGGCAAAGCCGGCCTCGAACGCGGCGGCCATGTCCTCCGGGCCGACGCCGCCAATCAGGACACAGTGCCGGTCGCCCGCGGCACGGCAAAGGCGCTCAGCGCCGCTCAAGCCGATCGCAGGTCCGGCGTCGGACTTGGTCGACGTCGCTCGCAACGGGCCTATTCCCCAATAATCGGCGGTGAATCCTCGAGAGATTTCATCAGCAGTGCCCACCGACGCACCGATCAGGAATCCAGGCGGAACTATCCGCCTGGCCAATGCCGGCGACAGATCATCGGGACCGAGGTGCGCGCCGGCGGCCTGCGCAACGAGGGCAAGATCGACTCGATCGTTGACGATGACCGGAATCGGCAGGGCCGCGACCAGTCGGGTCGCCAGTTCGACCACTTCGCGATCCGGGGCGCGTTTGCGCCGCAATTGTACGATCGTCACGCCGCCATCGACCGCAGCCTGGCAGATTGGCACTGGATCGCGGCCGGCCAGGAGCGCGTCATCGGTCACCAGCATCAGGCGGAGCACGGCCGCTAGATTGTCGCCCATGTCATGGAAGATGGGCTGATCGCGGTGCCATGGGCCACCGTCTCCGCACGGGGCGCCGAGCGCTGGACCCGGGGCCATCCGTGGATCTATCGCAGCGATGTCGTGTCGTCGCCCGAGATCGCCGGCATCGTCGCCGTTCGCGATACCCGCGGAACCTTTCTCGGCCAGGCGCTCAATTCGCCGCGATCAGAGATCCGTCTTCGCCTGCTCGATCGCAGTGACGCCACGATCGACGGCGCCTGGTGGCGGGAGCGCCTCACCACTTGCCGCGACCGCAGAGCCGGAATCGACAGCAACGCATGGCGCGCGGTCCACGCCGAGGGCGACGGTCTTCCGGCGCTGATCGTTGACCGCTACGACCGCTGGCTGGTGGTGCAATTGTTGTCGGCGGCGCTGGAAACCGAACGTGACGTGATACTCGACGCCCTGCGGATCGTCTTCCAGCCTGACGGGATCCTGTTACGCCACGATACCTCGGTCCGCCGGCTCGAAGGATTGTCCGAAGGTGTCGAACTCGCGTGGGGTACGGTCCCGGAGCTGATCGAAGTCCAAGAAGGCGAGGTGTGCTGGCTGGCCGCTCCGTGGACTGGACAGAAGACCGGCGCCTTTCTCGACCAGCGCGAGAACCGGCTGATCGCCGCGGCAAGCGTTCCCGAGGGAGGAACGGCGCTCGATTGCTTCGCCTATCACGGATCGTTCGCGCTCCATCTTGCCCGTCATGCCCGATCGGTAACGGCGCTCGACGTGAGCGAGGAAGCGCTCGCGCGCGGGCGCGACAATGCCCGGCTCAACCAGGTCGATTCAATCGAATGGGTCGCCGGAGACGCGTTCGACCTCCTCCCCGCGTGGGCGCGGAGCGGCCGGCAATTCGACGTCGTCGTCGTCGACCCGCCGGCGTTTGCCAAGAACCGCAGCCATCTGACCGCCGCCCTGCGGGGGTACCACGAAATCAATCGCCGGGCGATGCGACTGGTGGCGCCGAGCGGCTATCTGCTGAGTGCCAGCTGTTCGTTTCACCTGTCTCGGCCGCAGTTCCATGAGATGATTGTCCGGGCGGCAGCCGACAGCGGACGACGCTTCACGGTCGAGCGAATCCTCGGGCAGAGCCACGACCATCCTGAAGTCGTGACGATCCCCGAAACGGGGTATCTCAAGGGCGTCCTCCTTCGCGCCAATTGACGGCGGCGTAACAATTCACGACTTTGCTCCATGCTCTCGGCGCAGGACCTCCTCGCACCTTCCCGCAAACGCCGGCCGATCCGGTCGCTGCGCCAGCAATATGATCTCTACATCATGGATCGGATCGAGCACTACAAGAACACCATTTCCCGTGAGGAATTGCTGCGGCAGGCCGACGAGGCGATGGTCGATCTGCGCGGCGAGGAACAGTTCCTCCTCACCGAGGTCCTGGCGCAGACCGCCGTCGACGAATTCATCAAGAAGCGGCTCGGCATCCGTTCGTTCGACAGCTGGCGCAAGTCCTATCCCAAGCGTCGCGCCGCGCAGCGCGATCCGACCCACTGGGGACTCGACGCCACGCACCTGGCGGCCACGCTGGCGCCGCGACTCGAGCCCGACGATCCGGTGCTGGTGGTCGGAAACGGTGCCGAGGCGTGCGCCTACCTTCTGGCGGCACACGACGGGGTGGTCACTTTCCTCGATCGCGATGTCGGTGTGGTCGAACGGGCCGAGCACCGCATCGCGCTCGAGTCACTTTCATCGACGTTCGAAGCCGTATGCGTGCAGTTCGGCAAGTGGCTCCCCTGCGTCAGCGACGACTTTGCGCTGGTCGTCGTCGATGCCGGCACGCTGGCGTCGATGAGTCCGGGAGAGCGGCGGATTCTGCTGGCCGAGCTGCAGCGGCTCACCGCTCCAGGCGGCTTGCACGCGCTGGTTCCCGATGCAGCCGGCACCGGCGCCGAAGGACTGGCCGGGCACTACGCCAGCTGGCAGCGCGAGTCGGTGCCGAACGCCGGACGCCGAGCCCGTGGAGCGACAGGGCGCGGCGCCCTCTTCATGAAACCCGCCGTTGTTGCCGACTCGGAACGCGCCCGCGCCTGACCTCGACAGGTCGTGACGCGCGAAGGGCCGGCATTCCGCCGGCCCTTCTGTTGTGCGCTCGCGAACTACTCGCGAGAGTCGCGGACTACTTGCGCGACGACTTCTTGCGCCCGCGCTTCGCGGCCTTCTTGCCGCGCTTCGCGGCCTTCTTTGCGCCGCGCTTTGCGGCCTTCTTACGAGCTGCCATGGAGCCTCCCTGAAGATAGGTTGCGCGAGGCATCGTCGTACGCGCGATGCTCGCGGCGACGTCCCCGGCACGGAGTGCGGAGTAGCGTCGGCATATACAAGATCGAATTTTTCCCGCAACGCGCAATACCCCCCGCGCGCAGGACGCACCCGTCGGACGCGCGACGCACCCCCGAACGAGAGCCTGCAGAGCGCTTGTCACGCATCCGCGAACCACCAGCGACAGCACCGTCGCGCGTCGACGACGCATCGCGTTGGCCGCGACAGCGTGTCACGGAGCAGCGAACGCGTCGCCTGCAACACCAGCATTCATGCGGCTTTGCGCGACAAGTCCGGCCACAAACTTTCGACAGGCTTCCGGCGCAGCACGGCAACACCGTCGTTGCATGCTGCGCGCGGTCCGGTTGCAACACCGCGCGAAAATCGACCAGGAATCGCCGTCGCCGGGACCCGGACGGTGCATCGCCGCCCGACACCCGCTCCGGTCACGAAACCACTTTTTTCACATCCACCACCGCTGCCGCAACCGGTCGCAGCCCGTCGCCGGACGTGCCGACGGCACGCTTCACTTCATTCTTCCGGCACGTCGCTTCATATTCCCCGCCGTTCATTCACTGCAAGGACACGATGCGCGCACTGGTGAAATCCGCTCCCGGCGTCGGCATGGAACTGGTCGAACGCCCCACTCCGACCGTCGGCGCGCACGACGTGCTCATCAAGGTTCATCACGCCGGTGTCTGCGGCACCGACCTGCATATCTGGGAATGGGACGCGTGGGCGGCTGGACGGTTGCGCCCTCCAGTCGTCATCGGACACGAGTTCGCCGGCGAAGTGGCGCAGCTCGGGACAGCCGCAGTTGCCGAAGGAATCTTCGCCATCGGCGATCGGGTCACCGCCGAAGGACACGTCATCTGCGGTCATTGCGTCCCGTGCCGTACTGGAAACGGTCACCTCTGCGTCCGGACGTCGATCATCGGTGTCGACCGCGACGGAGCGTTCGCGGACTTTATCGCGATGCCCGCGTCCAACGTCATGCACCTCGACGGGATCCCCACGGAAATCGGCGCGATCATGGATCCAATCGGCAACGCGGTGCACACCGCACTCGAGGGCGGCGATGTGGCCGGGAGTACCGCCCTGGTGATCGGGTGTGGACCGATCGGCTGCTTCGCGGTCGGCGTCCTCCGCGCGGCGGGAGCGTCGCTGGTCGTCGCGTCCGACCTCAATCCGACCCGGCGGACACTGGCCCGGCAGATGGGTGCGCACCACACCCTCGATCCGCGCGAGGACGATGTCGTCGCCCGGGTTCGCGAATACACCGGCGGCCTCGGCGTCGACCTTGTCTGTGAAATGAGCGGCCATCCGTCGGGACACTCGACCGCCTTCGCTGCGGCCCGCCCCGGTGGTCGCGTCAACCTTCTCGGTACGCCGAGCCGGACGACCGAAGTCGACTTTGCACGCGACGTGATTTTCAAGGGACTGGTTCTTTACGGGGTAACGGGGCGCAAGATGTACTCGACCTGGATTCACATGATGCGCCTCCTCCAGTCGGGACAACTCGATCCACGACCGGTCGTGACGCACCGCTTCCCCCTGGAACGGATCGCCGATGCGATTGGCGTCATCAAGGACGGTTCGGCCGGGAAGGTGATCCTGGAGGTCGCAGCATGACTCAGCACGACAAGCCCGTTGCGCTGGACGAGCGGATCAACAACGCGCTCGCTCAGTTCCGCCGTGATGGTGTGTACAAGGAGTTCACCTACCTCGAGTCACCCCAGGCGCCGCGAGTCCGGATGGAAGGGCATGGCGACGTCATCATCCTCTCGTCCAACAACTATCTCGGCCTGAGTGACGATCTGGTGGTGATGGCGGCTGGGAAGGCAGGGATCGATCAGTACGGGGCCGGGACGGCATCGGTGCGCTTCATCTGCGGTACGTTCACGATTCACCGCCAGCTGGAAGAGGCGTGCGCGCGGCTGGTCGGCACAGCGGCATCGGTGTCGTTCGTGAGTTGCTGGAACGCCAATGAGGCGCTCCCCGCCACGATCCTCACCGATCGCGACATCATCCTCTCCGATCAGCTGAACCATGCCTCGATCATCGACGCCATGCGTCTCGCCAAATCGATCACCAAGTGTGAGACCGGCGTCTTCAGGCATGGTGACTACGCCGATCTCGACCAGAAGCTCGCGGCTGCCTCCGGCCGGGAGGTGAAGCTGGTGGTAAGCGACGGCATCTTTTCGATGGAAGGATCCATTGTGAACCTTCCCGAGCTGCTCTCCGTCTGCCGAAAGCACGGCGCGCTGATCTGGCTCGATGATTCGCATGCTACCGGCGTACTGGGCACGGCAGGGCGCGGTACCGCGGAACACTTTGGACTCCTTGGCGAGGTCGACATCGTCACGTCGACCCTGGGGAAGGCACTTGGAGGAGCGGCCGGTGGCTTCGTCGCCGGGTCTTCGGCACTCTGCGATTACCTCATGCAACGCGCCCGCCCGCAGCTCTTTACCAATGCGCTCCCCGCCACAGTGGCCGCCTCAGCGCTCGCCGCAATCGAGGTCCTCGAAGCCGAACCAGCCAGGGTGGCGACCCTTCGCTCCAACACCGCCTATTTCCGTCAGGGACTCCTGAAACTCGGGTTTCGACCACTACCGGGCGATACTCCTATTGTGCCTGTCATCCTCGGCGAGACCGCTGCCGCGATCCGGATGAGCCAACTCCTGCTCCAGGAAGGGGTTTTCGTCACCGGATTCGGCTTTCCGGTGGTCCCCCAGGGAGAAGCTCGAGTCCGGTGCCAGATCTCGGCAGGCCACACCCGGGAGGACCTCGACGATGCCCTCGCCGCCTTTTCCCGGGTCGGTCACCAGCTTGGCCTGATTTGAACCCGCGGTCTATTCCTTGCGGCGCACGGCCCTAACGTATTCTCAGGAGATCCTCCGATGACGTTCCTCCGACCCCGTGTCGCGATCGCCGCCATCGTGCTCGCCACGGCCCTTCCATCTATTGCGGTCGCGCAGCGGGACGACTCGTATACCTGGAAGCTCGGCCTCAACGCCGGCATCATGGCGTACCAGACCCACTATCAGAATACGAAGGTGGTGCCGACGGTCGGTGGGCAGGTGCTGATCATGGCGCATCGCGGCGGGTTGCTGCTCAGCGTCGACGAAGGGATCGGCACCAACGAGCATGCGTCACAGCAGGTCCTCTTCAACGATGTCCGGCGCTATCAGGCGGCAGCGATGGCGTTTCCAATCGCCGGCCCGGTGGAACCGTATTTCGGGGCCGGAATCGGCATTATGCAGGTGGTCGGCCCGCGGCTCGATCCGTCACTGTCGCAGGGGCCGGTTCAGGACGCCGCCACGCTCAGCGCGGCCGAGGACGCCAGCTCGAGTGCATTCCTGAGTTTCATCGCGGGAGTCCAGGGTCGGTGGAAGCGCTTCACCGTCTTTGGTCAGTATGAGGCCAACACTTCGCCGAGCGACGACAAGCTCCTCAAGGGAGCTGGACAGACGTTGCTCGGGGGGCTCCGGATTGGTCTCGGGAGCGCTCGCGAAGGTGTCACCGGGCTCGGCGGCAATTAGCGCGCGCTGATCGTTTTCCAGTTCCATCGGTAGCCTGCGTCCCGGACCTCAGAGCGAGGTTCGGGACGCACTGTCAATTGGAGCCCGAATCGCCGAGCCACCGGGCGAGATGCGCGGGCCGCCATCCGAGGTCGATGATGCGCTGGGCCGGCCACCGATGCGGCGATCCGGCGGAGAGAATCCGATACGCGGCGTCGCCGAGCGTCGGCAGGCGCGTCCGGTTCGCCAGTTTCGCGGCGGCGAGGACGGCCCCCCCGATATTGATGCGGACCCCGCTGCGCTCCGCATCGTCGAGCCGCGCATAGAGGCGATCCCGCGTCACCGAGTGCGGATCGATGAGATGCAGGAGGTCACCAGCGCTTGCGCGCACTGCTGCGACAACGAGTCCGGCGGCTGCGTCGTCCGCATGCACTACCGGCATCGCGGCGCCGCCGGGGCCGACCGATATTCGCAACGAGCCGATTGCCAGCACGACCGACGCGGGGATGCGCAAGTCGTGATCAACGACAATTCCCGGACGGACAATCACAACGTCCTGCGTGGCCGCGCGTGCGCGCATCAGTTCTTCCGCGGCGCACTTGGCGCGGGTATAGACCCCTCGCCTTTCCGGTGTCGGTTCGAGCGGCGATCCTTCATCGATCAGCTCGGGCCCGTGCGCGGTATCGAGCACCACGAGTGAACTGATGTGCACCATCCTGATCTGCTTCGCGGCATCGGCCACGAGCCGGGTCCCCGTCACCAGCGAACGCTCGACCTGGTCGGCCGGCCCTTCAAGCTGTCCCGCAGCATGAATCACGACATCGGCGCCGTCGAGAAGTTCCCTCAGTGTCACCGGGTCGAAAAGATCGCCGATGACCCAGTCCACGCCTGCGAGCGGCTCGGCCCCGGTGCGTGACAGGGCACGCACGCGAATGCCGGCCTCGAGCAGCGCCCGCATCAGGCGCGCGCCGATCCGCCCGGTTGCGCCGGTTACCGCCGCGCATCGAGTGCTCATCGCGACACCGGTGGCGGCGTGAACGGCCGCCCCGCGAGCGCGTCGGCCACGATCGTTTCGATTCGGAGGAGCCTCGCATCCCAGGTCATGAGGTCCGCCGCGGCGCGCATCGCGGCACGCTCCGCTGTGCGGTCGCCCTGAGCGAGTGCCGCGGCGATGGCCACATCCCATTCGTCGACGCCAGTCGCAATGGTCACGACGTCGGCGAACTTGTCGATCTCTGGCGTCGATACCGCGACGATCGGCTTCTCCATCGCGAGATATTCGCGGAGCTTGATCGGATTGGCGTGATGCACCTGCGTTGTCATCCGGTAAGGAATGATGCTTACATCGAAGCGGCGCCCGTACAAGGGCAGCACCTCGTATGAACGGCGTCCCGGAAAATGAAGGTTGCGACGATCGGGGATCGCACCCGCCGGCACCGCCACGCGGCCGATCATCACGAAGTTCCAATCCGGGTGCCTGGCGGCAAGTTCGGCAACGAGATCAAGGTCGATCCAGGCTTCGATCAGGCCGAAGAAACCGATCACCGGACCGTGCAGATCGCGCATGTCCTCCGGCAGCGGCCCGGCGATGGCAGCGTTGCGGAAATGGTCTACATCGACGCCGTGCGGTGCCACCGCCACCTGCTTTGCGATCTCCCGCTTGCGATCCAGCAGCGTCGCCGATGTCACGAACACGATGTCCGCCCTGGCGCTCAGTGCGGCGTCCATCGCGGCCACCTCGGTCGCGTCGACATCGGGAAGCGCCGAGTAATCATCCACGCAGTACTGCACCGTGAGGTCTTCGCCGATTTCGCCAGCAAGCGTCCCGACGTGCGGGACTGCGAACCAGGCGACCACTGCGCCGCCATCGCGTCGAGCGCGAGCCGCTACTCGGTGCACCGATTGGCGCAGCCACCACCGGTTGAACTCGCGCACGCCTGGAACGCGCCGGAACGGCAGCTGGAGCAGCGTCCTGACCTCGACAGTGTCCGAGGGCCGCCGCGTTCGCCCGAAGGCCCCAGCCACCTTCGCGATCAGCCGACGAAGGTCGCGCCCGGTCGTCTTCGGAGCGCGCAGTCCGGGACATTCGAAGTAGCGCAGCTGTGCGCGCCCCGCGAGCCAGCGCGCCACGTGATGGGCGGACGTCCGATTCTCTGCGTCCCAGTCGGTGCCGAAGTAGAGATAGGTGATCGGCGGCGCACCGGCCGGCGGTGTGTCAGGTGGCATGCGGCGAGCCCAGTGCGACGAACGGGATGGAGGTCGCCGCGAGTATCGCAGGCATCGCAGCCGCGGTGTGCGCGTGTACGTCGTGGAGCAGGACGATTTCGCCGCCGCGCCACTGCCGCCCCGCAGCCCACGCCGCCAGTTCCCGCTCGGTGGCCATCCGGAAGTCCTTCGGATCCTCATTCCACAGCACGATCGCGTTACCCTGGCGCCAGACGCCGAGGAGCTTCCCCGCAGTGAGCTTGCCGTGCGGTGGGCGGAAGAGCGGCGCCGGGGCGCCCGTCAGGTCTTCGAGAAAGCGCCGAGTCTGCGCCGTCTCCCGGAGGAGAACACTCGCCGGTGTCGTCGCGGGTTCCGAGTGGGTCCACGAATGGTGCCCGATTGCATGCCCCTCGTCGGCGATCCGTTTCACAATCTCTGGATGCCGGGCGGCTCGCTCGCCAATCAGGAAGAAGGTCGCCCGTGCCTTAGCGACGCCGAGGGCATCGAGGACGCGCGGAGTGGAGACGGGATCCGGGCCGTCGTCGAACGTGAGCGCAATCCCCAGCGACCCCGGCGGCAGCGATGCGATCAGCATCGATCGCGGCACAACGCGGATTAGCGCCGCTTTAACGGCCTGGCGAAGCCGATTCGGACGATCATCCTCGTGACGAGCGGCGTTCACGGCGTGTGACCATTCTTGATGGCCGCGGACCTGCTCATGCTCGCTCCGCGATGAGGCGCTCGGCGAGGCGCAGCGAAAGCGCCACCAGGGTGAGACCGCTGTTGGCGACGCCTCCACTGCGCAACACCGACCCGTCGCAGACGAACACCCCCGGAAGATGCTGCGCCGCGAAGAAGTCGAGTCCCGGCGCTGTCGGATCGAGAAAGTCACGGCCGGTGCCGGAGTGGTGCGCCGCAGTACGGTAGTCCCATTTCGCCGCGTCGACCACGTTCTGCTCCACGATCTCACCGGCCATTCCGCCGAGGAATTGGCCAAGCGATTCCTGGTACGCCGAATGTTCATCGTCGCGAACATGCCAATTGAGTTCGGGGAGCTGCGACGGCCGCATCAGGAGACCGCGGTCGGCTACCGGACGCTGTTCGCCAAGCATCAGGACCGAGTAGTAGTCGCCGCGGAATCCGGCGCGCGTCTTGAAAAGAACCGCCTCGCGGAGCGCCTCGATGTTGCCCAGCAGCTGGATGATCTTTCGCGGCGAGAACGGATCGTTGCGGAGATCGGAAAGGACGTAGCGCGCCTCTCCCGTGATCGGCCGGAGGTCCAGTGACAGCGCCGGGCGCAGATAGAACACCGCTTTGAGCCCGCCGGCCTGATACACGAATCCGGTGCGCACGCTGAGCGCTCCGCTATCGGCGCACGAGATCCTCTTGAGTACGCTCTCCGGCCGGAGCCGCACCTTCGCCACGTACGCCATCGGATGATCGTGGTATCCGCCTGCGCGCATCTCGCGATGACCGATCGAGCTCGCGAGAATCGCCGGTGTGGCGAGCCCGCCAGCGCAGACGATGACATGGTCGGCGTCTAGTTCCGTGACGGCATCGCCATTCCGCACCACGACCTGCGTCGCCGTCCCTTTCCCGGCGACGATCCGTTCGGCGCGCCCGTATCGAACCGCGACATCGCGACCGGGAAAGACGCGGTTCGCGGCAATCCATGCGTTGGCGCGCGCCTGGGGTACCACCATGTGCGCAACGCGCGTCGTCGGAGGAACCGCCGCCGCGTTGCGTGCGCCGATTGCTGCCGCCGCCGCGATCTCCTCCTCCGAGAGGAAGAACGACCACGCTTGTCGGTAGTATGCCGCGAGCTCCCGAGCATCGAGACCGCACTTGTCCAGGTCGTCGCGATCGAGTTCGATCAGTGCGTTGTGCCAGTAGTTCGTCGTCCCGCCCGGACCCGCGGCGCGATTGATTGTGGTCGTCACGCCACCGCCGGCGCAGACGATGTCGTCGTAAAGCGGATGTCGCTTCCGCGACTGTTCGACCACCGTCACATCGAACGCGTCACGCAGCCTGGTGGCGAGCACGGCGCCGCACAGGCCGGCGCCCACGATCACGACGCGCTTCCGCACCGCGGCACTCATCGGCTGGCCTGGCCCGGACTGCGCATGTTCATCAATCCCCCGTCCGCAGGAGAAAGCGGAGTGGCCACTCCACGGCCTGGCTGATGCCGATGCGCGGTGTCACATCGATTGCCCCCGCGACCCGGTGCGCCGCCGTCAATCGCAAGGGACTCCGACGCGTGTGGCGCATCCCGTTTTGCGCGCCGGTGATGGCGAGGATCTGTCCCACCTTTCCCGGCCCGTTGGCAAGATGACGCTCGGCGACATCTCCGCGCCGCGCACGCATCGTCGTCAGTCCGGTCCGCGGCACGATCGCGCGGATCAGCACGGCACCGCCATCGTCGCCAGTCGGTGCTGTGATGTTGAGGCACCAGTGAATGCCGTAGGAACGGTATATGTACCAGGTGCCGGCAGGAGCAAAGACACCGTGCGTCTCACGCCGACGCCGGTGACGCCAGGCGTGCGATGCAACGTCGTGCACGCCGAGGTAGGCTTCGGTCTCGACGATGATTCCCGAAACACGTTCGCCTCCGAGATCGGAGGCGAGCGTCCTGCCGAGGAGATCGCGCGCCACGATCACCGCGCGCGGGCTCAGCCGGCGAGCGGCTTCGAAGTCCGACGTGGCGATCGCTTCGCCCCTTTCGGCGGCCGGGAGACCGGGCTGGCGGCCTCGTTCTTCCCTGCATGGTCAACTGCCTTGGCCGCAGCGGCGATCGGAGACGCCGGCGCGGCCGGCGACGCACCCTTCCCCTGAGTTTGCTTGCCGCCGCGGGGGGCGCGCCGCGACCGGGGCCGTGCCGCCGATTTGCCTGCGACCGATTCGCTCGCTGCCGACGCAACTGGCGCCGACGTCACTGCCAACTGCGATGCCGGTGCCGCAATGGGCACCGCAGGTTTGAGGTCGATCACGCCGACCATCTGCAATTCGGGAGGACGCGTCGCCGAGCGCGACGAGCCTCCACGGAACCGGAGTGCCGCTGTCGGACGCGCCGCTGGTGTTCCCGACTCCGCTGTCGGCGAGGCCTCGGCCGATCGGACCATCTGCAAGGCGAGGTCCGCCTTATGGGGTGAGATCTCATATTGGTTCTCCGCCACCATCCGCACGTCGGCGATTTCGGCATCGTTCGCCTGACGGAGGAGCTTGCCGAATCGGCCGGCCTCGAGCAGCGGGTCTTCCGTGCCATGGAGCGCGGCCATTCGCGCGCGCAGCGCTTCGTGCTGCACCGGTGCCGGCAACTCGCCGAGGGCGCGCGACAGAAGATGGAATGCTTCGGCCAACGTGAGCCCGGTTGCTGCCGGCGAGACCGGCGCGGGCCGGGGCGGCGCGGCCTCCTCAGCCGCACCGGTGCGTGACCGGCCACGCCCGCCACGGCGACGACGTCCACCGCGTCCCTCGCCAGCTTCTGCCGTTGGCGCCGCGGCGGTACGACCTGGTGCGGCCCGCGGCGCCTTTTCGGCGATCGGCGCGATATCGAGCTGCCCGTTCTCCTGCTTGATCACCTTGATCAACCCGCGGGAACCGGCGTCGGTGACAAACTTGCTGAACCTGCTGTATCCCGCGGCCCCTTCGTCAAATGCCGGATCGATCTGCTGCATCACCTGTTTGAGCCGGTCGGCCCGCATCACGTCGCCGTTGCGCACCATCTGCTGCACCGCATCCGTGACGAGTTCCCACGGATCGCGCGGCGGCCCGGCGGTGTCGGCTTCCTTGCTCAAGCCGGCGAGATCGCTGTACGAGTAGTACTCGTCGCAATTCTGGATCAGGATGTCGCTCGCCGATTCGCGGATCCCGACCCCGATCACATATTTGCCGTACTCCTTGAGCTTGAGCACCAGCGACGAAAAGTCGCTGTCGCCCGAGAGCAGCATGAAGGTCCCGATTTCCGGACGGGTGAAGACCAGTTCGATCGCATCGACCGCGAGGCGAATGTCGGTGGCGTTCTTCTTGTTGGTCCCGAACGCCGGCGCGAAGATCAGGTCGATCGACGATTCAGACAGCGATACGATGTACTGCGGATAGCGGCGCCAGTCAGCGTAGGCTCGCTGGACGGCGACCTTTCCCTTGATGATGTCGCTGTTGAGAAGGGTTCGCAGTTCCTTGGCGAGATCCGAACGGATGCCGAGGGTGACGTTGTCGAAGTCAATGAGGAGCGCCGCATTCGGCGCATGGTGAATGGGTGCCACGGTGGGCACATGATGAGCCGGCGCGGCGGCCTGCTGCCGCCCGGCCCGATGAGCAGAGTGCGAAGTCACGACGATACCATTGTCTGGGCCGTCCCCGGTCTCGGCGTCAGCCTCACATCCTGCGCCATGGCGCGGCGGCGGCGACAATCGATGATCGAGACAGCACGTAATGCGGTACCGCGCCCCAATGGCGCCGGCGTCCGCGTGCCGTAAAATCTAACCGGATGAGTCCCTGCCCGCAGCAGCGGCTTTCGCGGGAGCCCCCCGAGGGATATCAGTCGTTCCACTTCGGGTGCCGGGCATTGCGACGGCTCAGAATACCCGCGTCACCCCGCTCGCGAAGCAATTCGACCAAGGCACCGCGCAGCACGCCGGCATCCTGGGGAACCTGAACGATATCCTCTCCCCACGAATCATTCGCCTCGATAATGACCGGGCCGGTGGGGGATATTGCGACGTCCCATCCCAGCGACGCCAGCGGCATCATCGCTGGTGCGGCGGTGAGGACAGCCTCTAGACATTGTTGCCACTGCGGAATCCGCAATCCCGCAATGGGCACGTTGGTGTCGGGGTGGCACTGATGCCGCTGCGTTCCGTAGAAGTCTGTTGCGCCTCCCACCGATCCATCGCTGCCGTCGACGGGCGCCGCCAGATTCCCCGCGTGGAAATTGTCGACGCCGCTCCCAACGCGCGGAATCTTGAGCGACACAGCGTGGATCGACGGACCAGAGTCCAGGACCACGGTCACCAGCCGGAGGGTAGGCGTGCTTCCCGGGGCAAGGACTGCCAGGGACTGGTCGGCCGTGATCCGTTCCTCCACGCGCCAGAGGGCGGACCCCGATTTCGAGAGCTGCGTCCAGAGGCTCGCAATCGGAAGTTCTTCGCCGTCGACCAGGCATAGCGATTGGCGCGAGGCTCGCAGCGCGACGATCACGTCGCGTCCTTGCATGCCGTCCTCGGGCTTGATCACCACCCCACTGCCTGGTGCGTCGGCCAGGGCGTCGGCCAAGGCGGCAAGTGACCGAACCACCGGGACCGATCCCGTGGCGAGAGCATCGATATCGCTCTGCAGCGCGCCGTCATTGGCGACGACCGCCAGGTGCCGAGGAACCGCGACTCCGGCGGCCTCGATCTGGCGGATTCCAGCGCTCTTGAGCCGAAACCATTTGCGCCGCCAAAGATCTGGATTCCGAAAAGTTTCGATCAGGCGGGTCTCGCGATTGGAGAGAAAACGCAAACGCTCCGCGATCGTCATCTCGGTTCGCCACAACCGATACTGGAAGAACTCGGTGCGACTCATCCGAGTCGTGCGCCGAAGATCCAGCAGCTTGCCAATCTGTTCGGACACGCTGACGCCGGTTGTCTTCCGTACGGCTTGAAGTTGCCGGGTGGCGTCGATTGCGATTCTGACCGGGTTATGCAACCGTTCGCGCCTCGGCTGTGGCGGAACATGCCGGCTTGCGGCATGCCACCCACATGTAGTCGACCGCAAGCTCCTCCGCCGGGTACTGGCGGAACGCCTCGTCGATCATCAGTCGCCCGCTTCGGAGTGCCTCGAGCGCGCGCTCGTTGGTCCGGACCCGGCAGATCTCGATTGCGAAGCCGGCTGCGCCGAACATCTCGCGAAAATCCGGCGCCCGGAGCCGGTTGTGATAACTCAGGCCGCTGCCGCCGTACCAGTGCCACTCCCGCTCGGAGTACTGCAGGAAGTTCACCGCGGTAATCCGCGGGTCGTCCGGCGCGTAATGATCCTCCGGGTTGAACCGGTGCACCGCCAGCCCGCCGCGGCGCAGCACTCGCACCGACTCCCGGTGAACGGCTCCCTGTATGTCGCGGGGAATATGCTCCAGCACATTGGAGCTCAGCACGACGTCGACGCTGCCATCGGCGAGCCCGGTGCAGCGGGCATCACCAGGATAGACATACTCGATGCCGAGGGGACCGAGCAGGTCGCGCAACGTCGAAGCGCCGGGTGCGACCGCCGCGTATCGGCGCCGCACCGCATCTTCGGAGACACGGCACACCGCCGCGATGGCGGTCAGATGCCCGCCAAGACGACGCCAGGCGTGGCGCGCGTTGGCTTCGGTCAACCATGGATTGATATCCATCGTGACCACCCGGCGCGCCCCGCCCAGCGCGAGGACCATCGGCACAATCGGCCACCAGCCAGTCCCGACCTCCAGGCACACGGCATCGCTTGCTGTTCCGCCGCCCTCGTGCACCAGATCAACGAGTTCGAAGGCGCGCCGAAGGTCCCGCTCCACATCGAGGCCATTGGTTCCGGCCACACGCTGCGCGAGGTGGTAGAGTGTCCGGCCCGCCGGAATCCGGCTCAGCACCGCCATCCCGTGCGCCTTGAGTTTCCACCGCATCATCGTCACCGGAATCGGATCTGGAGTTCAGTCGGGTGCATCGCGATCACCCGAGCAGTGCGCCTGGATCGGCGATCGGCAGGTCGAGGCGGAACGCAAAGCACGTCCCTTCGCCCTGCACCGTCTTGACCGACAGATCTGCACCCATCGCTTCGACGAGTTTTCGGCAGATCGACAACCCGAGCCCCGAGCCCGAGAATGCGTAGTCGCCAGCCTGTTGCCGCCGCCGGAAGGGCTCGAACAGTGTCGGCATCGCCGCAGCCGGAATCCCGCGTCCGGTGTCGCGCACCGAACATTCCACGATGTCCCCGCCGATCTCGACCACTTTGACCTCGACGAATCCTTCGGCCGTAAACTTGAGGGCGTTGGTGGTGAGGTTGAGGAGCACGCGGTTGATCGCGCCCGGGTGACCCCGCCGGAGGTCGCTCGAGGGCCCCTCGAATCGCAATTCGAGGCCCTTCTCTTCGGCGATCGGCAGAACAATATCGCGCACCGCTTCCAGCACCTCGGCGATGGAAAACGGCTGCGGATCCCGTCCCACCAGTCGGTCGCCGCCACGCACCAGCTCGATCACGTCGCTGGCGACCGCGTTGAGCCCGAACGCCGCGGAATAGACCAGCCCCAGCTGCCGCTCCTGCAATGGCGTCAGTGGCCCGCTCCGGCCGTGCAGCATCGTTTCCGCAAGAAAGAGGATCGACGTGAGCGGCGAGCGCAGATCGTGCGCCACCTCGACAATGAGATCGAGGCCGCTCGGCCCGGTCATGCGGTCCTGGAAACGCTCCGACCAACCGGGCTCGAGTGACGTCGCCACCTGCTCCAGTCCATGGAGCAGCGGCATGCACTCGGGACCATCGGAATCGCTGGTGTGGAGGAGGAGCCGTCGACGCAGGAGCGTCAGTACTCGGCGAGTCAACGCAGAGACCGCGCGGTCGTCGCTGCGATCTTTCCCGTCGCAGGCATCGACCACGCGGGCCACCACGTCGGCGACGCTCACAGCGACTTCGGCCTGCGACAGCGCATCTTCCGAGAAGGCGCGCCAGCCGTCGACCAGCGCTCCAGCCGCTTCGTCCAGGCGCTGGCGCGCTTCCGCCGCGAGCGCCACTCTACTCGCCGCGGTCGTCGCGCTGCAGCCCGTGCTTCTCCATCAACCGGTAGAGAGTCGTACGGTCGATGTTGGCCTGCCGTGCGGCCTTCGACATGTTGCCCGCGGCCCGGGCCACGAGCCGGGTGAGATAGTCGCGCTCGAACTGTGCGATGACGCGATCCTTGACATCGTGGAACGGACCGTCGAGCTGCGGCGCCGCCGTGCGTTCCGACACCACCTCGGCGTCGTCGTAGATCGGGACATCGCCCGGCTCGATCACCTGCTCGGGTTCCACCAGGACGGCCACATGTTCGATCACGTTCTGCAGTTCGCGCACATTGCCGCGCCAGGGCCGGGAACGGAGGTATTCGATCGTCGATTCGCTCAACCGCGGCGCCCGGTCGGGCATCTGGCGGTGACGGTGCCAGAAGACCCCGAGGAAGTGATTCGCCAGCATGGCAATGTCTTCGATCCGGGTCCGCAGCGGCGGGAGGGTGATCGGTACCACCCGCAAACGATAGAAGAGATCGCTGCGCAGCACCCCGCGCTCGACGGCTTCCTGGGGATCGCGATTCGTGGCCGAGATGAAACGCACGTCAACCGAATCGCCCGACTCGGCACCCACTCGCCGCACCACCCCATCCTGCACGACTCGCAGCAGTTTTGCTTGCAGGGGCAGCGACATTTCCGTGAGTTCGTCGAGGAAGAGCGTGCCGCCATTGGCGGTCTCGAGCAACCCGGGCTTATCACGATCAGCCCCGGTGAACGCCCCCTTCCGATGTCCGAACATCTCCGACTCGAGGAGCGGTTCAGGCAGCGCCGCGCAGTTGATCGGCACCATCGCCTTCTTGACGCGGCGGGAATGCTGATGAATGAACTGGGCGATGACTTCCTTGCCGGTACCGCTCTCGCCGCTGATGAAAACCGAGGCGTCGGTGGGCGCGACTTTGCGCGCCAGTTCGACCGCCTTGCGGAATGCCGGGGAAATCCCGATAAGGGCATGCGTGTCTGAATGCGAATGCTGCCGCATCACCTGAAGCCGCAAGTCCGCGGCTTCTCGTCCCTTCATCACCGCGTGCGACGCCCGACCGATCAGAATTTGCAGGTGCGTTGCAGAGAACGGCTTGGGGAGGTAGTCCCATGCGCCCATCCGGAGCGCTTCGATGCTCGATGGGACACTGGGATTGCCGGTCATTACCACGACCAGACAGTCGCGATTCGCTTCGAGTGTGGCGTTGAGGAGTTCGAGACCTGGCACCTGTGACATGAACAGGTCCACCAGGACCAGATCAAATTGTCGCCGGCGCACCATCTCGAGCGCCTCTTCGCCCCGCCCCGCCAGCGTGACATTGTATCCCTCCCCACGGAGGACCGACGCACAGCTCTCCCGCAGGGTGCGCTCGTCATCGACGATCAGCACGCGAATCGATGCCTTGACCTCAGCGGGGAGCGAAAGAATGTCTCGCCCACCCAACGGATCCGTGGAGCCAATATCCGGTCCGACTCCGGTCACAGCGGTCATTGTCGCAGCTCCTCAACGTCAGGCGTGGGATTGGTCCAGCAACCTCCCAAGGCGAAAAACGTGCCGCACCTGTGGTGCTAGTCCATCGAACCAGCGGCGATCTAACCTATATCGTTGCCTCAATAGCGCATCCCTGTGGCGCAAAAACAACGAGACGTTGCAGACATACAACAACACCGGCACAACAACTGTAGCCTTATGGCGGCGGTCTGCGGTATCATGTTTGCGTACTGCCCCAGATGGAGCCGAGGGACGGCGCCGCGGGAATCACATCAAGTGCAGAGCTTATGACCAACCTTGCATCTCAACCTGGAAACCTCCCCGCACCGATCGGCTCGGCCGCCGGTCTGATGCCCGGATCGCCGCTGACAGGTGCCAGCGGCGGGCCCCGCGTCAGTCCACTGCTGCGCTATCTCGGCGCGGTCAAGCGGGTCAAGTGGCTGGTCCTTCTGCTGACCCTGGTCGGGCTCGGCGGCGGGTATCTCGTCAGCAAGCTCCGGCCGCCCAGCTACGAAGTGCGCGCGAAGCTGCAGATCGCGCCGAGCGAAAATCCGACCTTCCAGTCCGATCAGTGGAAGGAATACATCCAGAGTTACGCGGTCATCGAGCCGGTGGTGCGGGCACGCCGACTGTACATCACCGGTCCCAAGCGGGTGGGCGGTCCGCCGCTGCCGCAAGGACCCAGTGGGCCGAATGCTGCCCTCTTCAACGGATTCAACATCGGACCCAACTTCACCCCCGGGAACTACCGCCTCAAGGTCTCCGACAACGGCGGCACCTGGGACCTGACCGACATCGTCTCGTCGAAAAAGGAACAGGGCGCGGTGGGCGACAGCGTGGGACGGGCGTTCGGCTTTCAGTGGCTCCCACGAGTCGAGCATCGCTGGTACGGACAGTCGTTCGATTTCACCGTCGTAACGACGCATGAAGCGGCCGACAAGGTGATCGGCAACCTCACGGTCACGGTCGTGCCGTGGCGCACGCCGCGGTTCATCAACCTCGTCTTCACTGGCCAGGAATCGGAACCGACCGCCGGTACTCTCAATGACATCATGGCGCAGTTCGTCGAGGGCGCCTCGTTGACCAAGCGCCACGACTTTACCATTGCCGCGCGCGGCCTCGATTCACAGCTGGTGGAAGCCCAGGCCAAGCTCGATGCGGACGACGCAACGTTGCAGCGCTTCCAGATTCAGACGATTACGCTCCCGCGTCAGGAGTTCCAGGTCGCGCCCGGCCTGCAATCGACAACCCCCGGTGCATACTCGCAGTATCTCACCAAGCGGAGTGACGTCGATGCGATGCGCAAGGAACGCCGTGATCTCGCCGGAGCGCTGGTGAAGTTGCAGCGCGGCGACACGGCGGTCGCCGATGCCTACGCACTCAACCCGGTCACCAAGCTGTCGCCCGAATTGATGAGCTACGTCAACGAGCTCATGGCCGACGACCTCACTTATCGCAAGAACAAGAATCGCTACACCGATTCGACCGTAACCGCTGATGGCCTGGTCAACATGCCACGCCTGCAACAGGACATCCGGCGCCTGCGGACCATCACCATTCCGACCTACACCCGCGCGGTGCTCACCGACCTCGATTCATTGATCGCTCGGGGCGACTCCGAAGTGAGTACCCAGAAGAACGAGCTGCAGGACATCCCGCAGCGGTCGATCCAGGAGTCAGAGCTTCAGCGCCGGAAATCGGTTGATGAAGGCGTCGTCGCCGATCTGACCAAGCAGGTGTATGCGGCGCGGGCACGCGAGGTCACCGCCGTTCCCGATGTGGCAGTCCTCGATGCCGCCGACGCGCCGTTCGAGCCACAGAAGAACCGCGCGTCGCTGATGATCGTGCTCGGCACGATCGCCGGTCTGGGCGCAGGTCTCGGTCTCGCCCTCCTCCTCGACATGACTGACAAGCGCGTCCGCTATGCCGACCAGATCACCAGCGGCCTCGGGCTCACGATTCTTGGTGTGATTCCGGAAATCCGGCGCGCCAAGGGTGAACAGCCGTCCGCGGAGGAAGCAGCCCAGGTCATCGAGTCGTTCCGAACGGTGCGCCTCAATCTTGCCCACGCACTGGGCGAAGGCTCGGTGATGCTGACCGTGTCGAGCCCGTCACCGGGCGACGGCAAGTCACTGGTCTCGTCCAACCTTGCTCTCTCGTTCGCGGAGTCCGGGTATCGCACGCTGCTCATCGATGGCGATTCGCGACGGGGCGAGCTGCACCGGACCTTCGGCGCCGAACGCCGCCCCGGCCTCCTCGACTACCTGTCGGGTGAACTGCCGATGCGGGATCTGCTCCGGCCCACGTCACATCCCAAGCTGCAGCTGATCACCGGCGGTTCGCGCAAGCGGAACGCCCCGGAACTCCTCGGTACCAGCCGGATGCGCGAGCTCCTCGCCGCGATGCGCGAGCAGTTCGAAGTGATCGTGGTCGATACGCCGCCGCTGGGCGCCGGCATCGATCCGTTCGTCCTTGGCACCCTCACCGGCAACCTGGTGCTCGTGCTGCGCGCCGGGGCCACCGAGCGCGACCTCGCCGAGGCCAAGTTGCAGATTGTCGATCAACTTCCGATTCGCCTCGTTGGCGCCGTCCTCAACGACGTGCGGTCGACGATGAATGACTACAAGTACTACTCGTACAGCTACGGCTACGGTGCGACCGACGAACCGTCGGAACGCCCGTCGCTGCCGGCGACCAGCGGGGCTGGCCTGTCGAGCTGATGACCAGCGGGGAATAAAGAGCGGGTCCGGCCTCAATCGATCGAGGCCGGACCCGCTTCGTTTTCGGAGTCCCGCCGATCAGCCGGCGAGCGCGTGCGCCATGCGGTCGACCAACTGATCGCCGTCTGAAGGGAGCAGCGCGGGATCATCGACCACGACCACGTTCGAGCGAACTCGCTCGATGGCGACTTCGGCAGCATGGGCGAGAAGCTCGCGAAAGCGATCGGCCATTCGTTCGGCGCCGTCGCTTGTGGCGCCTGGCACTACTGCGACAAAGTCTCCCGACGCGAGTCGCCCGAACGCGTCGGCCGACCGTGCGTTACCGCGGAACGCCACCACCGCCTCCGGGATCCGCGGAGTGCCTTCGCCGCTCAGGATCGACCACCCGACACAACCGACGGCGCGACCCAGCCGCTTGGCATCGCCGATCAACTCGGTCGCTCGGCGCGCCAATCCCCATCGAGTATACAATCCGCTCTCTTCTTCAATCATCGCGCAGCGCCGCAGACGCCGCGTGTCGCGATAAGCGGCGAGATAGACGCCAAGCTTGTGGAGCAACGCCTCGGAATCGAGGGGCTGCCCATAGAACTCCCAGGCACCCGCCGCGTAAGCATTGAGTCGCTGGGGTCGTCCGGACGGACCGGCCGTGGTGATGATGATGGGAAGCGATGACCCGAACTGCGGATTGGCGCGCAACTGCTGACAGACCTCGAGCCCCGAGAAGTCCGGGAGCTGCTGGTCGAGGATGACCAGATCGGGATCGGTCTCGGCCGCAAGCCGGAGGGTCTCGCGGGCGGTGTATGCGTGGGTCACTTTATAGCCACTCGCCGCGAGAATGCTTTCGACGGCACGCGCCGTCCACTCCTGATCATTCGCGATCAGAATGACCGGTGGAGCGTCTTCGGCTTGACTATCCTCGATCGGCAAGCGACCCTCTGCGGCTTCAAATGGCGAAAGGCGGGTCGAAATCGATGCGCCCGCGCTACAGTTTTGTGACACGGTGCCACGCTCCAGACCGAGCCAGAGGGAATTGCTGATAAGCCGACCTGGACGTGTAAGCCGTTGTGGCTGAATACGTTATTTGGCTGCCATCAGACTGTTGACAATACCCTGCACCAGCCCGAAGGCACATCTCGGTGCAATGTTTCTGCCGGACCGGTAGCGAGCGATGCCATCGGAGTGCCGCCAAATGGCGACAGGTAAGCGCGATTTGTGGTGCCGGCGCCTCGATCCGTTGACACTGCGCGACAACTGTGCGCCACAGCGTCGAGCTATTCTGGCCGCAATCTTGCCTAAGGTGTTTGTGGTCCGCGACTTACTCAAAGTGTTGGAGTTGCGCCGCGGTGAGCATGGGATGTGCTTTTATCGCCAGTCGTTCGTCCTAACCTGTCTGCGCGGGAGATGATTGCGTGAGGATTCGCCAGCTCGTCGTCGGTGTGCTGGTCGCCGGCGTGGTTGCACGATTGTCGGCGCAGGTGCCGATCCAGCAACCATCCATGATGCAAAGCGATACAGCTCTCGTGGCGGCGAAGCGCTCGATGGTAACCCGGGCAGAACTGCAATCGGCGCTCGATGAGATACAGCGGGGATTGACGTCGACCGCCTACAGCGCGGCGCTCCGCTCGTCGAAGCAGGCGGAGGCCGACATTATCCGGGAGCGACTCACCGATGGCGACATTCATCCCGCTGATCAGATCAAGGTCGAAGTGCTGACCGAGCCGGGACTGAGTGCGACATACACCATCAGTCCGCGCGGGACGCTCGATCTCCCTGGCGGGACGACGATCGACATGCACGGGATCCTTCGCTCCGAAGTCCAGGCGTACCTGACCAAGGAATTCAAGCGCGTCGTCAATGACCCGGTCATCACGGCGACGAGTTTCGTCCGGATCTCGATGTTCGGCGCACTCAACAAGCCGGGGTTTTTCCAGGCGCCTGCGTCGCGGCTGATGAGCGAGGAAATCATGATCGACGCAGGCGGTCCGGCCAACAACGTCCGGTGGAACAAGTCCACGATCAAGCGTGGCGACCGGGTCATTGTCGACGGTCCCGACTTCGCGGACGCGGTGCAGAAAGGTCTTACGCTCGATCAGCTCAATGTGCAGGCCGGCGATGAAATCACTCTGGCCACCAAGCCGTCAGCCGCGCTCTTCTGGCGGATTGTCGGCGGCGCCACCGCCCTTGGCGGGTTGGTGTATCTTGCCCATATCCTGCTGTAGCCTGCAACCATGTCCGGTCCTCTGACGTCGACCATGCCGCGCGCCGATGACACGCCCATTTCCCGCACTCGCCCGACCACAACCGTGGTTCAGGCCGCGGCAGAGCGGCGTCTTTCCCGCGACGAGCGACTGATTCGCGCGCTCAACGTCGTGGTCGCGACGCTGATCCTGGTGGCAAGCCTTCCAGCGTGGATCATCATCGCGGTGGCGGTCAAGCTCACGTCGCGAGGGCCGGTGTTTTACACTCAGACTCGAGTCGGTCTCGACGTCCGTCGCCGCGCCGACCGTCGCAGCGGGCGCGCCGGTCCCGCACGCCGGTGCGAAGATCACGGCGGTCGGCCGTTCACCATCGTGAAGTTCCGCACCATGAAAATCAACGCCGAAGCATCGGGCCAGGCGGTCTGGGCCGCGACTGACGACCACCGGCTCACGCTGGTGGGTGGATTCCTTCGCAGCTGTCGCCTCGACGAACTCCCTCAATTGCTCAATGTCATTCGCGGTGACATGAACCTGGTCGGTCCGCGCCCGGAGCGGCCGCAGCTTTTCACCGCGCTCCGCGAGCAGATTCCCGACTACCAGCGCCGCCAGCGCGTGCGCCCCGGGATCACCGGGCACGCCCAGGTTCATCTGCAATACGACACGTCGGTCGAAGACGTCAAGCTCAAGGTGCAGCACGATCTCGAATACATCGCGCGACGCAGTGTCTGGGAGGATCTCCGGATCATGCTCAAGACAATTCCGGTGATGCTCTTCCGGAAGGGTGGATGGTAGCGCCGGCGGCAGACGCGGCGCCTGTCCGGCCGATCAGCGAGCTGTCGGTACGGCGCTGGCCCCTGGCGACCTGGCTCCCCATCTGCGCCGGTGCCGTGGCATTCGTCCTCCTCTTCGCGTCGCCAAGTGCGACCCTGGTCCACGATTGGCTCCACGACGACGACGCCAACTATGGACTCCTCCTCTTCCCCGTCGCGCTCTGGCTCGCCTGGCGCGGCGGCCTTCGCGCCGATGCAGTTCCTGATCGACGCCACGGCACCGTGATTCTCGGCACCGCCGTCTTCATCCGGCTCCTGGGATCGCTCGCCGCAGAATTCTTTTCGCAGCGCTTCGCGATCTGGCTCGCCATCGTCGGTATCATCGTGTTCTGTTTCGGCTGGCGCCAGATCCGGGCGTGGTGGCTGCCGCTGATTCTGCTGTTCCTCGCCATTCCGCTGCCGGCGCTCTTCATTAACGCGCTGGCGATCCCGCTGCAGTTCCGCGCGTCGCGCCTGGGAACGGCGCTGATCCAGTGGCGTCACATTCCAGTCCGCACCCAGGGGAACGTGATTCAGATCCCCGACGCCACGCTCTTCGTCGCCGAGGCATGCAGCGGACTCCGCTCGCTCTCGGCGCTGATCGCGCTTGGCGTCCTCCTCGGCGGGATGTACCTGCGCACCGTCATCTCCCGGGTGTTGCTGATCGGATTGGTGATTCCGGTTGCCGTCCTGCTGAATGGCATCCGAATCTTCCTCACAGCGTTCCTGATTCACTTCGTCGACCCGTCCCTGGGCAGCGGGCTGGCACACGAGCGCCAGGGCATGGTGATGTTTGCTGCCGCGTTTGCGATTCTCGGCGGGCTCACGGCACTGGTCGGATCGATCGAGCGGCGGGTCGCACCGGGAGAATTACATGTTTAGCAACAACTGGATTCCTGCCGGGATTCTCGCCGTCGGATGCGTGATCAATGGCACTGTCGCCGCTCGGCGAGCCGGGCCCGTGGCCCTGCGGCAACCGCTTTCCACGGTCGCCCCCACGATGAATGGGTACGCTGCGATCGACGATACCATCCGCACCGACGAGCGGCGCGTCGCGGCGATGTCGTCCTATGTGCTGCGGTTCTACGGTTCGCGGGCCGATCCCGCGTTCACGATCTACGTGGGTTACTACGACGAACAGCGCCAGGGCAAGAGCATTCATTCACCGAAGAACTGCCTCCCGGGAGATGGGTGGGAGCCGGTTGAGTCCGGATCACGCACGATCGCCACGGCATCTGGGCCGGTCACGGTCAATCGCTATCGGGTGGTCAACCAGGGTCACAATGCGATGGTGTACTACTGGTACCAGGGGCGTGGACGGGTGGCTCACAACGAGTTCCGGGTGAAATACGAATTGCTGCGCGACGCGGCGCTGCATGGTCGGACCGAAGAGGCGCTGGTGCGGATTGTCGTTCCGGTGCCAGGGAACAATGTCGCCCACGCCGATAGCATCGCCACGTCCGTCGTCGCACCGCTGGTCGCCGACATGAATCGGGTCCTTCCGACGCTCTGATTGCCCGGCGGCGGCCCGAACGCGGCTAGAGCTGCTGCCCCACCACCAACCCTTCGCCCTTCTGTCGCGAGTCGCCTTCGTCGGCCTTCTGACTGGCGAGAACCCCACGCCACCCCGCCCAGAGAAAGAGCAGCGCCAGCCACGCGGCGAACCCTACCGTCTTGAGTCCCGCCAGCGTGAACCCCTTGAGCTGGCTTTCGGAGATCATCCGGCGCGACTGCAAAAAATCGAGGCCGAAGAAAGGGACCAGCACCAGGAAGACAGCGCCAATAACCAACGCTGCGATTGCCGCGCCGCGAACGGCGAGGCGCTGGCCACTCAGCGTCGCGAGCCACGCGATCAGGACCAGCATGACGGCCACTTGGGGGGCGCTCGCGAGAAGCAATCCAATCACCTGAAAGCTGTACTGGACGCCGATCGACGGGGTTGCCATGGCTGTCACGCCGACATCCGAGAACGTCGACAGAATGACCACCACAAGCAGGGAAACCAGGGCCGGAAAGAGGCTCTGGGCCCGGGCGGACAGCAGCGGAGTCGTCGGGGTCGCGGCCATGCAGGTCCTCAGATGATCAGGGTGATTCGGTCGGCCCCAGGCACAGGCTGATCGTGATCCGAATACAATGGACGAGCTGACTCCAGAGCAAGTCGCGGGCCGAGTGTCCCGTTTCTTGCTTCAGGGAGACCTGATCCTATGCGAGTTCTTCACTTGACGCTTTCGGCCGCCCGGGGCGGGCGACGCGACGCGATCCTCACCCTGATCGATCATCTGCGCCCGCTCGGCGCAGAATGCGGGCTCGTCGCACTGCGGAACCCCGAAACGGAGGTTGCCCAGCTTGCTGACCGGGCCGATTTTGTCGGGGGCATGGACTTCGCCACCCGACCAACTGGCGCCGAGTTGCGGCAGGTCCGCCGGATATGCCAGGAACGGCAGGTGGCAGTAATTCATGCGCATGACCATGGAAGTCAATATGTTGCGTCGGCGCTACGGTTGGCTAACCCAGCCCTCCGCGCAGTGATGACTTTTCACCGTAGCCTTGGAATCGAGACCGAGGGAACCCGAAATTTTGTGCGAAACGCGGTCTCGCTGCCATTGATCGATCGGGTTCTGACGGCTTCCGAAGATCGGCGCAAGTACTTCATTGCCAATACGTTGGTTCGCCGAAGCAAGGTTGATGTCGTCCCGATTGGGGTCGACCTGAGTCATTTTCGCCCCGATCCCGAGGCCCGGGTCAGGCTGCGAACCAGGTTGGGGATTGCCGATGACCAGCCGCTCGCGCTGATCATCGGCCACTTCGGTCCGGAAAAGGGCGTCGACCTGGCCTTGGCGGCGGCCGCGACCGCCCAGTCTGCTCTTGGAGATTACCCCTGGCATCTGGCCGTTCTTGGCGCCGGGTCCCCCGAGCGCACGGCCACGCTCCAGCAGCAGGCGGAAGCCAGCCTGGGAACCAGGGTCCGATTCCACGGATTCCAACCAAATATCGCCGGTTGGTTGCAGGCAGCCGACCTGCTCATCCATACGCCACGTCTCGAAGCCTTCGGTCTGGTGGTTGCCCAGGGAATGGCGTGCGGATTGCCGGCTGTGGCATCGGCAGTCGGTGCGATGCCGGAACTGATCGAGAACGGCCGCACTGGATCGCTCGTCGCGGCAGATGACACCGATGGGCTCGGACGCGAGGTCGCCCGGCTGGTTCGTGACGCCGATGAGCGACGCCGCATGGGTGAACGCGCGTTTGCCCGGGCCCTGCAATACTACGATGCCCGGCAGTACGCGCGCCGGCACATTGCGCTCTACCGCACTCTGGTCCCGGAGCGCTGACCTGATGCCGATCAATGAGGCCGCCGTGTCCAATTCCCCCGCAGTGACCATCGTCATCGTGCCCCGCGACCGGTTCAGCAGTGTCGAGGCCTGCACCCGGTCGCTCCTCGAAAACACTCGCGAGGCCGTGAAGCTGGTCTTCCTCGATTTCGGTTACTCCCGTCGAACCGTCGCGTCGCTCTGCGAGCTCTGCGCCGGACATCCATTCGAAATCGTGCCGTGCGGACGCAGCATTCCGATGGACGCTTTTCGCGACTACCTCGCCCGGATCGACACCAGGTACACCTGCTGGGTCGACAACGACACCTTCGTCACGCCAGGCTGGCTCACCGCGATGCTGCACGCCGCGGAGACGCGAGGGATGCGGGCGATACTGCCGTTGACCTTTGAGCGCGAGGGACTCGACATCGACGCCCGGCGGCTCGAGCTCCGGGTACACATCTCGCATTCCGAATTGCGCAAGACAACCGTCAACGGCGAAGACTACATCTTCGACTACAAGCCATTCCGCCGCGCCGCCCGCGAAGAGGTGCCTTCGGGCCCGTGGACAGTCGACTTCTTCGAGCTTCACACCTTCTTTGCCGAAACGGCCCTCCTCCACCAGCTGGATTTTCCGCCGATGGTCGTTCGCGAGCATATCGACATCGGGATCCAGCTCCAGCGGCTCGGTGTGCCGATCTGGTGCGTGCCGCAGGCGGAAGTCATCTTCGACAACATTCACACGCGGCCCACGATCGAAGACCTCCGATTCTTCACGTTCCGGTGGTCGGACCGGCTGGTCGACCGTAGCCACCGATTGTTCGCCGAGCGCTGGGGATGGCGCTTCTACAACGAGCAGTTCTTGAAGAACTGGGCGTTCCGCCGGCGGGTGTTTTCCTCGGCGCGCTTCTGCGGACTGCCGCACCGCGCAGCCGATCTGATTTCGCGCGCGATGGTCAAGTTTTTCCGGCCGGCGCTGCCGGTCGCATTGCGCGCAGATCCAGTGGCTCAGTCCGTCCGCGTCTTTCCGGACTCGAGTGCGTCCAGCGCGGCGGTGCCGGCTTCGTGACCGCGCCGAGCCGGAGCCAGATCTCCGCGACTGCGCCGCCGAATTTCCGCCGCGGCGCACGACCGACACGCCATCAGACCAGACGCTGGGCAACCGTCCGTGGTTTGGCGGAGGGTCTGGGTGGTGTAGCACTCGACTACGGAGCGGGCTGGGGCGACATCACGGCACTGCTCGCCAGGCAGTTCGACAGGATCGTCGGCGTCGACATCGATCCTGCGCGCGTGGAGTTCGCCGCCGCGGAATGGGCCCCGATCGAGTTCTCTGAGTGCAGCGATCACGGCGTCGCCTTCGGCAACGCATCGTTCGACGCTGTCTTCTCGATTGTCGTGATGCATTTCTCGCCATCGGCCGATGCATACCTCGCGGAATGCCGCCGTGTGCTGCGCCCCGACGGAACGCTCGTCATCGTGATCCAGAGTCCTGAATCGATGTGGCGCGTCATCCGGCGCATGAGAGGGCGGCTGTCATGGGACGGCGGTATCGGGGCCGAATCGCTGCAGGGATTCCGCGAAGTCCTCGAGCGGGGAGGCTTCACCATCGACCGGACGGCCGGATTCTTTGATCCGCCGTTCGACAGAATGCAAGGCCCGGCCGACTTGCTTCTCTCGATCATGAACGGCGTCGGTCAGCTCCTCGGTTTCGACCGCCATTGGTCATATGTTGGCTTTCGCTGCCGGCGCGTCGCATGACACGCACCGGGCCTCCCTGGGAAGTCGTGCATTGCGTCTTCTCCGTCGCGATCGGCGGACAGGAGATGGTGATTCTTTCGCTCGCCGAACATGCCAATCGCACCCTGTTCGCTCCACGCGTCCTCTGCCTGCATAGCGCCGGAGAACTCGCGCCGCGATTCGAAGCGCTGGGCGTTCCAGTCGACGTCCTCGACCAGCCGGTTGGCGCAGGGACCGCACTCGCCACCGTCGCGGCGTTGCGCCGTTACCTTCGCCGCCGGCGTCCGGCAATTCTCCACACCCACAATCCCACGCCTCACCAGTATGGCGCAATCGCCCGCATGGTGACCGACGTCCCGGTGCTGGTGCATACCAAGCATGGTCGCAACCAGCTCCTCAACGCCAAGGGCCGTTTCCTCGAGCGCCTCGCCGGCCAGCTCACTGACACGCTGGTGCCGGTGTCGCTCGACGCTGCCGACGTTGCCCGCACAGTCGAGCATGTGCCGGCCAACCGGATTCGAGTGATCCGCAACGGCATCGACGTCCGTGCGGTCGAACCGGTCACGCAGCGCAGCCAGGGGTGGCGCGCCGTTCACGTGGCGCGACTCAATTTCGTCAAGGATCAGGAGACGCTGCTGCGCGCGGCGCGCATCGTTGCCGACCAGGCGCCGCATTTCCGGCTTGACATCGTCGGTGATGGCGAATTGCGCGAACCGCTCGAACGACTAGCGGCCGACCTCGCACTGGACGAGATCGTCACCTTCCACGGCATGCAGCAGGATATCCGGCCCTTTCTCGCCAGCGCCGACGCCTTTGTCCTCTCGTCGGTGAGCGAAGGGATCGCGTTGACCCTTCTCGAAGCGATGGCCGCGGGTCTCCCCATCGTCGCGACCGACGTGGGTGGTAACCGTGAAGTGGTGATCCCGGGGGAAACGGGATTCCTGGTTCCGGCTGGTGATCCTGCGGCCCTTGCCGGCGGGATGACTGCCCTCTTCTCGAACCCCGACCGGATGCGCCGCTTCGGATCGGCCGCACGTCGGCGCGCGGTCGCCGAGTTCTCCGTCGGCGCGACGGTTGCCGCGTATGAAACGCTCTATCTCAGCCTGCTCAAGCACGTCGACCGGACCGTGGCGCAGTGAGTACCGATCCGTGGGGCACCGCGTTCCGGCGTTGGGTGATCCGGTGCTATGAGGATGGGCTCCACGGACGGTCGGTCTTCCGCTATTGGCGCGAACTGGAAGCATCGCAATGGCGAACGCGCGAAGAGGTCGCGGCAATTCAGTTCCAGGGATTGCTCCGGCTCCTGCTGCACGCCCAGACGACGTCGCCGTGGTATCGCGACACCTGGCGCGCTGGCGGGCTCGACGCCCGACGGCTCCAGGATCCGGCGGAGTTCACCCGTTGGCCGGTGATCGACCGCGCCCTCGTCCGCGAGCATCGTCTCGCGATGCGCTCGACCGCGCCGGGCACCGCCCTGATCACCAAGGCCACTGGAGGGTCGAGCGGTGTCCCGCTGGTCTTCGATCTCGACACCGACAGCTATCAGCGCCGGATGGCAGCTTGGCACCGCGGATACAACTGGGCCGGAGCGGCGCCCGGAACCAGGCAATGGTATCTGTGGGGCGTGGCGCCGGTTTCGTCATCGGCGTGGACCAAGCGCAAGGCGAAGCTCTACGACCATCTCTATCGCCACACGCTGGTCAGCTGCTTCGACCTGAGCGACGCCACCGTCGACCGCTTCTTCCAGTCGCTGGTTCGTACCCGACCGCGCGCCATCGTTGCCTACACCAACGCGATCTACGCATTTGCCCGGATGCTCGAAGCCCGCGGACTCGTGCCGCCGGCACCGCACAGCGTGGTCGTCGGGGCCGAGCGACTGCATCAATTCCAGCGCGAGGTGATCGAGCGGGTCTTTCGCGCGCCGGTCTTCGAGACCTACGGATCGCGCGAATTCATGTTGATCGGCGCTGAGTGCCCGGAGCACTCGGGCCTCCATCTGTCGGACGAGAACCTGGTAGTCGAGATTCTCGATGACGACGGCGCGACGGTGTCCGATGGCGTGGAGGGAAATGTCGTGGTCACCGACCTCACGAATCTCGGCATGCCATTCGTGCGTTATGCCACCGGCGACCGGGCCATCAAGGCGAGCGGCGCCTGTGCCTGCGGCCGAGGCCTCGATCGTCTCGCGCACGTGACCGGCCGGCAACTCGACATCCTCGTGACACCCGACGGGCGGCAACTCCCGGGAGAGTTTTTTCCGCATATCCTGAAGGAGCTCCAGGGGGTCCAGCGCTTCCAGGTGATCCAGGAGATCCCCGAAGAGGTGGTGATTCGCGTCGTGTCGCCCCGCTGGTCGGCTCGCGACGAGGAGTGGCTTCGCCACGAGGTCGCGGCTGTGGCCGGGCCGACGCTGCAGATCACGATCGACCTGGTTGACGATATTCCTCTGACCGCGGCGGGGAAATTGCAGGTAGTGGTCAATCGGCTTGGCGCGGCGCCGGCCGCCGGGGAGAGACCGTGACAACGCTGGGAGCGAACGAACCGCTGGCATCGGATGTCGTCGCGGCAGTGCGTCAGGCGAGCGAGGCTCCGCCGCGGCGCCCAACCGCCGGCGGCTTCTCATTCTCGGTCGCCAGTCAGGGCGAGCGGCTTCTCGTGCCGTTGGTCGGGCTGTATCTCGGCTACGCCGTGGTGCGGCTCCCCGAAGTCTTCGCTGAAATCGCCGTGCCGCATCTCCCGATGATCCTGATGCTGATCTTCATCGCGATGCTCCTCCTGGCGATCCCGCCAGAGGCCTGGCAGATGATCTGGCGGCGCTGCAAGCCGCTCAGGCTGGTCGCGATTCTCACCGGCCTGGCGTTTGTCACCGCACCGATCGGCATCTGGCCGAGCGAGTCGCTGCAGTTTTTCCAGGAGAAATACCTCGTCGTCGTGGTCATCTTCGTCTGCTGCCTGGTCTTTCTCCGGGACCGACGAAGCCTGCGGATGGCGATCGCGATCTACGTCCTCTGCGTCGCCGCGGTGTCGTACAACGTCGTGCACACCTACGACCCCAATGCCCCGGTCCTCAACGACGACGGCGACCCGATCGACCCCGACGTCCTGGCGGCGCGTCCGGAATTGCGGCGCCTGCAGATGGTGGGCGTGTCGCTCGATCCGAATGACTTCGGTGCCGTGCTGGGTACCACCTTCCCGCTTGCCCTCTGGCTGTCCGTCGGATCGTTCCGGCGGCGTGTCTTCTGGACCGGCGTCGCCGGCCTTCTCGTCGCTGCGGTCGTTCCCACCCAGTCGCGTGGTTCGGAACTCGGCTTCATCGCCGCCGCAGTCGTGATCGTGGCCGCGGGAGCGCGCGGATGGCGACGATGGTTCAGTCTGGTGCTGGTCTCGGGATGCGTCGTGATGTTCGTGATGATGGCCACCGGCATCGGCGCCGGGGCACGCTTTGCCGATTTCTCGCAGGATGACTACAACATCTCCGGCAACGAAGGCCGGATGTATTTCTGGAAGCAGGGGATGATCTGGATGATCAAGCGGCCCTGGGGCTACGGGATCTCCAACTACCCCACCTTTTTCGGAATGCTGAACGGCGAGGAACGCGCGGCGCACAGCACCTGGGTGCAGTATGGGATGGAACTGGGTGTGGCCGGGCTGGTCGTGTTCATCCTGCTCTGCGTGACGCTGATCAAGGGGCTGCGCGCGATTCGCAAACGCGCCGCGCTGGCGAGTAGCTCCGACCCGGAGGCGAAGTCGGAAGAGACACTCGCCGGTCACATGCTCGCGATGCTCACCGGCGTGCTGGTGACAGGGACGTTCCTGTCCAATGCATATTACCCGCTGATGTACATGGCGCTCGGACTCGCTGGCGCGACCGTCATGGGATCGAAGATCGCGGAGGGAGCCGCCGTCGATCCCGCGAGCGCACCCACAGCGATTCGCGGATTGCCGCGACGCCGCCTTCGCTCGTTCCCCGGTTCCACGTCCGCACGCTGACCGATGCGGCTCCTGCTGGTGACCAGCGTCTACCCCTCGCCACGGCGCCCGGTCAAGGGAGTCTTCAATCAGCAGCTCGTCTCGGCGCTTCGCGCCGCGGGCGACGATGTCCGGGTCGTAGTGCCGATCCCCTGGACCGATCTGCTGCTGACCAGACCAGCGGCGCCACCGGCTCCGCAAACGCGATACCCGGTGTGGTGGTATCCGCCGCGAGTCGCACATCAGACGCACCATCGCTGGATGGCGCACCGGGTCCTCCCGGCCATCGACGCGGCGACCAGCGACTGGCGGCCCGACGTTGTCGTCGGCTACTGGACTCATCCCGACGGCACAGTGGCATTGCAGGGCGCGAAGCGCCTCGCGGTCCCCGGCGTGATACTGGCCGGCGGGTCGGATATCCACTTGCTGACCCGCGACCCCGCGCGGCGCCCCGTCATCCTCGAGACACTGCACGCCGCCAATCGCGTCGTCACCGTGGGAATCTCGCTTCGTGAGGCGGTGATCGCGCTCGGTGTCGATCCGGCGGCGATCGGCGCGTTCACTCGCGGCGTCGACCTGACGCGTTTCCATCCGGGCCCTGCCCACATGGCGCGAAACGCACTGGGACTCCCGGCTGATCGACCCATCGCGCTTTGGGTGGGGCGGATGGTTCCGGTCAAGGGACTCGACCTCCTCGTCGAGGCCTGGCGAACCGTCACACAACACCCGGCGCGGCCGCTCCTCTGCCTCGTCGGCGACGGCGCCGAACGGCGCAATCTCGAACGACGCAGCGCGGAGTATGGCGATTCGATCTGGTTCGTCGGCAACGTGCGGCATGATCAGCTCGCCGACTGGTATCGCGCCGCCGATGTCGTCGTTCTCCCGTCACGGTCCGAGGGAATCCCCAATGTGCTGCTGGAGGGATTGGCGTGCGGCACGCCCTTCATCGCGAGCGACGTCGGTGGTGTTCGCTCGCTGGCGTCCGATCCGAGTGTCGTGGTCCCGCCCGGAGACACGGCGGCGCTCGCGCGGGCACTCGAGGGATGGGCGGAGATTCCCCCGATGACCCGGCGTTCCTCGGCGCAGGTCGCCGACGCATCGACCGCGGTCGAAGGATTGCGCCGGCAATTCTCGGAACTCATCGCGTTGAGCGACAGGCCGCTCGAGCCTGTTGCGTGAATCTGCCACGCAATGCCCAGATCTGGTGGCCGGGATGGCGCGCCGCGCGACGCCGCACCCGGCGGCATCGCTTCGATCCGGCAGCACCGGTGACGCTCCATCTCATGTTCGCCGATCATTTCGAACCGCGGTGGGCCCGGCCATCAGAAGCAACGGCTCGGGCTCGCGTCACCACCTGGAGCGAGGCGTGGCCTCGGATCGCGTCGCGAATCCGCGACTCGCGCGGCCAACCACCACGATGGACTTTCTTCTTCCCCGAGGAGGAATACCACCCGGCGCTGATCGATCCGCTCGCGGCCATGACTCGCGCGGGCATCGCCGATGTCGAGGTGCACATCCATCACGATGGAGAAGGTGAGGCCGATTTTGTCGGCCGGATGGACCGGTTCACCAATGCGCTGGCTCGCGATCACGGACTCATGCATCGCCGCGACGGCGGGTTGGCGTTCGGCTTCATTCACGGGAACTGGGCGCTCGACAACGCTCGCCCCGACGGGCGTTGGTGCGGTCTCAACAACGAGATCACGCTGCTCCGGGGTCTGGGCTGCTACGCCGACTTCACCCTCCCCGCCGCGCCCGATCCCTGTCAGACCCGCTTGGTGAATGCCATCTACTGGGCGGTCGACGACCCGTCGCAACCCAGGTCGCACGACAACGGGCGGATCATCGAGCGCGGCATCACACCGCCCGAGGGAGCACTGATCTGCGTGCAGGGCCCGCTGACGCTGCGCCCGCATCCGCGCTGGCGCATCGTCCCCACGCTCGACGTGGCCGAACTGGCGGGGTATGCCCCGCCCTCGCACCGACGCGCCCGGGTGTGGCTCGACGCGGCCCCGCGAATCGGCAACGACATCTTTCTCAAGATCTACACCCACGGCGCTCCGGAAAAAAACGCTGGTCCGCTGCTGGGCGGATTCATCGAGGGAACGATCGCGGCCGTCCAGGCAGAGTGCCGGATCCGTCGATGGGACCTGGTGTTCGCAACGGCGTGGGAGACCTATCTCGCGATCGAAACCGCGCGGTCCGGGACGCCATCGTGATGCGAATCACCGACATCCGGCCGCGGAGCGGCCACGGCCAGGCGATCGAAGCAACCATCGGCGAACAGACGCTGTGGTTCGATCTCCGCGACCGGCCGGCACCGGCACTCCGCGCCGATCCATTCCTCGTCGCCGCTCTCCTGCCGGCAATGGCGCGTGGCGAACCCCTCGAGATCGATGAACGCTTCCCGGTGTCGCCGCACCTCCTCACCGGACTGGCGGAGCTGCAGGAGATCTACCTCCGCTGGTATTCGTGGGCGCGGCCGACGGCGATTCACGCGCCCAACCGCTCACCCGCTCCAGCCGGCGAGGGAACGGCGTCGCTCTTTTCCGGAGGCGTCGATTCGTCGTATACCGTGCTGCGCGAACACACTCGCCTGTCCCACCTGCTGCTGGTCGATCGGGTTGACCTGGGGAAGACGCCGCTCGACACTGTATTTGCCAATGTTATAGCGAGACATGGTGAGACGGCGAACGCCCTCGGCCTGCAGCTGGCGGTAGCCCACACCAATGTCAAGGAATTCGGGCACTCTTTTGGCCTCGACTGGAGCGACTATCTCGGTCCCGCGCTCAGCGCCGTGGCAATGGCCGGGGGATTCGGAACGCTGTACGTCCCGTCGAGCGCAACCTGGGCCGACCTGGCGCCGTCGGGCAGTCACCCGGTCACCGATCCGCGATGGTCGACCGAAGGACTGAGGATCGTCCATCATGGTTGCGGGGCGCGCCGGATTGACAAGCTCGCGGCGATCGCCGTCCCTGGCATGCCACTGCTCACGCGGTTGCGCGTCTGCCTTCAGGGAGGCGAGCAGAATTGCGGGAGGTGCGAGAAATGCCTCCGCACCATGGCGGGTGCTCGCGCGCTCCATGTGACGATTCCAACGTTGCCGAGACTCGATGACCTGGCGCTGCTGGAGAAGCTCAACATCCGGTCACAGCCGATCCTCGAAGACTGGATCGAGCTCCTCGACGTGGTGAACCCGTCCGACGACCGTGCCCTGCATCGGATCCTGTCCACGCTGATCAGGCGAACTCGCGTACGCTGGCTGATCCGCGATCTCGACCGCTATCTCACTGGCGGCCGGGTGCGCCGCCTCACGCACCGCGATTGACCTCCGACGTGCCGGCGTCGGAGGATGACGCCGGGACGTCTGCGACCACATCAACGCTGCGGCGGCACCTTCGCCGGCTCGGCTCCCTTCGGCTGCACCGGTGTACCACTGGCAGCACGGGCCGGAGCCAGCGACTGCAACTTCGCCATCACCTCGGCGGACAGTTGCAGATGCGACCGGTCTATCCATGCGAGGAAGTCGCCCAGGTCGTAGCGACCGTTGTTGTTGCCAAGGCGGTCGAGAACGGTCCGCTGGTCATCGGTGATCACGGAGAAACTGAACAAGTCCTCCACCGCTGCCTGCGGATCGGGGAGCGCCACCTCGACGACGTTGAGCGAATCGACAAAGACGGCCTGCACGCTGGCATCGCTCGCCAGTTGCACCTGGATCGTGTCGACGTGGACGCCGACCGGGAGTGTCACCGCGGAGCGCTGCCAGACGACCGACGTGTTGGCTGGTCCCTGGACCCGGGTCAACACCAGGCGAGACGAGTTGGTCGACGCGATCCACGAGTCGCTGGAGTCGTCGCTTTCAACCAGCGCCGAATCGGTTTCGACCGCGAGCAGGCTCGCCGACCCTGAAACCATCAATGCTCGCGCGCTCTTCCCCTTGGGATTGAGCGCGATGCTCTTCTCCTTGCCGGTGACCTCGACCGTGTCGACAATTCGTGCCGTGGCGGTTCCGGCCGCGACGGTGATCGTGTCGACGAAGACTCCGACGCCAAGGGCTGCGGTATTGGATACCCACGAGACAGTTCCGTTGCCGGTTCCGGACCCGACGCTGAACGAATTCCAGCTGTGGCGGTTCGTCGCGCTCCACCGTGTCGTGCTCGCGCCGGTGCCGCTCAGTGTGACCGATGCCGCATCAGAGAGACTCGCGGTGCCCGACTTGACCGACTTGTGGTGCCCGGGCGGAGCAACGCTCACGACAATCGGCGTCGCGATGATTCGCAGTGTGTCGAACACCGTCGACGGTGAACCGCTCGCCGCACCAGGCGCAGTCACGGTAATCGTGTCGACATAGAGGCCGGCTGTGAGTCCGGTCGCATTGCGCTGCCACCGCACCATTCCCGGACCAGTTCCGCTTGCGACAGTCAGGGTCGTCCAGCTCTGGCGCTTCGAGGCGGTCCACGCCGTGATGCCGGCATCGGTCCCGAACAGCGACACCGCGGCACTGTCCACCGGCGCGGCACTCCCTTGTGCCACCGACACGCTGCGCGACGCCGGACTCACGGCGAGGAGGACGGCGACCGGCACCGCGGTGATGTGCAACGTATCGAAAATCATTGCCGGCGAGCCGGTGGCGGCGCCTGGCGCCGTCACGGTGATCGTATCGACGTAGGTGCCCACGGTGAGCCCCGCCGCGCTCCGTGTCCACGCCACCGTGCCGTTGCCGGTCCCGCTCGCAACAGTCAGCGTGATCCAGGCGTGCTTCCTTGTCGCCGTCCAGGTGGTGGAACCGGCGTTGGTGCCCGTCAGCGCCACGGCGGCGCTATCACCGGGCGCCACTCCGCCCTGCTGTACCGAGGCATTGCGCGCGCCGGGCGTGACGGCGAGCGCAATCGCGATCGGCGCCGCCGAGATCCGCATGGTGTCGATCACGGTCGCAGGAGAACCCACGACCCCGGCCGCGGCGACCGTGATGGTGTCAACGTAGGTGCCGACCGCAAGTCCGGTGGTGTTACGGCTCCATGCAACCGTGCCGCTCCCTGTGCCGTTCGCGGCAGTCAGCGTCGTCCAGGGCTGCCGTTTGGTCGCGGTCCAGCCGGTCGTTCCGGCGTTTCCGCCGCTGATCGTGACGGTCGCGTTCTCGCCCGGCGCAGCAGTGCCCTGAAGCACGGCCACGTTGCGCGATGAAGGTGCCACCGCGATCACCGTTACCGGTGCCGCAGTGACCGTGAATGAGTCGATCACCGACGACGGCGAGTTCACCACGCCGGGTGCCGTTACCGTGATCGTGTCGACGTAGACTCCCGGAGCGAGCCCGGCCGTGCTCCGCTTCCAGATCACCGGGCCGCTGCCGATGTTGCTCGCAGCCGTCAGCGTATTCCATGCATGACGGTTGGTCGCGGTCCACGCCATCGATGCCAGCAATTGCACCGTTACCGTGTCAGACGGTGCGGCGCTCCCCTGCTGCGCCGACCCGGTCCGCGATCCCGGGTACACCAGTAGTGCGACGGTCGGCGCCGTCACGTGCAGCGTGTCGAAGATCATCGCCGGCGAGCCGCTGGGAGCACCCGCAGCGGTGACCGTAACGGTGTCGACATACGTTCCCGCGCTCAACCCTGTCGCATTGCGGGTCCATGCCACCGTTCCGTTTCCGGAGCCTGACGCCACGGTCAATGTGTTCCAGCTCCGCCTCGTGGTCGCCGACCAGGTGGTAGTCGCCGCGTTGGTACCCGAAAGCGTCACCGCTGCATTGTCGCCCGGCGCGCTGGCTCCTTGCTGCACCGACGTACTCCGTGTCGTGGGCGAAACGGCGAGAGTCACCGGCACGACCGCAGCCGTGACGCGAACCGTATCGAACACCGCGGCCGGCGATCCGTTCGTCCCGCCGGGGACCGAGACGGTGATCGTGTCGACGTAGGTGCCGACCGCCAACGCGGACGTGTTGCGGTTCCAGGTCACCGTGCCGTCGCCGGTGCCGCTGATCGCCGTCAGCGTGGTCCATGCCTGGCGCTTGCTCGCGGTCCAGCTGGTGGATTGGGCATTGGTCCCCGTGAATGTGATCGACGCATTGTCGCCGGGAGCGGTCGCACCCTGCTGCACCGACACGCTCCGGGCAGCGGGGGCGACCGCCATCGTCACGGGGACGAGCGCCGCCGTGATCCGCAATGTGTCGAAGATCCGCGCGGGCGAACCGTTGGCTGCACTGGGCGCGGTAACAGTGATCGTGTCGACGTACGTTCCCACTGCGAGACCGGTGGCGTTGCGGCTCCACGCTACGCTGCCGCTTCCCGTCCCGCTCGCCGTGGTAAGCGTGTTCCAGGTCGCCTTCTTCGCGGCTGTCCATGCGGTCGATGACGCATTGGTTCCGGTCAACGTCACGGTACCGTTGTCGCTCGGGGCTGTCGCGCCATGCTGCACCGACACCGAACGTGCGGCCGGCGTCACCGCCAGCGTGACCGGGATCACCGCCGCGGTCACGTGGAGGGTGTCGTACACGACAGCGGGAGAACCAGTGGCGCCGGCAGCCGAGACGGTGATCGTGTCGACGTAGTTGCCGACCGCGAGTCCGGCGGCATTGCGGCTCCACGCCACGGTACCGTTTCCGGTCCCGGTCGCAGCGGTGAGAGTATTCCAGCTCGTCTTGTGCGTCGCCGTCCAGGCCGTCGTCGATGCGTTGGTTCCCGACAACGTCACGGCCGCGTTGTCACTCGGCGCGGCACTCCCCTGCTGCACTGTAGCACTTCGCGCCCCCGGAGCCACGGCGATCGTGAGCGGAGCGGTCCCGCCGCCCAGCGCAAACGATGCGCGGTCGAGACCCCAGCCGGTGTTGTTGTCGAAACCGGGCGCGTCAATGTCGAGGGCGCCGGTCTGCAGTGCCTGACGAACGCCGGCGAGGGTGATGTTCGGGTTCTTCTGAACCAGAAGCGCGACCGTTCCGGTCACATGGGGCGTCGCCATCGAGGTTCCGGACTTGTATCCATAACCGCCACCCGGGAGGGTGCTTTCCACGTTTTCTCCCGGCGCGCCAACCCAGACCTGCGGGCCAGCGCTCGAGAAACTTGACCGAGCGTTCGAGGTAGAGAGCGACGACACCGCGATCGCCGACGGATATGCACCCGGGTACTCGACGGCGCCGCCGTTGTCATTCCCGGCCGCTGCAACCAGGAAGGTGCCTGCCGCCGCGGCCTGATCGACGGCGGTCTGGTAGGCGCTCGAGAATCCGCCTCCGATGCTGGCATTCACGACCCGGATGTGCTGCGACACGGCCCACTGCAACGCGGTGATCTGGGTCGAGGTATAGGCGGCACATTGGCCACTGAAATCAAAGAAGACCTTGATGGCGTAGAGCGAGACATTCGGCGCCACGCCGACGACACCGATTCCGTTGTCCTGTGCCGCGACCGTTCCGGCGACGTGAGTACCATGGCCGTCGCAGACGCCGACATCATCCTGCCAGTCGGCCGGCGCGGTGCCACCGTCGACAGCGCTGTATCCGCCGGCCCAGACCAGATCCGGATGAGTCGGGTCGCCGCCGCTATCCATGATCCCGACCTTCACCCCATTGCCCCGGTAGCCAAGGGCCCACGCGTCAGGTGCCGTGATCTGGGAGATGCCCCACGGCAGGTCCTGCGATTTGGTGCGGGCCACCGATGCCCCGTCACGGGTCGCCTGCAGGAAGACGAGACGATCGGCCTCCATCGAAAGCACGTTGGGATCGGTGTTGAGCGCCTCGAGCCGTGCACTGTCAGTCACGGCAAAGACGGCGCCGATCATCGCCGATTGCCCGGTCACGTTGATGCCGGGGGTGCTGGCCAGCCGGGCCTGGATGTCCTGCATCTCGGCTGCTGGAACTGGAGGCGTTCCCGGCGCGACCAGGTGGGGTCGCGTGTCCGAGGACCTGAGGACCACGATCACGCGGCCCCCGACTTGTGCCACAGAGTCTCGGAGCCGAGCCATCTGGGTGGCTGAGCGGCTCTGGGCCAGGGCGGCAGACGGAACGCCGACGACGAGCGAGGCAACCAGCGGGACGTACCGGACAAACACGCGCATGATCGTGACCCGGAAAGCGTTGAATTGTGGCGGCCGATGGTGTTGAGCTAGTATCGGCAGTGAACTGACCGGTTCTTATGCAGGTCTCGTTCCATCAGGGCCGCCGAGCTTAAACCAGTAGTTTGACGCCAGTTCTCCGGGTCCATGCTTCCTGGGTGTCAATATTGGCCGTCAAATAATTTATCGTTTTCTATCGAAGGAGATTCCAGAACCGCAAAGCGATTGATGCATGAGTCCCACAAAAGGCCGGCAGACGGCGGCCCCAGGATACCCGTTGCGGCTCCGCAACAAGTTGTTGTTGGGGGGCTACGGCAGCTTCGAGAAAACGCCCCGATTCGAAGCTCTAATCACGCCAGGCTATACCCAGTCTAAAACCTTTCACCGCAGACGGTTATACGACTTCAATGATGCCAATTTTCTGCCCCGAGCCGCAACGTCAAGTGGTGGCATACCGTATGCGCCTGAGCATGCCGAACCCGATACGTCAGTCCGTAGAGCGCAACCTCACTTGAATTGGAGTAAACCACATGCTGCGCCGAATCATTGGTGGCGTTGCCCTCGCTGCGATCCTCACAACCGGCGCCAGTGCGCAGGCTCCCGTCAACATCCAGTTCCAGGTTGCTGGCTGCTCGGGGGTGAACACCTTCAACGCCGTCTGCAACAGCTCGGAATCAATCGGTTCATTCAACGGCCTTACCGGGCAATTTTCTGGTGGCCCGACGTTCCAGATCTGGTGCGTCGACGAGACCGACGACATCACGCCGTTCATTCCGACCGGCTTTTACAATGCGTGGGCCACGTCGCTTGCAGGGAGTGACTTCACGCACGTTTACCAGTCTGGGAGTGCCCCGGCCAACTACGCGGCTGCGGCGTCGCTGACGCAGTTCATGTTGGGGACCGATGACTTCATCGACCCGTCGAACCCGGCGACTGCACATGGCGCGACGACTTGGGGTGGCAATCCGCAGATTCAGTTTGCTATCTGGACGTTGATGGGCTTCGACCCCACCGGAGCCAGCGGTTACAACTCCACTGACGTGAGTCATTGGCTCTCAGAGGCAGACGCCGGCAGCGTCGACCTCAGCGATTGGGTCGTGATCTCCGACGCCTTGGGCGCGGGACATGGCGAGCAGGAGTTCCTGGCCGAGGTTTCGTTCCCGCAGGAAGTTCCGACGCCGGAACCGGGCACGATGGCAATGCTGGCAGTCGGGCTCGTTGGGATGGCTGGCGCCGGCTTCCGCCGCCGCCGCAAGTAGTCGAAGCAGGACGAACAACAGGTCTCAACCATGGTGCCGCAGCTGCTGCGGCACCTTGACCTTTTCAGGATGGGAGTGAATTGCATGCTTCGTAGTATCGCAGGCAGTGCCGCGCTGATCGCAGTTCTTGCGACCGGCGCGCAGGCCCAGGCCCCGGTCAACGTGCAATTCCAGGTCGCCGGATGCTCAGGGGTGAATACCTTCAATACGGCCTGCAACTTGGGCAGCTCAATCGGTTCGTTCAACGGCCTGACCGGGCAATTCGTCGGCGGCTCGACGTTCCAGATCTGGTGCGTGGACGAGGGTGACGACATCGTACCGTTTATTCCGACGGGCTTCTATGACGCCTGGGCTACCTCACTTGCGGGGAGCGATTTCTCGCATGTGTACACCCCGGGTGGTGCTCCGACTAATTACGCCGAGGCGGCGTCGCTCACCCAGTTCATGTCCGGGACCGACGACTTCATCGACCCTTCGAACCCGGCGACCGCGCATGGTACGCCGCTCTGGGGTGGGAACCCGCAGATCCAGTTTGCGATCTGGCAGCTGATGGGATTCGACCCGCAGTCGGCCACCAGCTCATACAACCTCGCCGACGTCGACCACTGGATCTCGCTCGCTGATGCCAGTAGCGTCGACCTCAGCAACTGGGTCGTGATCTCCGATGACCTCGGCCCGGGACACGGTGAGCAGGAATTTCTCGCGAATGTAAGTGAGCCCGTCGTTCCCGAACCCGGCACCCTCGGCATGATGGCGATGGGGCTCACCGGGCTCGCCGGCGCCGGGATGCGTCGCCGCCGTCGCAAGTAGTCCTCACACTGAGCGTTGAGTAGGTTTGGAGCGGGTCCCGGCGAGATGCCGGGACCCGCTTCGATTTGTCGGCCTTCCCCTCAATAGCAGCGAGTGTGTCGGAACCTTCACCCCCTTCACCCGGCTCTACTGCGGTCACGATCGTCATCCCGATGCGCAACGAACGGGGGTGCATCGCGGCCTGCCTCGAGTCGATTCTCGCGAGCGAACTCCCTTCAGCGATGACGCTCGAGGTCCTGGTCCTCGACGGCGCGAGCGACGACGGAAGTGACGAGATCGTCCGGCAGATTGCTGCCGCCGATCCCAGGGTCCAGCTCCTCGACAATCCCGACCGGCTGCAGGCGGCGGCGTTCAATCGCGGGCTCGCGGTGGCGCGCGGAGACTTCCTGGTTCGAATGGACGCCCATTCGAGCTACGCGACAGACTACGTGGCCGAGTGCGTCCGGCTTCTCGGGGCGACCGGTGCCGGCAACGTGGGCGGCGTCCAGCGCGCGCTGGGTTCGACGTGGGTCACCCGGGCAATCGCGGCGGCGGTGTCGTCGCCCTTCGCGGCCGGGGACGCCAAGTATCGCAACGCGACAACGCCGGCGTTTACCGACACGGTGTATCTCGGTGCGTGGCGAACTACGACGCTGCGCGAACTGGGGGGGATGCGCGCCGACTGGGCAGTCAACGAAGACTATGAGATGAACGTGCGGCTCCGCGCCCGCGGCGACACCGTCTACCTCTCGCCGACAATTCGCTCGACGTACCAGGTCCGCGGCACGATCTCCAAGCTGGCCCGCCAGTATGCACGGTACGGCTTCTGGAAGGTCCGTACCCTGATTGAACACCGTGCCTCGCTCAGGTGGCGGCAGCTGGTGGCGCCGGTGTTTGTCGTCTCGGTGGTACTGACGCCGTGGCTGGTCGCGCGCTTCGGCCTCATCGGGGCATCACATCTCTTCGCGTACGCCGTGGCAAGTGTTGCCGCAAGCGCCCGGATCGCGATCAAGAACGGGTTCACCCTCCTGCCGATTCTTCCGATCATCTTTCTCGTGATTCACCTGGCATGGGGCATCGGATTCTGGGCGGGAGCACTCTATTGGCCGATTGTGCTACCGACGAAGGTGGCCCGTTGAATCGCCGTGCGACCCCGGCGCGATGGTGGCTGGCCTGGGGCGGGGTTGCTGCTGCCGCATTGGGCGCGCTGCTCCTTCGACTGGGTGGCGATGTGTGGTGGCCTGTCTTCCCTTTCCTCTTCGGGCCTCGGTGGATTGCGCTGCCGCTCCTCATCTGTCCGTTGCCACTCCTGGTCACGCGGCCAAAGGCCGGTGTGGTCCCCGCCGGTCTCACAACGGTGCTGGTGCTGGCTGGAATCCTCGGGATGCGAGTGGGGCCCGCCCGGCTCGGCCTTCCTCCTTCCGGATCGCCGTCGTTCCGCCTGGTGGAATACAACATGGCGGTCAGCACCAAGGTGACGCACGACATTCTCCAGCGGCTCGACAGCCTCGGTGCACAGGTCGCGACGCTAGTGGAATGTCCGTCGTATTCCGAAGTGCTTCGGCCACCGGCGGGCTGGAATCTCAGGTCCGCCGGCGAGCTTTGCTTCCTGTCCAGGTTCCCGATCGTCGGGTGGGACGTCCGGTCACAGGACGACATCTACAAGCTGCATGGCAAGCTTGCCATTGCGAAAGCGACGATCGTGATCGGCGGGGAGAACGTCACCATCGCACTCCTTCATCTCAAATCACCGCGCGACGCACTGATCGAGTTTCGCTATCCCTCGGCGTGGCCCGGCCTCCGGACGAGCGTCGACTCGATCTCGGCAATCCGCAATCTGGAATCACACCTCGCGATCGAGTTCCTGAGTCCGGCCATGAATGGACCGATAATCGTGGCGGGCGATTTCAATACACCGGAAGAGAGCCGGATCTATTCGCGCTGGTGGTCGTCTTTTTCGGATGCGTTCGAAGAGGCAGGAGCTGGAACGGGGTACAGCTGGCACTCACGCTGGCATGGAATCCGGATCGATCACATCCTGATGAATGGCGGGTTCGCCGCCCGCCGGACGTGGATCGGACCCGATCTTGGATCCGATCACGTCCCTGTGATCGCCGATCTCGTCCTCAGGCCTCAGCGGACCAGAACCGCGCGGTAGCCGTCGAGCGACTGGAGCACGTACGTCTGCCGGGCCGCTGCGGCATCGATCGATGCCTGATACTCCGACGCGAGCGTGAGGTCCGGGACGTGTACCTGGGCCACGTTTCCGTTGCCGATGAGGCCGGTGACCACGAGATTGGCAGTGCCGGATTCGATCGTGGCAAAGCCGTCGTAGCCGACGGGCTTCACGCTGTCGATTGCGGGTCCGCGCACGCTGAACTGGGCTGCACCGTCATTGAAGTTGGGTGTGACGAGCTGCAGCGTCAGCCAGCCGCCGGTGGCAGTGGGAGGCGGAGTGGTTGCACCGGTCGCGGCGTCGGAGCTGCAGGCAGCAGCGAAACAGAGCGCGACGGGCGCAATGACGCGAACGAGAGTACGGACAGACACCTTCATGTGACGAGCCTCGATCCCAGGTAATCCCGGTTGGGTGACCGGGAGTTTGCGCTGGCGGCTGGGCGGGCATGGCGCTCGCTGTATCTCGAGCGCTGTCAGCTCCCTGGCTCTGCGACCCCGCGTTTCCGCGGGTGTGCTCTGGGCAGCGTCACAACGAAATTCTCCGGGGCGTCCAGCCCCGACGCTGTTCAATTATTGCAATAGGTAGACCAAGCAAGTCTCTGGAATGAACGTTTTATCTAACTCCTTATTTTTCAATTGATTATAAACTTGTTGCATGCGAGCATCAGCCACCAAAACACGATGAACTGTTCAATTATTGGTCTATCGGAAACGCCCGAGGTTCCGGCCGGTGTGCAACTCGCGGGGTCGCGATGGTGACCTCGCGAATCGCATTCGTCATTCCGGCGTATCAGGCGGCAGCGGTTGTGGAGAGGGCAATTGCCTCTGCGAGGGCGCAAAGCGCACCGGCAGATGAGATCATCGTTGTCGACGATGGATCGCGAGATGAAACCGCGGCGCTGGCTGAAGCCAGCGGAGCTCGGGTGATCTGCCAGATGAATGGTGGCCCTGCTGCAGCACGGAACACCGGCATCCAGGCCGCCCGGGCCGAGTGGATCGCACTCCTCGACGCCGACGACATCAGCCGGCCTGGCCGTCTCGAACTTGAGCGGCCGCACTTGGGCGACCCCCGAGTTGCGCTCGTTGCGGGACTCAGCGCCCGCGAAGATCGGACGTCGGCGGTGCCGCCGGGAGAGATCGACTTCGACACCCTTTGGTTGCGCAATTGGATCCCGACTTCAACGGTCCTTCTTCGAAAAGCGGCATGGGAAGCAGTCGGAGGATTCGACGAGACGCGCGATCTGATCGGCGTCGAGGACTACAACCTCTGGCTCCGGCTGGCTCACGCTGGATGGCGTTTCACCATCCTCCCCGAACCGCTGGTCGACTATCGACCGACACCGCAGAGCCTCACGGCACAGACGCGGCGATTTGCCGAGGCCGAGCTGGTCAATGTCCGACGAATCGCCGAACAGCTGAGCATTCCGGCGGCGGCGCTTCGCGATCGGGAGTTCAAGATCTACCGCGAGTATGGCCTGGAGCTCTTCTATTACGGTGAGATGGCGTCGGCGCGAGAATTTCTGCGCGAAGCTGCACACCGCGGGAAACTCGACTTGCGAACGCGCCTTCGGCTCCTGGCTGCGGCGTTTCCGCTTCGGCGATCGCCTGCGCGATGAGCGACGACCCTCGTCAACTGCGGATCGCGATTGCCTCGAGCGGGCTCGGCCACATTGCCCGAGGCATCGAGGCGTGGGCTGACGATCTCGCCAACGCACTGCAGCACCGGGGGGAGGCGGTGCGGCTCTATCAGGGAGGCGGAACAGCGCCGCATTGGGGAGAGATACTGGTCAACCGGCCGCGGGAGTCGTCGAGAAATGCCGCGTTGCGCCGGCTGCTGCCATCGCCTCTCGCGTGGCGTGTCGGCTTGCAGTCGCCGTACGATGTCGAGCAGACGACTTTCGCGTGGACGCTGCTCCGCGCCCTCCGCCGGCGGCCGGCCCACATCCTTCACGTTCAGGATCCGCTCGTGGCGCTCCGGCTCGATCAGATGCGCCGCGCCGGGTTGACCCGGACGCGCACCATCCTCGCTCACGGGACGGAAGAACCAGGTGGATTCCTCCGGCGCCTGCGGTACGTGCAACATCTGTCGCCGATGCAGCTGGAACGGTGGCAACGCGCCGGTGTCTGGCGCAATACGTGGACTGCGATCGGAAACTTCGTGGACACCGAGCGCTTCCATCCGGGCGATGCTCCGGACGTGCGCGCAGAACTGGGAATTGCTCCAGACGCCATCGTGCTCCTTACCGTTGCCGCGATCAAACGGGCCCACAAGCGAATCGACTGGTTGATCGACCTCGCCGCTCGATATCGCGCGTGCCACCCGGGAGTGCCGGTTGTTCTCGTCGTAGCCGGTGGCCGTGAAACCGACACCGACGATCTGATCCGTGAGGGAACCGCGCGTCTGGGCGATGGCATCCGTTTCCTCGTGCGCCATCCGCGCGAGCGGATCCCGGCACTCTGTCGCGCGGCGAACATCTTCGTGCTCGCCTCGCTCTTCGAGATGATGCCGATCGCACTCCTCGAAGCGGGGGCGTCGGGCTTGCCGACAGTGGTCAACGACGAAGCCACGCTTCGCTGGATGACCGGCCCGGGAGGCACCGCGGTCGACATGACCGACGCGGAGAAGGTGATTCCGGTGCTGCATCGGCTAGTGACTGACCCGTCGGAACGGCGTGCCCGTAGCGCGGCGGCGCGGGCGCACACAACGGCGACATTCGCGACGGATGTCATTGTCGACCGGATTCTCGACTACTATCGCACCGTCGCCAGCGACATGAGATGAACGATCACCGCGGCGTGTGGCGCGCGGTCGTCGTGTCGTGGGTCGTGGTGATCGCGTGGCTGACGTTGCGGTCCGCACCGGACCAGGCGGCCAGAGTGGCCGCGCTGCCGTGGTATTGTATCTCATGCGGTGATAGTGGCTCGGCCGACATCATCCTCAACATCCTGCTCTTCGCACCGCTCGGCCTCGCTGCCCGCGCGCTTGGCGTCCGATTCGGCCATATGCTGATGATGGTCGTGCCGTTTACGCTCGGAATCGAGCTCACGCAGGGGCTGTTTCTCGTCGGCCGCGACGCCTCGCTGGGCGATGTGCTCTCGAACACGACCGGCGCCGCGATCGCGTGGTGGTCATTTCGGGCACTCACTCGCATGATCCGTCCGACACGATCCGAAGGACGCAGGGGCGCCGTGGCGGTCCTCGCGATTCTCGCGGCAATGTTCGTCGCCACCGGAATCGCATTCGCACCGGTCGGTCCCGGGGACGGGCCATGGGTCGGCCAGGTCCTGCATCACTGGCCGAATCATGATCCATTTCCCGGAACGATCGCCGGCGTCACGCTCAACGGCGTCGATGTTCCGAATGATCCGTTGCGAGTCACGCCGCAAATCACCGACGGTCCGGATCTCGTGATCAATCTGACCCGGACCGGCGATTCGTCGCCGGTTCGCGCCGCGTCACTGGTCCGGGTGGTCGATGCCGACCACACCATACGAGTCGCCGTGAGTCAGATCGGATCGGCACTCGTCCTCGAAGTCGCCCTCCGTGGTGCGCGATGGAGATTCCACGCGCCAGCGTGGCGATTCGATCGGATAATGGACATTCCGCTCCGTCGCCCGGCTCGATTCGAGTTCATCTGGACCCGTCACGGCGCCCAGCTGATCCGCACCGGACCGGATGCCACGATGAATCGTACCGTGACGATCTCGGCCGCACTCGACCTCGGCTGGATCTTCGTCCATCCATTCACCGATACGATCGGGCGCCGAGCCTGGTGGTGGACGGTGCTCTGGCTCGGCTGGTGGTGGGGATGGCTCGGCTGGCTGAGCGGGGCGGCGGGCTGGCGAACGGTGGCGGTTGCGGGTCTTGCTTCCGCCGGCCTCCTCACCATCGCGTCAATTGCCACTGGCGTTGCGGTCGGAGGAATAGAGCTCGCTGCCGCACCGGTCGCGCTGCTTGTCGCCGCGGCCGGCGCGGAGCGATTGCGTGGTGGCGCGCCGGCACTGCGCCGGCGTACCAGTTCAATCAATTGAGCGTAATATCTGCGCCGCTGCGCGGCTTGATGACCCAGGTCCCATTGCCGGTCGGCATCAAGACACCGCGGATCGTCGCTCCGGACCCGATTGTGAAAAACGCGTGCGGCGCATTGAGCTGCTGGTCGATCAGGACATCGACCGTCTTCGTCGAGTCCGCTGGATCAGCGATTCGAACGATGAAATCCGGGTCGGCGTTGACCGTGTCGCGAATCACAGCACTGCTCACCTGAACCAGCGCCGCATCGAGCTGCCCGCTGCGGGCAGTTCTTGCATCGTCGATCGACACGGTCTGCGGTTGTGGCGCGGTTCCAACCGACAGGGTGGTGATCAGGCCGCCGATCAGAACCGGCTGACCAAGCGACTGCCCGGTCGGTCCCAGGACCAGCACCGTGTCACCGATGTTGTTCCCACCGGTTCCGACCCTCGGACGCGATGATGTGACCCGGATCGCTCCGGTGGTATCGGCGAGGAAGGTGGTGGTATCGCGGAAGTCTTGCAGCGGCACAGTGACCACCGCGCGCACGTAGACTTTCCGACCGGCCGGTGTTGCCCGGGCCTGAGCCAGCGTGAGATCGGCGTAACCGAGCCTGACGATGCGCTCAGCGTTGATCGAATCGGCGGTGGTGATGATCCGCACCGAGCCGGTGTCACCCGCCACGGTACCAACCGAATCGCCCAGCGAGTGCTGGTCGATCACCACTCGATAGGTCCCGACCGGGAGCGAATCGAAGACGGCGACGCCTCCTGCATCGGTCGTCGCCGACCGGAGCGTGTCCGACCCGACCGGCGCCAACAGGGCCACGCGCACGCCAGTGAAGATCGTGTCGGCGGGCGAGAGTGAATGGCTGTCGTCACGATCGAAGAAGACGGCCACGGAGAGCTGACCGGCGGCGAGCGACGGGAAGACGAGTTTCTGCCCGGCGTTGGTGCACGCTGTCGCAGCGACGAGCGAGCACAGAGCAATCGAAGAGAGACGGCGCATGGTCAGTTCTCCACCCGGAAGCCAATCCGGAGTACGCGCGGCTCTCCGCGGCGGCTGAGGAGTGTGCCGAAATCAGGATTGGCGATGAGCGGCAGGACCGTGCGACCCGACCCGTCGGTCGTGATGGTCCGGGTAGGATCGACAAGAACGGCCGCGTGATCGTAGATCCCCGTCGTGCTTCCGACCAGGTTGAATCCGTCGACGGTGATCGCCCACCCACGTCCAATTGCGATCGACGCCTGCAGGTCAACCGCCTGCACGCCCGGATCGCGACAGCTATTGCGCGCGGCGAAGCTGCCCGTCTGCGATCCAAGGCACGCATTCGCCGCGGCGAGAGCCGGCATCCCCTCGATCGATGTCGCCACGAACGCAGGATCGTTGTTTCCCGATCCGTCGCCGTTGGCGTCAACACCTGGCCGGAATCCCGGCGTGAACGGGAGGCCGGAACGGAAGCGATAGCGCGCGGCGAGCGTGATCGGCGATGATCCACCGGAGGCGTACCGGATGGTAGCGGCGACGCGATTCGGCACGTCGAGGTCCGAGCGGCCATCTTCCCATCGTGCTCCGTTGAGCCCATCGGGAAACGGGGAGAGCCGATCAGCGGGATCGGCGCTCAATTCGCCAGGCAGGTTGTCGGTGGTTCGCGAGTAGGTGTATGACAACAGCGCGTGGAGGTGCGACGCGAGCCGATCGTCGAGCGACGCCGTCGCCTCGTAGTAATCGTCGTAGCCGGTCGACGTAAGTCCGTAGACCATGTCGAATTCGGAAAACCGGCGATTCGAGCCGACCGCCGGCGTGACGAGGCCCCCGAACTGTTCCAGCATTCCGTAAATCGGCCTGCCATCGCTTCCGGTCGCCACAGCGCCGGCGACCCGATTGAGATCTTCGCGCTGGAGGAGATAGTCGGCGTGACGATATCCACCGCTGACGGTAAAGGTTGCTGCCGGTCCGAGTCGCTGGACAAGCGCAAGATCCGCCTTGAACGAACGCGGCTTGCGCACGTCGGGGCCAAAGGA
>DASYAK010000022.1:0-56029 GCA_036501385.1 Gemmatimonadales bacterium | reverse complement strand
CTTAGGCGCGCGCAGTGGCTCCCCCACGACGCTGTGCCAGCTGCCGAGCGCGTCTTAGGCGCGCGCAGTGGCTCCCCCACGACGCTGTGCCAGCTGCCGAGCGCGTCTTAGGCGCGCGCAGTGGCTCCCCCACGACGCTGTACCAGCTGCCGAGCGCGTCCTAGGCGCGCGAAGCGGCTCCCCCACGACGGCGCCGGCAATTGCTCCTTCGCTTGCTCAGGATGACAGCTCGCTGTGCGAGCTGTCAGATATACGCCTGCTCGCCGTGCAGCGTCTGGTCGAGTCCCAGTTCTTCCGCCGCCGCCGTCACCTTCACCGGCGTGAGTCGGTCGATCACCATCAGCATGCCGTAGGTGAACACGAACGCATATGCCGCCGCACCAGCGACCGCGCCGATTTCCTTGAGGAAGAATCCGGTGCCGCCGTGAATGAGACCGTTGGCGCCACCATCGGGGTTGACCACCGTGGTGGCGAAGATCGCCAGCGAGATCACGCCGACCACGCCGCCCACGCCGTGGACGCCCCACACGTCGAGCGCGTCATCCCACTGCATCCGGTTCTTGAGCGAGATCGCGTAGTAGCAGATCACGCTTGCCACGATGCCGATCAGCACCGCGGTCCCGGTCGACACGTACCCCGCCGCCGGCGTGACCGCGGCGAGGCCGGCGATCGATCCGGTGAGAAGTCCCACGAATTTGGGTTTCTTCTCGATGGTCCACGCCAGCACCAGCCACGTCATCGCGGCGAACGACGCGGCGACGTCGGTGTTGAGGAACGCGATCGACGTCACCGGATCAACCTTCAGTTCGCTCCCGGCGTTGAAGCCGTACCAGCCAAACCACAACAGACCGGTGCCGAGCGCCACGAGCGGAATGCTGTGCAACCCCTGGTCGGCGACGCGCCGGCGGCCGACGTAGAACACCGCCGCGAGTGCTGCGAATCCCGCTGTCGCGTGCACCACGATCCCGCCGGCGAAATCGAGCACGCCGTGCTGCTGCAGCAGCCCGCCGCCCCAGACCATGTGCGCCACCGGGAAGTACACCAGCAGCAGCCAGCTCACCAGGAAGAAGAGGTACGCCTTGAACGTCACCCGATTGGCGAAAGCGCCGGTGATCAACGCCGGGGTGATCTGTGCGAACATCATCTGGTACGCGATGAAGACCACCAGCGGGATGGTGGGGGATCCCGGGAACGGCGTCGTCGCGGTCACGCCGTGCAGGAACGCCATGTGGAAGTTGCCGATGATCCCGCCGATATCGGGGTTGGTGGGATCACCATACCGGCCGCTGAACGCCATCGAATAGCCGCACACCACCCAGAGCACCGTCGTCACGCCCATCGACACGAAGCTCTGGATCATGATGGCGAGCACGTTCTTCCGCCCGACCAGTCCGCCGTAGAAGAACGCCAGTCCTGGCGTCATCAGCATCACCAGCGACGTCGACACGAGCATGAACGCGATGTTGCCGGTATCCCAGTGCATAGACTCCTCGGAAGTACGGGAATGAGTGAAGAACGACGAGCGACGAGAGAGAGAAGAGAGTTCGCCGCTCGCCGGCGTCGTGGGGGGCCCGGAGCGCGCCCTAAACGCGCCTTTCACTGCTTGGGATCGTCGAACCGCCGAGCGCGTTTTTAAGCGCGCGAAGCGGCTCCCCACGACACCGGCGAGCACCGCCACCGAGCGCGTTTTCAAGCGCGCGAAGCGGCTCCCCCACGACACCGGCGAGCACCGCCACCGAGCGCGTTTTCAAGCGCGCGAAACGGCTCCCCCACGACGCCGGGATCACGGCCGCGGCGCAGACGACTGTCGCGATCGCCGCCGCCGGAAAGCGGAGCGAGAGCTGCATGGTGGATCTCCCGGAGGAGCAGATGGCGCCCGGGCAGTACCCGACCGAGGGCGAAAGAAGCTACCGCCTGAACTCGCGTCCCTCAATCCTCGACCCGCCCGGCCGAGCCCGAGCCAGGAGCCTGTACCGATTCTTGTGTGAGCGCCGAGTCCGGCACCTTGGCGACCGAGTCGCCTTCACATCGGACCGAGATACTCACCGGAGGGAGCAAGTCGGTCGCATTCGATGCCCGGTCACTTGCATCGCGGCCTTGTCCCCGGGCAGGAGCGACTCCGTCAGCGACAGTAGCAACCGAGACTTCTTCATTCGCGAGCCGGTCCTTCTCACATGCAACCGGGATTTCTTCATTCGCAAGTCGGTCCCTCTCACTCGCAACCGAGACTTCTTCAGTAGCGACCCCGTCCTTCTCACTTGCGACCGCGACTTCTTCCGTAGCGACCCCGTCCTTCTCACTTGCGACCGAGATTTCTTCAGTAGCGAGTCTGTCCTTCTCACTTGCGACCGAGATTTCTTCAGTCGCGACCCCGTCCTTCTCACTTGCGACCGCGACACCTTCAGTGGCGACCCTGCCCTTCTCACATGCGACCTGGCCACGGCAATCGCGACTGTGGCAGACTCTCTCGCGGCATCCGCACCGGAAATGGTTCAGCTGTCATCGGGAAGTGCTTGATTCACCTCGACCACCGCAGCATGCGCGCGAGCCGCACCGATCGGCACGGCTCACGACGCACACTGGACCCGCATTACGCCGCCCCGCCTCCATCTGCCGGCGGCGCCGGATTCGGTGCCGGCGCTACCGGCGCTTCCTCGGGCTCCGGTACGTGCCGCTTCACGTGGCTCGCCGAGTTCCACTTGGCGGTAACCTCGGCGTCGTCCTTGAACTGCTTGCGGTAGAGCCCGTCGAGAGCCCGGATCGTGAAGATCCCTTCCTGCGCCTGCTGGCGCAGCGCCGATCCCGCACCGACATGCGACGTCTTGCCGCTTTCGATCCGGCTTCCGGCATCCTCGAACGCCGCGAGCTGCTGCGAGAGATCGTCGAAGAACGTCTCCCCGATCCCGATTGCGGTGAGGGTGTCCTTCTGCGCGGTTGCCGCGGCGAGAATGCTCTTCACTGCCCCGACGAACGCGGTGTTGGAGTCGGACCATCGCGGCGGGTTGAACGTCGCCGCCAGGTCGGGGTGGTCCTTCGACGCCAGCTTGACGAGCCGGTTGAGATGCTTTACCAGCTGGCTGCGGATGGCTCGTCGCGCCGCCGTCCGGTTCGACGTCCCGGCATGCTGGGTGGTGAGGCCGTCGTACTGCTGGGAGATGAGCGCCTTCGACGCATCGTACAGCGACTGCAGCCGAGCCAGAAGCGTCTTGATGCTCGGCTGGTCGACGGGGTAGTCGGCTGCGAATTGCAGCGCCGTCCCCATCGCCTCGATCTTCCTGCTCAATTTCGAATCCATGGTGCACTTTCCGTGGCTGTGGATGTGCGCGCCGGTTGCTCTCACACCCTGATCTGGTTGACGTAACGGACTCTGTAGTGGATCGACCGGACTCGCCGACGCGCATCCGGTCGGGTCCGGTCCATTGAGAAAGGCGTGCCATTTGCAAAAGTGTTGATTTGCAACGACTTGCAGATTATCAGCGAAGAATGAGTGTCCAGAATCAAGGACACTTTGTCCGGAATCCGGACAACTCCGGATGTCGCGCTGAACCGCCCGCTGTGAGCTGGTCGAAGGAAAGCACCCGTTGATGTGCTTCGGGTGCTGCCTATTGCTGGGGGACGAAATGATCGCGGCGAGCTCGGTAACGGGTCGACGGCCGACGCTTCCGTCCCCGTTCCGGTATCTGGAGGACTGACGTTCGCGTCGCTGAGCGCGGGCAACGAATTCGGCTGTGGTGTGACCACCAGTCGCGGGGCGTATTGCCGGGGATCGGCGGCCAACGTCGGGGCCATGGGAGATGCACTGGATGTTGGCAGCAACGTGCCGGTCGCTGTTTCGGGTGGTTTGAGCTTTCGATCCGTCAGCCCGGGCACCTGTCACACCTGCGCCGTGACCGTCGGCGGTGCCGCCCGTCCGGGGCGACCCCGAGTGGGACATTTCAACCGGCGATCAAGGGGAATTTTGCTCCGGCGCTAACAGGTCGTCCCACTTGGCCGCGAGCACCCGGGGCCAGGCGTCTCGACATCCGGTGAGATTCGGTGCTGCCTGCTCAAATTGCTGGCCGCCGGTCAGTCCGGTGAACGCCGCAGCCATCGCAACACATTCCGGCCGATCTGGTTTCACGCCAGGCGACTGCGCCGCCAACAGAGCAGGGACGGAGCTACCGGTCGTGAGCAAGCACGTCACCGCCATGTGCGGATGAAACCGCACCAGATCGAACCTCGATATTCCATTGGCCGCAGTTGATCACATCGTCCCCCCTGACCTGAATGCCAGCGGGCGGTTCAGGAGCTTGGCCGCGATAGAATCCGCGCCAGCGTGTGGTCCACCACCAAGGCACCGCTCCACTCCCCCACCCGGACTTTCGGATCGTCAATCCAGTAGACATCGCCGATCGTCACTACGTAGGTTGGCCGGGACGTGGTATCCGCGAGATGAAACTCCCGGTGCTTGTCGCACGAGCAAGCAGGCAAACCGAGTCGGACGTAACCGGCTGGATCAACGTCGAATCGATGGCGGGAACCTGCAAGCGATGACGAATGTCCGTCCATCCTGGCTTCGTCGCAATGGTGCGAACCTTTGCCAGGAGCACGACCATGTAGATGTCTACGCCTTCCGGCGTTGACACCAACCAACAACTGTTTCGTTGACGGGGAGCGTACGCCCGCATCGCTATGTCGGCGCCAGGCAACTCATCGTGGCTGGCTACTATGAGGTGCGATATACCACTTTCGTAAGCGAGCTGTCCAACAGCCAGGTAGGCGGGAACTCTCGTCCGGTGTATCGCGGTGCCACCAGGTAGAACTTGCCGAAGGTGATCATGTGGATTCCTTGATCAGTACCCTCCGGAAGGCGAAGGTCCCGATTGATGGCCCGCGCGGCAAGGTCGCACAATGAATCCATGGTAACAGGTTGAATCAGATTCGTGTCTGACCGAGTCAAACCAGCGAGGTCGAAAAGCTTCGCGTTATTTCCAAGATGGAGGCTGACGCGTTGGTTGCGAACCATGTTTGCTTCGGAGCCATCGCGGGTCAAGCATCCCGACCGAACCGAAGCGCTTCCTTGCACCAAAGGGAACAGCGCAATGGCGGCTCCGAGTCTCAGCATTGTGATCAACATTGGGATTATCCCCGGCCGTGCAGACAGGTGATCAGGCAGCCTTCGCCTGTTGTTCGAACTCGATCGGCGTGAGATAGTCGACCGCCGAGTACCGCCGCCGAGTGTACCACCCGTCCACAAACGCCACCAGGTCGCGCCGCGCCGCCGCGCGCGTCGGCCAGATGCGATCGGGGCCCGGCTCGATCTTCAACGTGGCAAAGCAGCTTTCCACCATCGCATTGTCCCAGCAATCGCCGGCGCGATTCAACTGTCTCAAGGCGTGATCACGAGCTCGGTGTCCGATATACAACCGACGTTAACGTGCTATCAAGAAGCCAACTCGGCGGAAACTCCGTTCGCCCTTTGTATCTCGGAATCACCCAATAAAACTTTCCGAGAGTAATCATGTGGATCCCTTCGTCCTCCTTGTCGGGACGATGGAGTGCCCGATTGATGGTTTGCGCCGCAAGATCGCACAGCGAATCGATCGTTACGGCGCCAATCTGGTTCGTATCCGAACGGGTCAGCCCGGTGAGCGCAAACACTTTGGCGTTGTGACCGGAACGGAGACTCATGCGCTGGTTAAGAACCATGGTCTCCTCTGAGCCATCGCGCGTGAGACATCCCGGCCCCGGTCTGATCGCGGTATTCCGCGGCGCGAGCAGCGTACCGATGATTCCAAGCCTCAAGATTGCGATAAACATCGGGCCCCCAGGAGATTATAGTTGAGCGCAGGCGTTTGGTTTCGACGGACGTGACCATACGGTCTGGCTCCGATTGCTTTCCGCGTCGAAGCCAAATCGCACGATGGAAGTCGGGTCGACCATGTAATTGGTGTCGGTGTATGGCTGAAGATACGATGCGGCGGCCCAATCAGAATCCGAGACGCCGAACGCAACCGCTTGGTTCGGTGGGTTGAGATCAGGGCAGTAAACCGGGGTATTTTCCGGCGGATGAGTGTGAACATATGCAACCACCACGGAGCTGTCGTTCGGCGAATGGACCGGTGATCGGCCGGGTAGTGTATAACTGCACGGCGAGGGCGATGCGCTGGGTACCGGCATGAAGGAGTACTCGCCGTCATTTCGTTGCAATATCACGCCGCCAAGTTCGTCTGGCGGATTCGAATTCGCAGTTTGATCCGCCAAGTTGAACAGCGCTTGCTGGATCGTGAGCGATGCAAGGGGTCCGTGCGGCGTGCCCGGCGTCGCGCCAGGCGCGATCGGAGGTGAATCGGCATTGCTCACACAAGCTGTGTCCGGCGATACCGGTGGCGGCGGCGGATCCGGAGGCAGCGGCAGACTCGGTCCGGAAGACCCCCCACCGGAGCCGTCAAGTACCGTGTACCAGTATTCACAGTTGTCCAGCCATTCGAGGACATCATACGTGCCGTCGCCGTAATTCACCACCTGCTTGTTCAGGTCGCACTGCCACTGGACGAGAACCCACACCGACCCATCGTCGTCACCGTCGTCGTCCCCACCCGGCGCTGCTTGTTCGGAGGCACCGCGAACGCCAGCCCGGGCGGCGCGGCGGTACGCCACGATTGCGTGATGCAGCGCGTGGTCGGAGACGCCGCCACATCGGAAATGGGCGACTCCAGTTCCGTTGACGAGCGGGAACGCCACCGAGCCCGAGCTGTCCGGACCCACCTGCGGCGTACAGCCGACGGCGGTCAAGTACGTTCCTGGATCCACTTGAGCGTGGTTCACGCCGGGCGTGAGATGATATCCCGGGTCGTCCGGAACGCTGCTCGAGCAAGCTGCCATCGCAGCACAGCACACGCCGAGGCTGAGTTCCCACCCGTGGGCGAGGACGGAATTGCGACCGCTGTTGCGCACAGACGCTCCTGCGTAAGCGACCAGTGGACCGGCTGCCCTGTCACAGCCTTCACTCTGATCCAAGATCTGCGCTTCGCCGATTACGTCCAGACGCCAATTCAGGTGCATCCATATTGGCGTCTGGCGCTTTGATCGCTATTCCGCTATTGCGGTGTGACCTGTGGCGTTGATGGATTGCCATTCAGCGCGCGCTCAACCAGCAGCACGAGAGCGATCACGCCGTCCACCTTGTGCTCCTTGTACAACCGCCGAAAGCGGGCGTGACACGTGGCGTACGGAATGCCGAGAGCGCCGGCCACTGCTTTCTCGCTCAATCCCAGGTGACGGAGGACCGCCACCTCGGCCAGGCACCCGGTCAGTCCGCACACTTCCTGAACCCGGGCGACCGCCGGCGCCCACGTTGCGGTGTCCAATGGACCGGCCGACTGCGGCCCCTCGTCGCGCTCCGGAGGAGGCGGGGTCTTGGCTTTCTGTTCAACCGGCCATGGACCATCATCGTGCCGTGTTTACTCATGGTGATCGCGATCGCCGCGTTGGTAAGGGCGTCTAAGCGCCCCCGGACGTGACCGATGATGTATGGATGGGAGAAACCTGGCCCGACTGAGTAATGTCACACGACGCCAAATCAGGTGCACCTGATTGGGCGTCGTGTGACATTGGGGGGATGTCGACTACTACTACGATGCGGCGGGCTGACTATCGAGCGGAGGCTCCTTCGATGGCTCGCTCTACATTGGAACAAGGCAAGACTACTACGTGTGCCCGTGGTGAGCAATGATACGATCCGGATAAATCGCGTCGCGCTAGCTTCGGGAAGTGCGTTCTACAATCATCAGCCGACTCACGGGAACCCACGTGCGTGCAGGCCGTCGGACGTCCCGCCGTTCCTCCCGCTCGCGATCGATCATGAAGGCCTGACCCCTCGCGGACACATCGCATCTTGGTGTATTGCGAAAACAACTCAACGCACTCAGTCCGCAAACGACCGAGAACGTGGTGACGCTCAACGACGTGTCACTGCTCCAGTGCGCGGTTGCTTCGCTCAGGACGACAACTCGTGAGCCCGCCCGCCCGCCCTCCCCTTACCTTATAATGGACTCCACCGGAGGACCGATGCCCGCCGTCGCCCGCCTGACCCTCCTCGCCGCAGCCGCGCTGATCATTCCGGCCGCCGGCGCCAGAGCCCAGAACCCCAATCCCGTCCCCAAGGATCCGTCGCAGTGGCCGCAGCACTCGCGGACCCGCCCGGCGCCGCCGGTCGCCACGCCCGGCCCGTACCTGGGACCGGCGGCTCCGCCCTCCGACGCCATCATCCTCTTCGACGGCAGCTCGCTCGACGGGTGGCGCGCCGCCGACACCACCAAGGGGATCCAACCGGCGCCGTGGAAGGTCGATCACGGCGACTTCGTCATCGCGCCGGGCACCGGCGACATTGCCACGCGCCGCAGCTTCGGCAACATGCAGCTGCACATCGAGTGGTCTGCGCCGAATCCGCCGCATGGCGAAGACCAGGATCGCGGCAACAGCGGCGTCTTCCTGATGAGCACCTACGAAATCCAGGTCCTCGATTCCTACCACTCCGTCACCTATCCCGATGGCCAGGCTGCCGCGATCTACGGCGAATTCCCGCCGCTGGTCAACGCGATGCGCCCGCCGGGTGACTGGCAGGTGTACGACATCATCTTTCACCGACCGCACTTCGATGCCAACGGGAAGGTCACGCAGCCGGCGCGCGTCACCGTGATTCACAACGGCATCGTGGTCCAGGACAACGAGACGATCCTGGGACCCACGACCAACGGCCACCGCTCGGCATACTCGAAGCACGCCGACCGGATGCCGCTGCAGCTGCAGGACCACGGGCACGCCGTCCGCTATCGCGATATCTGGGTGCGCGAACTCCCGGACGATGGCAGCTGACACTCCCTGGGTGCTCGGTGACACCACATGGAAGACGGTACGCATGCGCGGTACGACGTCGCCGTCCTCCCGTGGGGTGCCACCGAGGCGCACAACTTCCACCTCAATGGCCACGGTGGCAACGATTTCCGGCAGATGATCCGCGAACTGCAGCCATCGACCGATATCTTTCTCTGTACCCTCAACTGGTGGACCACCATCGACGCCGCAGCGTACTTCGACGAACCGGGCGATCATGCCGGTGAACTCGAGACCAGCGTGATGCAGCACCTGGCACCCGACTTCGTGCTGCCGCTGGAGCACGCCGGCCCGGGTCACGCGCGTCATTTCACCGTGCAGGCGTTCCGCGAAGCGTGGGGGTGGGCGCCGCGGCAGTGGACATCGGTGACATCGGATACCGGCGTCGGCAATCCACGCGCCGCAACCGCAGAGAAGGGCGCGCGCTAGATGTCGAAACTCTTCGTCTTCGTCGGCGCCACCATCGGCGGTGCGGTCGGCTGGTGGCTCGGCGCGTTCGTCGGCACGATGACCGCATTCGTGGTGAGCATGGTGGGAACCGCGGTCGGGATGTACGCCGGCCGCCGCGCCGCCGTCGACTATTTCTGACGTTGCCGCGCCGATCATCGCACCATCCGGTCCGGCCGGCGAACTAGCACGATGCTGATGTTCGACCGCTTCGGCCGCGCGCTGGCCGGCTATCTCACTCGCCCGGCCACGCATCCGTTTCCCGTCACCACGTCGGCGCCCGACGCCCTCACCGCGACACTCAGGGCGGGCGATGTCCTCCTGATCGAGGGCGACACCCGGATCGCGGTGGCGATCAAGTACCTCACCCAGTCGAGCTGGTCGCATGCGGCACTCTGTGTCGCCGATCCCGATCCGGCGCGCAAGGGAACCGACAGCATTCTGCTCGAAGCCGACGTCAACACCGGTGTGCGCGTCGTGCCGCTCGAGATGTACGCCGGATTGCACACCCGCATCTGCCGTGCGGTGGGGCTGTCGGCCGACGAGATCCATCGCGTGATCGAGTACGCCGTGCAGCGGGTCGGCAATCAGTACGACATGAAGCACATCTGGGACCTGGCGCGCTATCTCTTTCCCACGCCGCCTGTCCCGTCCCGCTGGCGGCGGCGGCTCGTCGCGCTCGGCAGCGGCGATCCCACCCGCGCCATCTGCTCCACGCTGATCGCCGAGGCGTTCCAGAGCATCGATTATCCGATTCTCCCGGAGGTGATCCTCACGCGCACCAGCGACATCACCGCCGAACACAGCTACGCCGAGATGAGGCATATTCAGGAGCATGGACTCTACATGCCGCGCGATTTCGACGTGTCGCCGTACTTCGCGATCGTCAAGCCGACGCTGACCCTCGGCTTCGATCCGCATCACCGGCAGGTACTGGGCGGAACCGCAACCACAGAGGAGGCGTGATGACGACGACGCGACGGGAGTTTCTGCTGGCATCGGCGGCGACGGCCGCAGGCGCCACGCTGCACCGCCATGCAATTGATGCCATCGACGCGCCGGTGGCCGGAGGGACGATTCTCTTTCAGGGTGATTCGATCACCGACTGCGGCCGCAACCGGAAGTCGGTGGCAGCGAATGACCCCGGTGCGCTGGGCACCGGCTATCCGCTGCTCCTCACCAGCCGCCTCCGTGAGAAGTACCCGGAGCGCGACCTGCAGCTCTTCAATCGCGGCGTGAGCGGCAACGTGGTCCCCGATCTCGCCGCGCGCTGGCAGGTCGACACGCTCGACCTCAAGCCGGCGATTCTCTCGATCCTGATCGGCGTCAACGACGTGTGGCACACCATCGGCAAGATGCCGGCGGCCGACGTGGTGAACCGATACGAGCGCGGGTACGCGGCACTGCTCGACCAGACCCACCGCGCGCTGCCGCAAGTGAAGATCGTCGTCCTCGAACCGTTCGCGTTGCGCACCGGTGCCGTGACCGACGCCTGGTTCCCGGAGTTCGATCAACTCCGCGCGGCGTGCCGCCGGGTGGCAGATCACGCCGGCGCCCGCTTCGTGCCGCTCCACGACATGCTCCAGCACCGCGCGGCGAAGACCGGCGCCGCATACTGGGCATCCGACGGCGTCCATCCCACCACGGCGGGGCACGAGGCGATCGCCGACGCGTGGGCCGCCGCGGTCAAGCTCTGAGCGACTGATGCATCGCGGCGCGACAGCTATGGTGACCCTTGGTATAGCGGCCGGAGCAGCGTTTCATCGCGGCGGCGGCCAGCTCATTCAACCGCCCGCCGCCGATAGCACTACGGTCGTCCTGCTCGGAACCGGGACACCGTCGCCCGATCCCGCCGCATTCGGGCCATCGACCGCGGTCGTGGTCGGTTCGCGTGTCTTCCTCTTCGACGCCGGCGTTGGCGTCGAACGGAGACTCGCCGCCGCACACCTTCCCGCCAGCGGCCCCACCGCCACCTTCATCACCCACCTGCACAGCGATCACACCCTCGGTCTTCCCGACCTGATCCTGACGTCGTGGATCGCGCGACGGCGAGTGCCGTTGCAGCTCTACGGCCCGCATGGCCTCAAGCGGATGGTCGACGACATTCTCGACGCGTGGAGCGAAGACATCGCCATCCGCGTCAACGGGCTGGAGCACGAACTCCCCGATGTCTATCGTGCCCAGGTGCACGAGATCGTGCCTGGGGTGGTGTACGACAGCGGTGGCGTCAGGGTCACGGCTATTCCGGTGCGCCATGGCGACTGGAAAGAGGCGTACGGCTACCGGATCGATACGCCGACGCGATCGATCGTCCTCTCCGGCGACACCCGCCCCGACGATTCACTGGATGCTGCGTCGCGCCACGTCGACGTGCTGATCCACGAGGTCTATCCGGCCTCGCGCGTCGCCGCCGAAGCGCGGCCAGGTGGTGCCGACTGGCCCGCGTACCTGCGCGCCTTCCACACCTCCGACGTCGAGCTGGGTGCGATCGCCGCCCGGGCACAGCCCAGGCTCCTGATCCTCAACCACATCGTCCGGATGGGTGCCAGCGACAGCGAACTGATCGCGGGGATCCGCCGGGGCGGCTACCGGGGAAAGGTCGTGGTGGGGCGGGATCTCGACCGCTACAACCCTTGAGCCCGACCGTGCATCCAACACCGTATCCTCTCGAAGGCAGCAACGATGGCCACTCCCGTTTTCTCCGACCTGCGCGAAGCCGTTCGTGGGCTGCTGCGCGCGCCCGTGATCTCCGGATCCGCGATCCTCTGCCTTGCGCTGGGTCTGGGCAGTACCACGGCGATCGCCAGTGCGATCGACCGGGCCCTCCTCCAGCCGCCGCCGTTTCGTGATCCCGGCCAGATCGTCGACGTCTATCGCACCGCGCCGCAGGGCAACAACTGGCCATTCTCCAACGGCACCTACTACGACCTCGCGAACAACACCCGGCAGCTGACGGGAATCGCGGCGATTTCGTACGGAACGTCGCTGCTGACGCTGCCCAATGACGCGCTGCAGGAACAGTCACTCTATGTCACGGGTAATCTCTTCCCGATCCTCGGCGTCCGCGCGCAAGTCGGCCGCCTCCTCACGCCGGCCGACGAGGACCCGGGTCAGACGCCGGTCGCGGTACTCGGCGACAAGCTCTGGCAGACTCGTTTTGGCGGCGATCCGGCGATCGTCGGGAAGCCGATTCTTCTCAACGGCCAGCAGGTCATCGTCGTGGGGATCGCGCCGAAGGACTTCCGGATTCCGCGCGGCGGCGGTGTGCTGGAGTCGCAGCTGTGGCTCCCGCTCCGGCTGACGCCGCAGCAGCGCGCCTCGCGCGGCAGCAATTATCTCAGTGCCTTCGGGCGACTGGCACCCGGCGCCACGATCGGGTCGGCGCAGGCGGAAATGAATCGCCTCTTCGCCGGCGTCGTGGCGGTCTATCCCGACGCAAGGGGTGAAGGGGTCCGCATCGCGCCGCTGCAGGCGGAGGCGGTGGCCGCGGTGCGCACCCCGTTGCTGCTCACCTTTGGCGCGGTCCTCATGGTGCTCCTCATTGCCGTGACGAACGTGGCGTCGCTGCTCCTCGCTCGCGGCGTGCAGCGCCGCCGGGTCACGGCGATCCGCGCGGCACTTGGCGCCAGCCGGTGGAACATCATGCGGCCGGTGCTGATGGAAAGCGTGGTCCTCGCGGGCGCGGGGCTGCTCGTCGGCCTTGCACTCGCGTGGGCCGGCGTGCAGACGATCGGTGCGCTCGCGGCGCAACGGCTGCCGCAACTGGCCGGGCTCCACATCGATTACCGGATCGTCGGCGTCGCGGTCGCGATTGCACTGGTCGCGGCGGTCGGGTGCGCGGCGGCACCGGCGTGGCGAACCCTCTCGGTCGATCCGCAGTCGGCGCTGTCAGGCGGCCGCGGCGGCGGCATGGGGCGCGATCAGCACCGCGCTCTCGGCGCGCTCGTCGTGGTCGAGGTGGCACTCTCGCTGGTGCTGATCCTCGGCGCCGGGCTCGTGCTCAAGGGATTCTCGCGCCTCACCGGCAACAGCCCGGGATTCGATCCCGACGAGATCCTGACGCTGCAGGCGACGGTGTCGCGGCAGGCGTATCCCGATTCCGACGCGAAGATCAATCGCTTCGTCACTCCGGTCATCGCCGCGATCGAGCAAGTGCCCGGCGTCGCCGCCGCCGCGTCGATCCAGCTCCTTCCATACCAGAGCTGGGGATGGAACTTCAACATCCGCTATGAAGGGCAGCCGGCGACCGACATGACCCGGTTGCCGCTCGCCGAAATCCGGATCGTCACGCCCGGCTTCTTCCAGGTGACACAGCAGCGTCTCATCGCCGGCCGGCTGCTGCGCGAATCCGATGACGACCGCCCGTCGTCGCAGGCGGTCGCCGTGGTCAACCAGGCGCTGGTCAAGCGTGACTTCCATGGTCGTGACCCGATCGGCGCCCGATTCTACTTTGGCGACACGGGCCTCACCACCATCGTCGGCGTCGTGAGCGACATCCGGAATGTCGGGCCCTACAATCCGCCGTCCCCCGAACTGTATGCGACGTACCTGCAAGGCCAGCTGGGCACCGCGGCGTTTCCGATCATGGTCCGCGTTCGTCACGGCGATCCCACCGCAATCGCGCCGGCGGTGCGCGCCGCGATCCGCCGCGTCGATCCAACGGCGGCGGTCACCGACGTGCAGCCGATCAATGACATCATCGCCCTGAGTGTCGGGCAACCGCGCTTCTATCTCATCCTCCTCGGTACCTTCGCGATCGTTGCCGGCGTGCTGGCCGTTGCGGGACTCTACGGCGTCCTCGGTTACTCCGTGGCGCAACGCACCCGTGAACTCGGCATACGCAACGCGCTCGGCTCCTCGACCGGAGGGCTGATGCGGCTGGTTGCCCGGCAGGGGGTCACGCTCGTCGCGATCGGTGTCGCGATCGGACTGGCCGGCGCAGTGGTGCTGACGCGACTGCTGACCCGGATGCTGTATGGCGTGAGCCCGCTCGATCTCCCGACATGGATCGCCGCATCCACGGTCCTGATCGCCAGTGGCGTCGGCGCGACGCTGATCCCGTCGTTCCGCGCGACGCGAGTCGATCCGTTGACGGCGATGCGCGTCGAATAAGCCGCGGTGTGGCGCCGATTCGACATTGTCGCGGCGCCGCACGGCCTTGGAAGCCGGTGGACCGGCCCATATCTTGGGATCCGTGCTCCGATATCGCGTTGCCAGGCCGGCTCCCGCATTCTGGAATGTGCTCAAGACCCTTCCCGTCGTCGCGGGCGTGTCGATCACGCTCGCGTGGCTGGTGCCGTGGGTCGTGGTGGCGTGGCAGCATGACGTGGCGCTCGACACATTCTTCTTCCCCGTACGCACCGACGTCGGCACCGCGTTCTTTGCCGCGGGAACCTTGCTGATGGCGTGGGCAGCGATCATCCTCGCGATCAGGGGCGGCGGGACACCGCTGCCATTCGACGCGCCGCGACGCCTGGTCGTGAGCGGCCCGTACGCGTGGTTCCGCAATCCGATGATCGTGGGGCTGGTGCTGCAGGGAGTCGGTGTCGGAGTGGATACCGGCTCGGTCCTGGTCATGCTCTTCGTCGCGGCACTGGCGCTGCTCTGGAACCTGATGATTCGGCCCACCGAGGAAGATGCGCTGCAGCGGATCTTCGGGCGCGACTTCGAATTGTACCGGAGAGAAGTGCGTTGCTGGCTTCCGATGCGCCGCCGATGGACGCCGCCGGTGCACACTGGTCCGATTTCGCTCGAGGAGCTTCCCGCGGTGGCGCGCAAGAGGCGGCGGCGGTAACACAGGCCCTGGAGGATGCCATGCCGGACGTGAACTATCTCGCTGTTCTCGTTGCCGCGATCAGCGCCTTCATCCTCGGCGCGCTCTGGTACTCACCGATGCTCTTCGCCCGGTCGTGGATGGCCGAGAGCGGGGTGACGATGGAGATGATCCGCACCGATCCCACCGCCGCACGCCGATACACCATCGCGTTCATCGCAGCCGTGATCGCGGCATACGCGATGGCCGTGCTGCTGGTGCGGCCGGATCATCACTCACTCGTGATCGGGATCAAGCGTGGCTTCGCCGGTGGCGTCTGCTGGGTCGCGATGTCGTTCGCGTCGAGCTATGCCTTCGAACGCAGATCACTGCGGCACTGGATCATCAACAGCGGGTATTACGTGGTGCAATTCACGGTGATGGGGGCGGTGCTGGGAATCATGAACAGGACTTGAGAGAAGAGAGAAGAGAGAAGGGAAAACCAGCCGAAGGTTATGTCAGCGCTTTTCCGCCGGGATGACCTCCGGCACCGGATGCTCGGCCGTCTTGGGCGCCCACGCGACACTCCCACCAAACACCCGTGCGGCAAGGCGCGCGAAGCGGGTCCGGCCACCATCGATGATCTCGTAGAATGTCGGAATCACCAGCAGGGTAAGCACCGTCGATGTGATCACTCCGCCGATCACGGCACGGCCGAGCGGTGCGCGGAAGTCGGCACCTTCGCCGCGACCGAGCGCCACCGGCAGCATCCCCGCGATCAGCGCGAAGGTGGTCATCAGGATCGGCCGGAGGCGGATTCGCCCCGCTTCGATCAGCGCGTCGCGAAGTGACAGCCCGCGCTTCTCCCGCGCGACTTTGGCAAAGTCGAGGAGGAGGATGGCGTTCTTCGCCACGATTCCCATCAGCAGGATGACGCCGATCAGCGACATGATGTTGAGCGTGTCGTGCGTGATGATCAGCGCGATGACGACGCCGATCAGCGAAAGCGGCAGCGAAATCAGGATAGCGATCGGATCGAGGAACGACCCGAACTGCACCACCAGGATCAGGTACATCAGCAGCACCGCAATGCCCAGCGCGGTGAAGATGTCGCGGAACACCTCGGCCTGATCGCTGCTCTGTCCGCCGATCGCGATCTCATATCCCGGTGGCAGCCGCAGGGTATTGAGCGCCTTGAGAATGTCGGTCGAGACCTCGTTGAGCGCGCGGTCCTGGGTATTCGCTTCGATCGACACGACCCGGGAGCGATCGATGTGGTCGACCTGCCCCGGTGCCTCTTCGGTGCCGATCCTGGCGACCTGGCCGAGTGGAATGGTGTGGATCCTTCGATCGGGACCGGTGACGGCGATCGGCAGCTGCGCGAGATCGGCCGCCCGGCGGCGCGCTTCGGGCGCGAGGCGAATTCGCACGTCGCGGGTTTCGCCGGTGGGATCGATCCAGTCGCCCTGGTGGATTCCCGCAAACGCGGGACGCATCGCCTGCGCCACCTGGGAAATCGAAAGTCCCATCGATCCCGCCAGCGCGCGATCGACGTCGACCGTGAGTTCCTGCCGGGCGCCTCGCTGCGACAGCCCCACGTCGGCGGCACCCTTCACCTTGCTCGCCAGCGCCACACCCTGTTCACCGAGACGCGTGAGCACCGCCGCATCCGGGCCGCGAATCTGGAATTGCATCTCCTTCATCGCGCCGCCGAAGCCGCCGGTGAAGACCGACGCCTTGACGCCGCTCACCTGCGCGAACTCCCGCCGGAAGATGATGCCGAGATCGTTCTGCGACAGCGACCGCGACGCTTTCGGCGTGAGCTTCACGTAGAGATCGGCCTGATCGACTCCGGGCGTGCGGAGCGGGACGGCGCTCCCGATCGACGCGTACGTGTACGCCACTTCGGGATGCGCGCGCGCCAGCTTCGCGATCGCCTCGGTCCGCTCCTCGGTGTAGGCGAGGTTGGCACTCGGCGGCGCCTCGACGATCACCTCGATCTCGCTCCGGTCCGACACCGGGACGAAGCCGAACCCGCCGACGGTTCCCTGCAGCACGATCGCGCCGACGAACGACGCCACCGCCAGGGTGACCATCGTCCAGCGATGATCGAGCGCCCATCCTACCACGGTCGCATAGTTGTCGGTGCGCCGCGCGAACCAGTGGTTGAACTTGTCGAGCTGACGAGTGATCCAGTGCTTCTGGTGCTCGTGCTGATGTGGATCGGGCCAGTAGGCCGACAGCATCGGGTCGAGCGAGAACGAGACGAAGAGCGACACCAGCACCGCGCATGCGATCGTCAGTGCGAACGGCTTGAACCATTGTCCCGACAATCCCGCCATGAACGCGATCGGCACGAAGACGCAGACAATCGAGAAGGTCGTCGCCGCGACGGCCATGCCGATTTCCGCGGTTCCCTCCTGCGCGGCGCGGAAGTGGTCCTTCCCCATCTCGACATGGCGCACGATGTTCTCGCGCACCACGATCGCGTCGTCGATCAGGATCCCGATGGCCAGCGACAAGCCGAGCAGCGACATCGTGTTGAGGGTGAAGCCGCAGGCCCACACCGCGATGAAACTCGCCAGCGCCGACACCGGAAGTGCCAGGCCGGTGATGACCGTCGATCGCCACGAATTGAGGAAGAGGAAGACGACGAGGACGGTGAGGAGCGCTCCCTCGATCAGCGCGCTCTGCACATTCTCCACCGCGCGCGAAACCCGGACGCCGGCGTCGCGCACGATCGCCACGTTGGCGCCGGCGGGGAGCGTGGGCTGAACCTGCTTGATCACCTGCTTGAGTTCGTCGACGACCTGCGTGGTCGAGTAGCCCTTCGACTTCTTGACCTCGATCCCGACGGCAGCTTTGCCGTTGTAATCCGCCGCCGTGCGAAGCTCTTCGTTGCCTTCGAACACATCGGCGACGTCGGCGAGACGGATCAGCGCGCCGTTGCGCTGGCTGACCACCACCTGCCGGAATGCCGGCGCGTCTTCGGGGCGTCCGCGGAGCCGAATCGATTCCTCGCTCGACGCGCCGTTGAGGCGCCCGACCGGCGCGGCGAGATTCTCGGTGCCGAGTGCCGCGACCACGTCGTTGACACCGATGCCGGCCGCCTGCATCGCGTCGGGCTTGAGCTGGACCGTCATTTCCGGATACGACCCACCGACCGCGGTGGCCTGCGCCACACCGGGGACGCCGCGCAGCGCGCGCACCACCGTGGGATCGGCCACCTGCGTCAGCGCGCGCGCATCCATGCCGGCGCCCGTCACGGTGAGCGACAGGATCGGCTGCTCGCTCGGGTCGAAGCGCGAGATGACCGGGTCGTCCATCTCGGTGGGGAGGTTGCTGCGGATCGTCGAGATCGCGTCGCGAACGTCCTGCGCGGCTTCCGCCACCGGCTTGTTGAAATCGAAGAAGACGGTGAACTGCGCCAGGCCGTCGACGGCGTTGGCGGTCGTCTTATTGCGATCGACGCCCGAGAGTCCGAAGATCGCTTCCTCGATCGGATCGATGATCTCGCGCTCGACCACGTCGGGGGCCGCACCCGGATAGGTGATCGTCACCCCGACGACCGGTTGCGCGATGTCGGGAAACTCGTCGGTCTGCAGATTGATCAGCGCCGCGACGCCGAACGCCACCAGCGTGATCATCGTGACGATGGTGATCAGCGGGCGCCGGATCGCGAAATCAGAGATCCACATCCGGTGCTGCGGAAGAGTGCTCTCCTGACCGGCCATCCTCAGCGATCTCCCCGCGTCATCCGCACCGGTGTGCCGCCAGGCGTACTCAGCCCGGCCCCGATGAGCACTGTGTCGCCCACGGCAAGTCCGCTCAGCACTTGCACCCGCTCGGCGAGATCGTCGCGCACGCCGAGTGTCACGACGACATCCTCGACCTTGCCGCCGCGGATGCGGTGGACTGCCGTTGTCGCGGTGCGGGTGTCGAGCGCCGCAGTGGGAATTGCGATGCCGCGAACCAGCGCCAAGGCCACGCGTCCCTGCGCGAAGAGTCCCCCGGCGAGCGAACGATCCTGGTTGGGAACCGTGATGTAGAGCCGGACCTGCCGCGTCACCGAGTCCACCGTCGGATTGATCCGCGCCACGTGGCCGGTAAAGATGTGGCCGGGATTGCCGTTGACTGAGAAGTCGACCTTGGTGCCGACCTTGATCCGGGAGATGAACTCCGCCGCGACTGACGCGTCGAGTTCGAGTTCGGCGGGATCGACGATCGTCATGATCGGATTGCCGACCTGGAGGACGTCGCCCGTGTTGGCGGGACGCGTGCTGACTTCACCGGCGAACGGCGCCCGCACGATGGCGTTGGCCAGCTGCCGTTCGGCGGTGGTCACCTTGCTCTGCGCGTCGGCCGCCGCCGCGTCGGCCGCGACCGACTGGTTGTGGGCAACTTCGAGGTCGTGATCGGCGATCGCGCCGGCGTTGTGCAGGTTGGTATTGCGAGTGTAGTTGAGCCTGGCCACCTCGGCCGCGAGCTTGGCGCTCACCAGCTGCGACCGCGCCGACCGCGCCGCTTCGGCGAGCGACGTGGTATCGATCAGCGCAACCATCTCGCCGGCGCGAACCGCGGCGCCTTCGTCGACGTAGAGCCCCTCCACCGTCCCGGCCGCCTGGGCACGAAGCTGCGCCGCGCGATCGGGGGTGAGCGTCCCCGAAATCGACGGTCCGCTCTCCACCAGCGCGGTGTCGACCACGGCGATGTTTTCCGCCGCGACGTCGACCGGCGGAATCGGTGCAGCCCCCGCCGGTGCCGCCTTCCCACCGCACGCCACCGTGATCACGGTGAACAGCGTGGCGCCGAGTGCCGCGACGAGCCATTGCGGCAGGATGCGGTGGCGCATCAGGATCCCCCGGTGGGCACGCCGGTTCCAGCCGGACGCGCCGTGGTCGTGGCCGGATTGGCCGGATTGACGGGAGTAGTGCTCGATGCTGCGGGGGCGCCGGCACCGGTCGCCGCACTGGTGCCGGCCGCGGTGCCGGCGCCGAATGGAAGGTCGCGCAGCAATGAGAGGCGGATTCTCGCCACCTGCAGATCGCGCGCGGCCTGGGCGCTGTTGGCTTCCGCCTGGCCGAGCTGCAGTCGCACGTCGGCGACTTCGGTCAACGTCGAAAGGCCGTTGCTGTAACGAAGCTCGGCGATATCGTACGCGCGCTGCGCCTGGGCTGAGGTGCCGAGACTTGCGGTCCAGGCCGCTTGCGCGCTTTCGAGCTGGGTGCGGGCATCGCCCTGCTCGAGCTGCGCCTGCTGCCGCGCTTGCTTGAGGCGCATCGCCGACTGGTCCCGGGTCGCTTCGGCCGCGAGGACGTCGGCGTGCAGGCGACCACCGTCGTAGATCGGCACGGTGAGCTGCACGTTGACCGACCAGTCGGTGAGAAAACGGTTGAACGAAAAGACATTCTGCGGGAAATCGATCTTGGCGTACGTGCTCGACAGCACGATCGCCGGCAACCGTTCGGCGCGCGCGGTGCGAACCTGACCGTCGCCGGCAAAGACCGCGGCCTGTGCCTCGCGCACCGGCGCGCGGGCGTCGATCGCGGTGTCGTTGGCCGCGGCGATGCGCGCGGCGTATGCCGGCAGTGGTGCCGCGGCGGTGTCGATCAGCGGCGTGGTGAGAATCAGCGGCGTCGCGGCGGCGAGATCGAGGACCTGCCGCAGCCGCAGGAACGCCTGGTCGCGCTCGGCGCGCCGCTGAATCACCACCGGCGACTGATTGTCGCGCGCCACTCCGGCGCGCAGCTGATCGAACTCCGCGGCGTTGCCGACCTGGCGCTCGAGGCGGGTCTGGTCGAAGGTCCGTTGCGCCTGGGCCAGCGTGGAATCGGCAATGTCGACCAGCCGCTGCGCCAGCTGCGCGTCGAAGTACGCCTGGGCCACGTTGACGACTGCCGCCGCGCGCTGCGCGTCGACTTCGATCGATGCCTGTTGCCGCCCGGCATCAGCGGTCGCCATCTGCCCCGCGATCTTGCGGTCGAAGAGGGTCAGCGATCCGGAGACACCGAAATTCCAGGTGTTCGCCTGCCCGAACGGCAAGTTCGCAAGACTGAAGATCGATCCGTTCGCGGTGCAATCGACGGCGTGCTCCAGCGAGTCGAGGCGGTCGGCGAGCGGCAGCGACGGATTGGGAACGAAATGGTGACAATTGACCGGCGCCGGAAACGTGTCCTGTGTCGTCGCGGCGAAGGCCGAGAACTCCGACTGAAGCGTGCGGGTATAGGTGGCGCTCCCGTTCAACTGCGGCAGGTACGACGAGCGTGCGCGCAGCCAGCTCGCCTGCGCACCGGTGATTCCGGCGCGCGCGATCCCCACGGCGGGAGACGCCAGGTCGGCGCGGGCGAGGGCCTCCTGGAGCGACAGCGACAGCGGCGCCGCCCGTTGCGCACCGGCGGTCGCGGCCGAAGCGACCAGGAAGAAGCCGGCAAACAGGAATCGCATCATCGCTGCGGCGCGATTGGTGCGGTCGCCGCCGGAGCGGCGAGAGATCGAACGCGATCGGTCGATCGTCGATGGCATCGTATCAGTCATGGCGTCGAGGTGTATGGTAGCGATCCGCCGGGTTGCCGCGGCACCGAACGGTGTCCGAGGGTAGTCAGATCCGGCTCGCGGTCCGACCCGGGATGGTGAATGACGTCTTCCCGGCTCGGGATGTGACGCCTGGCGGGAAGTTTCTGGCGGTCATGGCGCCACAACGTTAGGGGGCGAAACGTCGGCGGGCAAGCACGTCGCGGCGACGAAACGGAGACCCGGGTGGCGTCACGGTCCGTCTGGCGGCGGAATGATCCCGCGCTCGATATAAATGGGGCGGATCACCTCCCGAAGCTTGGGGAGATACCGCAGAAAGACCGCGCCAGCCAGGATACAGGTGAGGCCTCCGGCCAGGATCGTGTCCGGTGCGCCGATCCGCTGGGCGAGGGCACCGGCCAGCAGCGCTCCGAACGGCATCGTTCCCATGATCGCCATGGTATAGAACGCCATCACGCGGCCCCGCATCTCCGGACGCACCAGCGTCTGCAGCAGCGTGTTGCTTCCCGCGGTCTGGGTCATGAAGCCGGTGCCCACGAGGAGGAGGAGGCCCATCGACAGGAAGACATTGCGCGACGCCGAGAAGGCGACCAGCGCACCGCCGAAGAGCATCGTCGCCATGGGAACGATGCGTCCCAGGCCCCGCACCGAGGTGCGCGAGGCGAGATGCAGCGCACCGATGAGCGCGCCGACTCCGACGGCACCCATGAGGAAGCCGTAGGTCGCGGCGTTGCTGTGGAGGACGTCGCTTGCGACCACCGGCATCAGCACCGAGTAGGGCATCCCCGCGATGCTGGTCACGGTGAGAAGCAGGAGAATCGCGCGGATCGGCGTGAATCCCGTGGCGTAGCGGACGCCGTCGATCAGTTCATCCCAGACGCGCGTGTCGCGGAATTCGCGCAGCCGGTGCGCCACCCGCATCAACCAGAGTGAATCGAGCACGGCGAGGTAACTCACGCCGTCGATGAGGAAGCACCACCCTTCGCCCACGGTCGAGATCAGGATGCCCGCGATCGCCGGTCCGATCAGCCGCGCGCCATTGACCATCGTCGAGTTGAGCGCGATGGCGTTGGAAAGATCGGCGGGGTCGTCGACCATCTCGATCAGGAAGCTCTGGCGCGACGGCGTGTCGAAGGCGTTGATCATCCCTTGGACGACCTGGAGTGCCAGGATGTGCCAGACCTGGATCACGCCGGTGAGGGCCAGCGCCGCCAGTGCGAACGATTGCAGCATCGCGAGCGTCTGGGTCACGAAGAGGACTTTGTAGCGGTCGAGGCGGTCGACCCAGACACCGGCAAGTGGCGACAGGATGAAGGTCGGGACCTGCCCGGCGAAATTGACGACCCCGAGGAGCACGGCCGAGTGGGTCAGGCGGAAGACGAGCCAGCTCGTCGCCACGCGGGTGATCCAGGTACCGACCACCGACGTCCCCTGCCCCATGAAGAAGAGCCGGTAATTGCGGTGCCGGAGGGCGCGACCGATACCGCCGAGCTGGAAGGACGGGGACGACATTGAGGCAATCTATTGAAGAGAGAAGAGAGAAGAGAGAAGAGAGAAGAGAGAAGGGGCCACGCGGCTTGCCGGACATCTCTCCTCGCTCGTCTCTCGTCTCTCTTTCCCCCGCTTGCGGAGTTCACGGCGTGACATAGATTGTCTATGTCATGACAACCCGTCGCTCCGACATCCCGCCCGGCACCCTCGACATGCTGATTCTCCGCACCGTCGAGCGCGCCGGCGAGGCGCACGGGTTTGAAATCGCCGAGGCGATTCAGCGCGCGTCGCGCGACGTGCTGCAGGTGGAGGAGGGCTCGCTCTATCCGGCATTGCAGCGGTTGCTGATCAGCGGATGGGTCACCGGAGAGTGGGGGCGCACGGCGGAGAACCGCCGGGCGCGCTACTACCGGATCACCGCGGCCGGGCACAAACAGCTGGTGCGCGAACTGGAGTCGTATCGGCGGGTGAGTCATGCCATCGCGGCCGTACTGAGGCCGGCGTGAGTTCGAGCGTCGCGATGTGGATGCGCCGCCTGCGGTTGTTTCTCTTTCGCGAGCGGGCGTCGCGTGAGCTGGAAGAGGAGATGCGGCTGCATCGGGAGTTGCGGGCGGAGGCGCTGCGCGGGCCGGGAGCTTCCGAGGCCGACGCCCGGGTCGCCGCCAGTCGCCGCTTCGGCAACGCGACCCGGATCGGCGAGACGAGTCGCGACCAGTGGGGGTTCGCGGCGATCGAGTGGCTCGGCCAGGATATCCGCTACGCCGCGCGGCGACTCCGGCAGCGCCCGGGATTCTCCCTCGCGGTGATCGGGGTGCTGGCGCTTGGCATCGGAGCGAGCACCGCGATGTTTTCCGCGGTGGATGCGGCGATGCTGCGACCGTTGCCGTTCCACAATCCCGGGCAACTCGTCACGCTCCCGATGGTGCAAGTTCCATTCGACGCCGGCCCCGGTCAGCCCAGCGAGCAGCGGTTTGCCAATCACAGCGTGGATATAAACGACGTGGCCGCACTGCACGGCGCCTTTTCGCACACAGCGGCGTGGGCATCGGGCGGCCTGAATCTCTCCGATCCCGACCACCCGCGGCGGATCACCGCCGGAGTCGTCACGGCCGATTTCTTCAACACCCTCGGCGTACCCGCGAGGATTGGCCGCACCTTCACCGCCGACGAGGGGGCACCCGGTCACGGCCGGGTGGTCGTGCTTTCGTGGGAGCTGTGGCAGGGGCAGTATGGCGGCCGGGCGATGCTCGAACGCACGATCCTGTTGAACGGCAAGCCGTTCACCGTGATCGGGGTGATGCCGCGGGGATATTCGTTCCCGCAGATGAGCGATATCTGGATTCCGATGTCGGTGCCTTCGACATTCGAAACCTTCGAGCCGTTCCGCGGCTTCCTCTTCTCCCAGGTCATAGCGCGAGTTGCACCAGGCGTCAGCGTCGCGAACGCAGCGAGTCAATTGCTGGCAAAATGGCAACTTGGCATCGCCCGCGATTCTGCCAGCGCCGCGGAGACCAATCTTCCGGAGAACGTGGCCACGTTGCGCCGCACCGGTACAGCGTTCCCGCTCCAGCAGACGCTGGTCGGCGACCGGCGCAAGGGCCTCCTCATCCTGCTCGGCGCGACCGGAATCCTGCTGCTGATTGCCTGCGTGAACGTCACCAACCTGCTGTTGTCGCAGGCGGTCGCGCGACGCCGGGAAATGGCGGTGCGCGAAACGCTGGGTGCGAGTCGGGGACGCGTGGTGCGCCAATTGCTCACCGAGAGCACACTGCTCTCCCTTGGGGGCGCCCTGCTCGGTGTCGCGCTGGCGCCCATCTCGCTCGGCCTGTTGCGGTCGCTCGTTCCCGACGCACTAGCTGGTGTGGCGCCGGCGCGCATCGACCTTCGCGTCCTGGGCTTCGGTGCGGTACTCGGCATGGTGTGCGGCATCGCCTTCGGACTCTGGCCGGCGATCCGGAGCAGCAGCACCAGCCTCGGGGAGACGATCAAGTCCGGCGGCGGGCATGGCGGGAGCGCTCGCGGCGCCAACGGCGGCCGCCGGGTGCTGGTGGGCGTTGAACTGGCACTCACGGTGGTGCTCCTCGTGGGCGCGGGGCTGATGCTCCGATCGTTCCGGCAATTGCTGCGACTTGATGGCGAGATCGGATCGCCAAACGTGGGGACGCTTGAGATGTCGTTCCCGTCGGCGACCAATGCGCAGCAATCCCGACTGCGGGTCGTGAACGACATCCTCGGACGGCTCGCCGCTACGCCTGGAATCACAGCCGCCGGCGTGGTGAACACCTTGCCGCTCAGTTTCGGCGGCGGCATCCTCCTCAGCATCGTGCCCGACGGGATGCCGCCGCTGCCCAAAGACGACGAACGTCCCGGGCCGCTGCAGCTTTACGCATCAGCGGGATACTTCGAGGCGATGGGGATTCCGCTTCTGGCTGGCCGCACATTCACGCCCGACGACGACTCGCTCGCGTCCCAGGTGGCGGTGATCAACCAGCGCATGGCAACGATGTACTGGCCACGGGTGAACGCGCTCGGGCGCACATTCCACGAGGGAAGCGGCGTCGTGAAGGTGATTGGCATCGTCCGTGACATCCATGAAATGCACCTCGATGCCGAGCCGATGCCGCAGATGTATCGGTCGGTGTATCGCACCGTGCCGTCCACAATCGCGCTGGTCGCCCGCGGGGCGCTCGCACCGAACGCGGTGCTTGCGGCGATGCAGACCAGCGTGCGTGCGAGCGACCCGTCGCAGGCGATCTTTCACCTGCGAACGATGGACGTGGTGCGGAGCAGCTCGCTTGCGCCGAGGCGGACGAATACCGTCCTCATCTCGCTCTTCGCGACCCTGGCGCTCGTGCTCGCGTCGCTGGGCGTCTACGCCGTGGTGGCGCATGGCGTGGCGCAACGATCGCGCGAGCTGGGGATCCGCGCGGCGCTCGGAGCCACCTCCGGCAATCTGATCGGGCTGGTGGCGGGTGAAATGGGGACGACAGTGGTGGTCGGAATCGGGGCTGGTCTCGCTGGCGCGTGGATGCTGTCGAGAATGGCAGCAACCCTCCTCTACGGCGTGACGATCCACGACCCGGCAACCTACCTCGTCGTGCCGATGGTGCTGGCGGTCGTTGCCGGGTTGGCAACGGTGATCCCCGGTCGGCGCGCCGGACAAGTGAACCCCGCGGAAATCATCCGGAACGACTGACCCGCGATGTAGCTCGTCTTCTCCCTTCTATTGTTCTTCTCCCTCTTTTCCCTCTTCCCTTCTCTCTTCTCTCCTTCTAGCGCCGCTCCATGTAGACGTGCGCCTCGTCCGGCCCCACCTCGAATCCGCATCGTTCGTAGAGCGTGCGTGCATCGCGTGTCAGCAGGGTGAGCCGTCGCAGGTTCTGCAGGTCGGGGTGTGCGATCACGCATTCGGTGAGCCACCGGCCGAGACCGGCGTTGCGGTGCGATTCGGCGACGACCACGTCAGTGACGTAGCCGTAGGTCGCGCGATCGGTGACCACGCGGGCGAAACCGATCAGCGTCGATCCCTGATACAAGCCGAATGCCAGCGAATTCTCCACCGCGCGCGCGAGCACCGCGACGGGAATCGTGCTGGCCCAGAAGGTGGTGCGGAGCAGGGCCAGCGCGGCTTCGAGGTCGAGGCGATCGCGATCGGTCGACACCAGGTATTCGCCACGAATCCATTGCTGTGGTGCGTCGTTCACGCGCTCCTCCGGTGAGGAGCAACAATAGCATCGGCGTGCTGGCGTCGGCAGGTTGGCTGTGCTCGCGCCGCGGCGCATCGCGTAGACGATGCGTGGGTGCGGCCGCGGCCGCGAGGCCGATGAGCTACGGTTTGACTCGCGTTGCGGCAAAGGCGCGGTCTGGCATCTCCATCGATCCGTCGACGGCGAAGAGAGTCGAGGATCCAGCGAGGGCATCGCCGTGGACTTCGACCTGGTACCGGGTCGCCATCCGGAGCGTGCTCTCGTCGCCGTTCACGCTGATGTGCCGGTCGACGGGATCGGTCTGCAGGAGATATCCGGTGCCGTGCCGGGCCCCGTGTACCGCGAGTGGCGTCGCTGCGGGGCCACCGCTGTCTGCGGCGAGGGTCCAGGTCCCGGTCACCGAGTCTCCCTTGAGCGCCAGGTCGAAGACTGCCCTCCGCGTCGTGACGACGGTCTCTTCACCGTTCTCATTACGAATTGCAGTGGGATAGTCGGTGGTCCAGCGACCGGCGATCGACACCTGCGCCGCAGCCGGCCCCGCACCTGCCAAGACCGCGACCAGCACCATGGTATACCGGATCATCTTCGTCTCCGTCTGCCGGCACCGGGAATCCGCGCGGATCGCGGCCATCGGTCCGATCAGTGAGGATGCGCCGCGCCCGGGACTCGTCGCAGCGGCGTGATCCAGTCGCTGCAGGGCGACCGTCTGCCACGACGATTCGCAGCTGGTCGCGATCGCCGACTGGGTCGCCAAGGCGACGGGAAGGGTGGCAACGACGAGGCCATGTAGTTTTGGTGGATGTGGCAACGTCAACATCACACCTGGTCGAGCGCCGCGCTGGACGGGCGGCAGATGGACCTCCTCATCCTCGGCCACGCCGGTGCGCGGGTGCTCGTCTTTCCCACGTCGCGCGGGAGCTACCACCAATGGGAAGAGCAGCAGATGCCCGACGCGATTGGCGGACTGATCGAGTCGGGAACGGTGCAGCTCTGCTGTGTCGCGAGCGTCGACGACGCCAGCTGGTACGACGAGACCATTCCGGTCGCGGAACGTGCCCAATGGCATCTGGCATACGACGCCTGTCTCGAGCACGAGGTGCTTCCGCTGATTGCATCGGTCAATCCCGATCCGGTGCTGATCACGGCGGGAGCGTCGTTTGGCGGCTATCATGCGATCACTTTCGCGCTTCGCCATCCACAACTCGTCGCCCGGGTTCTGTCGCTCAGTGGACTCCCCGACATCCGGCGGCTCACGCACGGCGAGTCGGATGGGCCGGTGTACTTCTGCAATCCGGCCGAGTTCATGACGAACGAGCATGATCCGGAACGGATGGCGGCGTTCCGGCGGATGGACATCATCCTCGCCGTGGGGCGCGACGATTCGCTCTGCGCGGCCAATGAAGCGTTCTCGGCGCTGCTCTGGCAGAAGGGGATCGGCAATGCGCTCAGGGTGTGGGATGCATGGGCACACGACTGGCCGTGGTGGCAGCAGATGCTGCAGCTGTACATCGGTGGGCACGACTGACCGGAACACCGTCACCGACACAGGATGCCAGACGTTGATCGCCGAAGCTCTGAGAATGCGCCGATAGTGCCGGGTATCGCCCACGGGAAACCCGGTAGATCCGCACCATCGCGCCAGGCTATCCGATAGATTCCAGGCCAGATAATTACTGGGTTACTCTCCCTTGTCCCTTCTCTCGTCTCTCTTCTCTCGTCTCTCCTGACCCGGAGGCCCGATGCCCGAACCCGCTCGACCGCGCTGCATCGGTCTCCTCGTCGGCCGCGAATGGTCATGGCCGCCGGCGTTCATCGAAGAGGTTCGCCGCCGCGACGTCGGCGTCACGGCCGAGTACGTGGCGCTCGGTGCCCCGACCCTCGACGAGCAGATTCCCTGGGACGTCGTGATCGACCGGATCTCGCACGAAGTGCCGTTCTACCGGATCTGGCTCAAGCACGCGGTCCTTGCCGGTGTCACCGTCATCAACAATCCGTTCATGTGGACCGCGGACGACAAGTTCTTCGGCGCAACACTCGCCGAGGCGTGCGGCATCCGTTCCCCGAAAACGGTGGCGCTCCCCAACAAGGCATACGTACCGGGAATTCGGCACGACGAGTCGTTGCGCAACCTGCAATATCCGCTCGACTGGGAGGGCGTGATCCGCCACGTCGGGTTGCCATGCGTCCTCAAGGATGCGCATGGCGGCGGCTGGCGTGACGTCTATGTCTGCCGTTCGCTCGAAGAGCTGATTCACCATTACGACGAGTCCGGTCTCCTCGCGATGATCGTGCAGGAATTCATCGAGTGGGATGAATTCGTGCGATGCATCTGCATCGGGCGCCACCATGTGATGCCGATCAAGTACGATCCGAAGGAACGCAAGTATCACGTCAGCGACACGTTCCTGTCGATGGAGATGCGGGCCCGGATCATCGGGCAGTCGCGGACGCTGGTGCGCGCCCTCGGCTACGACATGAACTCGATCGAATGGGCGATCAAGGACGGCGTGCCATATGCGATCGACTTCATGAATCCGGCCCCCGACTTCGACGTCAACTCGCTGACGCCGGCGTACTTCGACTGGGCGGTGCGCACCATGGCCGATGTCGCGATCGAGCGTGCGCTCGAACCGCGAACCGCGCCGGCACCGTCGGCCGCGGCACTCTTTGCCGGACGCGAGATGACCGCTCCATGATTGCACGCCGTTGCACGGCGCAGCCCGGGAATCCGCAGCGTGCTTGACGATCCGGTCCGCGCCTGGCACGACGGACTCAGCGACGCACTGGCGCTGGAGTCAGCGGCGTGGCTGGACGAGCGTCAGATGGAGCGCGGCCTCTCGTTCGGCGATCGTCCCCTCTGTACCGTGGTGCGGCCGCGGCTCCTGCGCGAGCGGGAATACTCGGCGCTTCGTTCGGTGTCGGCCGAACTCCTCGGCGCCTTTCGCGTGATTGGCGAGGCGGCAACGAGCGATCCTGGATTCCGTGAGCAGTTTCGCCTCAACGACTGGGAAGTCACGCTGCTCGAGTCGGCGCCGAAACTGCACGTGCCGGCGCCGCTATCGCGGCTCGATGCATTCATCGATCCAGCCGATGGCGTGGCGCGCATCACCGAATACAACGCCGAGACTCCGGCGGGAACCGGATACTGCGACATCCTCGCCGAGCTTTTCCTGGCGATGCCGGCGATGCGTCGCTTCACCGAGGATTGGGTGGTAAAGCCGCTCCCCGCGCGTCATCATCTCTTCAACACGCTCCTGAAGACGTGGCACGCCTTCCGGGGTGTGCGCACGCTGCCGGTGATTGCGATCGTCGATTGGCACGACGTCCCCACCGTCCCGGAGTTCCGGATCTGCCAGGAGTATTTCCAGTCGATGGGATGCGAATGCGTCATCACGACGCCTGACGCGCTGACGTACGAAGGAGGCCGATTGCGCGAGGCGGGCGGCACGGTGGTCGATCTCGTCTACAAGCGGGTGCTGATTCACGAGCTGGTAGAGGAGTGCGGCCTCGAGCATCCGCTGGTGCGCGCGGTGGTCGAAGGGGCGGTGTGCATGGTCAATCCGTTTTCGTGCAAGCCGCTCCACAAGAAGGCGTCGCTCGCCGTCCTCTCCGACGAGCGCAACGCCGACCACTTCACGTCGTTGCAGCGCGAAGCGATTGCGCGCCACGTGCCGTGGACGCGAGTGGTCGAGGAACGGCACACGACGATCGACGGCAAGACGATCGACCTGGTGCCGTGGATCGGCGAGCATCGTGACGATCTCGTCCTCAAGCCCAACGATGACTACGGCGGCGCGGGAATCGTCCTCGGCTGGGAAGTCGACGCGTCGGAGTGGGAGATCGCCGTGACCCGCGCGCTGGCCGAGCCGCACGTGGTGCAGCATCGGATCACGCTCCCGTCGGAGCCATTTGCCGCGGTAGTCGACGGGATGGTCACGCGCGACGACCGGATCGTCGACACGGCGCCGTTCTGCTGGCACGGAGCGTGGGCCGACGGGATGCTGTCGCGGATTTCCACCTCGACGCTGGTCAACGTCACGGCCGGCGGCGGTTCGACCATTCCCTCATTCGTCGTGGAGCCGCGATGAAGGCACCATCACTCACGATCGGAATCGAAGAGGAATACCAGATCATCGACCCGGTCACGCGCGAGCTGCGCAGCTACATCACCGAGATCCTGCAGGAAGATTCGGTGATGCTGGGCGAAGTGAAACCCGAGCTCCACCAGTCGATGGTCGAGATCGGAACCCAGGTGTGCCACACGCCGTCCGAGGTGCGCAGCGAACTGATCCGGCTGCGACGGCTGGTGATGGACCTCGCGGCCAAGAATGGACTGGTGATCGCGGCGGCAGGTACCCACCCGTTCTCGTCGTGGATCGAGCAGGAGATCACCCCGCTCGAGCGCTACATCGGCGTCAAGGAAGATCTGCAGGAGCTGGCGCAATCGCTCCTCATCTTCGGGACGCACGTCCACATCGGGATCGAGGATCCCGACTTCCGCATCGACGCGATGAACGTCTGCCGCTATTTCATGCCGCACGTGCTGGCGCTGTCGACGTCGTCGCCGTTCTGGATGGGGCGGAACACCGGGCTCAAGTCGTACCGCAGCGTCGTCTTCCGCGCCTTCCCGCGCACCGGGATTCCGCGCACGATGGCGTCGTGGGCCGACTACCAGGAGTTCGTCGATGTGATGGTGGCGACCGGGTCGATCCCCGACGCGAGCAAGCTCTGGTGGGATGTGCGTCCACATCACAAGTTTCCGACGCTGGAGTTCCGGGTGTGCGACGTCTGCACTCGCGTCGACGAGGCGGTGTGCATCGGCGCGATCTTCCAGGCGATCATCGCCAAGCTCTGGAAGTTGCGGCGCGACAACATGACCTTCCGGCAATACTCGGCCAACCTGATCGAAGAGAACAAGTGGCGGGCGCTGCGCTTCGGCCTCGACGGGAAGCTGATCGACTTCGGCAACGCCACCGAGCTCCCGGCGCGCGAGCTGATCCGCGAGCTGATCGAGTGGTTCATCGGCGACATCGTCGATGAACTCGGCTCCCGCAACGAAGTGAACTACGCCTTCCGGATGCTCGAAGAAGGGACCAGCGCCGACCGCCAGATCGCGACCTATCGTCGCACCGGCGATCTCAAGGCGGTGGTCGATCAGCTGGTGAGCGAGACCGCCGAAGGAGTCCTCTGATGGGACGCCGTCCGCTGATTGGCGTGACGACGCAGACGCTGCAGGCGATCGACGGGATTCCCGCCGACCTGCCGGCGTCGTGGGTGATGAATCAGCGCTATGCGCGCGCAGTGGCCAGGGTTGGCGGCGTGCCGGTCCTGGTTCCCCTCCTGGCCGACGACGCCGACACGCTGCGCGCGATCTACGATCGCCTCGATGGCGTTCTCGTCCCGGGCGGCGTGGACATCGATCCGGCGGCGTATCGTGAAGCCCCGCACCCGCTGCTCGGGCGCACCGACGCCGCGCGTGACGCCACGGAGCTTCTCCTCGCCCGCTGGGCCGTTGCCGAGGAGAAACCTTTTCTCGGCCTCTGCCGCGGCTTGCAGGTACTGAGTGTGGCAATGGGCGGGACGCTCTGGCAGGACCTCGCGCGGGAGCGGCCGGGATCGGCGCGCCACGACTACTTCCCCGATGGCGGGTTCACGCGCGACTATCTCGCCCACGACGTGGACATCACGCACGGATCACGACTTGGTGAAGCGCTCGGCGGGGGATCGATTACGGTGAACTCGATGCATCACCAGGGAATTCGCGAACTCGGCCGTGGACTCACGGCGACGGCGATTGCCAGTGACGGATTGATCGAGGGAGCCGAATTTCCGGACCAGAGATTTGCCGTCGGCGTGCAGTGGCATCCCGAGGCATTTGACGAGGGGCCGGCCGTCGGAGAGCTGTTTCGACAGTTTGTGGCCGCGGCGGGTGAAGAGAGACGAGAGAAGAGAGACGAGAGAAGTTCGCGGCGTTAGGGTGCGTATTGCGTTGGAGAAGCCCTTAGAGACCCGCCGCGATGGCCATCATTCCGCGTGCGATCCCACCACCACTTGCTCGCTTGGCAACGCGCCCGGATGGTTGCCATTGCAGTGCATCGTCACGCTGCGACTAGTTGGCGGCCGGCTAACGCTTCGATCTTCGACCAGCTTCGCCGGGCGTCGCTTTCCGTGCACCTCAAGATTGCGGAAGGTTTTGCACTGGGACCTGGACCCCGTTGCCGCCAGCATTTGCGAATCGCGTATGGGTCCGCCGTTGAAACAACGGAATTGCTGGAATTCCTCGTGGAACTTGCTCCGGAACAGACTTCAGTCATCAGTAACTTGATCAAGTGTTCCAAGGAGACCCAAGCTCTCACCCTTCGCCTTTGGCTGAAAAGCCGGGCCTGATCCGACTTCTCTCGTCTTGCTTCTCCCTTCTCTCTTCTCTCGTCTTTCGTCCCTCACTGTTTCCTGAATAAATAGCTGACCTTGAGAAAAAAGCTGCTCTGCGCCGGGCTCAGCTGCGGCTGGCCATCGAGATCCGGGCGCTGGTCGACGGTGCCGTAGCCCAGATATGCCACCGTCCCTGGGTTGGGAAGGAAGGTGAAAAGAAAATTGGTCTGGAGGATGCCGGTCGTGAAGGCGCTGGCCCGCACGTAGGTCCCATCCGCATGACGGATCATGATCGGCAGGTCAGTGCGCGAGTCATCCCGCAACGAGTCCTGGTCATCGAGCGCGTACTGCGAGATGATCCGCAGCTGGACGGCTCGACTGAGCTGGTAGATCGCCGTGAAAACCGGCACAATCTCGGTCACCACCCGTGACCCATCGCTCGGCCGGAAGATCTGCGTGTGACTGTAGGTGAGGTTGAAGCGCAGCTTGTCGGTTGGCCGGTAGTCGGCCTGAACCGATCCGGTAATCAATCGTCCGCGCGCCCATTCGAAATAGTTCTCGTCGGTGAGTCCCACGAGGGTGAAGACGCTGAGATCGAAGTGCCGCCACGTCGGCGTGCTCACCGATGCGACATAGTCACGATTGGGGAGCCGGTCGTTCCCGCCAGTGAACGGCGTGATGCTTCCATCGGGATGGAGGAGGCCGTAACTGGTATAGATCGAGGGATCGTATCCGAAGCTCTCCTGGAAATATGAGGCACCGGCATTCCACCCGCCCTGCAGACGAGCGTTGAGGTTGAAGTGGAGATAGCGGTTCTGCATCGGTCCACCGTGCACCAGATCGTCGTATCGCCAGTGGGCCGACGGGGCGACCTCGAAGGTCAGCGATTGCACGGCGCGGTGCTGCCAGAGCCAGGTGTAGCTGTTGCTCAGCTGGGCGTTCCCGACGCCAGCCTGCGAGATGAACCCCGACCGGGTGATGAAGTCGGGCGAGATTGCCGAAAACCCGTAGTTCATCCGGAAGTGACCCCCATCGAGCCGATAGCCGAGCGACCATGCCCCGCCATCGTTGGTGGTGGTCCCGTCGTCGTCGTGCGCCAGTGCGCCCGCGTAACTGATGGTGTTGACCTTGTCGAAGACGATCCGTCCGTCGGCGCCACCGACGCGGTTGGCTTCTGGTCCGTCGTGCTGCTCGGTCCACGCCAGCCCGACGCGCGACCCGGGCCCCAGGTCGCGCGCCGCGCGGGCAATCACGAAGACGGGGTTGTCGCCGAAATTGGATCCGATCTGGTCATCTACCGCGGCGAGCACGCCGACCTGCGTCCCCATCGCCTTCCCGGTGAGTTTCGACGCGAAGACCGGCTGGATGATCCGTCGGGTGTAGATCATGCCGAACGGCGCATCGAATTGCTCGGTACCCTCGAGGAAGAAGGGACGCTTTTCCGGATAGAAAATCGCCTGCCGCGGATCGAACGCGAACTGCGGCACGTCGCTTTCGACCTGCGAAAAATCCGGGTGCGCCGTCGCGTTGAGCGTGAGGTTGTGGGTCAGCCCGTAGCGGAGGTCGCCGCCGATCTGCGGGGCACCACCTGTCGTCTGCCAGTCCTTGCTCCCGGCGGGCGGCCCGTAATCGACTCGCGACGTCACGGTGGGAATGAGGTCAAGCACGTGGCCCGCGTCGAGCCCGGTCAAACCGACGAGCCGTCCCGACTGCGCCAGAAACGACGACGAGGCTCGTCGCGCCGGCGTCCAGGTCTGCTCCTCGCCGGTGCGCTGTACCACGCGGAGCACATTGAGTCCCCAGGTCTGCGTCTTGGCCTGCTGGAAGCGCACACTGCGAAAGGGAATCCGGATCTCGACTTCGTATCCATCCGCCGTCACGCGACCCTTCGATTCCCAGACGAAATCGGGAGACAGGTCTGGCGGCTGACGCGTCTGCGCGGCGCAATTGGACATCCCGTTGCACGAGATGCTGCCGTTCTCGTTGACCGCACCGTCGGCCTGCACGCCGAGCGGGTTGACTGCGAAAAGCGTCGCCTGACGTCCATCGTTGAAGGTCGAGAGATAGATCTGCACGTTGTCGTCGCTGAAGATCTGATCGCGTGCGGCAAGGGTCGCATGCACGGCACCGCTCTTGTCCATCGCCCGGATTCCGATGTACAACGCCGTCGACGAATACCACAGCAGCACTTCGGTCGAATCGGATGCCGCAACGCCGTCGACCGGGGTGAACTCCGAGAATCCGGTGAGCACCGCCGCCTGCCGCCACTGCGGTTCATCGAGCACGCCGTCGATCGTCGCAGCCCCGTCGAGCCGCGGTGGCGTGACGGCGGTCTGTCCGGCCCGGCCGGCGTGGACGCGCGGATCGCCGGGGCCGGGACCGCGAATCGGTCCGGCAAGGAGGAGTGCCAGTGGAAGCATGGTCGCCGTTACGGGAAGCACCGGCTACGGGTTTCTGCGGAGGTCCGCTCTGACGGGGCGCTGACAGAGCGACGGATCCGCTCGGCCGTCGGGAAAGGCGTGTTGGGCTGCCGCTTCGCGCGCTGCCGGACGCCCGTGATCGTCGGGCGAGGCGTCGTGGGGCTGCCGCTGAAAACGCGCTCGGTCGTGGTGCTCGGCGGCGTTGGGGACTGCCGCTTCGCGCACTGAAAACGCGCTCGGTCGTGGTGCTCGGCGCCGTGGGGCTGCCGCTGCGCGCGCTGAAAACGCGCTCGGCGAATTGGCGATCCTAATACGTGAAAGGCGCGTTTAAGGCGTGCTCCGGGCACCCTACGACGCCTGGATGCCGCAATGACCATCCGCGGCCGTGGCATTGCTACTGCGACATCGGTCACCGCTTCCGCCGCTTGGCCCCTCGCACCGGCTCCGCGGCAAGGGGATCGTCGGGCCAGTGGTGCTTGGGATACCGCCCCCGCAAGTCCTTGCGCACATCGAAGTATCCGTTCGCCCAGAAGGAGGCGAGGTCCCGTGTGACCTGCACCGGCCGGCGCGCGGGCGAAAGGAGCTCCATCGTGAGCGGCACCTGCCCTGCCATGATCCGCGGCGTGGCCCTCATTCCAAAGACTTCCTGCAGCCGTACCGCCAGCGTCGGAGCCGCCGGCTTGCCGTAGTCGATCGCGACCGATGAACCGCTCGGCACCACGATCCGTTCGGGCGCGAGTTCGTCGAGCTCTCGGCGCTGCTCCCAGGTGAGCAGTCGACGGAGCGCCTCGCCCATGTCAACGCGAGCGAGCTGGTCGAGCTTGCGCAGGCGGACCATGTCCGGGCCGAGCCACTCCTCGAGACGCGGCTCGAGGGCGGCGGCGCTCACGTCTGGCCACGACTCGTCGTGATGATGCAGGAAGGCGAGGCGCGCTCGAAGCGTCGCGGCGGAACCCCACGGTAGGGCGTCGATTCCGGCGCCGATGATCCCGCCACGAAATGCCGCGGCGACGCGGACCGGATCGGGATCGGCAATCGCGACATCGCGCAGCGCCAGTGCTCCGAGGAGCAAGCGCGACCTGGCGACGACGCTCCCGGTCGCGGCGTTCCACTCAATCTCGTCCACGCTGGTGGTCTGTTCCGCGGCACGCGCAACGAGCTGGGTTACGTCGAGCGGTGCTGCGAGCGTGATTCGGCCGTCGCGCCCGGTGTCGTCGATCGCCGCCGCGACGATCCATTCTGCGTGCGCCAGCGGATCACGCGAGGGGAGTACAGCACCCCGGCCGTTGCGAAGGAGAAAGCGCCCCACCGCGTCGCGCCGCTGCGCCACCCGGTCAGGATAGGCCAGCGCGAGCAGCAGTCCGGCGTCAAGCTCGTCGTCCGATGGAATTGCCTCGATACCTGGACCGACGCGGCGGCGCCATTCCCGGACACCTTCGCGCACCCTGGCTGCTGCGCCTCGATCGACCTCGGCACCTGCAAGCTGCATCGCGTCGACATCGCGATTGATCGCGTCGAGGCGGGTGGTCACGTCGGCCAGTGGCGGACCGTCGGTGCTCCGCAGAATGTCGCGCTCTTCGAGCAGAGCGACGAGTGTCGTCGCGGTGGCGAGGGAGTCGCCACCGGCTTCGCGGGCGCGCACCAGCATGTGCGCCAATCGCGGATGAGCGCCGAGCGCCGTCATCGCTTCGCCGTGCGGCGTGATATGTCCGGCGGCGTCGAGCGCTCCCAGCAAGCGGAGGAGTTCCTGGGCCTGGGCGAAGGCGGCGTGTGGCGGCGGATCGAGCCAGCGCAACTCGCCGGGATCGGTGAATCCTGCCGCGGCCAGGTCAAGCGCCAGCGACGCAAGATCGGCATCGAGGATTTCCGGACGGGTGAATGGAACGAGCCCGGCATCGTCGGCAGCACTCCAGCAGCGAATGCAGATCCCCGGTTCGAGCCGTCCGGCTCTCCCGCGCCGCTGGTCGGCCGATGCGCGAGATACGCGCACCGTCTCGAGGCGCGTCATACCAGTGCGAGGGGAGAAGCGCGGAATCCGCATCTCGCCGCTGTCGATCACCACCCGGATGCCGTCGATCGTGAGCGACGTCTCGGCGATGCTGGTGGCGAGGACGACTTTCCGTTTTCCAGCTGTCGCAGGCGCAATCGCCGCGTCCTGCGCGTCGGCCGGCAGCGATCCATGCAGCGGACGGACGATCGTGTCGGCCGGGACATTCCCCGCGAGCCGTTCGGCGACGCGGGTGATCTCGCCGGCGCCGGGAAGGAAGACGAGAAGCGAACCGGCCTCGGCGGTGAGTGCCTCGCGGACCACGCTCGCCACGTGCGCCTCGATGCGGCTTCCTGGCCGCGGCGGAGCAAGGCCGGTGACAACCGGATAGCTGGATCCCGCGCTGCGTACCACGGGTGCCCCGCCGAGCAGATCGGCGACGACACGACCGTCGAGGGTCGCCGACATCACCAGAATGCGGAGATCGTCACGCAGCGATTCCGCCGACGCAAGTGTGAGCGCGAGGCCGGTGTCGGCAACGAGCGAGCGTTCGTGAAATTCGTCGAAGATGACGAGCCCGACCCCGTCGAGCGCGAGGTCATGTTGCAGCATCCGGGTGAGGATTCCCTCGGTGACCACTTCGATCCTGGTCGACCGGCCAACGCGAGTGTCGCGCCGGATTCGATAGCCGACGGTTCCGCCGATCGCTTCACCCAGCGTCGTCGCCATGCGCAAGGCAGCCGCGCGCGCGGCCAGGCGGCGTGGCTCCAGGATCACGATTCGCTGGCCACCGAGCCACGGTTCGTCGAGCAGCGCCAGCGGGACCCGGGTGGTCTTTCCCGCACCGGGCGGCGCTTCAAGCACAGCCCTGTAGTGCCGTGCCAGTGCGGCGCGAAGCTCGGGAATTGCGGGTTCGATCGGGAGCGGCATCGCGCGGAAGGTAGATGCGGCGGGCGGAAAAAATCCGGCGGCCCCCAGGGGAGCCGCCGGCTGGTGATGCCTGATACTACAAACTGGCGACTAGAAGTGGATGCCGCCTTTGAGCACGAACTCGCTGCCGCTGTAGGCGGCGACGCCGCCACCGAGGCCGAGCTTGACTTCGACGAACGGCATCAGCTTCGAGTTGGCCATGAAGTTGAGGCCGCCGAGGATGTCGAGACCAATGCCGCCGGTGCCGCCGCTGAACGTGCCGCACTCGGGGCAATCGCTGAACGACTCGGAGAAATGGGCGTAATCCAGCCCGGCGCCGACGTATGGCTTGACGTTCCCCTTGGAGGAGATGTCGTACAGGCCGTCGGCGGCGATCTGGAAGTAGTGTACCGAGACGCCGCAGTTGTCGAAGCCGCAATCGAAATTATTACTGCTGGGGAAGTAGTAGTCGAATGACACCCTGCCGGTGAGCGGCTTCCCGCTCAGCTCCGCCAGGTGGAACTTGACGAACGCGCCGACGCCAAGGTTGAAGTGATCCGCGTAGGCGGCTTCCACGCCAAACCGGGTCCCGCTTGTCTGCGCCTGCGCATGCGCCGCGCTCGGCACCACCAGCGCCAAGCCGACAGCAGCACCAGCACTCAACGTCATTCCACGTAGCAGTCTCACCAGCATGAAGCCTCCTGAACAGGGTGAAGTGATGTTTCTGGGGTCAAGTATCAATTTGACTACTTTTTGACCATTCGCACAAGACGTAACCCCTGTAGCCGCCGCCGCCTATGACGTTGGTACAGGGCCGTACCTTTCAGTATGCAAGCACTTCTCCGGGCCGGCGACCTTCACCTCGACCACGCCCATCCCGCCGCCCGCCAGACCCTTCGCACCGCATTGCGCGAATTGCCAGGGAAAGCCGTCATCCTCACCGGCGACCTCACGGTGGCGCGCCTCCTCGCCGCCGAACTCGAATTCATCGCCGATGCGGCAGAGCGCCCGGTCTATTTCGTCCTCGGCAACCACGACCACTACGGCTCCAGCGTCGCCCGGGTCCGCGACCTGGTCGCCGATCTGACCGCACGGCGCCCGGAGATCCGCTGGCTTCCGCCGGCAGGAGTGATCGAGCTCGGGGAGGATCTCGCCGTGGTTGGAGTCGATGGCTGGGCCGACGGCCTCGCCGGCGATCCCATGGCCACTCCCCTGGTGCTGAATGACGACCGTTTGATCGCCGAACTTGCCGCCTTCGCGTCGCGCGCGGGCAAACTCGTGGTCAAACGCGCCCTCGCCCGAGCCGACGCCGAACGTCTCGAGGTCCTCCTCGAACGCGCCGTCGAGGCAGCAGGTCGAGTGATAGTCGTGACCCACATTCCGCCGTTCGTCGAGTCGCTGCCGCGTTCCGGTCGCCTCGCCAATCCGGCGTGGCATCCCCTCCTCGTCTGTGGATCAACCGGAGAGGTCCTCCGCCGGATCGCGTCCCGGAACCCGGGCCACACCTTTTCCGTCTGGTGTGGACACACCCACGTGGCGACCGACGTCGCGGTCCTTCCCAATCTCCGCTGCAAGGTGATCGGCGCGCGCTACGGCGAACCGGCGGTTCATCGAGTCGACATCTGACACCCAATCCCGCCGTTACCTTCCACTCGACCCCTTCCGGAATCGTGATGCGTCTTCCCCTTCTCGCCGTGATGATCGCGGCTGCTCCGCTCGCCGCCCAGCGCCCCGGCACGCATCCGGCCGCGTCGCCGGCGCTCCCGGCCGACACCGCGCTCCACACGGGCCGGCTTTCCAATGGGCTCAGCTATCTCATTCGTTACAATAGCTATCCGGCGCACCGCCTCGAGCTCCGGCTCGTGGTCCGCGCCGGTTCGATCCTCGAGGACGAGGACCAGCGCGGACTGGCGCATTTCATCGAGCACATGGGGTTCAACGGCACCACGCATTTCGCGCGAAACGACCTGGTCAAGTACCTCGAGTCGATCGGCGTGAAATTCGGAGCCGACCTCAACGCCGAGACGTCGTTCGACCAGACCGAGTACATCCTGCCGGTGCCAAGCGACAAGCCCGAACTGGTGGCGCGAGCGTTCGACATCCTCCAGGACTGGGCCGCCGGCGACAAGTTCGACAGCAGCGAAGTCGCCTCCGAACGGGGCGTCGTGCTCGGCGAGTGGCGGAGCGGCCTCGGCGCCGGTTCGCGCATTCGAGACAAGGAGCTGCCGGTCCTCTTCCAGGGATCGCGCTACGCCGTGCGGCTGCCGATCGGCGATACCGGCATCATCGCTCGCGCAACGGCGGCACCGATGCGACGCTTCTACCACGACTGGTACCGTCCCGACCTCATGGCCGTGGTGGCGATCGGCGATTATCCGCTCGACTCACTTCGCGCTCTGATCAAGAGCCGGTTCGGATCGTTGCGCAACCCGGTGCACGAGCGCCCGCGCACCGACGCACCGGTCCCGGTAATCCCCGGAACGCGGGTCGCCATCATCACCGATCCCGAGGAAACGACTGAATCGGTCGAGCTCCTGGTCCGGCGTCCCACGGCGGACGATCGCACCGAAGCCGACGAGCGCCGCGACCTGATCAACTCGCTGTTCAGCACGATCGCCTCGCAGCGGATGCAGGAACTGAGTCGGCGCCCGCAGGAACCGTTCATCACCGCGTTCTTCGGGCCGGGCGGCTTCATCCGCGACCTGCAACTCTTCGAACTCGCCGTCACCGCCAAGGAGGGAGAAAGCGCCGCGGCCTTCGAAGCGGCACTTCGCGAACTCCGGCGCTTCGACGAACACGGCGTGCTTCCCGCCGAGCTCGATCGCGCCAAGACGTCGCTGCTGCGCGCGCGCGAGGACGCGGCCAAGGAGGTCGGCAAGACCGAGTCGGATGCGTACGTCGGCGGGACGATCGCATCGTACCTCTACGGCAGCACCGTCGTCTCGGCCACCGACCGGTACGCGCTGGCCCAGCGGATCCTGCCGACGATCACACTTGACGAGGTCAACGCCGCCGTGCGCGAGATGTCGCGCGGAACCGATCGATTCATCGCGGTGGTCGCGCCCGACAAGGCGAAGCCGACGCTGCCGACCCGCGATACGCTCATCGCGATCCTCGCGCGCACCGACACGATGACACTCCCGGCGTGGGAGGAACATTCGGTGACGACGGCACTGGTTCCCAATCCGCCGGCGCCCGGCCGGATTGTGTCAGATACGACCTACGCCGACCTGGGAGTGACCGACTGGCGCCTGTCCAACGGCGTGCGAGTCCTGATCAAGCCCACCGATTTCAAGGCGGACCAGGTCCAGGTCACCGGTGAAGCACTGGGCGGGATGTCGCTCATCGCCGACGATCAGCTCACCAACGCGGCGTTCGCCACGGCCGTGATGCAGCAGAGCGGCGCCGGCGATTTCGACGCGATGTCGCTCAAGCGGAAGCTCACCGGCAAGATCGCGTTCGCGTTTCCCGAGGTCGACGAAACGAGCGAGGGGCTCGGGCTCGTCACGGCGCCGCAGGACCTGGAAGCGGGATTCCAGCTCCTCTGGCTCACCGGAACGTCGCCGCGACTCGATACTGCCGCGGTGACCGCGTTCCGCAATCAGGTGCGCACCGTGCTTCAGAACCGCAGCGCGCAGCCGGAAGCAGTGCTCGGCGACACCATTGCGCTCACACTGGGACAGAACAGTCCTCGTGCCCGGCCGATGACCGCCACGCGGGTCGATTCGTTCGACGCCGGCCGGGCACTGGCGATCTATCGTGACTGGTACCGCGACTTCAACGGCTTTGTGTTCATCATTGTAGGAAACGTGAAGGTCGATTCGCTGCGGCCGCTGGTCGAGCAATGGCTCGGCGGCTTGCCATCGTCGGGGGCCGTTCACGCGTGGCGCGATGTCGCGCCGGTACCGCCCGAGGGCGAGATCACCAAGGTGGTGCACAAGGGAAAGGAACCGGTGAGCTCGCAGATCGTGTTATTCAGCGGAGCGGCGACGATCGATGGCCCGGCCGACGATCTCGCCGGCGACGCGGCGGCCGAGATTGTGCAGGAACGGTTACTCGACAAATTGCGCGAGGCGATGGGCGCGACTTACGGTGTCGATGTGTCGACCACGCTGGAGCGGGTGCCGAGAAGGCGTTATCGGACGATCATCGATTTCAAGTCGGCGCCCGCCCAAGCCGACACTCTCTGGTTGGCCGCGCAGCAGATCATCGCGACGTTTCGCAGCGACGGTCCCAGGCCCGATGAGTTGGAGAAGTTCACCGAACAGGCGCGCCGCGAAAATGAAGTCGCGGTCAAGACCAACGAATGGTGGATGCAGGAACTCGCCGATTATGCCGACCCGGACGGGCCCGATACCGGGCGGCCGCTCCCGGAGTTCCTCGGCTGGAGCGCGCGGCTCGACGCCCTGACACCGGCGATGGTCCAGGCTGCGGCACAGAAGTACTTCGATCCTGCGCGCGTCGCGCGATTCGTTCTGTTACCGGAGCAATGATGAGGTGATGATGACGGGACCCGTGACCCACCGCCTGCTCGCTGCACTGATCGTGGCGCCCGGAATCCTGGGCGCCCAGGCGCTCGTGATCCGGGACCCCAATCCGCCACCGGTCACCGAGGCGAGGTTCACCGGCGCGCGGCTGATGAAATCCGGCATTGCATCGCAGTTCGACTCGCTTGGCGAGGTCCCGATGGGGAGTGTCGGCGATCCTGTCACGGTCTATCTCTTCCCCGATGGCGATCATCTCGAGCGCACCGTCCACGCACGGATCGTCAGGCGCCAGCGCTTTCAGCCGCCGAGCTCGTGGCGCGCGGCGTGTGACGAAGTCGCCCACCCCGGCTGGTTCTTTGCGCTCGCGCCCGCGGCGCGTGCCCCGTTCGCCGTAGTCGTCCCCGGCACGTTCGCCGCACCGACGGTGAACCCGATTCCATCCGATGCGCGCGCAGGCGCGTGGCAATTCTTCAAGCGCGTCGCGGATTCGTCGTGGGAGCGGTACCGCGATTACCTCAAGCCGGCGAGCGATCGCGCGCTGGAATATGCGCACGATGATTTCTGGACCAGGAACAATGACGCCCTCTGGTCGAAGGTCAGGATGGTCGGAGTCCGCGGACCGGGCGGGAAGAATTACGCGGCGTTCTCGTTTGCGATGCGCGACGATTATCCTGACAGACCCGGCACGGCGCGCATCTGGATCGTCGATGCATGGGGCTATCCGGTCGCGACGGCCGTCGGGAGCATCGATATCTATGGCACGGTCAACGACGGAGCGACGGACGCGGTGGTTTCCTCGAGCGGGCTCATCCGCTGGGATGGCTCGCAGTGGCAGTTCCCGCCAGTCTATTCCGAGGAGCCGTGCCTCTTCCACCAGGTGATGGACCCCCCGGCGGGCGCACAACCGTAGCTCCACGGCGCGCGGCTCTCACCGCCGCGTTTCTCACGCTCTATTTCGTCTGGGGATCGACCTACCTCGCTATCCGCGTTGCGGTGGTCGAGGTCCCGCCGTTCATTCTCTCGGGGGTGCGGTTCATCGCCGCGGGCAGCGCACTCCTCATCTGGCGCCGATGGCATGGCGGCATCAGGCTGCCGGCGCGTCGCGAATGGATTGGAGCGGCGGCGGTCGGCACCCTCCTCGTGGCGTTGAGCAATGCCGCCGTCGTCGCGGCCGAAGAAACGCTGACGTCAGGACTGGTCGCGCTGTTCGCCGCCGGCACGCCGCTGCTCATCGCCCTCTTCGATCGGCGCCGCACCGGGACTCGCCTTGGCCGGCGCCGCATCGTCGGACTCATCCTCGGCACGGTGGGGCTCGTCATTCTCGCGGACTCGGCGTTCGCCGCGGTGCACAACGTGCGTCCGATTCTCCTCCTCGTCGTCGCGGAAGTGGCGTGGTCGGTGGGTTCCACATGGGGGCGCGACTGGCCCGCGCCGAGTGATCATCTGATGGCGAGTGCCGCGCAGATGCTCGCCGGCGGCGTGATTGCACTGGGCGCGGGTCTCCTCACCGGTGACCTCGCAATGTTCCGCGAAAATGCCATTACCGTCCCGGTCGTGCTGGCGTGGAGCTATCTCGCGATCGCCGGGTCACTCCTCGCGTATCCCGTCTTTCAGTGGCTCCTGTCGGTCGCCGACCCGACCGCCGTGGTGAGTTACACCTACGTCAACCCGGTCGTCGCCCTGGCGCTTGGAGTCCTTCTTGGCCACGAGGTACTCACGCTGCGAACCATGATCGCAACGATCGTGCTGATTCCCGCGGTGATCCTCGTGGTGAGCGGTACGGTCAGCGCCGGAACCGACTAGGACCGAGCGAGGAAAGAGCGCGTCACGAGCGCGGCGGCGCGCACACGGCGCGGACGGGGATGCCGCCATTTGTGGTGCGAAAGAGTTCATCGAAGGCGAGCCCGGTCTGTCCTTCGAGAACGCGGTCGGCGCTCAGCATGGTCAGGCTCGAGTGCGGACGGCGGTCGCGGATCAGGTGGCCGATCGCAGCGTAGAGATCTCTCAGCGCAGCGCGTTCGCCGATCCGCGATCCATACGGCGGATTGGTCACGAGCGATCCTGGCACGTCGTCCGGTGACGTCGCGGAGATGGCGCCGCATTCCCAGTGCACATCGTCGCTGACACCCGCGCGTGCGGCGTTGGAGCGCGCAGCCTCGATCGCTCCGGCGTCCCGGTCGCGGCCGGCGATTGGTGCCGGGGCGCGAGGAAGCTCCCCGCGCAGCGCATCTTCCCTGGCCGCATCGAACGCCGCCGCATATCCCGGCCACGCTTCTGCCCTGAATCGGCGGTTGCGCCCGGGAGCGATCCGCCGGGCGATCATCGCCGCTTCGATTGCGATCGTCCCCGACCCGCAGAGCGGATCGAGAAGCGGCACATCGCAATGCCAGCCGCTGGCAAGGACGAGTGCCGCGGCAAGCGTTTCCCGGAGCGGCGCTTTCGCCACCGCCAGTCGATAGCCGCGCCGGTGCAGCAGCGCGCCGCTGGCGTCGGCCGACAAGGTGACCTCGTCCCGCATGACGCGCACCACGATCCGCTGCACCGTGGGGACATCGTCGCCCGCGTCCTCCATCGCCTCGGCCGCCAATGGAGCGCGCACTGTCTCGAGCCGCGAGACCGCGGCACCGGCTGCGCGCTCGAGGCGTTCGGCAATCGCGTCCTGGTGATAAAGCCGGGACTTCTTCGAGGTGACCCGGAAGTGGACCGCCGTGCCCGGCGTCAAGAGATCTGACCAGGCGATCTTCGCGGCGTGGCGTTCGAGTTCGGCGAACGAACGAGCGTGGAAGGCGCCCAGTCGCACGGTCACGCGGCTGGCCGCGCGAAGCCACAGCAGCGTGCGGACCAGCTCCGCTGGCGTCGACGCGAATTCCACACCGCCGCTCTCGGTGCGTCCAGGGACGATACCGAGACCGGAGAGCTCGCCCGCAACGATCGATTCGAGGCCGGGTGCCGTGCTGGCGAACGCGGTGAGTTGTCCGGTGAGCGGCATGCGAGCAACGTAACGGCAGCTCCGGTGTTGCTTTGCCAAGGCGCTATCTTTTTCGGCCCGCCGCCGCGACGCCGGCGGACGATCGCCGACCTCAGCCAGGGCTGACCCCGTGACGACCCGTCCGATCTCGGATTTCCTGCGCCATCACTATCGCCATTTCAACGCCGCGACGGTGATCGACGCGACCGACGCCTACACCGCGCACCTCGGTCGAGGCGGCAAGATGATGATCACACTCGCCGGTGCGATGAGCACCGCCGAGCTGGGACTTTCGCTCGCCGAGATGATCCGGCGGGACAAGGTGCAGGCGATTACCTGCACCGGCGCGAATCTCGAAGAAGACATCTTCAACCTCGTGGCGCACGATTACTACGAGCGGGTGCCGCATTACCGCGACCTCACTCCGCACGAGGAGAAGGCGCTCCTCGACCGCCACATGAATCGCGTCACCGATACCTGCATTCCCGAAATGGAAGCGATGCGCCGCCTCGAAGGTGCAGTGCTCGAGGAATGGGTCGCCGCCGACCGCGCCGGCGAACGGTATTTCCCCCATGAGTTCTTCTATCGCGTGCTTCGCAGCGGGAAGCTCGAGCAGCACTATCAGATCGATCCGAAGGATTCCTGGATGCTCGCCGCCTGCGAGCGCAACCTTCCGATCTGGGTGCCGGGATGGGAGGATTCGACCCTCGGCAACATGTATTCCGGGCACTGCATCACGAAGGACGTGAAGAACGTCCACACGGTGCGCACCGGGATCGAGTACATGATAACGCTCGCCGAGTGGTACTTGGCGAACTCGGGCGGCGGAGGAATCGGCTTCTTCCAGATCGGCGGCGGAATCGCGGGCGACTTCCCGATCTGCGTCGTTCCGATGCTGCACCAGGACCTGCAACGCGATGACATTCCGGTCTGGGCGTATTTCTGCCAGATCAGCGATTCGACCACCAGCTATGGGTCGTATTCCGGTGCGGTTCCCAACGAGAAGATCACCTGGGGAAAGCTCGGCATCGACACGCCGAAGTACATCATCGAGAGCGACGCCAGCATCGTGGCGCCGCTCATCTTTGCGATGATTCTCGGGCAGTGACGCCGGCGCGACGGGCTACTGCTTGACCGCCTGCAGCACCAGATCGCCTTCGATCGAGCGGGTCAGCATCACCGTCCACTTGTCGTCGGTGGCGAGTGTGAGCTGGGTACTGGCGAGCGCTGTCGTGCCACCCGGCGCGGCGATGGTGAAGGTGTAGGTCGCCGGGACAAACGGGATGTAGTAGCCGTACGGTGCCGGCGGAGGCTGTGAGCCAGCGCCGTAGCTGAAGCCGCCGAAATGATAGACGCTGTCGCTGTTTGCCTGGTAGACGACCACGTCGAACGGTCCCGTTCCCGGCGCGGCGTTCACCATCAGTACGCTCCCGACGATCGACTTGTAGCCGCCGCCATCTCCGGGATTGGTGGTATTGGTGTCGGTCGCGACAGACACCGCGCCGGGTCCGGTCAGCACCACCGTCTGGTGGCCACCAGGGCTCACCGAGACGTTGGTGTCCACCAGCGATGCCCCGGTCGACGAATTGAGCTGCAGGTGGTGCGCCCCCGGAGCGACGAGCACCGACACGGCCTGGCCGATGGCCGGAAGGGTGATCGCGGCCTGATCGACCTTGAGCTGTGCTCCGGTCGCGGTCAGCGCGTTGACGATGCCAAGCGACACACTTCCGTTGGGCATGGGAACGGTGTCGGTGCAGGCGGCGACGAGTGCGGCCGCGAGCAGGCCGCCGGCAAGAATCGGGATGCGCATGAAATCCTCGAGAAAGTGGGATCCAACGGGCTTACCGGACAAGGACTCCTCCGCTCATCTCCGGGTCACATGTGACCTCCCGGCGCCCGGCCGGGTCTTGCACAGGTGACAGCGACGGACCAGGGACTGGTCGACCGGATCGCCCGGGGCGACAGCGAGGCCCTCGGCCAGCTCATGTCGGAGCATGGCCCGGCCTTGATGCGCTTTGCGTCCCACTTTCTGCGCTCCTCCGCCGACGCCGACGAAGTCCTGCAGGATGTTTTCCTGCGCGCCGAGCGGGCGATCCGCCGCGGCACTCGTCCGGAACGGATGGACGCGTGGCTCTTCAGAATCGCCGTCAACCGCTGCCGCTCGAAGCGGCGGCGCTGGTGGCCGTTCGTTGCGGGGCGGGAAGGCGAATACGCCATCTCGGCGGCACGAGGTCCGGGTCCGGAAGGCGACTCCGGATGGCGCGAGGAAATCGACGCGGCGCTGGCGAGGCTCTCTCCGACGCTGCGTGAAGCGTTCCTGCTCAAGCACGTGGAAGGGATGGAGTATCAGGAAATGGCGGCCATTACCGGTGCCAGCATCTCCGCGCTCAAGATGCGGGTGGCGCGAGCATGCCAGGAGTTGCGTCAACGCCTTGCGGAGGTGAATCGATGAGCGACGAACTTGCGCCCGACGACCCATTGCAGCCGGCGCTCGCCGACCTGCGGCGCCCGGTGGGCGTCGAACCGGGCCTGTGGACCCGCGCGCGCGTCCGGGCGCGCCGACGGATCGTGTCGCGCACGGTGCGCGTGGTCGTTCTCGTCCTCTGCCTCGGCGCCGCGGACTTCTTCTGGCGGCAACATGCCGGAACGTCGGTGACCTTCGCACTCACCGCGCCATCGGTGCGGTCGGTGGCGCTGGTCGGTGACTTCAATGACTGGCGCATCGACCAGGTCAAGCTCCACCGCGTGGGCAACGGCGGGTGGGAGACGACCGTGCGCCTTGCGCCGGGCCGCTATCGCTTCGCCTATCTTGTCAATCATGACGAATGGCGCGCTGATGCCCGGGCCGCGAGTGTCGCCGACGACTTCGGCCGGCCCACGTCGGTCGTCACGGTCCTGGGGCGATAGGATGCGGATCACCAGCATGCTGACCGTCCTCATTGCCGCGGCGACGGCGCCGGCGAAGGCACAGGACCCCCGGATCTCCGCGCGCTTTCCAGCTGCCGCAGCGGCACGCCTTGATGTCGTGATCGACAGCGCGGGACGCGAAGGTTTGCCGACGGACCCGCTGGTGCTCCGCGCCCTCGAAGGCCAGGCAAAAAACGTCCCGCTCGACCGGATTGTCGACGCGCTCGGTCGCCTCCGCGACGCGCTCCACGCCGCCCGCGTCACTCTCGGGCCGAGTGCCGCTGCAACCGAGCTCACGACGGCGGCCGCGGCACTGGAGGCGGGCGTCCCCGATGCCAGGCTCGCCGAACTGCGCCAGTTGCGTAGCGGCCAATCGCTGACCGCTCCGCTGGCCGCCTACCTCGACCTGATCGCCAGCGGCGTGAGTGCGTCGCAGGCGTGGAGCCGCATCGCCGATCTTGCGCGGCATCGCGCGACGGACGCCGACTTCGTCCAGCTCACGCCGACCGACATTCAGCGTGGACGGGATCACCCACCAGGACCGGCGACAAGTGGAGGGTCACGATGAGAGCACCGACGCTTGCCATCATTGCGATCGCCGCGACAGCGGCGCCACTCGCGGCGCAGCTTTCGGTTGAGACCGGCAGCGGCCAGTCGCGCCTCGATCAGTTGCCTTCGAGCTCGCTGGCGACATTTGCCGGCGGATTCGACGCGGCAACACCACGCCTCCATCTCTCCCTCGACGGCGACGTCGGCGACCATGTCGGTCTCGGCGTCGAGGGGCGATTCAACGGATCGGCGCTTTACCGGCTGGCGACGGGGCATTGGGCGCTGGACCTCGGACCGGTCGTCCAGAGCGGGCAGAGCATCGCCGCGCCGTGGGCAACGACCGCCGCCGGCGAATTGAGCGCCGAGCATGCCTTCGGCCCAATCACGGCGCACGCCAGCTGGGACCAGGGAGTCGCCTGGACCGGAGCGCTACGCACTTCGTGGTCACGCCCGAATGTCGCCGCCGACTTGCAGATCAAGTCGTGGCGCATCGGCGCGGCATGGCAAAGCACCACCAACCGCATCCCACTTGCGATCGTTGGCGGCGGCGGTGCTCCGATTACCGGGAACAGCGACAGTCTTGGCACCGGACAGGTTCACGACATCCGCGACGTGATGGTGCGGATGGCGTGGGGCGCCGGACCGTGGTCGATGAGTGCGCGCGCCGGGCGACGTTACGGTGTGAGCGTCGGTCCCGAGACGTGGTGGGAAGGCGAAGGAGCGGTGCGGGTCACCCCGATTCTTTCGCTCGTTCTTCGCGCTGGCCAGCTCGCGGCCGACCCAATGCTGGCGTCGCGAGGCGGTGGATACACCACGGCGGGCGTTCGACTCGATCTCGTCCGCCGCGGAAGCGCGCCCGACCCGGCTCCAGTTCCACCTGCTGCACTCGCATCGATCGTGCGCGAATCTCCGGCGACAGTCCATCTCTATCTGGCGCTGCCGCCCTCGACGCGAGCCGCAACGTTCACGGGCGATCTGACGGCATGGCGCGCCGTGGCGCTGCGCCGCACCGATGACGGCCGCTGGGAGATCATTCTCCCGGCGAGCGCAGGCGTGTATCGCGTCGAGATCAGCACCAATGGTGGTCCGTGGCAGCCACCTGCTGGGCTTCCTTCGCGTGACGACGGATTTGGCGGTCGAGTCGGCTTGCTGGTGGTGCCGTAGCGTCGTTGCGGTCCGCGCGTGCTACGGCAGCGAGTCGCGGTGCGGGCGGCCGCGGCCGCGCAGTGAGTCGGCCATCCGGCGAAGCGAATCCATCCGTAACGTGAATCCTCGCCCCATCGGCGGGCCGATCTCGGTCGACATGGACGGCCCACCACGTCCCATGTCCTGCGGCCACGGTTGTCCCGGTGGAAGGCGGCGCAACTGAGCCAGAAGCTGGCCCGCCTTGCGCACCGTCGTGAGAAATGAAGCGAGGCCCGCGGGTCGGTACACCGGATCGCTGTTGAGCGCGCTGAAACCATAGCCGGTGCCGGGCGTGGCATTACGGATATAGATCGAGAGTTTCACCGAGTCGTTGGCGCCGTGCCTCAGATTGAGCAGGACGTACGCATCCGCCGGTGTCGCTCCCGGCGATCGGTCGCCACGCCAGCTGCTGTCGATGCTCACCTCGTCCCACTCACCGAAGCGCGTCGCCCGGCGAGCGAGTTCGGCGGCAATATCCTGCTCGAGCGCCGAATCGGGCCCATGCCGTCCCGGGAGAACAATCGCAAGGCGGCGAGTGCCAGTCATCGTTGCCGTCACGTTGGGAATCGTGGGCGCGAGGGCGATCGCTCCCGGCGGGCTCACGCCCGGTGCGGGCGGACGGGCCGTGGCCGGAAGCTGGGCGGTGTATTCGCGGAGCCGGGCACGCACCAGTGAATCGGTCCGTTCGATCTGCACGTCGAGCGGAACGGAATCGACACTCCTCGCCGGGCTCTTCCGGGGATAGCGTGGATCGAGTTGCTGCAGTTGATCGCGGAACGCCTCGGCGATCGCAAGTGAATCGCTGTGCGTCATCGGCTTGGGGATGGTGGCGAGATCGCTGGTGTCGCCGCCGACGCGTCCCGCCACACTGTCACGCGTCACGGCCGAGATCGCGTGCCGCTGGGTCCACCAGAAACCGCCGGCAATGAGCGCCACGACCGCGGCGGTGGCCAGGACCAGCGGAATCGATGATGCCCGCGGTCGCTGCGGCTCGCTTCCGCGATGCGCGTCGGCAGCGAGCGCACCGGAGATCCGGTCGAGTTCGGCGAGCACCGCTTCGGCGTTGGGTGGCCGGTCCTCGGGTGACTTGGCCAGACAGTGCTGCACCAGTCGCGAGAACGCCTCCGGAACCTCGGGCCGCAATTCATGCAGCGGCGACGGAATGCGGGTCAACTGCGCCGTCATCGTCGCGGTAGGCGATGGCGCGGCAAACGGGCTCGCACCGCTCAGCAGCTCGTAGGCGAGGAGACCCACGGCGTAGATGTCGACTCGCTGATCGGCCTCGGGGTCGGCGGCGAGCTGTTCGGGCGCCATGTACGCCGGCGTCCCGATCGCCATCCCCGACGTGGTGTGCCCTGGTCCCCCCATCGGCAGTGCGGCATTGAGGGCCTTCGCAACGCCGAAATCGGTGACCAGCGCGTGCTGCCCGTCGGAGAGAATGTTGCCGGGCTTGATGTCGCGGTGAATCACTCCGCGCGAGTGGGCGTAGGCCAGCGCTTCGACCACGTCGCGAAGGAGCTTGACCACCTCGGAGAGCGGCAGCGGACCGACACGTTGCAAGCGAGTGCGCAGCGATTCACCGGGGATGTACGGCATGGTGAACCAGAGCAGCTCGCCATCTTCGCCGGCGTGCAGCAGCGGAACGATGTATGGATGGGAGAGGCGGGCCGCGAGCTGGACTTCACGGCGGAAACGCTCGCGATTGACCCCGGCAGCGAGCTCGGGCGGGAGAACCTTGATCACCACTTCGCGGCCAAGGGCGTGTTCCTTGGCCACAAAGACACGACTCATCCCGCCACCAGCAAGCTCGCGCTCGATAGTGTAGGCGTCTCCCAGCGCATTCTTGAGATGCTCGACCAGTGTGTCGGTCACGCAGCCTTCATCCGGATTGATCCCCTGACCCGCGCCGTGCGGCAATGTCTCTCGACCAGCACAATCGACCGATTGGCGGCTCCGTTGACCCGAAGCCAGAGAATATACGGCTCCCCGGTGTCCAAGGATGAGACAGCCGCCGCCGCGAGCGCTGGCGACACACGCTGTCTCGCCCGGAACCGGTTATCGGGTAGATTCGCGACAGTCCTCCAACGCCGCACGAGGTCGGGCATGCGAATCATCCCGCAGATCGTCACGATTCTCCTGGCTGGCACCCTCGGCTGTCGTGCTCCGCAGCCGGTTCATCTCGGCCAGCTGAGTGGCTGGACGGTCCGCCCCGATAATCCGTCGGCCGATCTGGGGAAGTTGACGCTCACTCCGATGAGCCTGGGGTGGCACGTTACCACCGGGCCGGTGCATGCCATCTTCTTCAAGCCGGAGATGGCGGCTTCGGGGAATTTCACCGCCACGCTCGACAGCTACTTTTTCGGGCCGCCGGGGACGCATCCCGAGGGATACGGCGTCCTGGTGGGAGGACGCGACCTGTCCGGCCCGAGTCAGGCGTATGTCTATTTCGTCGCCGCCGACAATGGCACCTGGCTCATCAAGCGGCGCTCCGGAAACCGCACCACCACCGTGATCGACTGGACGCCGTCGAAGGCGATCAGGACGGTCGCGCCGGGTGACACCGGCAACGTCGAAAATGTGTTCACCGTTCACGCCACCGGCGATTCGGTGCAGTTTTCGATCAACGGTGTGCCGGTTGCGTCTCGCCCCCGAAGCGAACTGGCAGTCGATGGCGTGGTCGGATTCCGGATCAACCATGCTCTCAACGTGCACGTCGCCAGTATCGGCGTCACCGGCGATCCGTGAGGCGCGGGCCGTTCCCTCGGTGGTGCTCGGAACGAGGTGTGCGGCGCGACGTCCGGGTGCCGGACCCGGAGCGGGTGGCTATGTTACGCGGTGACCACCGGGGGCTGGTGGCGGCGCAGAATTGTTGAACCGCGGACCTTTGGAGTCGCTCGATGTATCAGTCGCTGTATCACAAGCTTCCGGAATTCGCCTGGATCCTCGGATTCATCGGGTCCATCGTCGTGGTGTTCATCGTCGCGCAGGTTGTGGCGGCGATGCGCGGGTACCGCGAGAAGTAGCGCCGTCCGACGGCGCGATTGACCGCGCCCACCAGTCAGAATCCTTCCAGTTTCCCCTTGTCGAGGAGCGCCCAGCAGCAGAGGGCGACATGGGTCTCGTGCCCCTCGATCAAGCGGCGGATCGTCGGCCTGCGGATACCCTTGAAAACCACGCGTGCAGCGCGCATCACCCCGGCATCGCCGTCGGGCCAGATCCGCGGATGCCCGAAGCCGAAGATGGCGATCATGTGGGCGCTCCACCGTCCCAGGCCGCGCAGCAACATGATCTCCGCGACCAGCTGATCGGCGTCGAGATCGCGCCAGCGCTGGCGCGGATCGCCCTGCGCGGCGATGAAGAAACCCCAGTGCGCGATCGCCTTGCGCTTGGCGCGCGACAGCGAGTGCAGCACCGGTGCGTCTTCCGGCGTGCGCATCGCCCACGCAATGATCCCGTCGATGTCGCCGTGAGCCGCGAGCAGCGTATTCATGATGCTCCGCGCCGCGGCAGTCGATACCAGCTGTCCCACGATGGTTCGCACCACCAGGTGTGACAGTGGCCGCTCGTCGGGGATGACCCGCTCGATCGGGTGCGCCAGCGCGCAGAGACGTGCCAGGCGCGGGTGCCGCGCGGACAGTTCGCGCCGCGCACGCGCATGGGCCGCGGAACGCGGCTTCCGGATTCCTCCCAGACGGGTTGCGTCACGTGATCGCGCCATGCCCGGAAGGTAGCGCATGCCGCAGACCAGCCGCCGCGGTAGATTCTCGAACTTCGACACCACCGCCAGCATGAGGATCGCCATGCGGAACAGTCTTCTGGTCGGACTCCTGGCCGCTCTGAGCCTGGGGCGAATCAGCGCGCAAGCGCCGGCCGCCGGACACGACACGTCGTCTGATCCCTTTCGCTGGCTCGAGGATCAGCACGGCGCCCGGGCGATGGCGTGGGTCAACGCCGAAAATGCGAAAACCACCGGCGTGCTGGAAAAGGATCCGCACTACGCGGCGTTCTACCGCGAGGCGCTGGGGGTGGCGCAGGCGGCCGACCGGATCCCTCATGGATCGTTCATCGGCACCGCGATCTACAATTTTTGGCAGGACAGCGCGCACGTCCGCGGCGTCTGGCGCCGCAGCACCATGGCCAGCTATCGCACGCCACAACCGCAGTGGATCACGGTTCTCGACCTCGATTCGCTGGCCAAGGCCGAACACGCCAACTGGGTCTGGGAGGGCGCGCAGTGCGCCGAGCCGGCCGAGCGGCGCTGCATCATCTCGCTCTCCGACGGCGGCGAAGACGCCACCATCGAGCGGGAGTTCGATCTCGGCACCCGGCGTTTCGTCGCCGACGGGTTCACGCTCTCGCGCGGCAAGCAGCGCATGGCATGGGTGAGCGAGGACACGATCCTCGTCGCGCGCGAGTGGAAGCCGGGCGACCTTACTTCGTCGGGATATCCCTACATCGTCAAGCGACTGGTGCGCGGACAGCCACTCGACCGGGCAACGGAAGTCTTCCGCGGTACGGCGACCGATGGTGGCTACGGCGTGTCGCCATTCACGATCATCGATGGCACCGGACATCGCGCCGTCGGAATCGTGAGGCCGACGAGCACCTTCGAGGCCGAGACGTATCTGTCGCGTCCCGGTGGCGTGACGCGCCTCGCGATTCCGCTCAAGTCGTCGATTGCCGGAATGGTGGACGGGCAGATGATCGTGCGGCTCTCGGCGGCGTGGAAGGAAGGGAACACCGTGATCCCGGCGGGCTCGCTCGCGTCGTTCGACCTGGCGAGCGCCAATGCGCACCCCGACCGCCTCTCGCCGGTGCCAGTGTTCGAGCCGGGCCCGCGCGAATCGATCGGCAATGTCGGCACGACGCGCGGCGCGCTGGTCGTCGCCATTTTCCAGAACGTGCGCGGGCGGATGGTGCTGTTCACTCGCGGTAGCGGTGGGACCTGGTCGCGCCGGCAGCTTCTCTTCCCCGACAACCTGGCGACGTGGATCAACGACACCGATATCCACGGCGACGACTTTTTCGTCTCGGTGGAGGGCTTCCTCACGCCGAGTAGCGACTGGATCGCCAACGCGACGACCGGCGCCGCGGCACCGGTCAAGACGCTGCCAGCAAAGTTCGACGCCTCGCGCGACACGGTGGAGCAGTTCGAAGCGACGTCGAAGGACGGCACGAAGATCCCGTATTTCGTGGTCCATCCCCGCGCGATGAAGCTCGATGGCCTCAACCCGACGATTCTCACCGCGTACGGTGGATTCGAAATCTCGATGACCCCGGACTACAGCGCGACAACCGGCAAGCTGTGGCTGGAACGCGGCGGCGTGTTCGTGCTCGCCAACATCCGCGGTGGCGGCGAGTTCGGGCCGGCATGGCACGAGGCGGGCCTCAAGACCCACCGCCAGGTGATCTACGACGACTTCGCCGCCGTGGCCCGCGATCT
>DASYAK010000021.1:0-7227 GCA_036501385.1 Gemmatimonadales bacterium | reverse complement strand
AGCACCTCGAACTCGAGACGCCGGAACACGTCGTTCTCGACTACGAGATCGCCGGCGTCGGCAGCCGCACCCTCGCCGCCCTCGCCGACTGGCTCATCGTGCTCGCGATGCTGATCGTTGCGGTGCTCGCGATCGGCCTGCTGCGCGGCGGTGCCCCGTGGCTTGTCGTGATCGACATCGTCATCCTCTACGGGGTCGTGTGGGGATACTTCACGCTCTTCGAAGGGCTCCGCAACGGCCAGACGCCGGGAAAACGCTGGCTCGGCATCCGGGTGATCCGCGACACCGGCCACGGCATCGGCATCGCCGAGGCCGCCGCACGCAACCTCCTTCTCCCCGTCGATCTCTTCGGGATGATTGGAATCATCCTGATCGCGGTGCATCCGCGCGCCCGGCGCCTTGGCGATCTCGTCGCAGGAACTGTGGTCGTGCGGGACCGTCCCTTCGTGCGGCAGGTCTCGGCGATCGCACCAGCGACTCCCCTAGCCGAAGCGCCGGCTGCGGGGCAGGGGACACCGAGCCTCACCGATCAGGAATTCCTCCTGCTGAGCGGATTCATCGAACGCTCGCCCACCCTTCCGCCGCCGGTGCGCGATCGCTTTGCCGCGTCACTCGCGGCGCGTTTTGCCGAGCGCAACCCGCTGCGCCCCGGCGATGACCTTCTCTTCGTGACGACGCTGTACCGCGAGGAAGAGGCGCGACGCGGTGGCCGGTTCGGCGCCAGGGGTCCTGGGCCTGCCGGACGCACCTCGAGCGGTGCGGTCGCCGCGCGACTGGTAGCGAGAAAGTCCGCGCGCTGGGCGGAGTTCCAGGTGATCGCCGATCGAGTGTCCGCTGGCGGCCTCGACGTCCTCGCCGCGCGCGAGCTCCCCGACTTTGCCGCGCGATACCGGGAAGTTGCCGCGGACCTGGCCCGCGCTCGCACCTATCACGCCGATTCGATGGTGCTGACGCAGCTCGAGCGACTCGTCGCTGCGGGCCACAGTGCCCTCTACCGCATCGAGCGCCACACCTGGCGCAGGATCGGCGCCTTCATCAGCGCTGAGTGTCCGGCCGCGATCGTCGCGTCATGGCGCTACGTGCTGCTCGCCTTTCTCGTCTTCACGCTGCCCGGGCTCGCGGGGTACGAACTGCTCCGGCAACACCCTGACCTCGCCGCCGAGGTGATCCCCGACAACATGCTCGATCGCGCCGAAGCTGGCGCGGCACGCCAGGCGCACGGCCAGGGCTACGTCATGACACTGCCGAGCCAGCGGCCGATCGTCGCCGCCTCGATCATCACCAACAATATCGGGGTGGCGTTCACCTGTTTCGCGTGGGGAATCGTGTTCGGCGTCGGCTCGCTCATCGCCGTCGGATTCAACGGTCTCATCCTCGGCGCAATCTCCGGCTACTTCGCCAACATGGGATTGCTCGGCTACCTCTGGACCTTCGTCGCCGGGCACGGCGTCCTCGAACTCTTCAGCATCTGGGTCGCCGGCGCTGCCGGGTTGATGCTCGGCCGCGCCATCATCGCGCCGGGTGAACTTCCGCGCCGCGACGCGCTGGTCCTGGCCGGAAGGACGGCGATGCGGATGATCGCGGCGGTGGTTGTCATGCTGATCTGCGCCGGCACGATCGAGGGGTTCATTTCATCGGGGACGTCGTCGCTCGCGGTACGGCTCTGCATCACGGCGGGGACAACAATGCTGCTGGTCGCGTACCTGTTCAATGGCGCGCGGCACCTCGGCGTCCGAACTGCGACGCCGGGTGTCTATGCGCGTGACTCCGCTCGCCGACCGCTCGGGCGGGAATGATCAATAGAAGGGGTAGTTGTCGGTCTTGGCGTTGGCGAGACGGACCCAGGAGCCGAATGGCTTGAGTGACTTCGAGATGTCGCAGGAGTTGTACTGATAATGCTTCGTGCCGTTGCCGACCGATTCCTCCCCGACCTGCGCCTGGGTACTCCCGGTCAGAATGTTCAATCCCGTCATGATAGCACCTTCAAACGTAGTCGTACCATTTCCGGTGAATGTTCCGCCGACAAGCACGATTCCCGACCAGTTGTTTCCCGAGCCATTGGTGGTGAGGTTCCCCGTCACAATCAGAATGCCCTGCCCAGTGGTACTCAGCGAGAGATCGCCGTCGACGAAAGTGACCGGCCAGTGCGTACCCGTGATTTGTGCGCTAGTCGGAAAGCTACCCGACGTGGGCGCGGTCGTCTTTTCGTAATAGTTTGGCGTAATCGCAGTCCGTGCCTTGATTCCGGCCCAGTCGATATTGACCGAATCCTTTGCCGTGCCCGTTGGGCCGGGCGTCCCGATGTCGACGATCGGGTTGGTTACCGGAGCGCTGCTCACGATGTCATCCGGGTGGTTGATGCTGATCATGGCCGATGTGTCGGCCGCCGAGTTCTGCGGTACCGCGAGCCCCGGGATCGACGTTAACGGCGCCGGAGCGACCGCACATGCGTCCACACCGCTGACCGTCGCGGAGGTTCCGTTCAGCGAAAACCTGGTCAATGAGGTAAACCCCGCTGGCAGCTCGATGCTCCCACCAGTCCACCGCACCATCTGGGTGACCGTCCGGGTAGCGGTCGCCGCGTCAGACGAGTACTTGTTCGTCGAATTATTCTCGCCGCGGGAAATAAGCACCAGCGTGGTGTCAAATGGAGTAGTTGAACCGATATGCGCGTACCGCAACGTCACGACAGCGCGACCGCCGGTGAGCGTGAACGTCTGCGAATCGGGGAGGCTCGACGGAATCGAGGTTACCAGCGCGATGTACTTGTCGATTCCATCCTGCGCCAGCGAGAAGGCGTCGACCTGTGCGGCGGCGTCGAGCGCGTTCCGCCGTTCGGCGCTCGTACGAACGAATGCGCCCGTGATCGCCATCAGCATCAGCGACACCAGCAGCATCACGATGATCAGCGTCGACCCACGACGATCGGTCATTCGGGGCATTGTACCTTCCTCACGATGACGAATTGAAGAAATAGACTGACGTCGTCAGGTCTGATTCCTCAGGAGTTGATCGAGTTCGTGCGGTATTTTCGCTCTCGCCCGGCAGAAAGAGCAGCAGGCCGCGCATTGTCGAAAGCGGTGATGGGATGGTCGAACTCGCAGCACTCGACCCCGATACGAAGAACTGGAATGCCGCAGTGGCATCGAACGGCGCCACCAGTTCGGTCGCGTCGCCAGCGCCACTGGCGGCGTCAAGATGGTTTCGCCAGAGGGCCGTTCGTGTCGTGAGCCCTGTCTGCGTCGAGTTGGCGAAGTAGAATCTGGTTCGTCGGTACAGTACCACCACACTGTTGATCGGGGCCCCGGTTCGCGACGTGGGAGTCACCGAGGCATAAATCGACTTCTGGTTCGGGGCCGAAGCGGGCGCCGTGATGGCCGGGAAGTTCGCGGTCGGGCACTTGCTCTGGCCCTGCGCAGTTGTCAACGTCGCGAGCGTCCCACCAGCCACTGCAGTAAAGAGCCCGCCCGTCGATCGCCACGCGATACCGGAGTATCCTGGAGTGCTGTATTCCAGCGAGTCGACCGGGAGAAACATCAATGTCAACGTTGGCGCCGCGGTCGTTCCGGTATCGCACACGATCCCGAGCGCATAGGGCGTCTTTACGGTGATCGACGTCGTGGTGGCGGCCTCGACTCCCCACGATGGGTCGACCATTCTGAGATCGGCCACGATGACGTTGACCGCACTCCGCGACACCAGCCGCGCGGCGCGCTGCGCCTCGGCGCGCTCCTCGAAGCGCGTCGAGCCGGCCAGCAGCGACATCATCGCCGCACCGACCCCGGCCGACACCACCATGGCAATCAGCATTTCGATCAGCGAGACACCGCGTCGAGACTGGATCATTGGTCCCCGGCTAGAATGGATCGGTGGTCACGAGCGTGCGCGAAATCGTGCGCGTCACAGCCTCGATTGCATCGCCACCGGTCGGTGTCACGGTGATCGTCACTGTCTGTGCCGTCCCCGATGTCAATACCACCGTTGTCATCGTGTAGGGCAATGGCTGCGCCGTCACCGTGGTCGTCGTCGTGCCATCGTCCAACGACCCGATTGGCGTCGCGGTAATCCGGGCGACCTCGCCATTGAGCACCGCGGTGCGGTATCCCATGGCACCGGCGTGCCGGCCCGACTGGGCCGCGCCGAGCATCAGCTTCCCGAGCCCCGCCGCCGAAAAGCCCAGCACCACGACCGCAATCAGCAGTTCGAAGAGCGAGAATCCGGCTCGTGCGTCGCGCTTCATTCGTTCCCTCATGGAGACTGGATCCTGACCTGCCCGGCAGCCGAGAGCGTCACCGTGCGCGAATATGAATCCGTTGTCAGCGTCACCGTCAACGCCGAGCTGACTGTGCTGTTTGGAAACACGGTTACCGTCGCTGGTGAAAAGGTGATGCCCCGGACGCCGCTCATCGAGGAGAATGCCAGGTTGCGCCGCAGCCGCACCGTGTCGGCGGGCGACGTTGCCCGGTCCTTGATGATGTACCGAGTCGTCGATTCGAGGCTCAGCGTCACCGGCTTCTGTTCGCGCGCCGCGAGCGACACCGCTTGCCGCAGGTCGGTCGCCACGATCGAGGTCGACTCGTCGACTCGGACCCGGGCGGTGATCTGATAGAACTTCGGCCCCGCGATGGCGATCAGGATTCCCATGATGACCATCACGATCAGCATGTCCATCAGGGTGAACCCCGAGGTTCCCCCGTCGGCCGCGCTGGCCCTCGTGCGAGTCATTGGTCCCAGGTCAGGATGTGGAATCATTACGCCCCCGTCGAGCAAGTCCTATGCCCCGCCGATGCTGCGTTTCAGCGGCGAAAGGGTCCGGTTCGCCAAGGCCGAGGTATCGTCCCGGAGCACCTCGAAGCCCCCATCTGTCAAAGTTCTGGAGACTGATAGTATATCACTTTGCGAGCGGCGGACACCCCGACGATGCATCCTGGGCGAGTGGCCCCGGTGGATAGCCGCCACAGTCGAGAATTGACTATCTGTCGCTTGAGCGCATCACTTGATGCCTTGTTGTGGCGCATACCCATCAACCTGTCGACGTGCCGCAGCGGAAACCCAGCTGCGAAGATGTCGATTCTGGCGGGTGAAATGTGTTGATTGATTGTCCTTCTCACGTCTGGTGAAGCTCAATGGCCGAACCGCTTCAGATCATCGTCCTCGTCGGGTCGCTGCGCCGCCAGTCGGTCACCCGGAAGGTCGCCCACGCGATGATGTCGCTGGCCCCGGCATCCCTCGCATTGCGCGAGCTTGATCTCGCTCCCCTCGCCATGTACAACGCTGACCTGGAAGAGGATGTCCCGGCGCCGTGGGCGGCGCTTCGGCGCGACGTCAAGGAATGCGCCGGCGTTCTCTTCTTCACGCCAGAATACAACCGCTCGGTGCCGGGGGTGCTCAAGAATGCCATTGATATCGCCTCGCGACCTGGCGGCCGCGGCGTCTGGAACGGCAAGCCAGGCGGCGTGGTCAGCGTGACGCCGTTTGGTCTCGGCGCCTTCGGAGCGAATCACCATCTCCGGCAGGCGCTCGTCTATGTCAACGTGCCGACGATGGCCCAGCCCGAAGCGTACGTCTCTCGTGCGGCCGATCTGTTCGACAAGGATGGGGTGCTTGTCAACGATGCATCGCGCGAGTTCTTCACCAAGTTCATGAACGCGTTTGCGGAATGGGTTGACCGGATCTCGCCGCGCTGATGGCACGGCGACGCGGCGAAATGTCCGATCGTGCCCGTCCTACTGCAGCGCGCTGCGCGGATCGACTGCCGTCGCCCGGCGTGCCGGGATGTACGCCGCGGCCGTCGCGACTATAGTCATGAATACTATAGCCCCGACGAGCACGCGCGGGTCGAGCGGCGAGACCCGGAACATCACCGACGCCATCGCCCGCGCCACGGCGATCGATCCCGCCAATCCGACCGCGATCCCCACGGCGACGACCGCGAGTCCCCGGCCGAGGACGGCGCGTCGAATCGACGAGCGATCGGCGCCAAGCGCCATCCGGATGCAGAACTCCCGTGCGCGGACCTTGACGCCGTAGGAGAGGACTCCGAAGAGTCCCAGTGCGGCGAGCGCCAGTGCCACCAGCGCGAACGTCGCCAGAATCTTCAGAGTAAAGAGGCGCTGTGCCGCGCCTTGTCCAATTGCCGCGTCGAGCGTGGTTGGTTGGAACATCACCAGCTGCGGATCGGCGTCGGCGAGTGCGCGGCGGATCACCGGCGCGATGGCCATCGCGGGACCGGCCGTCGCTACCACCTGCGTCAGCGCCCAGTTCCGGTCGCCCGCGTATTGCCGGTGGGCGTGATAGATGTAGTAGTCGGAGCGCCCTTCGTTGTCGACCGACACGTCGCCCACAACGCCGATCACTTCCCAGGCGCGCCCGCCGGTCTGGAGCGACTGTCCGATCGCGCTGACGCCGGGGTAGAGCGTTTTCGCCAGGTTCTCGCTGATCACCGTACGACTCGGTGCCGTGGCGTCGTCGCGCTGATCGAAGTAGCGCCCCTCGACGAGCGGGATCCCGACTGCGCGAAAGTATTCGCCCGAGACGGTGCGGTTCTCGGCACCTGCGCCGTGCTGCATCATCTCAGCGACCTTGGGGCCGGTCAGCGGACGTACCCCCCACTGATGATAGGCACCGGTTGCCGGAAGCTTGGATATTCCGCCCGCCGCGCGCACGCCGGGAATCGCCTCCATGCGGGCATCGAACGCGTCGTAGAACCGTCCACGGGCGGTCGAGTCATAACGCGCCGACGGAAGGTTGAGTTCGAACGTCAGGACGTTCGACGCCTTCACGCCGAGCGGAACCTCCTGAATCTTGCGAAAACTCGCGAGCAGGAGCGCCGCGCCGACGAGGAGCACGAACGCCAGCGCCACCTGCCACACTACCAGCCATTCGCGGAGCCGCATTGACCGGCGTCCGCTCGTCGCCCCACGGCTCTGATCCCGCAGTGCATCGCCCGGCTGGGTGCGCGCCGCGCGAATCGCCGGTGTCAGGCCGAAGAGGACCGCGCAGCCGGTGGCGAGGGCGAGCGAAAAGAGCAGCAGTCGCGGATCGAGCGACAGCGACGCGAGCCGCGGAATATTTCCCGCGCCGAGCGCCACCATCGCCGACATCGCCAGCCGCGCGACGACCAGCCCCGCGACAGCGCCCGCGAGCGCCAGCGTCAGGCTTTCGATCAGGAGCTGCCGCACCAGTCGGCCGCCGCCGGCGCCGAGTGCCGCGCGCACGGCGAACTCC
>DASYAK010000020.1:0-5978 GCA_036501385.1 Gemmatimonadales bacterium | reverse complement strand
GCCCGTGGCAAACTCACGATTGACGAGGGCGCGGACCCGCCGCGCGCCGTAGGACGCCCGCGTCCGAATGACCGCGCGGATCTGGGCGGTGACGACGCGATCCTCGGCCGTGGCATACCGCGTGGGCCGACCCGCACTGGTCATCCAAGCCTCCAACAATACGCACCGCGTATTCTGTCAAGCCGACACGACCGACCGAATTCGTTGACGAGCAAATGGAGCGCGCGGATACCACGATTGCGACCAAGACCATTCCCGCTTCGACCCATCTCGCACCGAAATTGCTCTAATGTTCCAGCGTGCCGCCCTGATGATGCGGCTGAAGGAGCGAGCCAACCCATGGTTACAAACCGTGGTTCAGTCCAATTAAACGCCCCGCAAGACAGGGACGGCGCCAAACCATTGTCGTGCGATGTCTTGGGAAGTAGCTGGGGCGGGACTCGAGCCGGAACATTCCGCGATCGTCGTCACGCATCGGAGCCAAGCGAGCGCGCCATTCGTGGCGCGCTCCACCTGCGACCCTACCGTCTCCTGGGATGCCTGCCGCGAGGTCTCGCGGAGTTCAGTAGCTGGGGCGGGACTCGAACCCGCGACCCCGGCATTATGAGTGCCGTGCTCTAACCAGCTGAGCTACCCAGCCGTGCCGCGCGGAGATTACTCCCCCGCCCCGCCGATATCAAGGCGGCGTCGAGTCCCGCACGATCATGAACATCAACTCCCCGGGCTTCACCATCCCCAGCTGCTCGCGCGCGACCCGTTCCTGCACCGCCGGGTCGTTCGCCAGCGAGTCCCTGAAGGCGGTCAGCGAGTCGACCGCGCGCTGCAATACCACCACCCGCTGGGCCGAGTCGCGCTCGGCTTGCCGTACTGCGAGATAGTTGCGCTCGTTGTAGCTGCCGCCCTCGATGGCGAAGACAACGGCGACAAGGAGCGCCGCCAGCGCCAACCACCGCGCGGTGGTCACCGGGGATAGAGCTCCGCGCCAGGATAATGCGCCACGGGACCAAGCTCTTCGGCAATGCGAAGAAGCTGGTTGTACTTGGCGGTGCGGTCGGAGCGCGATGCGCTGCCGGTCTTGATCTGCCCCGCCCCGGTCGCCACCGCAAGATCGGCGATGAAGGTGTCTTCGGTCTCGCCCGATCGATGCGAGATGACGACACCGAAGGCGCTCGACTTGGCGAGCTCGATGCACTGCAGCGTTTCGGTGAGCGTCCCGATCTGATTGACCTTGACGAGCACCGCGTTGGCGCAGCCCTGTTCGATCCCCTCGCCCAAGCGCTCGACGTTGGTGACGAAGAGATCGTCTCCCACCAGCTGACAGCGATCACCCAATGCGTCGGTGAGGATCCGCCAACCATCCCAGTCGTCTTCGGCGAGGCCATCCTCGATCGAGACGATGGGGTACTTGTCGCACCACGTCTTGTAGAGCTCGACCATTTCCTCCGACGAGCGACGCGAGCCGTCGCCCTTCTTGAAGACGTAGGCGCCGTCCTGGTAGAACTCCGACGCCGCCGGGTCGAGCGCGATGGCGATGTCGTCACCTGGTTTGAAGCCGGCCTTCTCGATCGCTTCGACCACGGCGTCGAGTGCCGCTTCGTTGCTCGGCAACATCGGCGCAAAGCCTCCTTCATCACCCACAGCCGTGGAGAGCTTCTTTCCAGTCAGCACTTTCTTGAGCGAGTGGAAGACTTCGACACCCATGCGCAATCCGTCAGCGAAATCTTCGGTGCCGATCGGGACGATCATGAATTCCTGCGCGTCGACGTTGTTGCTGGCGTGGGCGCCGCCGTTGAGGATGTTCATCATCGGCACCGGCATGACGCGCGCCATCGGCCCGCCGAGATAGCGGTAGAGCGGGAGATCGGCCTCGGCGGCAGCAGCGCGCGCGGCGGCCATCGACACGGCGAGGATCGCGTTGGCGCCGAGCTTCGATTTGTTGGTCGTGCCGTCAGCGTCAGTCATCTCGGCGTCGATGGCGATCTGCTCGAAGATCGAGATCCCCTCGAGGCGCGGCGCGATGATCTCGTTGACGTTCTTCACCGCCTTGAGGACGCCCTTGCCGCCGAAACGCTTGGAATCGCCATCCCGCAGTTCCATCGCTTCGTGTTCGCCGGTCGACGCACCGCTCGGCACCGCGGCTCGGCCGCGCGCACCGCTCACGGTGACGACCTCGGCCTCGACGGTGGGATTGCCGCGGGAATCGAGGATTTCGCGGGCGTGGACTTCGAGGATGGTGCTCATCGGCGACTCGCAACGAAGGGGACCGGGCCGAAGCTAGGGGGCGCGCCCCCGGGGCGTCAATCGGTTCGAGAGAGCGAGAGGCCTTCGCGCGCCATCGCCAGCGCCAGGTCGATCGAGCCGGCGAGGTTGTCATGGCCAACCTCATCGATGATTCGCGATTGCGCGAGGGCCGCCATCGGCTGGGCGTGCACCTCGGAGAGAATGACGCGAATTCCCTCGCGCCTGCTGCGATGCACGAGATCCTTCAACGCGTGCAGGCCGGTGGCGTCGATCGCCGGCACATGACGCATCCGGATCACGAGCACCTTCGGCTTCCGGGCAACCTGGCTTACCGCGTTCTTGAATGCGGTGGCCGCCCCGAAGAAGAAGGGACCGTTGATCTCGTAGATCACCACGCCGTCGGGTACCAGCGCCCGGTCAGGGGCGCCAGTATCGAACGCGTCCTCGTCGCGATCGGCGTACTCGCGAGTGATTGCCGTGATGTTGGTCACCTCGGACATGCGTTTCATGAAGAGGAAGGCGGCGAGGACCATCCCGACTTCGATCGCCACCGTGAGGTTGACGAGAACCGTCAGGATGAAAGTCGCGAGCATGACGAGGACGTCGCTCCGCGGACCACGGAGATCGTCGACAAAGGTGCGCCACTCGCTCATGTGATACGCGACGATCGCGAGAATGGCCGCGAGAGTTGCCAGCGGAATGCGCGAGGCCAATCGACCGAAGAAGAGAGTGATCAGGAGGAGCGTGATCGAGTGCACAATGCCGGCGACAGGAGTGCGCCCGCCGTTCTTGACGTTGGTCGCGGTGCGCGCAATCGCGCCGGTCGCAGGGATCCCGCCGAACAGTGGAGCGACGATGTTGGCGATTCCCTGGGCAACGAGCTCCATGTTCGAACGATGCCGGCCACCGATCATCCCGTCGGCAACGACCGCCGACAGCAGCGATTCGACGGCGCCGAGGAGTGCAATCGTGAACGCAACGGGGACGAGCGAAGTCAGCAGGGCGAGTGTCACGTGCGGAATGGCCGGGGCTGGAAGTCCGGCGTGAACGCCACCGAATCGCGTTCCGATCGTCTCGACCGGAAGATGCAGCAGCCCCGCCATCACCGTCGTGACGATGAGTGCGACGAACGGCCCGGGAATTTTCCGGTTCACGCGCGGCCAGAGGATCGTGATGGCGAGAGTCAGCGCGGCGATCGCCGCGGCCGACGCGTTGAAGGCAGTCAGGTGCGAACCGAACGCCTCCCACTTGGCGACAAACGGAGCGGGAACCGGTCCCATCGTCAGTCCGAGGAGATCCTTGAACTGACTGGAGAAGATGATGACCGCGATTCCGCTGGTGAATCCGATGATGACCGGATGCGGAATGAACTTGAGCGCACCGCCCAGCCGCGCCACGCCAAAACCGACGAGGATGACGCCGGCCATGATGGTCGCGATGGTGAGCTCGGCCATGCCGTACTGCTGGACGATGCCGTAGACGATGACGATGAACGCGCCGGTGGGTCCGCCGATCTGCACCCGCGAACCGCCGAGGGCGGAGATGAGGAAGCCGGCGATGATGGCGGTGTAGAGTCCGCGCTCGGGGGGAACGCCACTCGCGATGGCGAAGGCGATCGCGAGCGGCAACGCGATGACGCCGACGATGACGCCCGCGGTGACATCGGAGAAGAACTGGGCCCGATCGTAGGTGCGGAGGGTCGTCACCAGCTTCGGGACAAGCACTGTTGACTCTCGATTCGGGGTGGAGATGGCCGAGCGGCCGGGTCGTCCGGCTCGGGCTCCGGTGTTTATATTGACCGAGCGTTCAATACAGCTTACCGGGTATTGAACATCGGGTCAATGGAGGGTCGGACGAATGCCAGGGACGAAAGCGCCGGAAGCGGAGCGTCGCGAACAGATCCTCACCGCCGCGTACGCTGCTGCCGCGGAACATGGACTCGAACGCCTGACGATCCGCCAAGTTGCCACCGCGGCGGGGTTGAGCAGCGGGTCGGTGCTCTTCCACTACGAGACGCGGGTCGAGCTGATCATCGCCCTGCTCGAGTGGCTGCTGGAGACGAGCGCCGTGCTGGCGTTGCCGGACTCGATCGCCGGGATGAGCCCCGTAGAAGCGCTCGCCGCGGCGGTGCGGCACGAAATCCGGCGATTCTCCGATGACCCGGCGCGAATCCGGCTCTTGTTCGAGTACTGGATCGTGGGAATTCGCCGCGCGGAAGTGCATGCACGGATGCGCCGAGACCTGCATCGGTATCGCGACGCATTCGTGCCGCTCGCCGCGGCGGTGATTGCTGCGGACCCCGTCACTTTTTCTGAGGTGTCGCCGCAGGGGCTCGCAACGGTGGTGGTGAGCTTCATCAAGGGTTGCGGCATCCAGACGATGATCGACCTCGACCACACCGACAGTCACGAACTGCGCGACACGGCGAATCATTTGCTCAGTGAGTTGATACGGAAGTCGGCGCGGGCGGGGAGCTAGTGGCTTAGGGAGCGACCAGACCGGCGAATCACACGCGACAGATGCGCGGGCACTCTCGCTACCGGCGTGCGGGCCGTGCCGCCATTGGCGTCACCCGAATCGGAATGTCTGCAAGCGTAGGTCACGAAATCGAGGCGCATCGCGGCGCCGCTGCCGGAACGACGACGAGCTGGCTGGTCGCCTCCCGGGCGGCAGCCAGGCTGGCGTTCGGTCCACCCCTCTCTCGCACCTTCGCGATTCGTTACTGGGATAGCGGCGCGGTCGAGCCAGGAGCCTCGTCGAATCCGGCCTTCACGCTGGTACTCGCGCATCCGGGTTCGATGCGGCGCCTCTTCCTGCCGCCATCGGAACTCCGCCTGGCCGAGGCGTACATCTATCACGACATCGACCTTGAAGGCGACCTGGGCGCAGCCGCGCGGGTTGCCACGGGAGTCCGTGCGAGGCTCGCGTCGCCTGGCGCGGTGCTGAAGCTGATGCGCACCGTCCTCGATCTCCCCAGCATCAGGGCGAACGGCCACGCCGCGCGGCCTTCGCTCGGCGACGCCCGCTTCTCGCCGCGGCATTCGCGGCAGCGCGACGCCGCGGCGATCCGGTCGCATTACGACGTGGGGAACGATTTCTACCAGCTCTTCCTCGACCGGCGGATGATCTATTCGTGCGCCTACTACGAGACCGGTGCCGAGTCGCTCGACGAAGCGCAACGGGCGAAGCTGGAACACATCTGCCGCAAGCTGCGGATCAAGCCGGGCGATCGACTGCTCGACATCGGCTGCGGGTGGGGCGGGCTGATCCAGCACGCCGCCGCCGAACACGGCGCCGTCGCGCTCGGCATCACGATCTCGCCGGCGCAGGCGACGCTGGCAATGGAGCGGATCGCGAACGCCGGACTGAGCGACAGCTGCCAGGTGCGGCTCTGCGACTATCGCGAACTCGGCGACGTCGAACCATTCGACAAGATCGTCAGCGTCGGGATGGCGGAGCATGTGGGCGGGTCGATGCTTCCGGTGTACTTCGGCGAGGTGTTTCGTCACCTCAAGCCCGGCGGGCTCTTCCTCAATCACTGCATCACCCACGACCGATATGAAGCCCATCCGCTCGGCCGGTTGCTCCTGTGGCGGGCCGGATCGTTCACGGAGAAATACGTCTTCCCCGATGGTCAGCTGGTGCGGATCGATCAACTGGCGCAGATGGCGCTCAGGACCGGGTTCGAAATCCGCGATGTCGAGTCGCTGCGAGAGCACTACGCCCGCACACTGCAG
>DASYAK010000019.1:0-8324 GCA_036501385.1 Gemmatimonadales bacterium | reverse complement strand
GCCCGTGGCAAACTCACGATTGACGAGGGCGCGGACCCGCCGCGCGCCGTAGGACGCCCGCGTCCGAATGACCGCGCGGATCTGGGCGGTGACGACGCGATCCTCGGCCGTGGCATACCGCGTGGGCCGACCCGCACTGGTGCGATAGGCACAGGCGCGACTGATGCCCAGCACCCGAGCAATCACGGCCAGCTTCCGGCCGGTCATCGTGTGGACCTGGTGTAGAAGCGCGGTCTTTTTTTTACTTCTTCACGCGCGACCTGGAGGATCTCGATCTCCATGACCTTCTTGCCGAGCGCCCGCTCGAGCTCACGAATCCGCTGCTGCGCCACCCGCAGTTCGCTCGCCGGCACGACCTCCTCGTTCGCCGTGACGGCCGCCGTGCTGCCCTCGGCGCTCAGGCGCTGCCATTGCTTGAGCAGTTGCGGGGCCACCGCCAGCTCCCGGGCAAGCTCCGACACGGTGAGCTCCTGCCGACCTAACCGAGCGACCTGCTCCTGCTTAAACTGCGGGGTGAAGACTCGACGACCATCCGCCTTCCGTCGATGCGTTTCCATCCGACGACCCTCCGTTGGGAAGTAAACCTACGCTTCCCAAAGTGCCTCGTCGAATCGGGGTACAGAGCAACGCCTTGGGGGACGGGTATGTCGATGCTCTCCGAGGTGCGTACGCTGATCTCCCGAAGTCGATCGACCTGGTGATGTATTGGTGGCACATCGCCGCCGACCTCGTGGCGCGGAGCCAAGCCCAGAGAGCCGGCCTAATTACAACGAATTCACTGGTCCAAGCTCAAAACCGCGTCCTCATAACACGTGCGCGGACCGCGGGTGCTCGGATTGTCTGGGCCGCCCCGGATCACCCGTGGGTCGACGACGCCGACGCGGCCGCCATCACTGTGAGCATGACGGTACTCTCGAACTCAGGCGAGCCAGCCAGCTTGTTTAGCCGTTCCGATGGCCGGACGCGAGTGGTCGGCCAACTCAATGATGATTTGACCAGCTACGCAGACGTTGCGACTGCCGCTCGAACAGATCTCCTTGCTAACAAAGGGCTGGCTGCATTCGGATTTGCTCTGCACGGCCGAGGTTTCGTCATCGATGCTACCGAGGCGCATTCATTGCTTGAGGAACGATCATACGCGACCGTTGTGCGACCATATCTCGGTGGAAAAGATCTGACGGAGCGCCCACGTGATCTGTGGGTAATCGACTTCGCGTACCTGACCGAGGCTGAAGCACGTCGTTACCCGCGGGCGTTCGATATTGTGAGAGGCCGTGTCAAGCCGGATCGCGATGCCAACGCGCGGCCCACAATTCGAGATTTCTGGTGGCGCTATGGATGGCCGCGAAAGGAACTTCGCGGAGCACTCGATGGCCTTCGGCAGGGTGTTGCCACCGTCGAAACAGCGAAATACCGATTCTTTGTGCGATTCGACACTTATATCGCCCCAGATCATAAGCTGATTGCCATCGCCTTCGAGAATCCCTACCTACTGGGAGTTCTCTCGTCCGTGATCCATGAGCAATGGGCGACGGTGGCGGGTGGCGACGTCGGTGGCAATACCCCGGCGTATAACAAGACGCTCTGCTTCGACCCCTTCCCCTTCCCCGACCCCACCCCCGATCTCCGCACCACGATCGGCGCCCTCGCCGAGCACCTCGACACCCACCGCAAGGACGCGATCGCTCGCGACGAACGCGTCACGATGACGGGGATGTACAACGTGGTGGAGAAGCTGCGCAGCGGCGAAGCGCTCACGCCCAGGGAGCGCGCCATCCACGAGATCGCCGCCTGCGGCGTGCTGCGCGACCTGCACGACGAACTCGATGCGCTCGTCGCTGAGGCATATGGCTGGCCCTGGCCGATGGAGAAGGAGGAGATCCTCGAACGCCTGGTCACGCTCCACGACGAACGGGTCGAGGAAGAGAAGCGCGGCCTGATTCGCTGGCTCCGCCCCGACTATCAGATCCCCCGGTTCGCCCCGCAGGCCGTGACCGAACGACTCGAACTGGTCGAGAGGCCGGTCGAAGCACCATCCGAGGCGGTCAAACCGTGGCCCACGACCGCGGTCGACCAGCTCGCTGCCATCGGCTCACTGCTCGCGCAGCGCGCGATGACCACCAAGGAAATGGTCGCCGCGTTCGACGGCGCCAAGCGCGATCTTGTTGAACGGCATCTGGAGACGCTGGCGCTGATGGGTGAAGTGACGAAGGATGCCGACGGACGCTACGCGGCGAGCCGGAAGGCGGCGTGAGCACACGCTTGTTCAGGGGTTTCCAGCGTCATACATTGCAAGACATGAAGACAGCCGCCCTGACGATCCGCCTGGATCCTGACCTCGAACGCCAGCTGGCCCGCGCCGCGCGCCGCAGTGGCCGGAGCCGTAGCGACCTGGTCCGCGACGCCGTCCGCCGCCAACTGGCGTTGGCCCAGTTCGAGGACCTCCGCCGCAGGGTCATGCCGTTGGCTGAAGCCCGCGGTTATCTCACAGACGAGGACGTGTTCCGCGACGTGTCGTGAAGATCTTCCTCGACACCAACGTCCTGGTCAGCGCCGTCGCGACCCGCGGCCTGTGTGCGGACGTCTTCCACACCGTACTGGCTGAACATCAGCTGATCGTCGGCGAGGCAGTTCTCGCCGAGTTGCGCCGCGTGCTGCGGCAGAAGATTCGGCTCTCTGCCGACGCGATCGAAGAAATGGACACATTTATCCGCCGGCAAGCGCTAGTTGTCACCGGTGCTCCACCGCTCCGCATCAAGCTTCGCGACCCGAATGATCGTGCCGTCCTGGCCGAAGCAGTAGCGGGCGGCGCCGACGTATTGGTCACTGGTGACCAGGACCTCCTCACCGCGGTCGGGCGGTCCCCGCTTCCCATCGTCACACCTCGCGGACTTTGGGAGATCCTCCGAGGGAACCCGGACGCGAAGTAACCTGGCTCCTCCAACGCAGCCGAGCGTCTCGATCGCGTCGCCGGGCGAGGCGGTGGCCGGGATTCCCTCTCTCCATGGCTCCGCCTTCAGCCCCACGCCACTCACCGCGTCCAACCGTCGATCGACGGTCGTGCGTCATCGCCTGCGACGAACCGCTTTACCAGTACTCGCCACGCGTAACGGGCCAGGAAATGAGGCAGGTATGCATGACCGGACCGCCACGATGAACTCCCTCGCGATTGCTCCCGCGCCACCGGTCGAGAAGCTCGAGCCCCGCGAGAGCTCTCGTGCATTTCTTGTTGTGATACCGATCCTCGTCGCGGCCGCGCTCGTCACACCGATGATATCGGCCAAAGCACAAGGCGCTATTGAACGCGGCGCGTTCGTGGCAGCGATCGGCACTGACACCATCGTGGTTGAACGCTTCACTCGAACCCCCGACACCCTCCGCGGCAGCATTTCGACGAAAGGCCAGCCCCGCGTCGAGTACGTCGCCGCGCTCGCACCTGGCAGCGTCGTGCGATCGGAGCTGGTTACGATCGTGAATGTCGGGGCCGCGCCCGGTGCGGCACCACTGGCGCAATTCCTGACCACTATCGATGGCGATACTGCCATCGTCTCGGTGGGCGGCAAGACGACGCGGGTTGCGACCCAGCCCGGCGCCGTCCCGTCGATGAACAATTCCTACGCCGTGATGGAACTCTTCATTTCTCGCGCGCAGGCCACCGGGAGGAGCGGCGACTACGCATACCTGGCACTGCCGAGCGGGACGACTTACCCGCTGACCGTGCGGCCGGTCGGCGAAGATTCAATGGTTATCGGTGTTGCAGGCCAGCAGCATCGTTACAAGGTGGATGCCGCTGGGCGGATACTCGGTGGCTCAATCATCGGCCAGCCGGTGCAGATCACCCGCGCGGACTCCGCTGCAGCTGCGACGATCACCTTCGGCATGATCGGCGCACAGCCCGCCCCGAAGCCCGACTATTCCGCGCCGCCCGGCGCACCCTATCTGGCCGAGGACGTCTCCTTCAACGGGCCCGGCGGCATCACCCTCGGCGGGACGCTCACCAGGCCAGCAAACGCTCGCGGTCGCCTTCCCGCCGCAATCACGATCACCGGAACCGGCCAGCAGGACCGTGACGAATACATTCCCGTCGCCGGCGGGGTGCGGCTCCTTCGTCAGGTGGCCGACACACTGAGTCGCGTGGGCATCGCCGTGCTGCGGCTCGATGACCGCGGCCTCGGCGCGTCAGGCGGAAACTTCGCCACCAGCACGACGGCCGATTTCGCCGATGACATCCGTGCCGCCCTCGTCTACCTCCGCTCACGGCCCGACATCGATCCCGACCGCATTGCACTAGTCGGACACAGCGAAGGCGGAATCATCGCGCCGATGGTTGCCGCCACCGACGCCAAGCTCCGCGCAATCGTCACCTTCGGTGGTCCAGGGGAGAAGATGATCGAGATCAGCATGGCGCAGAATCGCTGGTTGCTGGAACAAGCGCCACAATTGTCGCCCGCGCAACGCGACTCGTTGCTTACGGTTGCACGCGCGGCGCTGGCGCCTGAGCGTCAGACGGTGCCCGAAAACCGATTTCTGATGTCCTACGACCCGGCCCCCGCCGCGGCACAGGTGAAGGCCGCCACGCTCATTCTCCAGGGCGCAACCGATCGGCAAGTGCCGCAGGAGAACGCGGAGATGCTTGCGGCGCTGATCCGCTCGGGCGGCAACAAGGATGTGACGGTCCGGATCTTCCCGGCCACCGATCATCTTTTTCTTGCGGATTCAACTGGCGATTTCAGGGACCAGTACAGTCACGTGAAGTCGAACCAGGTGAGCCCGGTCATTCTCGGCACGATGGCCGACTGGCTGGTGCGCGAACTCGGCGCCGGGAGAAAGAGGTAGCCCACCCCCTACCTCCTCTCGAACACGAACCGGTAGTGGTCAAACAACTCCCGCTCGAACGCGATCGCGTTGGCGCTGATCCCGGACGCAAAGGCGTACCGGAAGTCGGCGCTCAGCACGTACCGCGGCACCAGCGCGAGCTTGGTCAGCGCCTTCCTCGGCGTGAATTCGCCAAAACGCCGCTGCCACTCGGCGATCGTCGGGATGTAGTCGAGCCGGCCGCTCTCCTTATATATGAGCCTGAAACACGCTGCCGCGTTGCGCTCGACCTGCTCGCACCCACGTGGCAGCCACGATCCCGGAAAAGTCTTCCGCAGCAGCCCCAGCACATGCGCGTCCGACAGCCGCGGCGCACGCACGTCGATCTCGTCGTATGGAATCATCTTCCGGCCAAAGACCATCGTTTGCAGAAAGAAGCGGCCGCCCTTTGGCAGCATCCCGGCGACGTGCTCGAAGAGCTTCGAGTAGATCGCGTCCTGCATTCCCGCTCGCCACTGGTCGACCGAACAGAAGTGCTCGAACGCGCCCAGCGAGACGACACCGTCGAACGGGCCAAAGGTGTCACACGTCACCTCGCGCGCGTCGTGGAGATGCACGTCGAAGCCGTGGTGACGGCAGGCATCGACCTGTCCCTGCGCGAGGGTGACGCCGACGCCGGTGATCCCTCGCCGGCGGAAGAAGTCGAGCATCGCACCCCAGCCGCAGCCGAGATCGAGGATCCGTCCGCCGTGCTTCACCTTGAGATATCGGTAGATGAGCTCGTGCTTCTTCCGCTGCGCCGCTTCGAGTGTGAGCGAGGTGTCGCCGTCGTACTTGGCGCCGCTGAAATCGGCCATCTCGCCAACGCTCTCGCGGAAGAGCTTGTCGATCAGGGTATAGGTGAAGTCGAGATCCTTCTGCGTGGCCATGGCGTCTCCGTCCCGCTGGGTTGCTCTATCCCGGTGTCGGGGAGACGTTCAGGGGTGATTCCTGCCCACGAGCCCGCAAGATCGATCTCCAATCCGATACAGTCGCGTACCGCACGCTCGTACGTAGGCGGCGCGGCCATGGCGAGCGGATTGCACGACCCAGGTGAGCCCGACCACGTCGAACCAGGCCGGCGCTGGGTGACGCGCGAGGACGTCGGCATCGACCGCATGGCGAGCGCGTTGCTCATCGTGCGCTTCATCGACCCGCAGGCATCGTTCGCGTTCGGTCGGCCGCGAGGCCACAAGCCGCATCGCGGCGAACTGCGCTTCGACATGTTCCAGGCCGAGTACACCCACATCGGGGAGGACTGCACCTTTCAGACGCTGGCACGGCGCTTCGGACTTGCCGATCCGGCGATCCGGGCCATCGGCGAAATCGTGCACGACATCGACTGCAAGGATGAGCGATTCGGGCGCCCCGAACAGTGGGCGTTGCGACGATCATTCGCGGAATCGCCGCCGCCCATGACGATGTGCGACTGCGACGAGGTGCCGCCGTCTTCGATGACCTCTACGCGTCGTATCGCAGGAAGCCCTCGTGACACTCAGCCAGTCCGGTTGGCAGGAATACGTTGACACTGACAAGGAGGCGGTTATGCGGCAGGTAGAACAGGGCCAGAGGCAGGTTGCCGCGCGGCAACAAGCAATGCACCGCTTGTCGTTCGTCGCGCTGGCGGCGATCATCGTGGCACTGGCCTTTCCAATCCAGGCGCGGGGCATGAATACCCGCACGGTCCGGGCAGATACCGTCAACTGGAAGGCCGTCGACGCGGCAATGGGACGCGCCGGGACAATGCAGCCGGGGGACGTGTACAAGTATGGTCTGCCGAGAAGCGACCTCACGGTCCATGTCGGCGATGTCACACTGAAGCCGGCGCTCGCGCTCGGTGGCTGGGTTGCCTTCAGGGCGAGCGGCAACCGGGCGATGGCAATGGGCGACATCGTCCTGCTGGAATCGGAGATCGGCCCGGTCATGGCGGCGCTTCAGTCGGCGGGCGTGCAGCAAACCGCCGTGCACAATCATCTCCTCAATGAAACGCCCCGCATCATGTACATGCACATCGAGGCCGACGGCGACCCGGTCGTCATCGCGCGGGCAATTCGTGCCGCACTGGCGCTCACCAGGTTGCCCGCTCCGCTACCCGCTGGTACACCACCATCGATCGGCTTCGATACCGCGGCCTTCGCCCGTCGCCTCGGCTATCACGGCAAGGCAAACGGCGGAGTGTATCAGGTCGGGGTCGCACGGCAGGACATGGTCCACGCGGACGGCATGGAGGTACCGCCGTCGATGGGCGTAGCGACGTCGATCAACGTTCAGGCGGCGACTGCTGGCAAGGTTGCTGCGACCGGTGATTTCGTCCTTGCGGCCAGCGAGGTCAACCCCGTCATCAAGATGTTGCGCGAGCACGGGATCACGGTCACGGCACTTCACAGCCACATGCTGACCGAAGAGCCGCGGCTTCTCTTCATGCACTTCTGGGCCAACGACGACGCCGGCAAGGTCGCCGACGGATTGCACGCGGCGTTGGCGGTCATGAAGGTCAAGGCGCCATGAGGCGGCTGCGCCTGATTCCGGCAACCGCGACGCTGGTGCTGCTCGCACCAACCGCAGGTACAGCTCAAACCGCGATCTGCCACGCAACCCCCACCTCGCTCACGCCAGCGAGCTGGGTGGCACCGCTGCCGAAGGCGCCGGCCAACGCACCGCACGGTGCATTGCGCCTCGTGAACGAATATCCCCTTCCCGGCCCCGCCAATCGCTTCGACTACCAGAGCTTCGATCCAGTCGCTCGGCGCCTCTACCTGAATCACATGAATGCCGGGCGCCTGGTCGTCTTCGACGTCGACGCCGGAAAGGTGCTGACCGAAATACCGGACCTTCCCCGCGCGACTGGCGTGCTCGCCGTGCCGTCGCGACACGAGGTATTCGTGTCGGCGGCAGGGGCGCACGAACTGGCGATCGTCAATACCCAGACATTGGCGGTCACGAAGCGCATCGGCGGGATCCGCTTTCCCGACGGGATCGCGTACGTGCCGGGCCTCGAAAAGCTCTTCGTATCGGACGAAAGCGGCGCGGCCGACGTGGTCATCGACCTTCGCACTGGCACCAAGCGGTCAACAATCGAGCTCGGCGGCGAAGCAGGCAACACCCACTACGACTCGGTCTCGCATTGCATCCTCGTCGCGGTGCAGACGCGGAATCAGCTGGTGGCAATCGACCCGGTCACTCAACAGATCGTCGCCCGGTACGATCTCCCCGGTGCAGCGCATCCACACGGATTCACGATCGATGAAGTGGGAAGACTGGCGTTCATCTCGTGTGAGGGAAATGCAAAATTGCTGGTGGTTGACCTTCGCACGCTGAAGGTGCTGGCAACGCACGCCGTCGGCGATGGACCAGATGTCCTCGCCTGGGATGCGAGCTGGCGAAGACTCTACGTTGCCTCCGAAGGAGGAGTGCTCAGCGCCTTCGCCGCCGACGGATCGGTGTTGCATGCGCTGGGAGAATACCGGGCA
>DASYAK010000018.1:0-18454 GCA_036501385.1 Gemmatimonadales bacterium | reverse complement strand
ATGTCCAAAATGGACCAGCGCCACGCCGAATACAGCGCCGATCGCAGCCCCCACCAGTCCGCCGGTGAGCCAGTGGTTACCGTCTACCTGCCGAACGGGGAAGGCTGACATCGGCGGACCGGCCGTGCCGGCGGCGGTCGGCGCGGTCGGCGCGGTCGAGCGGGCGCTCAACCCGATTTGCGACGGGCCCTGAGCGGCCAACGCGCTCACCCCAAACAACAGCAAAGCCACGAGACACGACGATCGGAACATGACCGAGCTCCTCTGGAGGAAGGTCTGGAGCATGCCACCATCGTTGTTACCGTGCGCCCGGGCGCAGTTACCGCTAAAACGAACTACCTGGTCTGCGGGCGCACCACGACAATAGCTTCGCCGACGGCCGCCGGCCACCGCAGCACAATCGCGTTCCCCTGAATGGTGCGATCAAAGCCGCTCTCGCTCTTGGCCACGGTCTCGATCTCGTAGTCCCAGCGTTCGGCGCCGGGTGCATCGACTTCGAGCGCCGCTGACGACGACAGCTCGGTGGCGAACCAGCTTCCGGCGGGAAATGCTGCCGCGGGCCAGTGCCAGCGACATTCGAGCGTGCCATTGTCTCCGATCGCGATGATCTTGTGCAGGTCGACGGCATCGGCAATGACCTCGACGCGGTCGCCTTCGACGCGATGTGTGGCGGTCATCGGCTGATTCGCCCACGACCGCACCGGCACGACATGCCCGGCCACAAAGTCGTCGCGCGTCGTCGCGGAGCCGATGACGCGATCGACGAAGAGGCCTCTCGGTTCGGTATCGTGAGCCGGGACCTCGATGAGATGACTTTCGAGGTCGTGAATCGACGGCGCACCGGGCGTCGCCATGGCTTCGGTCGAGCCGGCGTGCTCGCTCGCCGCAGCGTGCTTCGGCGGATGTAGCGGTTCGTGATACGCCTCGCGATGCCGCGCGATCACATTGAGCAGATTCTCCGAGCGCGTGAGATCGAGCCAGATGTCGATCATCGCACCGCGCGCCGGTGCACAGACGACGCTGATCTTCGCGGAGTGGATCCAGATCTCGTCGTTGCCATCGACATCAATGTCGCGCACCTCAGCGGTGAGCGGTTCGCCGGCGCGCAATGCGGCTTCGGCCCGGGCGAGATGATACCAGATGCTGCCGCGCAGGAACGGGAGGTAGAGCCCGCCGAAGACGCCGTGCCAGTAGGCGTCGTTGCACTGAGCCCGGCCGATGGCGCGGCGCACCGCTGGCGGATCGCCACGTTCGCGCGACAGCGCCGACAGCGCCAGCATCATCTTGTGCATCCGGTTGCTCTCCGGATACTTGACGAGGAAGTGGCGCCAGTGCCCGCCGCGGAGGAGCCCGCCCTCGACGCCGTCGATTCGTTCGCCCTGCCATTCCTCTTCGAGTCGCAGCAGCGCACGCGCCGGTTCGAAGGGAAGGGACCACCCCTCCATCTCGCGGTACGACGCGGAGGGGAGATAGGCGAGTCCGCCCGACGGGGTGAGCCGGATGGCGTCGTCGAAGCGGGTGAGGTGGACTTCGCCGCGGTCGCGCAGTTCGCGCATCGTGCCGAGGAAGGCGTCGAGCCAGCCATCGCGATAGAGCCACTCCAGCGTTCCGGGCCAGCCGCCGAATTTCTCGCCGTCGTCGCCGAGAACCGCCAGCTCGTGGCCGGCGGCGCGGAGCTCCCGGAAATACGCCGCGAGTTCTGCCGGCGGGCGGAAGGGAACGAGGTAGCGGAGTTTCTCGTCGATCGGGAAGATCCGGATCGGCGATCCACCCGATTCCGAGGCGAAGTGGCGATGCAGTTCGTCGCGCGAGAAGCCGGTGACCCGGAAATGGCGGTCGTCGACGAGGACGAAGCGCACGCCCGCGGCGGCGAGATCTTCGGCGATCATCGGTTCCCAGACGCGTTCGGTGAGCCAGAGGCCGGCGGCATCGACGCCGAATCGCTGGCGCATCCAATCGCGATGCCGCAGCACCTGCTCGATCCGATCCGGCCTCGAGAGCACCGCGAGGATCGGCTCGTCGTGGCCGGCACAGAGGAGCTCCAGACGCCCTGCCGCCGCGTGAACGCCGATCTCGTCGACGAAGGCGCGGGCATGATGATCGAGCCATTCGAGGAGCGGGCCGGAGACATGCATCGCCACCGGCCAGCACTCGCCCGCCATCAATGCCGCGAGGAGCGGGCGATAGACGTCATCGAGGTGCTGCTGGAAGACGGAATCGAAGTTGCCGACCGGCTGGTGCAGGTGCAGGGCGAGCGCGAAACGCAGCGGTTGACGCAGCGCCGAATGCGGGTCGTGCGATGCCGCGCCACGACGCGGCTTCTCAGTGCGCGGCGTCAAGCACGACTCCCAGCCGTTCGGCCAGTGCCTCGCGAATCGGCGACGCAGGCCACGGCGCGATGCGGAGGAATCCATCGGAGCGCACATCGTCGGGGACTGCGATGCCGTCGGCGTCGAAGAGGTCGAGTGCCGCGTGCAGCACGATCCCCGCGTCGTCGATTCCGTCGCGGTCGATCAGGGTCCAGGCGCCAGCGACGGCGCGCCGCCGTGCCGCGGGAATGTCGATGAGGCCGGCGCGGAGGAGTGTGGCGTCGTCGGGCGCGAGGGTTGCGTCGTAGATCATCGGCGTCACGACGTCGCGGAGTGCGGTGCGGATCGGGTCGGGATAGTCCGTGGCGCTGATCTGCTGGGTGGCGTTCCCCGGGAGTGCTCGCACCTGCGCCACGATCGGAAGGGTCCCCGGCGTGGTGAGCTCGACCCGCCAGCGTTGCTCGCGTCCGGTCTCGCCGTCGACGGTGATGATCTCATCGCCTTCGATGCGCCACCGATGCGGCGGCACGGCGATTTCGTCGAGAAGGTCAGGAGCCAGCGCGCGCACTGCGCCGAGCCCAGCAGCGAGCCTCGCGAAGGCGGCGACACCAGTGACAACATCGCGGCGCCAGATCTCGGCACCGTCGCCTTTCGCCGGATCGGCGCTCCGGGCCTCCGCCAGTGTGGCAATCAGTGCGGCTTCGAGCGGCATCCCGTCGTCGCGGCCGAGGAGTTCGAGGGCGCGCGCCGCATGGCGAAGCACAATCGCCGGTTCGATCCGGCCGAGGTCGTCGAAGAACCAGGCGCAGGAGGTGAACATCGCCAGCGCGTGCGAATGCACGGCGAGCAAGGTCCGTGCATCGGCGGGAAGATCGGCGCTGTCGGCGACCTGGGGTCCAGCGGCGTCGCGCGCTTCCCAGAGGTTGCCCGCGGAGCGAGGCCAGCGCCGCGCGACGGCAGCGGTCATGCCGGCATGAAGCGCATCGAGCCCGTGCCGCAGCGTCACGCGCCATTCCTGCGAGGTCCCCGGCTCGGTTCGGCAGCCGCACGCGAGACGCCAGCGATCGACGCCGTGGGGACAGCTCCACGAACTCGGCGAGACGATGGCGACGTCGTGCTGCGGCGGCGCGGCGCGAAGGATCGCGGCGAAGTTGGTGAGCGCGGCGTCATCACGTTTCGCGATCCGGTGAATCACCGCGGCGAGGGCGAGGTCACCGAAATGATGGTGATGGCCGAAGGTCTCGCCGTCGGTCGCGATCGACACAACGCTGGGCGCCCCGTCGCGCGCCAGCGGCATTCCGGTGAGGCTGCGCTCCCATTCATCGGCGTGAACGAGCGCGTCACCGAACGCCACCTGATGCGCCAGGGTGCCGTCGTAGACGAAGATCGCGAGCTCGTGGCCCCGGCCGGCGCGCCACCGCCCCGGGCGCCCGAACGACGGGACCACATCGACCTGGCTCGGCGCGAGAACGGTGAAGCGGATTCCTGCTGCCGCGACGACGGCGAGGGTTTCTTCGTCGACCGCGGTTTCGGGGAGCCAGATCCCTTCGGGAGCGCGGCCAAAGCGCCGGGTGAAGTCGCGGATTCCCCAGCGCACTTCGGTGACCTTGTCGCGCTGCGAGAGGAGCGGGAGAATCACGTGGTGATAGGGCATCGCCATCGCGTTGCCCGCGCCGGTACGCGCCAGCGACGCGCGATCGCCGGCGACGAAGGCCGCACCGACTTCGGGGGCGTAGCGATCGAACCAGCGGTGCAGGGTCGGGCCCACGTCGAACGAACACCACTCATAGGCGTTGACGACGTCGATGATGCGGCCGTGCGCGTCGAGCACTCGTGCCGCGGCGAGCGGCTGATAGCACTCGCGGGTGATGCGCTCGTTCCAATCGTGCGCAGGGGCAGCGCTCAACTCACGAGGAACGAGTTCGAGCCAGGGCTCCTCCCGCGGCGGCTGGTAGAAGTGCCCGTGGATGACGACCTGGTGCATCGTCAGCGGCTGGTGCGGATGTCCGACGCTGCGGCGATTGCGCCTCCCAGGTCGGTGAACGGTCCGTCGATCGCAAAGAGCTCGGCGGCGATGGCGGATCCCGCCGCGATGTCGGCGTCGGCGTGTTCGAGAAACGGCATCAGGCGCTCCAGTGCTTCGCAATGTTCGACGAACCGCTTGGTGGCATAATCGCCCGCCGCGCCGGTGGAGATGATGAACTGCCAATCGGAACTCTGCGCGAGCAGCAGTTCGCGGGCCGCCTGTTCGAGGATCGGGCGCGCGTCCCAGCGTTGCAGCGCGCCTGGCACGGCATCCCAGAAGCGCGCCTCCAGCGGCCAGAGGCGGCGCCAGGTCCATTCGGTCCCGGCGTTCATCCACATCGAGAAATCGCCGTCTTTTCCCCACGACCCTTCGGCGAGGCGAATCGATGTACGTGGCGGCGACGCGGCCAATGCCGCGCCCGCTGTCGAGGGGACCGACCCCGTTCCACCGGCGCGATTGGTGGTGAGATCTTGGTACAGAAAGCGGAGGAAGTCCATCCCCTCGAACCACCAGTGACCGAAGAGCTCGGTGTCGAACGGCGCGATGATCGCATCGTCTTCCGGCGCCGCACCGGCGCTCAAGCCGTCGAGGAGAAGCTGAAAGTGGGCCGCGTGTTGCGCGGCGGCGGCGCGTGCCTGATCGGGGCGGTACGGTTGCTTGGCGCCGAGGTCGGCCGCGGCGTCGGTGACCGACCAGTACTTGAGCCCGCCGGGAAAACGGATCTTGTGGAATTCGAGGTATCGGCCGTCGCCGGGGTAGCCGCCGTGCCGGCTCCAGACCTGTTCGGTGGAGAGCGGGTCGCGCACCAGCGCTGTGACGGGCCGGTGGCCGCGCGGTGCAATACCGACCTGGTAGGCGCGATACGGCGAGCGCTGCCCCGGCGTCTCTTCGCGCGGGCGCACGGTGCCGCCGTACTGGTCGAAGCTCTGTCCCGCGTCGACCTGATGGGCATCGACGTAGAACCAGCCGAATCCGGCGAAACGAAGGTGCGCTTCGGTCCCGCTGCGCATCGGCGTCTGCGGCGCATCGGGGGCCGGGTGCCACGGACCGCTCGGGCGATAGGCGCATTCGGGGACCCAGCAGCCGCGGGGAAGAGTGCCGAAGAGGCGCGCGTGCTCGGCGCGGCCAACGAGCAACTGAAGCCGGATGCTCTCGTCGCGGGCCAGGAGCGGCAGGAATCCGTGGGTGGCAGCCGACGAGATGAGTTCGATGCGGCCGTCCTGCGCGTGGCGCCGGAACTCGCCGTTGAGGTCCTTGTCGATTCGAGTCCAGATGTTGCGCAGCATCTGCACGTGGTCGCGCCAGAACGGGACCAGCGGGAGGAGATGTTCGTCGCCGGTGGCGCGGAGCGATGCCGGTGCTTCGTCGATCGTCTCGAGTCGATGGGCGAAGTAGCGGTCGAGCTCGTCGCGGAATGCGGGATCGGCGAATTGCGCGGCAAGAATCGGCGTGATGCCGAGGGTGAGCGCAGCCGGGACTCGTTCATCCTCCAGCTGTTCGAGCATCGCAACGAGCGGGAGATAGCTATCGAGCGCGGCCTCGCAGATCCAGTCGCTTCCGTGCGGCCAGCGTCCGTGGTGCAGCACCCACGGCAGATGGCTGTGCAGCGTGAGGACGAACCGGAGACTCACGCGGCACGCCCTGCCGCCAGTGCGATGGCGCGTCCATAGATGTCGATGTATCGCTCGGCGACGCGCTCCCAGCCGAAATCGCGCGACATCGCCTCGCGTTGCATCTCGCGCCACGCGGCTGTCGACCGGTGTTCGGTCATTGCCCGCCAGATTCCGCCGACGACCGCGCGTTCGTCGAAGGCCTCGAAGAGGAAGCCGGTGACGCCGTCGTCGATCGTGTCGGCGAGGCCGCCCACACGCCGCGCCACGGGAATCGTCCCGTAGCGTTGCGCCCGCATCTGGGTGAGGCCACACGGCTCGTACTGCGACGGCATGAGATAGAGATCGGCGCCCGCGATGACTTCGTGTTCAAGGGTATCTGCGAAGGTCGTTTCCACACCGATCCGGCTCGGGAGCGCGGCGTGCAACGCGTGGACCGATTCCTCCAGGCGCCGATCGCCGCTGCCGAGAAAGACATACTGCGCCGCGAAATGGAAGAGGGCGGTGTTGTGGACGATGATGTCGAGCCCCTTCTGCGTCGCCATGCGACCAATGAATCCGATCAGCGGAATGAAGGGATTCTCCGGCAAGCCGAAGCGGCGCTGCAACGCAGCCTTGCAGGCGCGCTTTCCCTCGATCAGGTCGGCGGTAAAATGGGCGGCAATCTGGGGATCGGTGGCGGGATTCCAGACAGTCTGATCGATCCCGTTGAGGACGCCGGTGAACCGGCTTCCCATCCATTCGAACACGTCGTGGAGGCCGAATCCGCCGCCGGGCGTCCGCAATTCTTCGGCGTGCGTGGGGCTCACCGTCGTTGCCATGTCGACGTGCGTCAATCCGCCCTTGAGGTAGTTCGTCTTGCCATACCATTCGAGCTTGTCGGGCGTCCAGATCTCCCATGGGAGGCCGATGTCGGGCATCACCTCGGGCGGAAAGTGGCCCTGGTAGCCGCCATTGTGCACCGAGAGGACGAGCGGGATCCGGTCGTACCACGGATTGCCGCGCCACCAGGTGCGGACGTAGACCGGTGCAAGTGCGGCGTGCCAGTCGTGCGCGTGAAGGAGGACAGGGCCGTGCGTCAGGCGCGGGAGTGCGGCGACCGATGCGGCGGCGAAGGCCGCGAATCGACGGTAGTTGTCGGGGTAATCGACGCCACCTTCGCCGTAGAGTCCGGCACGACCAAAAAAGCCTTCGTGCTCCAGGAAACAGGTGGGTGTCTCCGAGGCCGGGTCGAGTGCACGCCAGAGGCGGAATGTTTCCGCCGTGGGACCGAGCTGGATGGTGAACGGCTCGCCCACCGCTTCGAGGTGACGCGCGTGGGCGCGGGCGGCACGATAGAGCGGGACGATCGCCATCGTCGCGAGGCCAGACCGGTGCTGGTCGCGATGCAGCCCCCACGCCGCTTCGGCGAGCCCGCCGGTGCGGGCGTAGGGGTAGTACTCCGCGGCGAGGTGCACGATCATCGGCGACTGGCCGGCGATCGCGGGAAGCGAAACCGCGGCGGTCTGATTCATGGCGTCATCCGGTCGGTGGATCGTCGACAAAAGGATCGCCACGCAGGATCGGCGCGTAGTAGCGGTCCACGTAGTCCTGCAGCATGCGTCGCGCGGTGAACTGATGCCCGGCGACGCGGATCGCTTCCTTCATTCGCTGCACCCAGCGCCGGGGAATGCCGTTCTCGTCCTGTTCGTACCAGAGCGGGATGATGTCGTGCTCCAGCAGCTGGTAGAGATTGTCGGCGTCGGCGGCATCGGCATCGTGACCAGGTTCCACCTTGGCGATCGCCCAGCCATTCTTGCCGTTGAAGCCCTCTTCCCACCAGCCGTCGATGGTGCTGAGCTGCGGCACGCCGTTGAGCGCCGCTTTCATGCCGCTGGTCCCCGACGCTTCGAGCGGAACGCGCGGCACATTGAGCCAGAGGTCGACGCCCTGCACCAGGAGATGGGCCAGGTGCATGTCGTAATCTTCCAGAAAGGCCACCCGTCCCTCGAACTCCGCGTGCCGGGCGAAGTGATAGAGCGACTGAAGGACTTCCTTGCCGGGGGTGTCGTTGGGGTGTGCCTTGCCGGCGATGATGATCTGCATCGGGCGCCGGGTGTTGGTGATCAGGGCGCGGAGTCGCTCGACGTCGCGGAAGAGGAGGTTGGCGCGCTTGTACGTCGCAAATCGGCGCGCGAACCCGATGGTGAAAACGGTGGGATCGAGGAGCGTTCCCGCGGCAACGACCTGCCCCGCCTCGCGCCATTCATCGCGCCAGCGCCGGCGCGCTTCCTCGCGGAGGTAGCGGAGCAGGGTGTGTTTCAGTTCCTCGTGGGTGAACCAGACCTCGCGGGCGTCGAGTCCCAGGACGGCGTCCCAGATGGCGGTCTCATCGAGGCGCAGCCCCCAGTCGTCACCGAGGTGGTAGTCGAGCATCCGCATGATCGGGTTGGCCATCCACGTGGCGAGATGGACTCCGTTGGTCACCGCGCCAATCGGAACCTTCTCAGTGGGACGATCTCCCCAGAGATCACCCCACAACTGGCGTGACACGACGCCGTGACGCTGGGCGACGCCATTGACGTGGCCGGCGAGGCGCATCGCGAGGACGGTCATGTGGAATTCGCGGGCGTCGTGCTTGGGATGCACGCCGAGATGGATGACCGCCTCGGCGTCGCCGCCGAAGTCGGCGAGATAGTGCCCGCCGGCGCACTCGGCCACCTGGCCCACGTCGAAGGTGTCGTGCCCGGCCGGAACCGGCGTGTGCGTGGTGAAAATCGACGTGCGCCGCACGGTCGCCGTCGCTTCGGCAAGCGGCGTCCCCGATCCGGTGAGTTCACGCAACCGCTCCAGCATCATGAACGCGGCGTGTCCCTCGTTGGCGTGCCACGCCGCGGGCGTCACGCCGAGGGCGCGCAGGACGCGGACGCCGCCGGTGCCGAGAATCCATTCCTGCCGCAACCGCATCTCGGCGCCACCGGAGTAGAGCCGGGAGGTGAGCGGGCGATCGTCGGGGTGGTTGTCGTCGAGGTCGGTGTCGAGGAAGTAGACTGGCGCGCGGCCGACCATCATCGACCAGACGCCGATGTGCACCGCGCGTCCGAAGCTGGTGAGCACGGCAACCCACGGCGTTCCGTTGGTGCCCTCGATCCGGGTGAGCGGCGTATTGTCGGGATCGACCGCCTGGTCGGAATCTTCCTGCCATCCTTCGGGGGTGATCCGCTGGTCGAAGTATCCCTTCTTGTAGAAGAGACCGACGCCGACGAAGGGCACGGCGAGGTCTGACGCGGCCTTGCAGTGATCGCCTGCGAGAATGCCGAGACCGCCGGAGTAGATCGGCACCGAGGCATGCAACCCGAACTCGGCGCAGAAATACGCCACCGGATGGTCGGCGCTGATGTCGGTGTAGCGATCACGGAACCATCCCGACGCCCGCAACTGCTCGCCGGCGAACCACTCCATCACCTCGTCGTAGTGCGAGCAGAAATCGGCGTCGCGGGCGAGCGTCTCCAGCCGCTCGGGTGCCACGCCGCGGAGGAGAACGATCGGATTATGGTGGGAATCGCGCCAGAGCGACTCGTCAACGCGCCGGAAGAGGGCGCGGGCCTGACGATGCCAGCTCCACGCAAGATTGACTGCCAGCGCTGCCAGTCCTTCGAGGCGGGGAGGCAGCACTGGAATCTTCGAATGCGACACGGTCATGCATGACTCCAACAGCGTAAGGCGACTGCGCCCAAGATAAGGGAGTCATGCTGACCGGGTGACCGGCCGCGGCGCTATTGCTTCGACGTGGCCGATGGCTCCGATGCCGCCGCCGTCCTGCCGGCGTTCTTGACGTACTTGTCGAGCCACGCGACCCAGCGCGCCCACTGGTCGAGATCGGTTTCGCGCGCGATGGGACCGTGATCTTCGTAGGGATACATGTACAGCGCCGCGGTCTTGCCGAGGGACTGGAGCGCCTGGAACATCCGGATCGAATTGATCGGCGCGGTGCCGACGTTCTGGTCTTCCTCGGAGTGATACATCAGGAGCGCGCCGTTGAGGTGATCGGCGTAGAGGAACGGCGACATGTCGAGATACGTCTCGCGTCCCTGCCAGAGATCGCGACGCTCGTTCTGGAATCCTGTGGGAGTCAGCGTGCGGTTGTAGTCGCCGTCGCCGGCGATGCCGGCCTTGAAGTACGGCGTGTGCACCATGGCGTTGGCGGTGCTGAAGGCGCCGTAGCTGTGGCCCCCGATGGCGAGGCGGTTCCGATCGATGATGCCGATGGTGTCGAGCGCGTCGATCGTGGCGGCAAGGTCATCGCGCAGGTCGTCGACATAGTGATCGTTGGGCGGCTGCCCGTTCTGCGAGAAGATCGGCGTGTCGGGTTCGATCAGGGCGTAACCTTCGGTGGTGATGAAGGCCATCGTGCGCGGGCCATAGCTGGGGAAGCGATTCGTCGCGCCACCGCCGGCGCCGCCCGCGGGGCGGTCGTACGCCTCCTGGCTCTCGTACTCGCGGGGGTAGAACCAGAAGAGTGCCGGGAGACGAGTGCCGGGGCGCCAATCGGCCGGAAGCGTGACCATGATCTTGAAGGTGTGGCCGTCGGCTCGTCGTCCGATCACCGTCTTGCGGATGGCGTTGGTGATCTCGGGCATCAGGTCACGATTGCTGGTGATCTGCTTCGCGTCGCGAGTCTTCAGGTCGAGAATGAACGACTGCGGCACCACCGTCGCCGATTCGCGCGTGATCAGCGCCTTGCCGAAATCGTCGTCGAGTGGTGCCGCGATCGTCTCGGGGATGTCGCTGGTGCTCTCGTAAATCCGCTGGCGTTCGCCGGTCCTGATCGCGATTCGATCGACCCACGCCCTACCCGCCGAGCCCGATGCAGTGGAGTCGGCACCGTCGGCCGGCGCGGGAGCATTGCCGCCGCCGGTGATGAATACGTGCTGACCGTCGCTGGAGAGCATGGCGACCGGTGTCCCGTGGCTCCCGGCCCGCGAGACGAGAACCGACGTTGCGCCGCGACCGCCACGCCCGCCCGCTCCGCCTGCACCCGCTCCGCGACCACCTCGTCCGCCGTTGCGGCCCGTCGCGGCGATGACCGTGTACGCCTTGTTCCCCTCGTCGAGGTAGACCGCGACCTCGCTGGCGCCGCCGCCGGTCTGGCTCACGAAGATGATCCGGCCGTTGTCGGAGAACTGCGCGCCGGTGATCCGTCCGGCGGTGCGATACAGCTCTTTCCTGCTCGCGGCCGACGAGTCGAACGGAGCGCTCCACTCGATGACGCGGTCTTCACGTCCCGAGACCGCCGCGGAATCGTTTCGCTGACCGGCGGCGCCGGGTGCAACCTGGAAGTAGATCAAAGCGTTGTCGACGGGGTGCCAGGCGAGATTGCGCTTGCCGGTGTCGGCGGCTGCGTTGAATCCGCCGCGTCCGCCGCCCGGTGCCGCGCCCGATCGTGCGACCGGCGTGGTGGTGTCGGGATTCTCGCGGAGCGGGCGGTTTGAGATCTGCGCCAGGACCTTGCCGGAACCATCGATGATCTCGTCGGTCGTGCCGAAGTTCGACACCGGCAGGATGTAGGAGAACGGCTTGTCGAGATAGGTGACCCGGAACCAGGTGCCATCGGGCGACGCATCGAGCGACCGGATCATTCCCGGTGCGCCGATCCTGTGAATGGCGCGCGTCTTGACGTCAATCAGTGCGAGCTGGCCGGTGCTGTAGTACTCCAGGAGGGCCTTCTCGCGCGGCGATTCGAGCAGCGACGGGAAGACCTCGGTGTGCAGCTTGCGCCCTTCGTTGAGGCGCACCAGCGGTTCCGTCGCAATGGGCGCGTCCCTGGGTTCGGCGCCGCGCGCGTCGGGGAGGAGGACCGCGACGATCGACTTGCCATCGGCAGTCCATTCAAAGTTGGTCACCTGCGTCGCGAGAAGCCCCGTGGTGGTGAGCTGCCGCGACTTGCCGGTGACCGGATCGGCGAGGACGATCTGATTCGACGTCGGGAACTCGGCGAGAAACGCCACGGTGTTGCCGTCGGGCGACCACACCAGCGAGCGCGAAATCCTGGCGCCAGCCGGGATGTCGACCGATGTCGTCTTGCCAGTTGACCAATCGTAGAGTTGCAGGCCGACGTCACTGCTGGTGTTGAGCGCACGCGAACGATTGGCGACGTTGTCGACCTGGAAACCACCGAGGTTGTAGTGCGGGCGTCCGAGTTCGTCGAGCGTCGGCAAGCCGTCGCTGATCAGATGAACGAGATAGCGTCGCGCACCAGGCGTGACGGTGGAGTAGGTGTAGTTCGATTGCCGAGGCGCGTTGACCAGCCTGGCAATCGGATCGGGCGGAGCGACATAGCCCTCGGTGGCGAGGATCGCCTCGCTCGCACTCGGTGTACTGGATGGATGTGCCGCCGTGGTGCGGGCCGATTCAGGGCCCTGGGCTGACAGTATCCATGGGAACAACGCCACGACGGCGAACGCGGTCATCGGACGGCGCGGGAACCTGCGAATGAGCGAGATCAACATGAGAGACTCTGCGATGAAGCGCGAGGATGGTACGTCAGGAAGCCGATGAAGCAGCCAGTAGAATAGCAGCAATCCCGCGGCAGGGGCCGCTGGATCAATGTTTCAGCTTGCACGAGACACGCGAAAGTGCGGAAATTGAGGCCGGTATCATTCTTCGCGGGCAAGATGGCTCGATCCGTTCGAACCAGTCGATCGCGGCGGAGCTCGCGGCGTATGCCGCGAGCTCCATCGGTTTATCGCGGAACCGGTACGACTGCGACGCTCATCAGCTTCCAGCCATGTACGTCGTGGCGCAGGACCGCAAGATAGCGTTGAATGGCGTCGCCATGGGCCGCGGTCCGGACGGTCCAGGTGCCGACGTCGACGGCCGTCGCGCCGTACACCTTCACGCTGCTGGAGTGCACCGACGCCTGGGGCCAGCTGCGGACCGAATCAGCGTTGCGCTGACCGATGGCGCGTGCGCCGACCGTTTCGCTCCCGTCGGCATCAAGCACTACGGCGTCCGCGGTGTACATCGCGCTGACCGCGGCGGCGTTCTTGGCGTTGTATGCGTCGACATACGCGGCGCGAACCTTGGCGATGTCGCCGAGGGTCGTGCTGAGTGGTACGTGAGGCTGAATCCCCTGTCCCTGGGCGAGGGCCGGAAGCCAGATGCTCACGGCCAGCGCCAGGGGAAGACCGCGACGGTACCACAATTGACCGGACATGGGCGCGCTCCTGAGTGAAGTGGAAGGTCTGTAGCACCAGGCGCCACGGCATTGCCGCTGTGCTGGTACGACCTTGTACTTCATTGACGGGGACCAAGCCGGACTTGGACAACTCGCGGGGTGTGAGCCAGCCAGCGAGGATCAGGGCAAGAGGCGTCGCAGGGCGGTGATGAGGTAGTCGCCCGGGCGCGATGTGGCGGCAGCCACGCCGGTTGCGGCAATCTCGGCGGCGGCAGTGCTGACTTCCTTGAGATCAGGCCAGCGACGCCGGGGGTCGAGGGCGAGCATCCGTTGCGCCAGCGCCGCCAGCTGGAGCGGGCACGCCGGTGCAAGCAACCGGATCGTCCGTGATGAGATCGTGATTCGACCGGCCGGACGATCGGGATCGGGCGGCGGCGGAATGGTTCCGGTGATCATCTGGTATGCCACCACGCCCAGCGAGTATTGATCGGTCGCCGGCGTCAGCTCCTTGTCGAGGTAGAACTGCTCGGGACTCATGTACCCTGGCGTGCCGACAGTCATTCCCGTCGCCGTGATCCGGGCGGTATCCCGAATGCGCGCCACACCGAAATCGGTGACGAGCACCCGATCGGTCGCCGATGGAATCAGCAGGTTGGCGGGCTTGACGTCGCGGTGGATGATGCCGCAGGAGTGCGCGTACGCCAGGGCTCCGGCCGCCTGGCTCAGCAACCGCGCCACTCGCTCCCATGGCAGCGGACCGGCCCGGAGGAGGGTCTCGAGCGAATCGCCCTCGACCAGATCCATCTCGATCCAGAGAATCTCGCCCGCCTCGCCATGGGCGCGAAGCTGGACGATATTGTCATGGTGCAACTGGGCGGTTGCGCGCGCCTCGATCCGGAAGCGCTCGACGACGCCGTCCTCGTAGCCAATTTCCGGACGCATCACCTTGAGGGCCACGACTTGGCCGCCGTCGACGCGGCGGGCCTGAAACACCACCGCCATGGCGCCAGAGCCGACCGTGCGCTCGATCTGGTAGCGCCCGGCGAGGGCAGCCTGCACCTGGTCCCGCAGGCGGTCGCGACCAGACTGGGCGGCGTTGACGTCAGACGGCAGATAGCCACTCGATGGTGATAGTTCTCCAAGTATAGCGGTGACAGGCGTGGCGGACGGCGTGTCGGGCAATGGGGAGAGGCCGATGGACCCAAATGACGTCGAAGCGGTGTCGGCGCTCTATCGCAGCTACGCCCCGGAACTTCTCGGCGCGTTCCACCGGCGATTCCCGTGGTCGCATGACATCGTCGAAGACGCGGTGCAGCACGCTTTCCTCCAGCTGCAGACGGTCGCCCGCCCGCCTGGGGAACCTCGAGCGTGGCTCCGCACCGTGACGCATCACTACATCATCGACCGGCTGCGCGCCGATGGGAAACTTGTCCGCGACGACGAGTTGATCGACGGGCTGGCCGCCGATACCGGTTCGTCGGCGTCACGCGCCGACGGTATTTCCACGACCCTGGTGCAACGCGCGCTGCAGCTGCTGACGACCCGCGCCCGGCGGATCCTGCGGGGCAAGTACCAGGAGGGCAAGACCTACGGAACGTTGGCGCGCGAAGAAGGCGTGGCGAAAAGCGGCATGGGGCGAATTCTCGACCGGGCGCGACAGCGATTGCGCCGCGCCGTCGAGGAATTGCAGCAGCGGAAGGGACGCGAGTGACGGCGGGTGCTGCCTAGCTGCGCAAGGCGGCGACCGGATCGATCCGCGTGGCCCGGAGTGCCGGCACAATGCTCGCCACCAGCGCCGTCAACGCCAGCACCGCGCCCACCGACACGAACGTCACCGGGTCGCGGGTCGTGATGCCGTACACCAGCCCGCGCAGTGCGCGGGTACCGATCACTGCCGCGCCTTCGCCGATCGCGACGCCGATCAGCGCTGTCGTGAATCCATTGCGCAGCACGAGCCGGCGCACCTGGCCTGGCGTCGCGCCCAGGGCGAGACGGATCCCCATCTCCTGCACCCGTTGCGCCACCTGATACGACACCACGCCATAGATGCCGGTCGCCGCGAGGCAGAGCCCGCTGACGCCCAGCACCAGCAGCAGGAGCATTGTGAATCGCGACACGGCCGTCGACTGCCGGATCACGTCGTCCATGGTGATCGGCGAACCGAGAGGCAGCTCCGGGTCGACCGCTGCCACCGCCCGTCGCAGCGACGAGACCAGCGACATGACCGGCACTGATCCCCGGACCACCAGCGTCATCTGCCGTTCGTAGAACTGCGCCACGGGATAGAAGACCTGATCGACAGGCTCCTGATCGAGTCCGTTCGCGCGAACGTCGGCGAACACGCCGACGACTGTTCGCGTCGTGCTGCTGGAATAGCCGGTGCCGAGACCGACGCAGTGGCGAATCTGCCGTCCGATCGGATCGGCGTTGCCGAAGAGCCTGGTCGCAAGCGACGCGTTGATCATCACCACGGGCGGCGCCGTCGTGTTGTCGGTCGCGTCGATGGCGCGGCCACGGAGCACCGGCGATTCCATCGTGCTGAAATAGCCATCCGAGACACTGCGGAAATCCGCGTCGACCCCCGATCCCGATTCATACGGACGCTCGGCCGGCGCGACGAGGCAGTCCGCGCCGCCAGCGCCGATCGGCACGCGCGAGATGAACGCCGCCGAGGCAACACCGGGGACGGTGCGGACCCGCGCAAGCACCTGGTCGAAGCCGGCCACCACCGCGCCATCGGTGAGGTACTGGCTCTCGGGCAACGCGACCCGCGCCGTCAGCAGGTTGTCTGCGACGAACCCGGTCGGCTCGGCGTGCATCCGCCCGGCGCTGCGCACGAGCAATCCAGCGCCGGTCAGCAGCACCAGCGCCAGCGCGATCTCACCGACAATCAGCGCGCGGCGCAGCGGATCTCGACCGCCCCGGTTGTTGCGCCCGGTCGCGCGAATCGTCGTCTGGAGATCCCGGCCTGCTGCGTGCAATGCCGGCACCAGCCCAAACAGCAGCGCCGACAATGCCGCAACGCCGACAGCGAACAGCAATGCCGCCGCGTCGAGCGAGGCATCCTTGAGCCGCGGCACCGCCGCCGGCGCATTGGCAAGCAGGAGGTGCAGCCCGGCAGCCGCCACACCCATCCCGAGCACTGCGCCACCGGTCGCGAGAATGCCGCTCTCGATCATCAGCTGCCGGACGAGCCGCCGCCGACCGGCGCCGAGTGCGCGGCGCACGGCGATCTCACCGCGGCGCGACACGGCGCGCGCCAGCAACAGGTTCGCGACGTTGCCGCACGCGATCAGCAGAACCAGGCCGACGGCGGCGAGCAGGATCAGCAGTTGGCGCTGATTGGTGACGCCCACCGTCGCATCGAGCAAGGGTTGCGCCGCCACGCCACCGGTGAGGCCGTCATCGGGATGCGCCACGCGCACGGCGGCCTCGATCCGTGCGAGATCGGCGGCCGCGGCGGCGGAGGTAACGCCGGGCTTGAGCCGGCCGGTGACGGTGAGTTCGTGATCGCCCCAGCGCGAGGCGTCCTCCGGCGACGGCGCGAGCGGCGTCCAGAACGCCGGGCCATTGGTGGTGGGCGAGAAGGCGTCGGGTGCGACGGCGACCACGGTGTACGGTTCGCCGTCGAGGTGAATCAGCTGCCCGACAATCGCGGTGTCGCCGCCGAATGCGGTCTGCCAGGTGGCGTACGACAGGACGATGACGTGACTCGACCCGGGATGATCCGCTGTGGCATCGTAGTAACGGCCGAGCCGGGGCGGCAGGTACGCCGCGCGCCAGTAGCCTGATGTCGCGTTGTCGCCGCGCAGGCGCAGTGGATCGCCGTGGCCGGTGAGGGTCATCGAACGCCAGTCGGTGGCACCGATGGCGCCGAGCGTGCGGTTCTGCGCTTCCCACGCCAGAAAATTCGGCACCGGCACGTACCGCTGGACGCCGCCGGAGCTCATCACCTGGCCCAGCGACATGACCCGGTCGGCGTCCTGGTACGGCAGGGGACGCAGCAGCACACTGTACACCAGCGAAAAGATCGCGGTGCTCGCACCGATGCCGAGGGCCAGCGTCAGCAATGCGACGGCACTGAAGCCGGGGTGCTTGCGCAACTGGCGCGCACCAAAGCGGGCATCCTGCGCCAGCGCCTCGAACCACTCCTTGCGTCCGGTCATGCGGTCTCCCTGCTCCCTGAGCGAAGCCATCGTGTCACTGATCCGTGCCAGGTCGCCAAAGCGACGTTCGGCGGCGCCACGTGCCGCGCTCGGCGTCATCCCGCGGGCGATCTCCTCGTCGACCGCCGCGTCGAGATGAAACCGAAGTTCCTCCGCGATCTCGGCGTCGCTGTCGCGCCGCCAGAGGTGGACAATCCGCCGGCCGACGTTCATGGCGGCGCCGGCTGCTCGCGCATGCCAAGCACCTCGATCATCAACCCGGCGAAGCGGAGCCATTGGTTCGATTGTGCGGCGAGATGCCTCCGGCCGGCGGGGGTCAGCCGGTAGTACTTGGCTCGCCGGTTGTTCTCGGTAACGCGCCACTCGGAGGCGATCCATCGCTTGTTTTCCATCCGGTAGAGCGCCGGATAGAGGGATCCCTCTTCCACCTGCAGCGCGTCGTCGGTGAGCTGGCGCAGCCAGCGCGCGATGCCGAAGCCGTGCATCGGGCCCCAGGAGAGGGTCTTGAGGACCAGCAGGTCGAGTGACCCCTGCAGCAGGTCGATGGAGTCATTCGGCACGGTCTTGCTCCCCCAGATGCGCTAAGGGAGAATACCGCTGCTCCATCAGAATGTCTAGGGGATGATGCCGGGCGGCGGCGAGCTACCTCGTGAGCTTGCGGTACTTGATCCGGTGCGGCTGGTCGACCGCGACGCCCTTCCGCTTCCGGTAGTCGGCGGCGTAGTCCTGATAGTTCCCCTCGAACCAGACCACCTCGGAATCGCCCTCGAAGGCGAGGATATGGGTCGCGATCCGGTCGAGGAACCAGCGATCGTGTGAAATCACCACGGCGCATCCGGAGAAGGTGAGGAGCGCGTCTTCGAGTGCGCGCAGCGTGTCGACGTCGAGATCGTTGGTCGGTTCGTCGAGCAGCAGCAGGTTGCCGCCGCGCTTCAGCAGCTTGGCAAGATGCAGCCGGTTCCGTTCGCCGCCCGAGAGGAGGCCGACTTTCTTCTGCTGGTCGCTGCCGCGGAACCCGAACCAGCCGCAGTAGGCACGCGAGTTGATGCTGCGGGTCCCGAACTGCAGCGTATCGAGGCCGCCGGCGATCTCCTCGTACGCGGTCTTCTCGGGATCGAGGGCCTCGCGGGACTGATCGACATAGGCGGGCTGCACCGTCTGTCCCACGATCAGCTCACCGCCATCGG
>DASYAK010000017.1:0-23479 GCA_036501385.1 Gemmatimonadales bacterium | reverse complement strand
TCCGAGCTTCAGGCCCGGGCCCGGGCACTCCTTCGTCGCGCGGCGACGTCGGCCACGTCCGACGGCGGGCCGATCGTGATCGGAGACCTGACCCTCGACCTCGCCAACCGATCGCTGACTCGTGGCTCCGAGGTACTGCATCTCACACCGATCGAGTGGGATCTCTTCACCGTCCTGATGCGCAACGCCGGTCGGACGCTCACCCACCAGTATCTCTTCGGCGAAGTGTGGCGTGGCCGTCAGTTCGGCGATGCACAGCAGTACCTTCGCGTGTACGTCGCCCATCTGCGCCGCAAGATCGAGGTCGACTCGATTCGTCCCCGTTACATCATCACCGAGCCCGGCGTCGGCTACCGGTTTGCCACGGTCGCCGAGGTGTCGGGCGCGGCATCGGTGTGAGGCGGCGGCGCTGGTTCCCCTGGCTGATCTGGGGGCTCGCCCTCGCCGTCGCGACGATCGCGATGCTCGGATTCCGCGCGCGGCTCGACAAGGCGCACGTCACCCTCATCTATCTGCTCCTGATTCTTCTCGGCACGGTGAACGGCGGCCGCACCCTCGGTTTCTCGCTTGCCGGTGCGGCGTTCCTCCTCTTCAATTGGTTCTTCCTCGTCCCGTACGGTACGCTCCGGGTCAACGATCCACTCGATTGGCTCGTCCTTGCCGCATTTCTTCTCGTGAGCGGTGTCGCAGCCGAGATGCTTCACCGGCTCAAGCGTGAAGCCGAGCTCTCACGGCAGCGTGCCGAAGAGGTCAACCAATTCGCGGCCCTCGGCGCCGAGACGCTCAACGTCGCCAGGCCGGAAGCGGCGCTCGACGCCGTGGCCGACGTGATCCGGACGACGCTGCGCCTGTCGACCTGCCGGATTCACGCTGACGCGCCCGGACCGGAGAGCGCCGCGACCGACGATCCGCTGGTGACCTGGGTGCGCGAACATGGCGGGACCGTGCAGGTTCGGCCTGACGGAACTGCGCACCTGACCGAAGGAGAGCACATCGAGCCTGCGACGGGAGATGCGGCCGTCGCATGGTATCTCCCGCTTCGAGTGCGACAAGGCACCGTCGGCGTACTCGAATTGCGGTGCGAGAACGGCATTGAACTCGGCGAGCACGAGCGTCGTTTCCTTCGCGCATTGAGTTATTACGCGGCACTTGGCATTGAACGGGCGCGCCTCGCCGCCGAAGCGAGCCACGCCGACGCGTTGCGTGCAGCGGATCGCCTCAAGGATGCTCTCCTCGCGTCGGTGTCGCACGACTTGCGGACGCCGCTCACGACGATCAAGGCGCTGGCGCACGATCTTCGCGCCCGCGACGACCGCGCCCTCATCATCGAGGAAGAAGCCGACCGGCTCAATCGTCTTGTCGCTGATCTCCTCGATCTGTCGCGATTGCAGGGCGGCGCGCTTCCGCTCAACATTGCGCTCAATGCGGTCGACGATCTGGTCGGCGCCCTGGTTCAGCGCGTCACCGGAATTCTCGGCGATCGGATCCTCGACATCCGTTTTCAGGATGACAGCACGCTCCTGGTGGGTCGCTTCGATTTTGTGCACGCCCTGCGCATCCTCGTCAACCTGATCGAGAACGCCCACAAATACTCGCCTCCGTCACGGCCGGTTACGCTGCAGGTCAGCCGCGATGGAACGGTTCTCCGGTTCGCGGTCGTTGACCACGGACCGGGGATTCCTGCTGCCGAGCGCGAGCGAATTTTCGAGCCGTTCTATCGCCCGGCTGGAGTCGTTCCCGATAGCGGCAGCGCCGGCCTCGGCCTCTCCATCGCACGCCGGCTCGCCGACCTCCAGGGCGGCACGCTGGACGTTGCACCGTCCGGCGCCACGAATTCCGGAAGCACGTTTGTACTGACCCTTCCCGCCGCCGATCTTCCCGCCGGTGTAATCGGATCTTAGCGATCTCTTAACGCCCGCCCGCTCCAATTCGCATGCGCTCTTTACGGGCGCGATCGTAGCGTCCATGCCGTGACGAATCTTCCTGATCGCGGCGGGATCCTGTGCTCGACCTGATCTATATCGCTGGAAGCCTGCTCTTCTTCGGCGTGATGCTGTGGTACGTTCGCGGCTGCGCCGCACTCGGCCGCTCGCGCGACGCCGACCAGGGGCGGCCGTGAGCGTCGAAACCGCAATCGGTGCCGTGATCGCGGTGGCCCTCCTCGGCTACCTCGTCTACACCCTTCTCCTGCCCGACCGGTTCTGAGATGACCGCCAACGGCTGGCTGCAGATCCTCTTCTTCTCGGCGTGCGTCTTCCTGGTCGCGCGGCCATTGGGGATCTATCTGGTCCGCGTCTTCGACGGGACAACCCGATGGCTCGCCCCGGTCGAGCGGGCGATCTACCGGATCTGCGGAGTCGACGCAGCGGAAGAACAGCACTGGACGGCGTACGCCTCCGCGATGCTCCTCTTCAGCGTTGCGTCGATGCTGCTGACCTACATCGTCCTGCGCCTGCAGCGGATTCTCCCGCTCAACCCGCAGCACTTCGCGGCGGTGCCCGACCGGCAGGCATTCGAAACCGCGGCATCGTTCACCACCAACACCAACTGGCAGTCGTACGCTGGCGAGAGCGTGATGTCGTACTTCTCGCAAATGACGCAGCTGGCCTTCCACAACTTCGCGTCGGCGGCGGTGGGAATCGCGTGCGCCGTGGCCCTGGTTCGCGGCGTCGCGCGCCAGAGCGCCGGACGGATCGGCAACTTCTGGGTCGACATCGTCCGCGCAACTCTCTACGTCCTTCTCCCGCTCTCGCTGGTCATCGCGTTGATCTTCGTCCAGCAGGGCGTGATCCAGAACTTCTCGCGGTACCTCGAAGTCACCACGCTGGAAGGCGCGCGACAGGTGATCGCGATGGGGCCGGTCGCGAGTCAGGAAGCGATCAAGCAACTGGGCACCAACGGGGGCGGGTTCTTCAACGCCAACGCAGCGCATCCGTTCGAGAACCCCACGCCGTGGTCCAACTTCTGGTCGATGTTCACCATCTTCGCGATCCCGTCGGCGCTCACCTGGCTGCTGGGCCGGATGGTGAAGAATCAGCGGCACGGCTGGGCGGTCTGGGCCGCGATGTTCACCGTCTTCGCCGCCGGCGTGACCACGGCCTACTGGGCGGAAGCGCGCGGCAATCCGATCCACGCGGCCCGGGGAATCGACGTCGCGACCACCGCGACGTCGCCCGGCGGGAACATGGAAGGGAAGGAGGTCCGCTTCGGCATCGCGAATTCGGCCCTCTACGCCACCGTCACGACCGACGCATCGTCCGGCGCTGTCAACGCGATGCACGACTCGTTCACTCCGCTTGGCGGTCTGGTGCCGCTGGCCAACATCCAGCTGGGAGAGGTGATCTTCGGCGGTGTCGGCTCCGGATTGTACGGGATCATCATGATGGTGGTGCTCACTGTCTTCATCGCCGGATTGATGGTCGGCCGGACTCCCGAGTACCTCGGCAAGAAGATCCAGGCGCGCGAAGTCCAGATGGCGATGCTCTATGTGCTGGTCTTTCCGGCGGCAATCCTCACGATGACGGCGATCTCCGTGCTGGTGAAGCCCGGGCTCGCGGGATTGGCGAACACCGGGCCGCATGGTCTCTCCGAAATTCTCTACGCCTTCGGCTCGACCGCGGGCAACAACGGCAGCGCCTTCGCGGGCCTCACCGGCGCGACGTACTACTACAACTCGATGCTCGGCCTCAACACGCTGATCGGCCGATTCGCGATGATGGTGCCGATGCTGGCGCTGGCCGGCTTCCTCGCCGAGCAGAAGGCGGCGCCCCGCTCGGCCGGGACCTTTCCCGTCACGACGCCGCTCTTCGTCGTCCTCCTGATGGGCGTCATCGTGATCGTTGGCGCGCTCACCTTCTTTCCTGCCCTCTCTCTCGGGCCGCTGGTGGAGCATCTCCTGATGGCGAAGGGAGTGCTCTTCTAGCGTGCTGCTCGCAAGCCGTCCGCTCTTCGATCCGCCGATCGTGCGCCGAGCGATGCGTGACGCCGCGCGCAAGCTGAATCCGCGCCACATGGTTCGCAATCCGGTGATGTTCGTGGTGCTCATCGGCAGCATCTTCACCACGGCGATTCTCGTGGGCGACGTGATCGCCGGCCGTCGTCACACCGGATTCACCTTCCAGATCGCCGTCTGGCTCTGGTTCACCGTGCTCTTCGCGAACTTTGCTGAAGCGATGGCCGAAGGGCGCGGCAAGGCGCAGGCCGACGCGCTGCGCAAGAGCCGGCGGGACACGCAGGCCAGGCGACTCGCCGACCCCGCTCGTCGCGACCAGGTCACTGCGGTCGCCGCGAGCCAGCTGCGCGCCGGTGACGTCGTGCTCTGTCTTCCCGGTGACCTGATCCCCGGCGATGGCGAAGTGACCGAAGGGGTCGCATCGGTCGACGAATCGGCGATCACCGGCGAATCGGCGCCGGTGGTCCGCGAGTCGGGCGGCGACCGGTCGGCGGTGACCGGTGGCACCAAAGTGCTGTCCGACTTCCTGGTGATCCGGATCACCGCCAATCCCGGTGAAACCTTTCTCGACCGGATGATCGCGCTGGTGGAGGGCGCCAAGCGGCAGAAGACGCCCAACGAGATCGCGCTCACGATTCTCCTCTCCGGGCTCACGGTGATCTTCCTCCTCGCCGTCGTGACGCTGCAACCGTTCGCGATCTATTCCGGAGGGGCGGTCCCGATTCCGGCGCTGATTTCGCTGCTCGTCTGCCTCATTCCCACGACGATCGGTGGTTTGCTGTCGGCGATCGGCATCGCGGGGATGGACCGGATGATCCAGCAGAACGTGATCGCCACCAGCGGGCGCGCCGTCGAAGCCGCCGGCGACGTCAATACTCTTCTCCTCGACAAGACCGGCACGATCACGCTCGGCAACCGCCAGGCAGTGGAATTCCGCCCCGTGCAGGGGATCACTCGCGACCGTCTCGCCGACCGCGCCCAGCTGGCGTCGCTTCCCGACGAGACGCCCGAAGGACGCAGCATCGTCGTCCTCGCCAAGGAAGAGTTCAACCTTCGCGGACGCACCATCGGCGAAACCGCCGATCACGAGCCGATGACCTTCGTCCCGTTCTCGGCGGCGACGCGGATGAGTGGCGTCGACATGGGAGCGGCGCAGCTCCGCAAGGGCGCCGGCGATGCGATCACGCGCTGGGTGCAGGACGCCGGTGGTACGGTACCGATGGAGATGGTCGGCATCGTCGAGCAGATCGCGCACGAAGGCGGCACGCCGCTCGTGGTCGCCGAGCGCGGCGGCGGATCCGCGCGGATCCTCGGCGTCGTCTATCTCAAGGACATCGTCAAGGGCGGAACGCGCGAACGCTTCGACCGTTTGCGCGCCATGGGAATCCGTACCGTGATGATCACCGGCGACAATCCGCTCACCGCGGCGGCGATCGCGCAGGAAGCGGGTGTCGACGACTTTCTGGCCGAGGCGCGTCCCGAAGACAAACTGGCACTGATCCGGCGCGAGCAGCAGGGCGGGCGTCTCGTCGCGATGACCGGCGACGGCACCAACGACGCGCCGGCCCTCGCCCAGGCCGATGTCGGCGTCGCGATGAACACCGGCACCCAGGCCGCGCGCGAAGCCGGCAACATGGTCGATCTCGACTCGAACCCGACCAAGCTCATCGAAATCGTCGAGATCGGGAAGCAGCTCCTGATGACGCGCGGATCGCTGACCACCTTCTCGATCGCCAACGACGTGGCCAAGTACTTCGCGATCATCCCCGCGATGTTCGCGGCGACCTATCCCGCGCTCAACGCACTCAACATCATGCGGCTCCATTCACCCGAGTCGGCGATTCTCGCGAGCGTGATCTTCAACGCGCTGATCATCGTCGCCCTCATCCCGCTCGCGCTCCGCGGCGTGCGCTACCGGCCCGCCGGCGCGGCCGCGATCCTCCGTCGCAACCTCTGGATCTACGGCGCGGGCGGTATCGTCGTCCCCTTTGCCGGGATCAAGATCCTCGATGTCCTCCTCGTCTCCTTCAGGCTGGTGTGACGATGATTACGAGACTCCTTCGCCCCGCCGTCACGATGACGCTGGTGCTCTGTGTTCTCACCGGCGTGATCTACCCCGGCGTGCTCACGGCGCTCGCGCAATGGCTCTTTCCGCGCCAGGCCAACGGCTCGCTTGTGGTCGCGAACGGTCGCGTCGTGGGCAGCGCATTGATCGGTCAGGCATTCGCCCGCGCCGGCTATTTCCACCCCCGGCCGTCGGCGGCGGGAGCCGGCTACGATCCCACGGCGTCGGGCGGCAGCAACCTCGGGCCCACCAGTCGCAAGCTTGCCGACACGCTGATTGCCGGCGCAGTCGCCGCGGTAATCAAGGACGACGGCGCCGTGCGCGGCAGGATTCCGGCGGACATGGTGACGAACTCGGCGTCGGGGCTCGACCCCGACATCTCGCCGGCGAATGCGTATTTGCAGGTTGGTCGCGTCGCAGCGGCGCGGGGCCTCGACAGTGCCCGCGTTCGCGCCCTCGTGGACCAGCATGTGACCGGCCGCCAATTCGGATTCTTCGGTGAGCCGCGAGTCAACGTCCTTCTCCTCAACGTTGCACTCGACAGCGTCGCTCGCCCCAACCGGACCACGCCATGAGAACGTTCACAGCGCTCGCGACGCTCACCGGTGTGGCTACGGCCGTGGGCGTGGCCGGCTGCCGCACCGACGCCACCGCCTGGCGCAAGGCCCTCGCCGCGCCCGCCGTGCAGCACCTCGCTGGAAGCTGGGATATCGTGCTGCGACGATACGACGGCTCCGACACGCTGCGCTGGCGACGCGTCGCCGGACATGTCGCCCTCACGCTCAACGATCAGGCGCTCGACATCGACGGAATCGGCGCACGCCCGATGGTCTTCGGTGCATTCGATGTCGACTTCGATTCGCTCGGCGTTCACCCGGGGACGAGCGCGGGGATTCCTGCTGTCGCGGGGTTCATCGCCGGCGATTCGCTCCGGCTCGTCTTCGGCCCCGCGACGGCGCTCCCGCTCGAACTGCGTGGCATGCTGCGCGGCGATTCGGCATCCGGGGAATGGCACGCGTTCCAGCGCGCCGGCCCCGGCGCCATCGGCGACTTCACGCTGCATCGGCGCTAACGGGTCGAGATGACGCCGCCGCTTCCGCCCTCGCCTGGCGACGTGTCGTTCGCCGATCTCCTGCAAACCCGTGCGCGGGGCAAGCTCAAGCTCTATGTCGGGTCCGCGGCCGGAACCGGCAAGACCTTCCGGATGCTGACCGAAGCGCACCAGTTGCGCCAGCGCGGCGTCGACGTGGTGATCGGCTACGTCGAGACCCACGGTCGGGCCGAAACCGCAGCGCAGGTCCGCGACCTCGAGGTGATCCCGCGCCGCAAGATCGAGTATCGCGGCGTCACCCTTGAGGAGATGGATGTCGCCGCCGTCCTGGCGCGCCATCCGCACGTCGCGGTGGTCGACGAACTGGCGCACACCAACGTACCGGGGGCAGGACGCGGCAAGCGCTGGGAAGATGTCGTGGCACTCCTCGACGAGGGGATCAGCGTCATCTCGGCGCTGAACGTGCAGCATCTGGAGTCGCTTAATGACGTGCTGCAGAAGACGCTTGGCGTCACCGTGCGCGAGACCGTTCCCGATTGGGTTCTCTCCCTCGCCGACCAGGTGATCAACCTCGACATCTCGGCGGAGGACCTGCGGCAGCGGCTCATGGAAGGGAAGATCTACGCCGCCGACAAGGTCGCCACCGCGCTCACGTCGTTCTTCACCGAGGAAAATCTTGCCACGCTTCGCGAGCTGGCGTTGCGCGAGGTGGCGAGTGCCGTCGACCGTACCCGGGATGCCATTACCACGCGTGCCGACATTGCGCTGGCTGGGAAGCGCGCCGACCGGAGCGCCGTCGACCGGATCCTCGTCGCGATGTCGAGTCACCCGAAGTACACCACCGTGCTGCTGCGCAAGGGAAGCCGGATCGCCGGCCGCCTTAACCGCGACTGGTATTGCGTCTACGTCCAGACGCCGGCGGAGAGTGCCGCGCGCATCGACTCCACGGTGCAGCGCAAGCTGGTCGAGAGCATCCAGCGCGCGCAGGGAATGGGCGCCGAAGTCGTCAAGCTGGAGTCGGCCGACGTGGCCGGCGCCATTCGCGCCTTTGCGCGGGAACGCGGAGTCACCCTCATCGTCGTGGGACAGTCGCGTCGCAGCTGGTGGCATCACCTCACCCATGGCTCGATCGTCGAGCAGCTCACCCGTAACGCCGAGGGTGTCGATGTCCTCGTGGTGTCACTCGCGAATACCCGGGACGACGCATGAGAATCTCGCAGCGCCTCTTTCTCGCGGTGGTTCCCGCGATCATCGGTGTCTTCACCGTGGCTGGCCTGGCGTACTGGGGACACTATCATCGTGCGGCGCCGGAGTGGGTCGTCATCGCTGCGGCGATTTCGGCGTTCGGATCGTTGGCGCTTGCCTGGCAGAACACGCGCTACGTCGCTCGCCGCATCGAACGCCTGGCCGGCACACATGCCGAGCGGGAGGCCGTGCTGTCGCCCCTCGGCGTGATGCGCAGCGCGGCGCTGCCGCGCACCGATGCCAGTCCCGACGAACTCGATTCGATCGAGGATGTCGTCGATCATCTCAGCAGTGCCGTGACGGTTGCGGAAGCAGGGAAGCGTCAGCGCGAGCACGACGCGGCGGCACGGGTCCAGGAGTACGCCATCCTGATCGACGAAGGAACGGCGGCGGTGCGGCGCCAGCTCGACGACGCACGCGTTGCACTGCACATCCTCCTCGAACATCACTTTGGTCCGCTCAACGACAATCAGGAGGAGATGCTCGAAGCGGCGCGCGTTGGCACCACGGCGGTCGAAACCGAGCTGGCCCGGCTGCAGGAGATCGCCCTTCTCGATCGCGGAGCCCTCAACGTACGGCGCGACCAGCTGCGCCTGGGCGACCTGTTGCAGAGTCTTCGCCCTCAGCTCGAGGCCGACGGCCGCAAGACCGGCGTCTCGCTCACGATCGAAATTGTTCCCGGGCTCCCGCGAATCGTCGGCGACCGCGTCCGGCTGCAGCAGGCGCTCGAACTCCTGCTCCGCCATCTCGTCCGCCACGCCACGCCTGGGTCGGCCGTCAGCATCACCACCGAGACTGCGCTCGGTACACCGCGAATCGTGGTGCAGCACACCCTCCCGCCCACCCTCGATGCCGACGTGGCACTGGCACGCAGGATCATCCAGGCGCACGGCGGCACCATCGATGTCTCCGCCGATGGCACCACGATTTCGCTCCCGGCGGCGATCATCAGGCGCTGAGCGGCGTGCCGCCGTCGCGGCGGCGTGTAACATTCCCCCATGCTGGACACTTCCGACGCGCCGGCGGTCGGCAACGTCATCATCCTGCTGATTGTGATTGCGACCGCGGTGGCCCTCGCCGCGCGGCGGCTCCGCGTGCCGTACACCGTGTCGCTCGTCATCGTCGGCGTCGGACTCGGCGCCACGCATCTCCTCGCCGTGCCTCACCTGACGCGGCCGCTGGTCTTCGCCGTCTTCCTCCCGGGCCTCGTGTTCGAGGCCGCGTACCATCTCGACTTCGCTCTCGTCCGCCAGGACCGCGCCGCCGTCCTGGCGCTGGCCATTCCCGGAGTCGCGGCTGTGCTGAGCTTGACCGCGGCGCTCATGGTCGGCACCTCGAGGGCGCTCCACTTGATCGGCGGCTTCGGCTGGCAGCCGGCCCTGGTGCTCGGTGCCGTACTCGCCGCAACGGACCCGATCGCCGTCGTGGCGCTCTTCCGGTCGCTGGGGGCGCCCAGGCGGCTGGCCACGCTGATCGAGGCCGAGAGCCTCCTCAACGACGGAACTGCAATCGTCTTCTTCGGCCTGATCCTGACTGCGATCACCGGCCATGGTGCGAGCCCCATCGAACTCACGCTGGTCTTCCTTCGTGTCGTCGGACTTGGCGTTGGCATCGGCTTCGTCATCGGCCTGGTCGCCTGCCAGGTGACCCGGCACATCGACGATCCGATGATCGAGATCACCCTCACCGTGATCGCCGCGTACGGATCGTTCGCGCTGGCCGATCAGCTGGGCGGATCCGGCGTGCTTGCGACCGTCGTCGCGGGGTTGCTCTGCGCCAACTACGGCGCCGCCATCGGCATGTCACCGGCCACGCGCGCTGCCGTCATGTCGTTCTGGGAATACGTCGCCTTTCTCCTCAACTCGATCGTCTTTCTCCTGATCGGTTTCGAGGTACGGCTCGACGCTGTGCGGAGTGCGGCCGTGCTCGTTGCCGTGGCGTTCGTCGCCGGGCTCGTCGCGCGAACCATCGTGGTGAGCGGCGTCGTCGCGATGCTCGCGCCAACTCGCGAACCGATACCGCGGCGGTGGATCGGCGTGCTCACCTGGGGCGGGGTGCGGGGTGCCTTGTCCATGGTCCTCGCGGTCTCGCTCGCCGATGACTTTCCCGGCCGCGTCCTGGTCATCACCACCACCTTCGGAGTTGTCGCGCTGTCCATCCTGGTGCAGGGGCTGACGCTCTCGCCGATGCTGCGCCGCGCCGGCTTGCTGGTGCAATCCCCGCCCGGCCGCGGTTAGCTTTTCGCCTCCTTCGCGTTCCCCAGGAGCTGCCATGCCCGATGCACCGCTGACCTCGATCACGCCCGACCGCGCCGCCGCCGAACTCAAGAAGCTGTCTGCGGCGTTCAAGGCCGGCGAACTCAAGCCCAACGAATACGAGCACAAGTTCGCCCGCATGGTCGGCGAGCTGCGTGACCGCCGTATCTCGGGCACTCGTGCCGAAATCATGGCCGCCCTGGAGCCGCTGCGGCGCGAAGGCATCGTGACCCCTGCCGAGTGGGATCGCTTCGTGTCACAGCTCGGCCTCGCCTGACGCAGGAGTACCGATGACAGCGGGCGCGCGCCGCTCCACCCCCACTGTCATGGTGGGCGGTGTGGCGATTGGCGCCGGCCATCCGGTGGTGGTCCAGTCGATGACCAACACCGACACGGCCGACATCCCGGCCACGGTGGAACAGGTCGCACTTCTCGCACGCGCCGGAAGCGAGCTCGTCCGCGTCACCGTCAACAACGATGATGCGGCAGCCGCCGTCCCCGCCATCGTCGCGGGCGTCCGCGAGCTCGACGTCGACGTCCCCATCGTCGGCGATTTCCACTACAACGGGCATCTGCTTCTCACCCGCCACCCTGATTGCGCCCGCGCACTTGCCAAGTACCGGATCAATCCGGGGAACGTCGGCGGCAAGCGCCACGACGAGCATTTCCGCACCATCATCGCTGTGGCGATCGAGTACGACAAGCCGGTCAGGATTGGCGTGAACTGGGGTTCGCTCGATCAGGCGCTGCTCACCGCGATGATGGACGCCAACGCCCGGGAAACCATACCGCGCCCTGCTCGCGACGTAATGATTGACGCGATGCTCGAGTCGGCGCTGCAGTCGGCCGAACTCGCCGAGACCGCCGGACTGCCGCACCATCGCATCGTGATCAGTGCGAAAGTCTCGAACGTGCAGGATCTGGTCGATGTCTATCGCCTCCTCGCCGCGCGCTGCGACTATCCGCTTCACCTCGGTCTCACCGAAGCGGGAATGGGACCGAAGGGAATCGTGGCGAGCACCGCGGGCCTTGCGATCCTGTTGCAGGAAGGGATCGGCGACACGATTCGCGTCTCGCTCACCCCCGAGCCCGGTGGCGATCGCAGCGAGGAAGTCCGCGTCGCGCAGCAGGTGCTCCAGTCGCTCGGCCTCCGTCACTTCGCGCCGCAGGTCACGTCGTGCCCGGGATGTGGCCGCACCACCAGCACCTTCTTCCAGAGCATGGCGCAGGAGATCCAGAAGCATTTGCAGCAGCGCATGCCCGAGTGGCGCGCCGATCGTCCCGGCGTCGAGATGCTGCAGGTCGCGGTGATGGGGTGCGTGGTCAACGGTCCTGGCGAATCGAAGCATGCCAACATCGGCATCTCGCTCCCGGGAACGTTCGAGGATCCGGTGGCGCCGGTCTTCATCGACGGCAAACTTGCCACGACTTTGCGCGGCGACGGGATCGTGTCGGAGTTCCTCGTCATCCTCGAGGAGTACGTGCAGCGGCGCTATTCACCGGCGAGCAGCCCATGATCGGGGCGTCGCTCGAAGCCACGTTGCGTCACGCTCCGCTCGCGGCCCTTCCCATTCTCTTCGTCGCCGGACTCGCCACTTCACTCACGCCCTGCATTTATCCGATGATCCCGATCACCGCAGGGGTGCTGGGCGGTGCCGGCGCGGCAACCCGCACCCGGCGGCGCACCTGGGCGGTGACGCTGATCTACGTGCTCGGCCTCGCCCTCGTCTACGCATCGCTGGGCCTCGTGGCCGGGCTGAGCGGCACCCTCTTCGGCACCATTTCGGCGAATCGGTGGACGAACTTCGCCTTCGCCAACCTGCTGCTCGTCGCGGCACTCGCGATGTTCGACGTGATACCGATCCAGGCGCCGACCCGGGTGCTGGCATGGGCATCGCGCCTCGGCGCCGATTCGCTCGGCGGTGCGTTTCTGCTCGGAGCGACATCGGGGCTCGTCGCCGCTCCGTGCGGCGCGCCGGCGTTCGCGGCGGTCCTCGGCTGGGTGGCGCAGACCCAGAGCGCGGTGTGGGGATTCATCTGCCTCTTCGTGTTCTCGCTCGGCCTCACTGCAGTCCTGGTCCTGGTGGGTCTCGTCTCGGGATCGGTCGCGGCAATGCCCAGGAGCGGAATGTGGATGCTCTGGATCAAACGAGGCGCTGCCGTCGTCATGGTGGTCATGGCGGAGTACTATTTCATCAAGGCAGGCCAGGCGTGGTAAGCGCAGAGGAGAGACGATGATCAACAGGATGATTTCGCGTCGAGCGGCTGCGATCGCGGCATTGCTCGTTGCGGTGACGTTTCCCGCGACAAAGCTCGTGGCGCAGGGGCTCGAGGTCGGTCAGATAGCGCCAACGGTGTCGGTGGCCGACCTGAATGGCAAACCGGTACGGATCGCACTCGGTGCGGGAAAGCAGGCGGCCGTGGTCGAGTTCTGGGCCACCTGGTGCGAACTCTGCAAGGCACTTCTTCCCAGCATGAAAGCCGCCGCGCACCAGTACGGCGATCGCGTCGACTTCTACGGCGTGAATGTGACGGTGAACGATCCCAAGGCCCACGTGCAACGCTACATCGCGGAGAACCATCCGCCCTTCATCGCGGTCTACGACGAGCAAGGCGTTGCGGTGCGTGCCTTCGGCGCGCTGGCGACTTCGTACGTGGTGATCATCGATCGACACGGCCGGGTCGCATACACCGGCGATGGTGCCGACCAGAATATTCCCGCGGCCCTGGCCAAGGTGATCGGCAAGTGACGCGGTGGGTGGTACTCGCCGCAGTGGTGCTGGGCGCGGCACCGCTCGCGGCGCAGGATGCCGGAGCGCTCCACCTGCGCCTGTCGGTCGAGCAGGGAGTGCATCTGGGACGGCAGGCGCCATCGATCGTGATTCCGTACGCGACTCGTGACAGCGCAGGTCCAGCCAGCCAGCCGTTCGACCTCGCCAAGGAACTCGGCCACGTCGTGGTCCTCGTGTTCTACCCTGGTGACGCCGTGACCGGTGCCGCCGACGACTGGCGCGCCATCATGGCTCACGAGGCTTCCCTCGCCGGAACGGATGTGGTCCTCGCGGGGATTTCGGCGGACCCGGTGGCGACGCAAGTTCGATTTGCGGCGCAATTGGCGTTACCGTTCAAGCTTCTCAGCGACAACGACTGGTCGGTTACGCGGCGCTACGGCGCGATGCGTGGAAAGGCGGCGCGGCCTCTGCTTATCGTCGTGGGACGGGATGGACAGGTCCGGTACATCGATGATCGCTTCGCTCCTCGCGATGCGGCGACGTGGACTCGCGCCGATGCCGCGATCCGCGCCACGCGAGCTGCCCGGTGAAGCCATCACGATCCTGGCGGGGCCCGATGGTCTTCGTGGCGCTGGGCCTGGCGATGGCGACTGCTGCGCACGGGCAGGCTCAGGGAGATACCCGCTGGTCGCTCGTGGGGAGCCGCAGCAGCTATTGCATCTCCTACCTGATCGATCCCGCACTGGCCAGGGAGATCCTTCCGTCGGATGCCAAGCCCGCGCCGGCCGGATCAGGGGCCGGGCTTCATCCATTTCTCGCGCGGACCGTTCAGGACGAGCCCCGCTTCGCCCAATGGATTCCGGCGTCGATCTGCGTCGGCTACTACGACCGGGTGACGTCCGAGGGAAAGGTCCTGGCCCAGGCCAAGGGGAATCGGCCCGTGATCATCGTGACCAATTCGATCGCGGTCCAGGCACCACGCGGGATGCCCGGGGCAACCTCGCTGCTCCTCGATATCCTGACCGATCAACGGCCCCTGCAGCGCGCCGGGGATGATGTCGGCGTCGATATCGGTTCGATCTCGGTGACCAGCCGGGTCCGGGTAGAAGGAGACGATCCCGATGTCGCCATGGACGTCGACGGGGCAACCTTCCACTGGTCGGGGCACGCCACCGGAGAATCGAGTGTCGGAAGGACACGGTCGGTGTCCTTCGGATACGCGGGACGACGGTCAACCAACTGGGTCGTGACCTCTGAAACGACCCCGGAAACGAGTCGCCTGATGGTCGGCGGCCTCGAGATCCTCGGCACCAATCCCCTCGCAAAGGCGCTCCGCGCCTCACCCGTACGGGCAGTCGGTCCCGAAGAGGTCGGCGGGACGACTACGTGGACGTTTCACAAGCAAACAAAACAATAAGATCCTACCAACGCGAGCACGGACATTGCTAACTAGGTGACCGCCCCGGTGGGCTGCAGCCGAATATCGTGATCAAAGGCGGCAGTTTTCCATCAACGGGCCAAGTCGCGTAAGTGCTTGTGAATTTGCAGGTTAAGGCCTCAATTGAGGCCATCGGATCGCGTCGCGCCGTGGGGTGCGACCCGGGTTCACGTTGGGTCATGGCGCGAGTCAGAACGACGCACAGTTTGCAGCATGTTGGGATGTTTTCAGCGGTACAGCAGGTTCATTCACTCATCAGGGGGAGCAGGAATGTTGAAGGTCTACCGTAACGTCCTCGTGTCAGGCGTCCTTGCCCTGGGCCTCGCGGCCTGTGGCGACAAGGTCACCGTGACACAGCCCGTCACGCCGCCGCCGGGTGTTACCTCGGTAACGGTGACGCCGGCGAATGCAACTGTCGGGATCGGCCAGACGATCCAGTTGGCAGCGACCGTCGTCGCTGACTCCGGGATCTCGACCGGCCTCACCTGGGCCAGCAGCGGTCCGTTGATCGCTAACGTCGATCAGACCGGCAAGGTGACCGGTATCGCAGTTGGCACGACCACGATCACTGCGACGTCGACTATCAACGCGGCGCGGAGCTTCGCGGTCCAGATCACCGTGACCAACTCGTCGACCTTCCAGGTCACCCCGGGCACGCTCGGCATCGCTCCGGGTCAGACGTCGCAGCTCTCGGTCATCGCCGCTCCGGCGGCTGGCCAGACGGTGACGACTCCAGTCGCCACTTCGCTCTCGACGAGCATCGCGACGGCCGGAACCTGCAGCGGGACAGGCAACAACTTCAGCTGCCCCGTTGTCGGTGTGTCGCAGGGCACTGCAGTCGTGACGGTGGTGGACTCGATCGGCGGCGTGGCCTTCACGCAGACCGTCACGGTCAACGTAGGTGCAGGGGCTTCGATCTCGATCGCCGCGATCAACGCGGGCGCCACTGCTGGCAACGGCAACTGTGCGGGCGTCGTTGGCTCGCCAGTCGTGCTGACCGACGTCAACTGCCAGATCGACGTCAACGTCAATCTCTCCGCTGGTGTTCAGAAGATCGACTCGCTGACGGTCTGGTTCCAACAGGGTACGGTAACCAAGAAACTGGCACGCCACCTGTTCAATCAGACGATTCCGGCTACTGGTACAGTGGTCCTGTCAGTGAACACGGCGAACTTCGTTCCCGATACAGCGCACGGTCTCGCGAAGGCTGACCTCTGGAACGGGCCGGCGACCGTTGTCGTTCAGGTGTGGCCAACCGGCGCAACCGCGCCAGGCACCACCGATTGCTCTGCCGGTACCGGTAGTAACAATCCGCTGACATGCGCCAGTGCGTCGATGGTGCTGAACAACACCGATGGCTGGGCTGCCGACATCACCAAGTGCGGCGGCACCATCAGCAGCAGCATCGTCTGCTCCCCCGCTGATCCGGCCAACGGCAAGGGCGGGTTCGCCACCGACCTCAATGGCTCGAGCATCAACACCGGCAAGACCTACTGGGGTGGCCCGGGCGTCACCGGCGAAATCACCGCCCAGCTCTATGCGGTGGTGTACAACGACAATCCGGCGAGCGCTCCGGGTTCGGCCAACAACCGTTGCAACAACAAGCTTGGCGATGGCAGCGGCTGCATTTCGAAGGTGAGTTGGACTCTCGGCAGCTCCCAGGGTGGGAGCGGCGGAGATTGCTCCTTCGTGCAGGAGAGCGGGACGGACTCGATGCCCGCGCCGCTGTTCCGACAGGTCTTCGGAAGCACCGGCGCGGACGTGACCGACAACTGCACCGGTGTCAACAACATCTTCAGCCGGCGCGACAACGTCATCGTCGGTTCGGGCGCGCTTGATGCGCAATCCAACACCTACCCCAGCGGCAGTTTCGCATTGATTCCGAACACGGTCGTCCCCGGCGCAACGCCTGACTCGACGCGCATCGACTGGCAGGGTCCGTCGAGCGTTCAGCGTCCGACCGGCCAGGGCTGGGAAGAGCAGCATTGGGTGAATGCAAGCTGGGCCTTCAACCACGACGGCACGATCATCGACGACAACGGCGTCGGTCCGGCTCCGACCAGCTGGACGGCCCTCGTTGGGCCGGCATTCACGACGGTGATTCACACCGGCGCGGATCTGGCCGAAACCAACACCAACACGACTGACGGGTACACGGCGCGCGCCACGGGTACGGATCTCCTGGGCAACGCCTCCAACTCGCAGGTCACCGCCACCTTCGGCGTCGACAAGACCACGCCGATGCTGCGCTACAGCACGATTGCGGCTCCGTCGTCGTTCGCCTCGATCTACACTGGTGGCGGCGCGGCAACGGTGCTCGACTCGACCACCTACAACGCCTTCCAGGGCTTGTACGGTACCAACGTCCTCACCGCCGGAGCGCAGGATCTCTTCGTCGGCCTGGCCGCTGGAACGAACGACTCGGTTCGCGTTGAAGCGACTGATAACCGTTCGGGTCTCTTCCGCGGTATCGAGACGGTAAACGATTTCGCTCAAGGTGGAGCAACCGGTACGACCTCATCGGTCCTCTCGGTGAACTTCACGATTTTCGACAACAACACCACCACGATCGGCTTCCTCCCGGCGACGATCGACGGCTGGTTGCCGTTGCACGCGCAGGGCGTGAGCGCTGGCTCGGCCAATCCGGGGTACTACACCACGACGATGTACACGGTCGACAAGGCCGGCAACGCGTCGGGCTGCCCGGTGACCCGTGCAACCGATGGCGCCAACGGCGGGGCCTGTACGGCGGCTCCGGCGAGCAGCAGCAACCTCTTCGCTCGCCGTACCCTGGCGATCGATCCGGGTCAGCCGCAGGTCACCGGCGTCTCGCCGAACAACAGCTACGTCGGCAACCAGCCGGCGGTCTTCACGCTCGGGTCGCAGAATGACCTCGAAGTGATCGACGCCAAGCTCCGCATCCTCTACCCGAACCTGACCATCGGTGACGTTGCTGGCACCATTCCGGCAGCCGGCGGTCTCGTCTGGACGTACGCTCTGTCGAGCTCGTTCATGACCGGCTCCGGTGGCGGGTCGTCCGTTTCGTCAGGCCCGGCGGCAGGCGCGGCGAATGCGTTCGGATTCTTCGCGCCGATCGCAAAGCGTTTCGACAACAGCATCATCAATCCATCGGTGACGCCGCTGACGCTCGACCTCTTTACCACGAACGTCCAGGAAACCTGCACCAGCGCGACGACGGGTGCCGCCACCGGCCCGACGACCGCGATTGATTGCGGCACGACGGCTCCGTTCGTCGGCGATCCGATTCCGACCGACGGCGAAGGTTTCCCGCTCACCATTCCGAGCAACGTCGGCGTGCAGGTGCGTGACGTCTTCGGTTCGTGGATCTTCAACACTACCAACAGCGCTGTGACTGGTGTCTCGGATGAGTTCGTGTCGCCGATCCTCTCGGCAACCGTCACTCCGCCGGTTACCACCTATGGCGTGTCGTACATCAATCCGGGTCTCGGCCAGAGCTGCCCTGCGGGCGGTGCGGTCCAGGCTCCGAATACGACGAGCTGCGTGACCGGAAACAGCAGCATCAACTTCCGGGCTGATGCCTTCCTCACCACTGCCGGCACCAAGGTCTTCCGTGCTACGGAAGCCCTCAGCCGGTCGCTGCCGATCTTCGGCCGCGTCGACCTCTTCGGGTTGAATGCCCAGCAGCAGTGGGTGTTCATCGCACGGATCGTCGTGCCGAACCCGGTGGCGGTTGGTGCATCGTGCCCGGCAGCAGCTCCGACTTCGACCGGTGTAGTTGGTTGCGACAACGGTCTTGAGCGTTACTGGCTGTTCACCTTCACGGGTGTGCCGGCAACGTTCACCGAATACCGCGCCATTGGTGTAGACGCCAACGGTTCGGGCCTCGCTTCGACGATCCACAGCTGATCGCCGGACGAAGCACTGCAACAAACCAGCGGCCCCGGGAAACCGGGGCCGTCTGGTTTTTGTGCCTGTGACGGACCAGCGAGCGCCAACGATGTGCTACCGGCGTTAACGACAGAGCGGTCCGGCAATGCCGGACCGCTCTGTCGCTCTGCTCACACCGGCCGGAGCGGGCTAGTTCAATAGCACTTGATGTTCAACGTGACTGGTGCCGAGCGGAAGTCGAACGGGTAGGTCACGTGGATGATTTCGTCGATGGTCAGCTGGACCCCGCGTTGGTTGTCGGTCCAGTTGTCGGGCTGGAGATTCACCAGGGCCGGCTTCCCGGCTGCTGGCGCCGGCGGCGCGTTCAGCTGGGCGAGCGGCCCATTCGTCCCGTCACTTCGCTCCCAGCGATACTGTACCGGACCGCTGACTCCCTGAAGGACCATCGACGCCTCTGCGTGGGCATTGACCGGGCACGGCGGCGTGGCGCTGTTGGCGCCGCGGACGGTAGCCATCATGCTCGACACGTCGATCATCTCGCTATCCCCCCTCGCCCGTGGGGTGAGCGGCTTCGCGTCGCGCCCGGCGCCGTGGCCGCATCCTGCCAGGATTGCCACACCAACGGGACCGATGAACGTGACCAGGCGCACGGGTTCCTCCGCGGCATTACGCCGCCTCATGGACAATCGGGTATCGCGTGTCGCAGGTAATTTATCTGAAAAGCTGTTGTCGGTGGATTCCGGCGAGCGGCAGGCCCGCACCCCTGGCGTTGCGTTGCGACGGCGGCCGCTTTAAACGCAGTCCACGTTGCGAGTTGGCCGTGTATCGACGGGGTCGCAGATCACCGCGGCCTTGTCGTGTTTCCGGGGAGACGATGGCCGGTCCAAGCGCTGTCTGCTCTTCTCTGAACGGGCAAGCTCCATGTCGGTAATGGCGCGCGCGATCCGGCCATTGCCGTCATCAAACGGGTGAATCGTGACAAACCAGAGATGCGCCAGCCCGGCCTTCAGCACCGCATCGAGGTGCGTCTCTTCGTTGAACCATTCGAGAAAGCTGGTCATCCCGGCTTCGAGACGGTTGGCGCTCGGCGCTTCGTAGTGGACGCGTTCCCGTCCCATCGGTCCTGAGACGACTTGCATCGGACCGGTGCTGTCATCACGCCACGCGCCAACGATGATCTTCCTCATACCGCTGCGTCCGGCCGGGAAGAGCGCCGCATGCCACACAAAGAGGCGCTCCGTGGTCAACGTCTGGCGTATTGCTGGGTGGCGTCGAGCATCATCTCGACCACGCCCTCGACATCCCGGTCGGCAGGCGCAAGCGCTCCGACATCGATACCGAGGCGTCGAGCGATGGATGAGCGGACCTGCTCATGATCAAGGGTTTCACCCTCGATTTCGCTCGATTTGACGACGTCCTGAGTCAGCGTCGCCAGGACCGCTTCGGAGCGCAGCTGAAAACCCAGTGTCTCCATCCGACCGACCAGGCGCCCCTGTCGGTGGCGCACCCGGGCAAGGCTTTGCGCCAGCAATCCATCGTCCCACTTGAAGCCGGGCCAAGTCTCCAACTCATGGATGTAGGTTGCCATTCTCCGCAGCTCCTGCGGATGTAATCGCCACCAAGCTCCGCAGATGCAAGGTTATCTCCGCAATTCATGCGGATAATAGGCAACTATTCGCTGCAAACGTTCACAAATGGGACTTACAGCGGCAGCTCCTGCCATCAGAACGGCGTCGCCGGGATCACTCGTCGCGCGCCGGTTCCACCAACTCGCGCGCCGCATCCATATGCCCGCCCTGAGCATCCGACTTTTTCCGCGCAGCGTCGGTGTGCCGGCGGGTCGATCCCGTATCGGCGTGGACCGCCTCCATCTTCTCAATTGCCGAAGACAGATTGCCACCGGCAACGTCCTGATTCGCCGCCGCCATGGCATCTCCTCAGCGACCGATGGCACCAACGCGGCCACCGATGACGTATTGGCATCCGCAGCATCCGTCTTCGCAGCCGCCGATGCCTTATCGCGCTGCCCGCGTCCACCTTGTCACCCACCGATCACAGATCGCTCGCGGTCGACCCCATCAACGCAGCCCCCGATGACGTATTGGCATTTGCACCGTAGAACTTCGCTGCCGCAGATGACCCATGCGGGCGGGCCGATTCCACGTTGCCGGCCACCGATGACAGATCGAGCGCGGCTGACCGCCTCAACGCAGCCATCGATGACGTATCGGCATCTGCGGCATCCATCTTCGCAGCCGCCGATGAGATCGTGGGGCGCACCGATTACATCTCGCGAGCCGTCGACGACAGATCGCCAACTGCCGCATCCATTTTTTACGCAGCCGATGACGCGTCGTCGCCCGCCGTGTTCATATCTTTGGGGCCGCGGACAGATCGCCATCAGCCACATTCATTTTCGCCGCCGCCGATGACATCGTGGGGCGCACCGATTACACCTCGCCGGCCATCGACGGCATCAACGCTGCCGCCGATCACGCGTCGCCGCTCGGCATGTTCATATCTCTGCGGCCGCATCCATTTTCGCCACCGCCGATCGCGCATTCGATTCAGCTGACCTCGAATTCACTTTCACAGATCTCGCATTCACTTTCGAAGACCTCACATCGCCTGCTGCCGATCACATATTCGACCAGACCATGTGGTTCTCGCCCGCGCCGGCACCCACAGCGGTCCTAGTACCCCGCGCGCCCCATCGCCTTGAACGTCAAAACCTTGCCGAGCTCCACCCCCGGCTGATCGAACGGGTTGACGTCGTACCACACCCCGGCGAATCCCGTTGCCGCCTGGAAAAACATCATCAGCTCACCCAGATGTCGGGCGTCGACGGTGTCGATTTCGATCGTCCCGGTCATCCGGCCGCGAGAGCGCAGTGCCTCGCGGGTCGCCTTGAGCTCCGCATCGAGCAGCGCTCCGATCGTCTTGCCGGCGAGATACGACATCTCCGGCCCCATTCCGGGCCGGCCCGGGATCGGCAGGAGATCGAGCGTATCGGCCACGCGAATGAAGGTGATCGTCTTGTCGAATGGCCCTTCGATGAAGAGCTGCACCTGTGAGTGCTGATCGGTGGCGCCCACCGCTCCCACCGGCGTCGGCCCGCGGAACGCTTCCTGCCCCTCGCGGTCGAGGCGTTTCCCCAGGCTTTCGGCCCAGAGCTGCCGATACCACTCCGACAACTCCTTGAGCCGGTCGGAGTACGGCATCACCACGTGAACATTCGCCGCGCGCGAGAGCTGCGCCTGCCACTGCCACGCCGACCATCGTGCCGCGGCATTTGCGGCGAAGTCGGGATTGGCCGCGGCATCCGCCGCCGACTGCGCGCCGGCAAGGAGTTGCGCCACGTCGATATCAAGCACTGCCGCGGGCACGAGCCCCACTGCTGTGAGCACCGAATACCGGCCACCGACGGCCGGCGGGACGTCGAACGCGGTGATCGACTCGTCCCGCGCAATCGCCCGAAGGGCGCCCTTTTCGGGGTCGGTAGTGATCACCAGTTGCGCCCGGGCCTGATCCGCTCCCACCGCATCCTCGAGCCACTTTCGCACGATGAGATACTGCGCCAGCGTTTCGGCCGTTCCCCCCGACTTCGAAATCACGTTCACCAGCGTGCGCCGCGGATCGAACCGCGCGAGCGTGCTGCTGATCGTGACGGGATCGACATTTTCCAGCACGGTGAGCGTCGGTACACCGCCGCGCTCGGCCGCGCTCAATTCGTTCCACGCCGTGGGCTTGAGCGCGTTGAGTAACGCTTTCGCACCCAGCGCCGAGCCACCGATGCCGAGGACGATGAGGTGATCGAAGCGCCCGCGAAGGGTCGCCTTCCACGCGTCGAGCCGTGCCACCAGCGCCGCCTGTTCACCGAGCTTGAGAAACTCGTAGTCTCCCTGCGCGATGCGGCGCGCCACCTCGGCCATGACATCGGCGAAGCGCGCGGCGAGCGCAGGCCGCAACTTCGGATCGAGCCCGTGTACCTGGTCGAGCTGGTCGCGAAACATGTAGCCATCGTCATAAGTCAGCATTGATCGGCGATCTCCATGGTCAGGCCGTCATATCCGGGTTCGATACCATCAGGGAGACGTTCGAGAAGCTCCCGGTGTCCCGTCTCGTGGGTCAGGTGCGTCAGCACGGTGCGTTCGGCGCCGATCTCGCGCGCCGTGGCGATTGCCTCGCCGAATGAGAGGTGCGTCGGGTGCGGCCGCCACCAGAGCGCGTTCAGCACCAGCGTTCGCACGCCACGGAGCAGCCGCAGCGCGTCGCCCTCGATCCGCTTCACGTCGGTGACATACCCGAGGTCGCCGATGCGATAGCCGAACACGGTGAGCGGCCCGTGTTCCAGCGCAACCGGCAGGACGCTCACCCCGGCGATCGTCGCGGCAACGCCCGGCTGGAGCGTTTCGGCGGTGAGCCGCGGTTTGGACGTTCCTCGCGGCGGAATCACTCCATCGTCGAAGATGTAGCGGAAACTCTGCTGCAGGTGGGCCATGGTGCTGGCTGGACCATAAAGCGGCAGCGGACTCCCTCGCAGTTGCGAGAACGACCGCAGGTCATCGATCCCATGGACGTGATCGGCGTGTTCGTGGGTGTAGAGAACGGCGTCCACCTGCTCTACTCCGGCGCGCAGCACCTGCAGCCGGAGTTCCGGCGGTGTGTCGATCAGCAATGTGGTGTCGCCGAGTTCGATCAGCGCGCTTGTCCGGGTGCGGCGATCGCGAGGATCGTCCGACCGGCACACGTCGCACCCGCACCCGATCTGGGGAACTCCCATCGAGGTCCCCGTTCCGAGCAGGGTGAGGCGCATGGACTAGAGCGTCTCGACCTTGAGCAGGTTGGTGGTGCCGGGGATGTCGAACGGC
>DASYAK010000016.1:0-130955 GCA_036501385.1 Gemmatimonadales bacterium | reverse complement strand
TCGCCAAGTTCCGGGCGGCGCGCCGTCTCTATGCCCGGCTGATGCGGGAACGGTTCCAGGCCGACGATGCGTCGGCGCGGCTTCGCTTTCACACCCAGACCGGCGGTGTCACCCTCCAGGCACAGCAACCGCTGAACAACGTGGTGCGGGTGGCGGTCCAGGCGCTGGCCGCAGTGCTGGGCGGCACCCAGTCGCTTCACACCAATGGATACGACGAAGCACTGGCGCTTCCTACCGAGGCGTCGGCCACCCTCGCGTTGCGCACGCAGCAGATCCTGGCCTTCGAGAGCGGGATGACGCGGTCGGTCGATCCGCTGGCGGGAAGCTGGTATGTCGAAGCACTGACTGACCGAATCGAAGCGCAGGCTCGCGCGCTGATTGAAGATGTGGACGCCATGGGCGGAGCCGCTGCAGCGGTTGAACGTGGCTATTTCCAGCGCGCAATCGCCGACAGCGCGTGGGCGATGCAGCAAGCGCAGGAAGCGGGCGACGTGACGGTCGTCGGCGTCAACCGGTTTGCCGATCAGGCGCCCCCGCCTTCGCTCGTGGTCCCGGACTATCACGCCCTCGAACAAGAACAGCGGGCCCGGCTGGCTGAAGTGAAGCGGAGGCGGGATTCCACTGCGGTCGCGTCGACGCTTGCCGCGATCGGTTCAGCGGCGGCGGGGACCACTCCGCTCCTTCCGCCGATCATCGAAGCGGTCCGGGTTCGCGCCACCCTGGGCGAGATCAGCGACACGCTGCGCGCGGTGTGGGGAACGTATCATGCCGACGGTACCCGGTGACCCATGGAGGCTGAGTACCATTCGCTGGTGACCTCCCGGCATGCCCGTGTCGGCGTGATCGGCGACCCGGCTACGGCCAGGGAAGTCTGGCTCCTCCTGCACGGGTACGGCATGCTCGCTCGCGGCATGCTCCACTGGTTTCGTAGCGCGGCTCGGAGCGAGCGCATGCTGATCGCGCCTGAAGGGCTGTCGCGCTTCTACACTGAATTGAGCGGCGGGAAACGAGCCGTTGGCGCGTCGTGGACTACGCGCGAAGAGCTCGACCATGAACTCAGCGACCAGCGTGAGTACCTAGACCAGGTCGTCGCGGCCTTTGTTCCAGCGGGTGCCGTGCTCCACTTGCACGGGTTCTCGCAGGGTGTGTCGGTAGCGACGCGGTGGTCGCTCCACGCCATGCGTCCTGTGTCCCGGATGGTATGCTGGGCCGGCGCAATCCCGGACGAGGTGACCGGAGCGGGGCTCCGGCAAGTACTGGGGCGCGAACCGCTCGAGCTCGTCGTGGGCGATCGCGACACCCGGGTCCCACCCGAGCGGGTTGAAGCGGACGCGAGCCGGTTGCGGCACGACGGCCTTGACGTCGTCGTCCATCATTTCGCCGGCGGGCACTCGATCGACCCAGCGACGCTGGCCACGTTCGCCGGCTGACCGGCGTCGCGGCCGCTCCGGGTGGGGCTCGCGACGCGACTATCTTTATACCGCGTCGTGAGTTAGCCCATTTGCTGGAGTAGCATGCCGACCTACGAATATCGTTGTGACAACGGGCACGCATTCGAGCGCGTCCAGAAGATGAGTGATAAACCGATCACCCGATGCCCGGTCTGCGGCGCCCGGGCGGCTCGGGTCATCTCCGGCGGTCAAGGAGTCATCTTCAAGGGGAGCGGTTTCTACATCACCGATTACGGCAAGGACGGGAAGGGTCCGCGGAAGGCTCCAGAGGGCGGCGCAAGCGGCGAGGAGAAGTCTGCCCCCAAGTCTGATGCAACGTCGCCGAAGCCTGCCGCCGATTCGTCCAGTGCGACGAAGAGCAATACCAAGCCACCCGCCAAGCCCGGCAAGGCGGATCCCGCGTGACCGAGCGACTGCGCGCCGAACTGTCACGCGTGGCCGAACGGTTCGGCGGCGATCTGGAGTTCACCCTCGAACGCCCGCGCGATCCTGCGCACGGCGACCTCGCCACCAACCTTGCGATGCAGCTTGCCCGGCGCGACCGGTCCAATCCTCGTGCCGTCGCCGAAGAGGTGGTGGCGGCGCTGGACCGCGAAGCTGCGGCCGTGGCTGTGGTGGAAATCGCCGGTCCCGGATTCATCAATTTCCGGCTGGCTCAGGACACACTGGCGCTGGATTTCGAACGCATCATCGCCGAAGGCCAGCGGTACGGTCGTTCGCAAACCGGACTCGGCCGGCCGGTCAACGTCGAATTCGTGTCGGCCAACCCGACCGGCCCGCTTCACGTGGGCCACGGGCGTGGCGCAGCGCTCGGCGATGGGATTGCAGCGCTGCTCGAATGGACCGGGCACAGCGTGACCCGCGAGTTCTATGTGAACGACGCTGGCGCCCAGATTGCCCGCCTTGCTGAATCACTCTGGGCGAGGGTGCAGCAGGCGGTCGGTCGGCAGGCGGAAATCCCCGATGGCGGATATCACGGTGACTACCTGGTCGAGGCCGCGGCGGCGCTGCTGGCCCGCGAGGGAGCGGGCTTCGCCGACCTCGATCCCGCCGCCGGGATCACCCGCTCACGCACGGCCGTGCTCGCGATGCAGCGAGTCGAGCAGGACGAAACCCTGGCGACATTTGGCGTTCGCTTCGATGTCGTCTCCTCGGAACAGCGGATCTATGACGCCGGCGAGGTCGAGGCTGCCATCGAGCGGCTCACTGCGGGTGGGCACACCTTCGTCGAAGATGGTGCGCTCTGGCTGCGGACGACCGCATTCGGCGATGACCGCGACCGCGTCCTCAGGAAGACCGACGGAACGTATACCTACCTCGTTCCCGATATCGCCTATCATCTCGACAAGTTCGGGCGCGGATTCGATCATGCGATCGACGTCTGGGGCGCCGATCACCACGGCTACATTCCGCGGATGCAGGCGGCGCTCGCAGCACTCGGGCTTCCGCAGGGGTGGCTCGACGTCGCGCTGGTACAGCTGGTCCGGGTGGTGCGGCACGGCGAAGAAGTGAAGATGTCGAAGCGATCAGGTGAGTTCGTGACGCTTCGGGATCTTTACGAGGAGGTCGGTGTCGACGCAGCGCGATACTGGTTCATGATGCGCCGCGGCGACTCGCATCTGGTGTTCGACATCGAGCTGGCCAAGTCACGTACCGACGAGAATCCCGTCTTCTACGTGCAGATGGCGCACGCACGGATGAGCGGCATCCTTCGTAACGCCGGCCGCGACCCGGGCGAGATCATCGGCCCGATCGATCTCGGCGTGTTGTCGACATTCGACATCGATCTCGTCAAGGAATTGATCCAGTTCCCCGGGCTCGTCGAGCGCGCGGCTACCGAGCACGAGCCGCACCGCGTGACGACATACCTGGAGAATCTTGCCCGGCTGAGCCATGCATGGTATCACGCCTGCCGCGTCCTGGGCGAGCCGGCGCCGGTGGAAGCGGGCCGCCTCCTTCTCGCGCGCGGCACGCGACAGGTGTTCAGCAACGGCCTCGCGCTCCTCGGCATCACCGCCCCGGACCGGATGTGACCCGATGACCCTCCTCGTGGTGGGCAGTGTCGCCCTCGACTCGATCTTCACGCCGTTCGGATCGACGGCCGACGCCCTGGGCGGCTCGGCGGTCCACTTCGCGGTTGCCGCCTCACTCCTCCACCCGGTGCGCGTGGTGGGCGTCGTGGGCGACGACTATCCGATGCACGAGCTGGAGCGTCTAGCTCCCCGCGGGATCGACTGGAGTGGAGTGGAACGCGCCTCCGGCGAATCATTCCGCTGGAAAGGGAAATACTCGTACGACCTGCAGAGCCGCGAAACGCTCGAAACGCGGCTCGGGGTGTTCGCCGACTTCCGACCCAAGCTCCCCAGCGGGGCCGAGGATGCGCCATTCGTCTTCCTCGGGAATATCGATCCGGTGCTGCAGCTCGGCGTGCTCGATCAGGTCAAGGCGCCACGCTTCTGCGCCTGCGATACGATGAACTACTGGATCCAGTCGAAACGCGACGAACTCCTCGCGCTGCTCAAACGCGTCGACATGCTGATGGTGAACGACTCCGAGGCTCGCGAACTCTCCGGCGACTGGAACATTCATCGCGCCGGCCGCTGGATCCTCGAACGCGGCCCGCGCCGCGTCGTGATCAAGCAGGGCGAATACGGCGCGCTGTTGATCGAGGAGGGACAAACGTTTCATGTGCCCGCATTTCCTCTCGAAGAAGTCTTCGATCCGACCGGGGCTGGTGACGCCTTCGCCGGGGGATTCATGGGGTACCTCGCCCGAACGGGCGCGGTCGACACCGAACATCTGCGTCGCGCGATGGTGTACGGCTCGACGATGGGATCGTACTCAGTGGCCGGATTCGGCGTCCGCGGGTTCGAAGGAGTGGCGCTGCCGGCGGTGGAACGGCGGGTCCGGGAGTTTGTCGAGCTGACTCGCATTCCCGTCACGGGCGAGCCACGGTGACGTCGCCGCGGTATGCGGCGTCCGGCGTCGACCTCGATGCCGCTGATGAGGCCAGGGGGCGGATCGGCAAGCTTGTCGCCGCGACCCGGACACCGCTCTCGGCGGGAGCAATCGGCATGTTCGGTGGTATGGTCCGGCTCCCCGGTGGGATGAAGCGCCCGGTGCTGGTCATGAGCACTGATGGCGTGGGGACCAAAGTGCTTGTGGCCGAAGCGGCCGGACGATTCGACACCGTCGGCGAGGACCTCGTCAATCATTCGGTCAATGACATTCTCGTTCACGGCGCGCGCCCGATCGCATTCATGGACTATGTCGCCGGGCATCGTCTCCCCGTTGCGATGATCGAGGGGATTGTTGCGGGGGTCGCGCGCGGGTGCAGTGCCCATGGGATGGCGCTTGCGGGCGGAGAGACAGCACAGATGCCGGGCGTCTACCCCGAGGGGACATTCGACCTGGCCGGTACCATCGTCGGAGTCGTCGAAGAGGATGCCGCGATACATGGCGATGCTATCGTTCCCGGCGACATCCTCGTTGCGCTGGCGTCTACCGGACTTCACACCAACGGCTACACGCTGGCGCGGAGCGTCCTGTTCGATGGAATGGGACTGACGCTGGACGACATTGTTCCCGGGACGACCCAACGCGTCGCGGATTCGCTCCTCGCGGTGCATCGTAGTTATGCCCCGGCAATCACCCCGGTTCTCGAACGGGTCCATGGCATGGCGCACATCACCGGTGGCGGAATCGGCGGCAACCTGGCTCGAGTACTCCCCGCCGGATGCGACGCGGTGATTGACACCCGCTCGTGGGAGTGGCCGGCGCTGTTTACCACGATTGCCCGCGGCGGGGAAATCGCCGACATCGAGATGCGCGATGTCTTCAACCTCGGGATCGGAATGATCGTCGCCGCCCCGGCGGAATCGGTTGACGCGATCGTGGCGGCGGCGCGCGCAGTGAGCGTGCCGGCATGGCGGTGTGGCACCGTGACCGCGGGTACCGGGGCCGTGAGGTTTGAATCGTGAGATTCCAGTCGACGATCCGCCCGCTTGCGATGACGGGGATTGTGACGGCGTTCGCCGTGACCGCTGCGGCAGCGCAAGGGAACACGCAATGCGCGGCCTACGGCGGTGGGCTGTTCGGAGGCGCTCAGGCGCGCAACATCTGCAACGCCGCAGTCGATGCCGCGTCGCTGTTTACGCCGGTGGCCGGAGTCCTCATCACCGCGGGCAATCCTTTCCTCGGGGCCACCGGCGGCCTGGGCGGACTCGGCCACCTCGATCTCACGGTGCGCGCGAATGCGACCGAAGTGGTGATCCCCGATTTCTCGTACAACGGACTTGGAACGACCGTGCAGGCGCAGCAGAAGCTCTTCGCGCCAGCCCCGCTGGTTGAAGGAGCGCTGGGGATCTTCCGGGGAGTGGGCCACGGGCAGTTCGCGGTGGATCTCCTCGGTTCGGCCCAGCTGCTTCCCACCAAGTTGATCGACGACGTCCACATTGATGTGAACGCGAACCACGTCGGGAGCATCGCGCTCGGCTTCGGCGTCGGCGGCCGACTGACGGTGCTTCCCGAGCGCCGGGGTGTTCCGGGGATCACGGTGAGCGTGATGCACCGGGCGTTGCCCAGGATCGGCGTGGGCGACGTCCTCGAAGGCGATCACTTCTCATATATCACGGCACTCGGTGCCACCGAGTATCGGGCGACCGCGGCGACGCGGATCGGGGCATTGCGCCTGGGCGCGGGCGGCGGGTGGAACCACTACTCCACCGACGCCGAGATCATCTTCACTGATCCGGCTACCGGCGAAGAACAACCACCGATCGACCTTTCGATTCACGATACGCGAGCCATTGGGTACGTCGACGGCGGCATCGCGGTCGGGCTGTTCTACCTGATTGGAGAGGCAGGCGCACAACGCGGCAAGGATCTCGGGCTCGTGACCACTTTCGCCGACAACGATCCGACGGAGACCAGGCTCTTTGCGAGTGTCGGCTTTCGCTTCGGGTTCTGACGCCGAAAGTGATCGGCGTGGCATGCGCCGGGCGCACGAACTGGCCCTGCGCGGGTGGGGTCGGACCTTTCCCAACCCGATGGTCGGGGCGGTCATTGTCGCCGCCGGCGATGTAGTTGGTGAGGGATGGCACGGGGAATACGGCGGTCTTCACGCCGAGACAGTGGCGATTGCCGGCGCGGGTGAGCGCGCGCGAGGAGCAACGCTGCACGTCACGCTCGAGCCGTGCGCGCACACCGGCAAGCAGCCGCCATGTGCCGACGCGATCATCGCGGCCGGCATCGCCCGGGTGGTCATCGCGGTGCCCGACCCGAATCCAGCCGCCGCCGGTGGGGCCGACCGGCTTCGTGCCGCGGGGATTGTCGTCGAGATGGCCTCGCCGGATCCGGCCGCCTCGGCATACAATTTTCGATTTCTGCATCAGTACGCGGATTCGAGGCTTCCGTACGTGGCGGTCAAGCTTGCGGTCTCGATGGACGCAATGATCGCGGACGCGAACGGTCGTTCGCAGTGGATTTCTGGCACAGCAGCGCTGGAGTGGGTTCACTGGCTGCGCGCCGGATTCGGCGCGATCGCAGTCGGTGCCCGTACCGCCGTCGCGGACGATGTCCAGCTTACCGTGCGTGGACGCGTGGAGCCGCGGATTCCGCCGGTTCGCGTGATTTTCGACCGGCGCGGGACAATGTCGCCTGGTCATCGAGTGTTCGCCGGCAATTCTGATGCATCGGTCGTTGTGATCGTGGGTTCGGGTGTGAATCAAGCGGCACGCGACAGGATCGAAGGTGCCGGAGCAGGAGTTGTCGTCGCCGACGCGCTCGGCCCGGCGCTCGAATCGCTTGCCATTGCAGGGATCGATTCCGTGCTGGTCGAGGGCGGTGGCCGCCTCGCGGGGGCGTTGATGCGAGACAATCTGGTTGACCGGGTCTATCAGGTGCAGGCGCCGCGGTGGCTCGGATCTGGCATTCCAGCGTGGCCAGGGATCGAGCCGGCCGCGCTGGGTGATGCCGCGCGCTGGCGAATGCTTGCCGTCGAACTTCTTGGCGATCCCGACATCGATTCCGACGTCGTGATCGCGCTCGGGCGGCGATGATGTTCACCGGCATCATTGCGGCGGTGGGCGTTGTGCGCGACGCGAAAGCGGTTGAAGGCGGTCGCGTCGTCCGCGTTGGCGCCGATTTCGCGGACCTGGCCCTTGGCGAGAGCATCGCCATCGATGGCGCGTGCCTCACCGCGACAGGTCACGGCGACGGGTGGTTCGAGGTCCACGTCGTGACGACTTCGCTCGGCCGCACCGGGTTTGCGAACTATCGTGGGGGGCGCCGCGTTAATCTCGAACGGGCCTTGCGCGCCGGCGACCGGCTGGGCGGCCACCTGGTCCAGGGGCACGTTGACGACGTGGGACGCGTCCTTTCAGTGGCAGCAGTGGATGACGCAACGGTGATCGATATCCAGGTGCCGGCCGCCGTGATGGCGGTGTCGATTCCGCTCGGATCGATCGCTGTGGACGGAGTCTCGCTTACCGTCAACGCAATTCCGGCGCCGGATCTGATTCAGGTCTCGGTGATCCCGTTTACCTTGGAGCACACGACACTGGGCGATCGCGTCGTCGGCGACCTGGTTCATCTCGAAGGAGACCTCGTGGGGAAGTACGTGACCCGGCTCGCCGAGGGGTGGCGGGCGGTAGCAGCGCGATGACACTGACGCCGATCGAGCGCGCCCTGGCCGACATCCGGGCCGGAAAGATCGTCGTGGTGGTCGATGATGCCGATCGCGAGAACGAGGGCGACCTCGTCTGCGCGGCCGAACTGGTCACGCCCGAGATCGTCAATTTCATGGCGCGCCACGGGCGCGGGTGGATCTGCCTCGCGCTTACGCCCGAGGATTGCGACCGCCTCGACCTGCCGCAGATGGTGGAACGCAACACCGAATTGATGAGCACGGCGTTCACCGTGACGATCGACGCGCACCGGCGCTTCGGTGTCACCACCGGGATTTCTGCCGGCGATCGAGCCGCGACGATCCGGGTGGCGATCGACCCGACGAGCACGCCGGCCGATCTCCGGCGTCCGGGGCACATTCAGCCGTTGCGCGCGCAGCGCGGCGGGGTGCTGCGCCGCGTCGGTCACACCGAAGCGAGCGTCGATCTGGCGCGCCTTGCGGGTCTCAGGCCCGCGGGCGTGATCTGCGAAATCCTCAATCCCGACGGCTCGATGGCGCGGCTTCCCGATCTGCAGACGTTTGCGGCCGAGCACGGGCTCTCGCTGATCGCCGTCGCCGACCTCGTCGCGTGGCGCCTCCGCACCGAACGGCTGGTGCACCGCGTCGCCGACGCGCGTCTTCCCACGGCGTTCGGCGAATTCCGGATCATCGGGTATCGCAATGACGTCGATCACGCCGAGCACATCGCGCTGGTCTACGGCGATGTCGCGGGCCAGGGCGACGTGCTGGTGCGAATGCACTCGAAATGTCTCACTGGCGACGTCTTTCACTCGGCGCGCTGCGACTGCGGCATTCAGCTGCACCGTGCCATGGAGATGATCACCGAGGCCGGCCGCGGCGTGATCGTCTATCTCGATCAGGAAGGGCGGGGAATCGGACTGCTCAACAAGCTGCGCGCGTACGAACTGCAGGACGGCGGTTCCGACACGGTCGAAGCGAACGAGCGCCTCGGCTTCAAGGCCGACCTCCGGGACTTCGGCATTGGGGCGCAGATTCTCCGCGACCTCGGCCTGTCGACGCTGCGGATCATGACCAACAATCTGCGCAAGCTGGTCGGTCTCGAGGGCTACGGTCTCGAAATCGTGGAGCGGGTCCCGCTCCTTACCGACGCCACGCCCGACAACAGCGCCTACCTTGCCGCCAAGCGCGACAAGCTCGGCCACCTTCTGGCGCACTGACCCCATGGCAACATTCGAAGGCGAGGCACGCGCCCGCGGGAGAGTCGCGCTGGTTGTGTCGCGATATCATGAGCGGGTCACGACGCGCCTTCTCGATGGCGCGATGGCGACGTGCCTCGAAGCGGGTTGCGCGGATTCCGACGTCGACGTGCTCTGGGTGAGCGGGGCGTTCGAGCTCGGCATCGTGGTGACCGCGGCGGCGCACAGCGGACATTACGCGGCGATCGCGGCCCTTGGCGTGGTGGTGCGGGGCGAGACACCGCACTTCGACTACGTCGCCGGCGAAACAGCGGCGGCGCTCGGTCGCGCGGCGACCGACACGCTCGTGCCCGTGGGATTCGGTCTGCTGACCTGCGACACCATCGACCAAGCACTGGCGCGGGCCGGCGGATCAGCGGGCAACAAGGGTCGGGAGGCCGCCGAGGCGGCGCTGCGCACGGCCGACCTGATCCGCCAGGCGCTGGAAGACTAGGTGCTACGCCGGGAAACCCGCCTGCGAGCCCGGGCGCTGCAGTTGCTCTACGCACTCGAGGTCACCGGCGATCACGACACGTCGCTCGCTGCCGCTGCGTTCGCCACGCTTACCGGCGACGCCCGACTGGTGGTGGATGACGTCGAGCCGATGGTCCGGATGATCCGCGCCGAACAGGACGAACTCGATCGTCTGGCACAGTCGGCGGCCGAGAACTGGCGGCTCGAACGGATCGCGATGATCGAGCGCAACATCCTGCGCATCGCGATTCACGAGATGGTGCACGACCGCCTTCCGGCCAAAGTGGCGATCGATGAGGCGCTCTGGCTGGCCCACCGGTTCGCCGGCTCGCGAGCGCCGGCGTTCATCAACGGTCTTCTCGACCGGGTCGCGCGCGACCTCGGCCGCCTCTAGCCGGTGATGAATCTCCTGGTGACCAACTGGCAGGACATCCGGAATCCGCAGGCAGGAGGAGCGGAAGTCCATCTGTTCGAGATATTCTCCCGGATCGCCGCGCGGGGGCACTCGGTGACCCTGGTCTGCTGTGGATTTCCCGGCGCCAAAGCCGTCGAGGTCGTCGATGGGATCGAAGTGCACCGGCACGGGGGGCGCCATTCATTCGCGCTGTCGGGGTGGCGCGCGATCAGCCGCGCGGTCCGGAGACTCCGTCCCGACGTGGTCATCGATGACATCAACAAGTTGCCGATCGACGCGCCGCTGCTCACCTCACGCCCGGTCTACGCAGTCGTGCCGCACCTCTTCGGGACGACCGCGTTCACCGAAGCGTCGTGGCCGGTTGCGGCCACCGTCTGGGGCGCGGAGCGATTGATTCCGATGGTCTACCGCCGGGCGTGGTTTCACGCGATCAGCGACTCCACGCGGGACGACCTGGTGGCGCGCGGCATTGCCCGCGATCGGATCGCGGTTGTCTATCCCGGCGTCGACACCGGGCGCTTCACGCCCGATGCTGCCACACCCAGGGCCGCCGATCCGCGTTTCGTCTATATCGGACGCCTGCGCCGGTACAAGGGGATCGAGTTCCTGATCGAGGCGCTCGCCGAAGCGCAGAAGGTACGGGATGATCTCAGCGTGGACATCGCCGGCACCGGCGACGAGCGGGCCCGGCTGGAAGGGCTGGCCCGCGAGCGAGGTGTCGCCAATCGGGTCCGCTTTCACGGCTATGTCGATGAGGCCACGCGCCTGCGGCTCTTGCGAGAGTCGGTGGCAAACGTATTTCCTTCCCCAAAGGAAGGATGGGGGATCACCGTGATGGAAGCGGCGGCTTGCGGCACGCCGTCAATCGCTTCCGATTCGCCCGGCCTCCGGGATTCTGTCCGCGACGGCCGTACCGGATTGCTGGTGCCGCACGGCGACGTCGGTGCCCTCGCCCGCGCGATGGTGAAGCTGGCTGGTGATCGCTCGCAGGTGGAGACGCTCGGTCGCGCGGCGCGCAGCTGGGCTGAACAGTTGAGCTGGGACAACGCGGCGACCATTGTCGAACGGCACCTGGCGAACCTCGCCGCCGGGCGCGGCTTCGGACCTTCGCCGGATTCCTGAGGAGGCGGCTCCTGCGATTCCGCGATTTTCTCGCCGTCGGCGAGCAGCTGCAGCTGGAGGCTCTCACCGGCGATCTCGGGCTCGATCGGCTCGTGCCCGACGCCGACATCGCGTCGCCGGGGCTGGCCCTTGCCGGTTATCACGGTCGCTTCATTCCGGATCGCCTCCACGTCCTCGGCGAAACCGAGATCACCTATCTCGCGTCACTCGACGCTTCGACGCGCCGCGCCGCGCTGGAGGGCTTCTTCCAGTACGATCTCCCGGCCGTCTTCATCACCAAACACCTTGATCCGCCGGAGCCGCTCCTCGAACTCGCCCTCACGCGCCACATTCCGGTGCTCCGGACCGCGCTCAAGACTGCGGAGTTCTACAAGCGAATCAAGCCGATCATCGAAGACGCATTCGCGCCGCGCACCACGCTGCATGGTTCGCTGTCGGATGTCTACGGCGTGGGACTCCTCTTCATGGGACGCTCGGGGATCGGGAAGAGTGAATGCGTGCTCGATCTGGTGGAACGCGGGCATCGGCTGGTCGCTGACGACGTCGTGAAGGTGACGCGGCGGGGAAGCGATGTGCTCATTGGCCAGGGACATGAGCTCGCGGCGCATCACATGGAGATTCGCGGCGTCGGCTTGATCGACATTCCTGCCCTCTTCGGCGTGCGATCGGTGCGTCAGCAGAAGCGCATCGAAGTGGTCGTCCAGCTCGAGGACTGGGAAACCGCCAAGGATGCCGACCGCACCGGGCTGCAGCGCGACACCATTACGGTGCTGGATGTGGCGATCCCCAAGGTGATCGTGCCGCTCAATCCTGGAAAGAACATCACGGTGATCTCCGAAGTCGTGGCGATGATGCACCTGCTCCGGTACAGCGGGGTCGATGTTGCCGCTGCGTTCAACGAGCGGCTGATCCGCAAGATGCGCGAGAAGCGAGGCGTGCGGGAATACCTTCGCGGCGACATCGAATGAACACCATCAAGGGCGTGGTGGTGGGACACGGCGGGCTGGCGGCGGCGCTGATCGGCGCGGTGGAGCAGATCAGTGGTGCTGGAAGCGGCCTGGTGGCGATTTCCAACACCGATTGCGATCGCGGCACGCTGGAGGAGCGAATCCTCGCCGCCGCGACGCCCGGTCCCGCCATCGTGTTCATCGACATGCCGAGTGGCTCGTGTCACTTCGCGGCGATGCGGCGAATGCAGGCGATGCCTGGTGTGCGGATCGTGACAGGGGTGAACCTCGCGATGCTGCTCGAATTCATCTTCCGCCGCGAGGGCGAGGTCGATGAACTCGCCGATCACCTGGTGCAGGTTGGCGCCCGCGCCGTGATGGCCCACTGATGCCGTTGCGGCTCTTCCGGGTGGATGATCGCCTGGTGCACGGGCAGGTGGTGCTCGGATGGGGACGGCCGCTTGCCGCACGATTCATCGTGCTGGTCGATGATGCGGTGCGGCAGAGCGCCTGGGAACAGGACCTCTACCGGATGGCTGTGCCGGACGACGTCTCCATCATCTTCGCAAGCGCGGCGGAGGCGGTCTCGCACCTGGCCGAGTGGAATGCCGATCCACGGCCGGGGATGCTGCTGACCGCCGACCTGGCCACGATGGCAGTGCTGCACGATGCCGCGCCGGGCGTCGTCCGCGAAATCAACCTCGGCGGACTGCATCACCGTCCTGGTCGGGCGGAGCGATTGCGATATGTCTACCTGGCCGCGCCCGATGAAGCGCTGCTGCGGCGGCTGGCGCACGACGGTGCGCGTATTGTTGCGCAGGATCTCCCGACCGCGGCCGCCATCGACCTCGAAACGCTGCTGCGGTAATGTCCGAAGCGTTCCGGCTGCTTCTCCTTCTGCTCTGGGGCACGATGGCCGGCCTCGACCTGGTGAGCGTGCCGCAGGGGCTGCTCTCTCGACCGCTGGTGGCAGCAACGGTCGCCGGGCTCATCGCAGGCGACCTGGCCGGCGGATTGATGGCCGGCATGGTCCTCGAATTGTACGCGCTTGACGTGCTCCCGATCGGCGCGTCACGGTACCCCGACTACAGCGTTGCGGCAGTTGCCGCCGGGACCGCGGCTGCGCTGGTGCCGTCAGCGGTCGCGGCTGGCGTCGCCGGGATGATCGGCCTCCCGCTGGCCGCGCTGGGCGGATGGACACTGCAGGCGCTCCGGCGCCGCAACGCCGCGTCGGTGCGCCGGCGTCTCGATCGGGTTGCAGCCGGAGAGGCGCGCGCGATCTGGGAATTGCAGCGAAACGGATTCTTCCGCGACGCCCTTCGCTCGTTCGGGCTGGCACTCGTCGGCGTGGGTGCCGCGCTGCTCGTGGCGCAGGTTCGGTGGGACCTCTTTCCTCACGCCCGGTTGGTGTCGTGGGCGGTTCTCGCGGGCGGGATCGCCGCCGCACTTGGCGGTGCGATCCGGAGCGCCGGCCGCGGCGCGCGGCGATACTGGCTTGCGTGCGGCCTCGCGACCGGGATTCTGGTGGTCTGGTTTCGATGAGCGCGAGACTGGAAGCACTGGTTCGCCTGATGGCGGTGCAGGCGTCGTACACCTACGAACGCATGGCCGGGATTGGCGTGGGTCACGCGGCGACGCCGTTGCTCCGCGACGTCTTTGCCGCGCGACCAGCGCGTGAGCGGCGCGAGGCGATCGCGCGTTCGGCAGATTTCTTCAATTCGCATCCCTATCTCGCCGGTGTGGCGGTCGGCGCGGTGGTCAAAGCCGAACGCGACGGCCTCCCGGGATTGGTCATCTCGCGCCTTCGCACGGCGCTTTCCGGACCGCTTGGGTCACTCGGTGATCAGTTGATCTGGGCCGGATGGGTACCGGCGTTGATCGGAATCACGCTGATCGCGGCGCCGTCCCTCGGGATCTGGGCCATCGTGGCACTCCTCGTCGTTCACAACACGCTTCGCGTCTGGATCAGCGCGTGGGGCCTCGATCTCGGGTTGCGCGAGGGGCTCGGCGTCGGTGCCGCGCTGCAACGATCGTGGTTGCCGCTCGGGGCCCTCGAGGCGCAGCGGGCCGCGGCGCTCGCCGTGGGTGCGGCGTTGCCGATCGTGGCCAGCCGGGTGCTGACGCCGGCAACGTCGACGGCCGCGGCTGCCGCGGTCGCAGCCGGCATAATTGGCGCAGCACTCACGGTTGTTCCGGCCACGCGATCGCGCATCACAGGTCTGCGACTCGGCCTCGTCTTCGTCGGGCTTGCGGTGATCGCGGCCGGAGTACTCCGGTGATCGAACGCCCTGCCACGATCGTCAATTCACTGGGGATGCACGCGCGCCCGGCGGCGCAGGTGGTGCGCCTTGCCGCCACCTTCGCGTCCTCCATCGAGCTCGAACACGAGGGGCAAGTTGTCAACGGCAAGAGCATCATGGGAGTCATGACCCTCGCCGCGGAGTGCGGAGCTGTCGTTCAGATCCGCGCCGAAGGTGCCGACGCCGACGCGGCCGTGGCGGCATTGATCCAGCTGATCGCGAAAGGATTCGGCGAAACGTGAGCGATCGCACGTTGCGCGGAGTGGGGGTATCGCCGGGCGTGGCCTTTGCGCCGGCGCTCGCGGTGCGTTGGTCCTTTCCGCAGGTTGATGGGCGCACCATCACCGCGGATCAGCTTGACGCCGAGGTGGCCCGCCTCTACCAGGCGGTCCAGGAAATCGTCGACCAGCTCTCGGTGCTGCGGAATCGCACCCTCGAGCGCGCCGGTCCGGACGCGGCCGGGATCTTCGACGCCCAGATCATGATGGCGCAGGATGCCGAGTTTCTCGGATCGGTCGAGGCGCTGATCCGCAAGAACCTTCTGTCAGCCGAGAGTGCCTACGAATTCAAGGCGCTTGAACTGCGCAACGCCTGGCAGTCGGCACGCCAGTCATTCCTGCGAGATCGGGTCGCCGACCTCAATGCCATCCAGCTGCGGATGCTCCTCCACCTTGTCGGCCGGACGGCCGATGATGCGTGGCTGGGAGAAATCCGCGAGCAGGTCGTGATCGTGGCGCACGAACTTTCGCCCGGGCTCACGGTGCAACTCGATCGCGATCACGTCGCCGGGTTGATCAGCGAAGAAGGGACGCGCACGTCGCACGCAGCGATCCTGGCTCATTCGCTCGGCATCCCGGCCGTGATGGGCGTATCCGGCGCGCTGGAACAGATTGCCGACGGGACCAACGTTCTCCTCGACGGCCAGAGCGGGACGGTGCTCCTCGATCCGACGGCCGACGAGCTCGAAGCGGCGGCGTTGCAGGCATCGCGACGGCACCGCCTCGAGCTCCAGCTCGAGGGGATTGCAACCGAGCCGGCCTGCACGCCAGATGGCGTCGGAATCAGGCTGCAGGGGAACGTCGATCTTCCCGAAGAAGTCGACAGCGCCGCGCGCTACGGCGCCGAGGGTGTGGGATTGCTTCGCACCGAATTCCTGGTCACGGGCCGGACTCATCTTCCGACCGAGGACGAGCAGACGGAGTACTACCGGCGCGTGGGAGCTGCGTTCGCCGGACACCCGGTCATCATCCGCACCTACGATCTCGGCGGCGACAAATTCCCGGCGGCGTTCGTTGCGCCGCACGAACCGAATCCATTTCTCGGGTGGCGTTCGATCCGCGTCTGTCTCGATCGCCCGGAGATCTTCCGCCCGCAATTGCGCGCGATCCTGCGTGCAGCGTCCGATCGCGACATCCAGGTGATGCTGCCGATGATCATCTCGCTCGACGAATTCGCCGACGCGACGGCGCTCCTTGCCGAGGAATCGGCGGCGCTGGCCGCGTCGGGTATCCGGGCCGCGCGCGACGTTCCCGTCGGCGTGATGATCGAGACGCCGGCCGCGGTCATGCTTGCCGCCGATCTGGCGAAGACGGCGGCGTTCATCAGCGTCGGCACCAACGATCTGACCCAGTACACGCTGGCCGTCGATCGGAGCAACGCACGCCTGGCCGACCGCTTCACGCCGCTCCATCCGGCGATCGTCCGCCAGCTGGCGCATGTGCGCGAGGCGGCGGCCGCAGCCGGGATTCCGGCATCAGTATGTGGCGAGATGGCGTCTGATCCGGTCGCCGTCGTCCTGCTGGTTGGCCTGGGATACGACCGGTTCAGCACGGCGCCGCCGGCAATTCCGCTGGTGAAGTGGGTGGTGCGAAATCTCCCGGCGACCGCGGCTCGCGAGGCTGCGCAGGCGGCGGTGGCCGCCGCCACTGCTGATGCCGTGCAGGAGATCCTTCGCGAGACCCTCGGCCGCTACGTCGATGTGCGTCTTGTCGATCCGTCGCGCGCGTTGCCGCGACCTTCCGTGGGCGCTAGTTTGCGCGCGGGCAGCTAGCTCCGATTCACATTTCTCGTAGCGGGACGACTGGCTCATGAAGCATGTCTTCACGTCGGAATCGGTGACAGAGGGGCACCCCGACAAGGTTGCCGACCAGATTTCCGACGCGGTACTCGACGCGATCCTGGCGCGCGACGCAACGGCCCGCGTGGCGTGCGAGACAATGGTGACGACCGGGATGGCGGTCGTGGCTGGCGAGATCACCACGTCAGCGTATGTGCACATCCCGGATATCGTGCGCGACACGATCGAGCGGATCGGCTACACCGACGCGCAGTTCGGGTTCGACTATCGCACCTGCGCGGTGATTTCATCGATCGACCGGCAGTCACCCGACATCGCGCGCGGCGTCGACGGCAATCCCGATGACCAGGGAGCCGGCGACCAGGGGATGATGTTCGGCTACGCCACCGATGAAACGCCGGAATTGATGCCGCTGCCCATCGTGCTGTCGCACCGTCTCGCCGAACGGCTTGCCGCGGCGCGCCGGGGCGGGAACGGTGGTCCGCATCATCGCTGGCTCCGGCCGGATGGCAAGACGCAGGTGTCGATCGAGTACGAAAACGATCGCCCGGTGGCGGTGCGCACCGTGGTCGTGTCAACCCAGCACGACGAAAAGGTCGGGTCGCGAACGCTGTCGCACTCCACGATCAAGGAAGCGATGATCGAGGATGTGATTCGCCCGGTGCTGGAGGAATTCGGCCTCGAACACGGCAAGACGCGATTCCACGTCAACCCGACTGGCCGGTTCGTCATCGGCGGGCCGCACGGCGATGCCGGGCTTACCGGGCGGAAGATCATTGTTGACACGTACGGCGGAATGGCTCGGCATGGCGGCGGAGCGTTCAGCGGCAAGGATCCAACCAAGGTCGATCGGTCGGCAGCGTATGCGCTCCGGCATGTGGCCAAGAACATTGTCGCGGCCCGGCTTGCCAGCCGATGCGAAGTGCAGGCGGCGTACGCGATCGGCGTGGCGCGCCCGGTGTCGGTGTACGTCAACACCTTTGGCACCGGCACCGTCCCCGACGCGCGGCTCGAACGGGCGGTGCAGGAGGTCTTCGACCTGCGGCCCGGCCGCCTGATCGCCGATCTCAATCTTCGCCAGCCGATCTACTCGGCCACCGCGGCGTATGGACATTTCGGGAGAGAGCCGATCAAGACCACGTACGCCGACCGTGATCGGCGCGCGCAGAAGGTGGATCGATTTACCTGGGAACGCACCGACCGGATCAGTGAACTCAAGACCGCAGCCCGCGCCTGAGGGAATCATGACAAGTGTTTCAATCGACGCGCCGCATGACGTTCGTGACCTGGATCTTGCCGACGAGGGGAAGCGGAGGACCGAGTGGGCCGAGCGGTCGATGCCGGTACTGCGGCAGATCCGCGAACGGTTTACCCGGGAGCGCCCGCTCGCCGGGCGCCGGATGTCGTGCTGCCTCCACGTCACGACCGAGACCGCCAACCTGATGCAGACGCTTCGAGCCGGAGGGGCCGAGATTGCCCTCTGCGCCTCGAACCCGCTGTCGACGCAGGACGACGTGGCGGCGCACCTGGTCCGCGATCATGGCGTCCATGTGTACGCCATCAAGGGTGAAGACCACGAGACGTATTACACCCATCTTGCACAGGCGCTTGCATTCGGTCCCGACCTCACGCAAGACGATGGGGCCGACCTCGTCAGCGCCTTGCACATGATCAAGCTCGGTCGTCTCGACGACCTCGCCGGGCCGATTCGGGCGATGGTTCAGTCGCTCTCAGAGGCAGACCGGCGCGCGCTGGTTGATCGGGTCACAGGATCGACCGAGGAAACCACGACCGGAGTGATCCGTCTCAAGGCGATGGCGAAGGAAGGCGTGCTTGCCTTTCCAATTCTTGCCGTCAACGATTCGCGCACCAAGCACATGTTCGACAATCGGTACGGGACCGGGCAGTCGACGCTCGACGGCATCATCCGGGCGACCAATCACCTCGTCGCCGGAAGCGTCTTCGTCGTCGCCGGGTACGGATGGTGCGGTCGCGGTCTGGCGATGCGAGCGCGAGGCGCAGGGGCGCATGTGATCGTCACCGAGATCGATCCCGTTGCCGCTCTCGAAGCGAAGATGGATGGCTTCGAGGTGCTGGCGATGGAGCACGCCGCGCCGCGCGGCGACATCTTCTGCACCCTCACCGGGAACCTCCATGTCATCCGTGCCGAGCACTTCGCCCGGATGAAGGACGGCGCCGTGGTCTGCAATTCGGGCCATTTCAACGTCGAACTCGATCTCGAGGCGCTGTCCAGGATGGCCTCATCGCGCCGCGAGGTGCGGCACTTCGTCGACGAATACCTCGTCGACGGGAAGCGGATTCTCGTCCTGGGCGAAGGGCGGCTGATCAACCTCGCCGCAGCCGAAGGGCATCCGGCATCGGTGATGGACATGTCGTTCGCCAACCAGGCGCTTGCCGCGGAGTATCTGGTGAAGGAGCAGGGAAAACTCGGACGCCAGGTGCATCGCCTCCCGGTCGCAGTCGACGCCGAGATCGCGTCACTCAAGCTCGCGGCGATGGGTACGGGGATTGACGTGCTCACCGCCGAACAGACCACCTATCTCGCGAGCTGGGACGCTGGTACCTGACGCAGTCGTAGTCGCCGCGCTCTTCGCAGCCAGTGCCCCGTTGCCCGCGCCGGTCCGGGTGACGGGGCATGTCGTTCGTGTCGTGGGGCGCGATACGGTCGCCGTGCCTGGGGTCCGGGTCGTGCTGCATCGCGTCACCGTCAGCACGCCGGGTCCGATCGATTCCACGACGAGTGACGCCCACGGCGCATTCGCGTTTCGTGTCGAGCCTGACACCGCGTCGGTCTATCTCGCCAGCGTGCGGTGGGAATCGATCGAGTATTTCAGCCAGGCCTTTCCGCTCGATGATTCCGGAGCGGACTCGTCGGCGATCGTTGTCGTTGCCGACACCTCGGGGCGGGCGTCTGTGTCGCTTGCGGCGCGGCACCTCATCGTGTCGAGCGTAGGCAACGAAGGGACCCGAGATGTTGTCGATCTTTACGTGCTGGACAATCCGGGCTCGGTCACCCGGGTGGCAGCCGACACGGCGCATTACACCTGGTTCACCGTCATCCCGCCGTACGTGGTCAACGTCCACGGCGGCAACTCCGCGTTCGCGATTGAATCGCTGCGCCTGAGCGGCGATACCGTGGCGCTGTACGCCGCGATCCCGCCCGGCCAGCACGATGTCGAGCTCGACTACCAGATTCCGCCCAACGCACATCGCGTCGATGTCCCGGTGCCGGATGCCGCGCCAATCTCGAACATCATCACACCTGATCGATCGATTCGCGTACGCGGCGACTTTGTCCGCTCCGACACCGTGATCGAGAAGAAGGCATATGCACGGTGGGAAGGGAAACTGGTGCGTGGCGAGACGGTAACTCTGCTTCTCAGCGCCGATCCTCCGCCTCAGTGGCTCCTTCCCGCGATGCTCGGCGGGATGGCGCTGATCCTGATCGGCTTGACGGCGCGAGTGATGTTGCGGCCGCGCTGAGCCGCCTTGCATCCCCGATCACCCCGCGATAGGTTCGACGCCACAATCGTATTGCCATTGCGAATGGGGACGCTCGGAAGTCCGGTGCAAGACCGGCGCGGCCCCGCCACTGTAACGGGCAATTGTACGTCGGTCGCTCACCATGCCACTGGGATTGCACCCGGGAAGGCGAGCGAACCCGCCCGAAGCCAGGAGACCTCTCCGTTCGCGCCACCAGCAATCCCTCGGGGGAGGGAACGGTGGCGCGGTCGTGTCGAGCGTTCGCCGTCAGGCGTCCTGTTCCACCTTCCTCGCCCATCCAGCCTCCAGGAGATGGGCGATTTTTCATGGCGGCATCGACCACATCACGTTCCCGCATCGCGCTGCCGATTCTCCTGGTCGCGGCCGTCTGCGCTGGTGTGCTCGGTGTGATGTTCGGCGCGGTGCCGCTCTCTCCCGCAACCATTCTCGACGCGATTCGCCATGCCGACGCACCGGACGCGTCGATCGTTCGTGATCTGCGCCTGCCGAGGGTCGCGCTCGCGTTTGTCGTCGGAGGGAGCCTGTCGGTCGCGGGGGCGTCGTTGCAGGCGCTGCTCCGCAATCCGCTCGCCGAACCCTGGCTACTCGGCCTCTCCGGCGGGGCTTCGCTCGGTGCGGTGATCGCCGTCGGGATCGGGCTGCCGCAGGGATGGAGCATCGCGGCGTGCGCGACCGTGGGTGCGCTCGCGGCGATCGCACTGGTTTACCGGATCAGCGTCGTCGCCGGACGACGGCTCGACCCGAGGATCCTGCTCCTTGCCGGCGTCGTTGTCGGCGCGTTCACTGCGGCGGTCACGTCAGCACTCCTCGTCGTCGCCGATCCATTCACCTTCCATTCGGCCACCGTCTGGCTCTTCGGCGGGTTCGGCCGGTCGAGCTGGACACTCCTGGCGCACTTTGCGTTCGTGGCTGTTCCAGCGCTGGCATTGATTGCCTGGCTCGCGCGTCCACTCGACCTCCTCGCGCTCGGCGACGACACCGCCGCGACGCTCGGAGTTGGCGTCGAAGGAACTCGGCGGCTGGTGATCATCGCGGCGTCGATCCTCACCGCGGGGACGGTCACCGCCGCTGGAGTGATCGGCTTCGTCGGGCTGGTGGTCCCGCACGCGCTGCGCGGAATCGTGGGGCCGCTGCACCGCTCGCTCCTCCCGGCGGCGTTCGTGGCTGGAGGAGTCTTCACCATCCTCGCCGACATGATTGCACGCACGATTCTCCGACCGGTGGAAATCCCGGTCGGCGTCGTCACCGCGCTGATCGGCGTCCCGGTGTTCGCAGTGCTGTTGCGGCGGAATCTCCGATGAAGCTCGCCGGGAGTCATCTCACTGTCGAGTACGGGCGCACCCGAAGTGCGACGCCGCAGCGCGCCCTCGACGACGTCACGTTCAGCGTGTCGAGCGGCGAACTCGTCGCGGTGGTGGGCCCGAATGGCAGTGGGAAGACGTCGCTCCTCCGCGCACTGCTCGGCCTGATACGACCGGTGAGTGGTGAAGTGATTCTCGGTTCGCGCGCGATCGCGGCCTGGAGCCGGCGCGATCTGGCCGAGACGATCGGCGCACTCCCGCAGCGGGAGGAGCCGGCATTTCCGCTGACCGTACGCGAAGCGGTGTTGATGGGACGCTGGGCGGCGCTCGGTCCAGTTGCGCCAGTCACCGCGGCCGACGACGGGGCAATCGCCGACGCCCTTATCCGGTGCGACATCGCCGGATTCGACGGCCGCGGCATCGACACGCTCTCGGGTGGCGAATGGCAGCGAGTTCGACTCGCGCGGGCGCTCGCCGCAACGCCGCAGCTATTGCTGCTCGATGAACCCACCGCGGCACTCGACGTCGGCCACGAGATGGAACTGCTCGAACTTCTGCGCCGGCTGGTTCGCGATGGACTCGGCGTGCTGGTGATTACCCATCAGCTCAATCTCGCGGCGCGATACGCGGACCGGATCGTCCTCCTCGATCGCGGCCGGGCGGTCGCCGACGGTGCGCCGAGCGAGGTGCTGACCGCTGCCGCGGTCTCTGCCGTCTTCAACTGGCCGGTGGCGGTGACACCGTGGCGCGACGGCTCGCCGCAAGTTGTCCCGCTGCGAAAGGACGAAACGCCGTGAAGCGTGCAATCTGTCTCTCCAGGAGTGAAACGATGCTCAACTGCCGCACGCTGAACGCTTGTCGCACTGACGCCGCCCGTCCTGCGTTCGTCGTCATGACAGCGCTTGCGGCGCTCCTCTTGTTGGCGATCCGGCCGGTGGTGGTTCTCGCTCAGGTCGGCGATACCGCTCGCGTGCCCGACCTGGTCGTCACGGCGACGCGGGTCCCCACGCCGGCGGCGGAGATTCCCGCCGCGATGACGGTGATTCGCGGCGATGACCTGCGAGACCGTGGAGTGCATTTCGTGCTCGATGCCCTGCGCGACGTCCCCGGAGTATCGGTGGTGCAGACCGGATCGTATGGCGCGGTGACGTCGCTCTTTCTCCGCGGCGGCGAGAGCGATTACGTCAAGGTGCTGCTCGATGGCGTGCCGCTTAATCTTCCTGGCGGCAGCATCAACTTCGCCAACCTGACGACCGATGACCTCGACCGGATCGAGATCGTGCGCGGCCCGGCGAGTGTGCTGTACGGTGCCGACGCGATGAGTGGCGTGATCCAGCTCTTCACGCGCAGCGGCAGCGCTCGATCGGAGGCGGAGATCACCGCACGCGGTGGCAGTCGCGGCACCAGCGACCTGAGCGGGCATGCCGACGCGACCGGCGGTCGGTTCTCATTGAGCGCGACTGGAAGCCGATTCGCGAGCGAGGGGATCTATCCGTTCAACAGCGACTATCGCAATGCTGCGGGCACCGTGCACGCGGGTTTCGACAACGGGAATGCGGGGCACGCTGGTCTCAGTGTCCGGTACGACGATGGCCTGGCACATTTTCCGACCGACGGCGGCGGCAATGTTATCGATCACAACCAGTTTTCGACCGAGCAGAGCTTCGTGGCAGGGTTGGATGGCGACCGGACGCTGGGGGCGATCGTACTGCATCTCGAAGGCTACGCCTCGCGTCTCAATGAAGGGTTCACCAACCGCGAGGATTCCCCGGCCGACACTGTGGGGTTCGACTTCGTCGAGGACCGGACCGGAATCACCTGGCGGCGTGGCGCTGGTGCTCGAGTTGATTGGCACGGGGCGAGCGGAACAGTGGTGTCGGTCGGCGCGGGACTCGAGCGTGAGACCGACGACGAACACGATATCGGCACCTCGAACTTTGGCGACGGTGCGTCGGTCGATACGTCGATCTTCAGCGGCAATCGCACCACGAGGGATGGATATTTGCAGCTGCTGTCGAACCCCGGACGGCTTTCGGTGCAGCTGGGCGGACGTCTCGACGACAACTCCGCGTTCGGATCGTTCGGGACGTGGCGAGCCGGGCTCGCATGGCACTTGACGCCCGGGAGCCGGATCTGGGCCGGCGCCGGAACAGCGTTCAAGGCCCCAACCTTCTCGGAGCTTTTCGCCCAGAGCGCGTTCGAAGTCGGCAATCCCGACTTGGCGCCTGAGCGAAGCCGTAACGGCGAGGTGGGTGCCGAGACTGCGCTCGCTGGCCGTCGCGCCCACCTCGGCGTGACTGCATTCTGGCAGACCTTTCACGACTTGATCCAATTCATCAATGCGGCCCCCGGCGATGCCAACTACGTCAATCTTGGTGGGGCGAGCAGCCGCGGGATCGAACTCATCGGGTCTGTTGACCCCGGCGCCGGGGTTTCCATCAGCGGGCACTGGACCTTCCTGCACACCGAAGTCACCGACACCGGGTCGGCCTCGTCCGTGTCGTTCCAGCAGGGCGGGTCGCTGATCCGGCGCCCCGGTTCGTCAGGCGGCGCCACGCTGGGTTACCGCTGGCGTGGGGTCACCGTGGAGGCAACTGCGCTCTACGTCGGGGCGCGGGACGACGTCGATTTTTCGGGGGTACTCCCGGCCCGGGTTATTTTACCGGCTTACACCACGTTCGATCTCGCCCTGGACGTGCCGGTGCTTCGCTCGGTTGGCCGATCGCCCGGCATCGACCTTACTGTGCGCGGCGAGAACGTGTTCAACGCCAGTTATCAGCAGACAGTTGGCTTTCCGGGGCGCGGCCGCACTCTCCTGGCGGGAGGGCGCTTGCGATACTGACGCGGGGAGGTGCGGTGGCGCGCTGGGGACTATGGGCAGCGATCGGCATCGGCTATCTAGCGGCGGCGTGCGCATCGACGATCGGGCCGGTGACGCCGCCGGTCGAGGTGCTCGTCGTTCTCGACAGCACCGACGATACCCTGCGCATCATTCCCGTCGACAGCATCGGGGTCGTGCATCACCTGATCATCACGCCGCGGACATCGAAGATCACCGCGCTGGCCCTGCATGGCCAGGTCGCGGCCATTAGCGACAGCGACGACGTGATGTTCCTGGACCTTGGTTCGCATCACTCGGCGTGCATCGACGGTCACCCGGTGGCGCTCAACGCCCAGGGTGTCATCGGCAGTCTGGTGTTCAACGACGACGGGCAGGGCTACGCGTCGACACCGTCGACCGACAGCGTCAGCCATTTCCTCGCACCGCCGGTTTGCGGTGCGGGCACTGGCTCGGTGGCCGGAACACCACAAGGGTTCGGGGTGGCCCGCGGCAGGGTCTTTGTCGTCGTCGCCAACCGCCAGGGCTGCCCGCTCGGGACCAACGGCTGTCCCGATGCACCGAGCTGGTTGACCACCGAGCCCGGGGTGCGAGACTCCTTCCCGCTCCTCGGTCCGGGTGACGCCCGGAGCGGCATCTTCGCGTCGGACGGGTCGCTCTACGTCGTCAGCGCGGGCGACGGCTCATCGGACGGAATCCTGTCGCAGATCGATCCATTGCAACCCGGCAACGTCAACTCTTACAGCGGATTTGGCCACGCGCCGCAGTACCTGGCGACCGATGGTGCCGACCGCATTTTCGTTGCGAGCCCGGTCGACGGACTAATGGTGTTCAACGTGCGCACCCACCAGGTCGAACGCGGTGTCAATGCTGCGGTTCCGCTCAATGGTGCGGCGCACGGACTCGCCACCGACGACTTCGGACGGATCTACGCGCTCACGGCGGGGAGCTGTACGGCCTCCGGGGCGCGGGGGTCGGTGCAGATTCTGGGCTCCGACCTGGTGGCGCAGCATCCGATCGCCGTGGGGCGCTGTCCGATCGGCATCGGCGTGACCGAAATTCCCGCCGCGCTCTACCACTTCGACAACTGAGCCGTGGCGGGACTTCCGCTGCTCACCTCCGCAATCGTACTCGGGTCGGTCCGCTACAGCGAAAGCTCACGGATCGCCCGCCTCCTTACCCGAGAACACGGGATGGTGAGCGGCATCGCGAAGGGAGCACTCCGCCCAAAGAGTCCCTTCGGTGCATCGCTGCAACTCCTGAGCGAAGGGCAGGCCCATCTCCTGGCGTCACGGTCGAGCGACCTCTACACGCTGACCGCGTTCGACCTGATCGCGACGCACGGCGGTCTCGCCGGCCAGGTCGGTCGATTCGCGGCGAGCTGTGCGCTGGCAGAAATCGCGGCGCGCTTCGTCCCGCCGGTATACAATGCCACGTTGTACGATCGCTTCCTGGACGACATCCGGCTTCTCGAGGTGGCACCAGTCGACGCCGTGGCCGTCGTGACATTGCGTGCCATGTGGCGATTGATCACCGAACTCGGCATCGGCCCGACAGTGCTCGAATGCGCTCGTGATGGAGCGTCGCTGCCGGGCGGCGGAGCTGCGTTCTCGCTGCGCGACGGCGGGTTCCTCTGCGCCGCGTGTGCTGCGAGTGGAGCGACGACCCGGCTCGACGCCGCCGATCGATCGGACCTCGTGGCACTTCTCGCGGCCGGAGATCTCCCCTTGCTCGACCGCCGCCGCACCGCGGCGCACCAGCGGCTCCTCCTGCGCTGGGTGCGCGAGCACCTGGGTGATGGCGCGATGCCAGCGCTCGACGCCTGGTGCGCGCGATGAGCCGGTGGCGATGCGGCGCCGACGCGGCTTGACATAACGGACTGCCGACCCGCATGTTGGCAGAGCTTTCCGTCACCTGCGGAGGTTGGTTCGATCCACGATTTGTCAGCCTGAAGGAGCGTCCATGCGCCGGTTCATCGGGCCGGGGCTGGGTTTGCTGCTCGTTGGGATCGTGGCGTTACCAGCCGCCGGTCAGGGGTCACCGGGACCGCCTGCGATCACCCTGGCCGAGCCGCGACCCAATCCCGTCCTCCCGGCGGCGCTCGTCCCGTTCACTGTCGCGCCGGATCTGTGCCGCAGAGGGCACACGCCACGGGTTGCACTACGGGTCTACAATCTCTTCGCCCAGCCGGTGGCCAAGCTGCGCCTCCGCGACCGTCGCGCGGTCGTGCTGGACAGCATCCCGATGAAGTGCGGAGACTACGTGGGTCTGTGGGATGGCACCGTCGATGGTGGCACGAGGGTCGCTTCGCCCGGCATCTACTATTTGCTGCTTGGCGTCGACGGGATGACCGCAGCCAGGAAGGTCATCATCACGGCCCCCTGAGGGACGCGCAGGCGCCCCTTTGGTCGTTGCGGAGCAAAGAATCCTACGGCCGCCGAACACGGACGCGGACGGCTCGCCGCGAAATCCATTGATCAATCGATAGAATGCCGCCCCCGCCCAATACCAGCGCCACCGCGGCGGTTCCAAAGATCAATGGGAGTTCGGCCCCTCCCGGACCGATCAGGCCCACCTTGATGTGGACCAGGAGGACCGCGCAGGCCATCTCGATGGCGAAGAGCAGGGCGATGACGCGCGTCAGGAATCCCACGACGAGCGCGATCCCGCCGAAAAACTCCAGCACCGTCACCAGCGGTGCCACCAGCCCCGGCAGTGGGATGTTGAACTTGGTGAAAGCGGCGTGGATCTGGGGTATGCCCATGGTGATCAGCTTCTGGTAGCCGTGAGCAAAGAACAGAATCCCGAGAATGACTCGGAGGATGAGCAGGCCGGTTCCGGTCCTGAGTACCCGCGCGTCCGCCACAACGACCTCCATCGCTGATCCACAGCAGGGACGATCCAGCCGCGCAGGCAGCGCACGTACCCGGGCAGTGGGGGTCGATCCGAACAGTCGCGCGATCGGTCGGTCTTCGCCATCTTCCACGCCGGAGGCTCATCATGCTGCGACCAGATCGTCTCACGTTGAAGGCCCGCGAAGCAGTCCAGGCTGCGCTCGAACAGGGGCGGACCCGCGGCAATCCGGTCGTCAACGACGCGCACCTCTTGTCTGCGCTGCTGGGACAGGACGAAGGGATCGTCCAGTCGCTGCTGGCAAAGGCCGGCGTCTCGGTGCCGCGCCTGTCCAACCGGGTCGAATCGGAGATCGCCACCTTCCCGTCGCAGCGGGGCAATGTCGACGTGACGCCGACGCTCGACCGGACGCTGTCGAAGGTCTTCGAGCGCGCGGAGGCGGTGGCGAAGGAGCTCGGGGACAGCTTCGTCTCGACCGAACATCTCCTCCTCGCTCTCGCAGAAACGAAGGGCACCTCAGCTCGCCAGCTGTTCGAGGCCGAAGGCCTTACGGCGAAGGAACTTCGCGCAGCGCTCGATGACGTTCGCGGATCACACCGTGTCACCACCGACACCCCCGAAGAGCAATACCAGTCGCTGCAGCGCTTCACGCGCAACCTTACCGACCAGGCGCGCGGCGGCAAGCTCGATCCGGTGATCGGGCGCGACGAAGAAGTCCGGCGGGTGATGCAGGTCCTCTCGCGCCGCACCAAGAACAATCCGGTGCTGATCGGCGAGCCTGGCGTGGGGAAGACGGCGATCGTCGAGGGGCTCGCGCAGCGGATCGTCAATGGCGACGTGCCCGATTCACTTCGCGGCAAGGAAATCATCGCCCTCGACATCGGCCAGTTGCTGGCAGGAGCCAAGTACCGGGGCGAATTCGAAGAACGTCTCAAGTCGGTGGTGAAGGAACTGACCGACGCCGCTGGTCGCTACATCGTGTTCATCGACGAACTCCACACCCTGGTCGGTGCGGGAAAGGCGGAGGGAGCGGTTGACGCGTCCAACCTGCTCAAACCAGCACTCGCCCGCGGCGAGCTGCACGTGGTCGGCGCTACGACACTCGATGAATACCGGCAGAATGTCGAGAAGGATGCCGCCCTCGAACGGCGCTTTCAGCCGGTGTACGTTGGCGAACCGACGGTCGAGGACACCATCGCGATCCTCCGCGGCCTCAAGGAGAAGTACGAAGTCCACCACGGCGTGCGCATCACCGACAATGCGCTGGTGTCGGCGGCGACGCTCTCCAATCGCTACATCGGCGACCGCTTCCTTCCCGACAAGGCGATCGACCTCGTCGACGAAGCGGCCTCCCGGATCCGGATGGAGATCGATTCGCTCCCCCAGGAAATTGATGAAGTCGAACGCCGCATTCTCCAGCTCGAGATCGAACGCCAGTCGCTGGTTCGCGACAAGGACAAGGCTTCGGTCGAGCGTCGCAAGGCGCTGGAACAGGAGATCGCCGAGCTGAAGGAAAAGAGCGCGGGGATGAAGGCGCGCTGGCAATCGGAGAAGCAGGCGATCGAAGGGATCCAGAAGAAGAAGGCGCAGGTCGAGGGCTTGCGCTCCGAAGTCGACCAGGCGACGCGGGCTGGCGACCTGCAGAAGGCCGCGGAACTCCGCTACGGGAAGATTCCCGAACTCGAGCGCGAGCTGGTGGGTGAAGAGCAGAAGCTCACCGAGGCACAGAAGTCGTCGAAGTATCTCCGGGAAGAAGTCGGGCCGGAGGACATTGCCAACGTCGTCGCGAAGTGGACCGGTATCCCCGTCAGCAAGATGCTCGAATCCGACCGCGAGCGGCTCACGCGCCTCGAGGCGGAGCTCGGCCGCCGCGTCGTCGGGCAGCCCGAGGCGCTGGCGGCTGTGGCCAACGCGGTGCGCCGGACCCGCGCCGGACTCCAGGAGGTCGGGAAGCCGACCGGGTCATTCATCTTCCTCGGACCTACTGGCGTCGGCAAGACCGAGACGGCGCGGGCTCTGGCCGAGTTTCTCTTCGACGATGAACGTGCCATGGTGCGTCTCGACATGTCGGAATACATGGAGAAGCACGCCGTGGCGCGAATGATCGGAGCACCGCCCGGTTACATCGGCTACGAAGAGGGAGGACAGCTCACCGAAGCGGTGCGCCGCCGCCCCTATTGCGTCATCCTTTTCGACGAGATCGAAAAGGCTCATCCTGATGTCTTCAATCTGCTCCTGCAGGTGCTCGACGACGGCCGGCTCACCGATTCGCAGGGGCGCGTCGTCGATTTCCGGAACGCCGTGATCATCATGACGAGCAACATCGGGTCGCGCTACATTCTCGAGACGAAGAGCATTGGGCCCGGCGCGTGGCCGGAGGTCGAGGCCAAGGTACTGGGTGAATTGCGGGCCCATTTCCGCCCCGAATTCCTCAACCGCGTCGACGATATCGTGGTCTTCAGGCCCCTCACGCGGGAAGATCTCGATCACATCGTGGCACTGCAGCTCGCCAAGCTGCGATCGCTCGTGGCGGCTCGCGGGCTGGTCCTCGATGTTGCCCCCGAGGCGATGACCTGGCTTGCCGAGACGGGATACGATCCACTCTACGGAGCGCGTCCGCTCAAGCGGGTGATCCAGCGCGAGCTCCAGAATCCCATTGCGCTGCAGCTGCTCGAGGGGAAATACAACGAGGGCGACACGATCCACGTGGTCGTAACGGGCGGCCATCTCGAGTTCACACCCTAGCGCGATGAGCGCACCCCCTCCGGCACCGGACGATCTGGCCGGAATGCGTCTCGCGATCGAACAGGCGCGAGCCGCGGCCGATGCCGGCGAGGTGCCGATCGGTGCGGTTGTCGTCCGGCGCGGTGAGGTGCTCGCGTCGGCCCACAACGAGACCGTCGGCCTCGGACATCCCACCGCCCACGCCGAGTTCCTGGCGCTGCACCGTGCGCTCCGCGCGGCGGCAACGAATCGCCTCCCCGACGCGACCCTCTACGTGACGCTCGAGCCGTGCGCCCAGTGCGCCGGCGCCGTTGTATTGACCAAGGTGGGCCGGGTGGTCTTCGGCGCATGGGATGAGAGGGCGGGGATGGCGGGTTCGGTCCACGATCTTCTGCGTCATCCGAGGCTCAATCACCGTGCCGAAGTCGTCGGTGGTGTGCTGGCCGACGAATGCAGTGCTCTCCTGCGGACCTTCTTTCAATCCCAACGCGGTGGATGACGATGCACCCACGACTCAAGGAATTGATCGATCACCTCGACCGGCACCATGTGACGCTTCTCGCGGCGATCGATCGCGTTCCCGAAGAACAGCGTCGCACCCCTCCGGCACCCGGTGCCTGGTCCGTCGTCGATGTGGTTGAACATCTCGGCACCGTTGCCGGACGAATCGGGACGCGAATCAATGAACTCGTCGCGAGCGCGCGGACAGCCGGAGCCAAGGCCGATCCTGACGAGTCGCCGATCCTGCCGATGATCCCGGTGGACAGCTTCGTCGACCGCGGTACGAAGCGCGAGGCGCCCACCGCGGTACAGCCGCAGCGGCAGCTCGACGACAAGAGCGCCCGCGAGCGGCTGGCGCTCGCGCATGCGCAGCTTCGGAAGGCGATTGCCGACAGCCAGGGCGTCAATCTGTCCGAGCTCACGATGCCACATGGCCAGTTCGGCATGATGAATCTCTATCACTGGGTCGCGTTTGCGGGCTCGCATGAATCACGACACGCAGTCCAGATCGACGAAATCGGCAATAAGCTCGCGGGCGCCTGATCGCCATTTGCCCTTACGGCGCCTTTCGGCCGAGCGTGTCGAAGAGAGGTGCGGCCGGGGTCGCGGTACCGGCGTTCTTCGCCACCGTGATCGCCATCACCCGGATTCGATCGTTGTCCGGAAGCGTCACCGACGTCGCACCCGCTGGTACGTCGATCGAGTAAGCGAAAAGGTATGAGTAGGAGTAAAACTGGTTGGCGCCGGCGGCGTCGTGGTGGTGTGACGCAAACCAGGCGATCTCCGCCGGCTTGATGTATCCCGGGCTGAGATGATCCATCGCGTCGATCATCCTCGGCCCCTGATTGCCGCGCCCGCGCCCTCGGACCAGTGACGTGTCGCCGCCTGCTCGCCGGACCGAGTCGATGCGCTCCCGGCGGATCGAGTCGGCCCGCGCCTGTGCCGCAGCCTGCTGCGCCAATTGCTGCGGAGTGGGTGGCGGGGCAGGAACACGCTTCATGGTCCGGTAATCCCACTGTCCGACGTACCCGCCCCAGTCCTCGACATCGAAGGTTCGCGTCACGTCACCGGCGGTGAAGTTTGCAGTCTGGTCGCCGTCGGCGGAGGCCGCAAGGATGTAGATGCGCGTCCAGCTTCCCGGCGGCAATGAAATTGTCTGTCCCTTGGCGGTCACGGCGTTGAGCGCGCCGGCGGCGGTAGAGCCGAGGGTGAAGCGTGCGCCGCCGTATTCGAGGGTGGGCGGCAGCATTTCCGCGGGAAGGGCGCTGCCGTCGGCAGAAAAGCCACCCGCCGAATGTTCGCCGTCGTGGCTCGTGACCGAGCGGTCAAACGTCAGCGCCACCGCCGCAGACTGGACCGGCGCGAGGCGGGTGGCTCCTCGTGCCAGCGTCACGGCGAACGAGCGGATCGCGAACGGCTTGAGCGACGTCACCAATGCGCCGGCATTCACCGTCGCGGCACCCACGGGCTGTTCCTGCCCATTCACTTCGCGTGCCTCAGTGACCGGAGATGCGAAAGTAATCCGGACATTCTGATGCGGTTTGCCGTCAAGTTCGACGATGCGGATGATCATTTCGTTGCCGGCTTCGGCCTTCTTGAACGCCATTACGCGCACGCGCGGATCGCTGACCTTGAGGAGCGAGAGTTCGCTCCCGGCGCTCCCGGTGTGTTTCGTGGTGGCGAACGCCATCAAGGGGGTGTTGAGCCGCCAACCCTGCCAGTCTGTCTGTCCGCTACGGAAGTCACCGCTGTGGCCAGCCAGGCCGTAGGTGAATTCATGGTGTCCAAAGTCCTGCGAGCTCTGATCGGGATAGCCGCCGCGCGACCCCGGAGTGCGAATCAGCGTGAGGCGGATGGTGCTGTCGTTGAGTTTGTCGGATCCGTTCTTGTCGTCGGTGAGAATCGTCGCCCCGAACGAGCCGCTTCGGTCGGTGAGATCGATCCACTGATGGGAAGGAACCTCGAACTTGCGATCGTACTCGTTGCTGCGTTTCATCGTCCCGACATCCCAGTTGTACGTCGCGACGCTGTCGGCGGCAGTGAACGGAAAGGTCGCCTTGAGCGCGGTGGCTGGCATGTGCCAATCGATCACATTCGCGACCTCGACGCGGTCGCCGCCCTCGCCGGCGGCGAGCGAAACGGTCTGCTCGAAGCGAGACGAATCGACGCTCCGGTCGATCGTGATCGCCACGCGCGCCGGTCCGCGTTCGGTGACACGGATCGTCGCCGGTCCCGAGACGTAGCCGCGCGGCGGACGCTGCTCGTCCGCGAAGTCCATGTTCCACGCTGGCCACTGCGCCGGGTCGTCCTGCAGCAGGGCGAGCCGGATTGGCGCCGAGAGAAGCTCGTGATGGATCTTCTTGTCATACACGCTGGCAATGTCGCCGGCGTCGTTGATCTGGACGCGATACCTGGCATTCTCCAGCGAACGATCGTCGACATGCAGCGGAGACGGAGCCGCAACCGGAGCCACCGCGGACTCGACACCATAGACCGCGAAGCCGACCGACGGAACGTGGGCCACGAAGTGCACTGTGATCGAAGAATCGGTTCGCGACGCAACGTCGCCCGGCACCGCAGTTCCTCGCTGATCGTGCACCGACACGCCGCTGGCCGAGGACTTCGCTGCCGGAATGGTTGCGGTGACGAGATCTTCGCGAGCGATGTTGAGCGGGTTGTACACGACGATCGGCGTTCCGGTCACCTGGGTATTGAGCCCGGCTGCGACCGATCCGGTCGCGCTGGTGATGACGCCCGCGAGCGTGTTCATTGCGATCACGTCGTCATTCCACGCGAATTCGTATGCCTTGGGAGTTGCTGTTCCGGCGGCGATATCGTGGAAATGATCCCCGAGCATCAGGGTCCAGGCGTCGTTCAGTCTTGCCGTCGGATACGCCGGTCCACCGAGCCAGGCCGCGGCGATCGATGCCTTTTCCGCGGCGTCGGCGAGAATCTCGTTCTGCCGGATCCAGCGCTTCTGATAGGCTTCGGACGTAAGCGAACCCGCGGAATGGTTCTGGAGTTCCATTTCACCCGAGTAGCGTGGCAGCTTGGCGATTTCGCCCGGCGTGAGGTCGAGAAAGAATTGATCGGCGCGCGCCGAGATCACCTTGATCGGCCCGGCGGAGTCGTCGACTGACCGCTGTATCCACATGACCGAGCTGTCGGTGGGAGAGCCACCAGTATCGCCGGTGCCGTAGTAGTGATAATCGGCCATGATGCCGAGCTTCGACTTGTCCTCCGTGAGGCGGGCGAGGAAGGTCTGCGCCCGGGCGCCGCGGCCGGTGGGTCGATTGTCGAGGGCCGTTGCCGTGGCGAGATCGTCATGAACGCTGCCGCTGTAAGTCCCCGGATTCAGCGCGGCAACGACGCTGCTCCCGTCGGGCCCGACCCAGACGCCGACATTGAACGGGATTCCCTGGCCATTCTCGCCGAACGGCGTGGTCGGTTGATCTGGGACGGACGAACCCCAGACGAGCTTCTGCGTCGAGAAGCCCTTGAGTCCGGCGTGGGCGAGCAGTTCGGGAAGCGACCACGGGAATCCGAAACAATCGGGGAGCATGAACTCCTTGCTCGTGACGCCGAATTCCCTCTGGAAATATTCGTTACCGTAGAGGAATTGCCGCAGGATCGCTTCGGCGGAGGGCGCGTTGACGTCACCTTCTTCCATCGACGAGCCAGCGGGGAACCACCGTCCTGCCTTGATATACGCCGCCATCTTCGCGTAATCGGCGGGCCAGTATTCCTTCATCAGACGGTAGCGGTTGGCGCCGCTGAAATTGAAGACGTAAGCTGGGTACTTCTCGAACAACGCGAAATTGTCGTGCATCGTCCTGGGGAGGTATTCCGACAGGACCTGCGGGTATTCCCAGCGCCACTCGGTGTCGAGATGTGCGTACCCGACGGCGTAGAGTGTCGGCTGCCGGGTCAGGTCACGCCGGATCCGGGTCGCGTCCGCGACGGCAGCGCGTGGTCGTGCGGCTAGCGCGGTGCCTTGCGCAACGGCGGATCCGGCGCCCGTCACGGTAACGGCGCTGATCAGGGCGAGGTCGCGGGAGATCTTCCGCAGGACGGGCATCGGCAGGCTATCCTTCTTCGGTTCGAGTCAACATGATCAGGCGCGGCGACCCGGGAGGGCCGCCTTCACTTCAACTGTGAATCTCCCTCATGCGCACTTCCTGGTCTGCAGTCCGCCGGTGTGCCGCGCTCGGCTCGGTGTTCATCGCCGCATGTCATGCCGGGCGCCCCGCCACGAAAACAATCGGCGTCACCCTGCTCACTCAGCAGGACGAGTTCTATCGGCAGCTCAAGGAGGGGTTGCAGAAGGCAGCTGAGGCCCACGGCTACAAGCTGGTGATCACGTCCGGAGATTTCGATCTCGCCAAACAGCAGTCGCAGATCGACAACTTCATCGTGCAACATGTGGATGCGATCGTGGTTTGTCCAGTCGACACCAGAGGAATCGGGCCGGCGATCGCCAAGGCAAACGCGGCAGGAATCCCGGTGTTCACCGCCGATATCGCCGCCGAAGGGGGCCAGGTGGTGGCACACGTCGCGTCGGATAACGTAGCGGGCGGACGGTTGGCTGCCGACTATATCGCCAGGCTTGTCGCCGAACGCGGCGATGTCGGCATCGTGACCGAACCCGAGGTGCAATCGACCATCGATCGGCAGACTGGTTTCACCGACGAGCTGCGAAAATTCCCCAACATCCATCTGGTTGCGGCGCTCAACGGCGAAGGGAAGCGTGATCGGTCGCTCAAGGCCGCCGATGACATGCTGCAGGCACATCCGGGCCTTGTCGGGGTCTTCGCGATCAACGACGAATCGGCCCTCGGCGTCCTGTCGAGCGCGCAGTCGCATCACAACGACAAGCTGGCGATCGTCGGCTACGACGCATCGGCCGAAGCGCAGAAGGCGATCGCGGCCGGCACCGATCTCAAGGCCGACGTCGCGCAGCAACCGGCGGTCATTGGGTCGAGCACCATCGATGCAATCGCGATGACGTTCGCGGGGCAGAAGCCGGCGGCACGGATTGCGGTCCCGGTGCGGATCGTCGATGCCGACTCGGTGAAGGCGATGGCTCCGGCCCGGACGCGCTGACCGGTGGATCTGTCAGCGCGATCGCTGACCCGCCGCTATCCCGGCGTCCTCGCGCTCGACGGAGTCGACGCCGATTTCAAAGGCGGCGAAATCCACGCGGTCGTCGGTGAGAACGGTGCCGGCAAGTCGACATTGATGCGCTTGCTTTCAGGTGCCGCGATTCCCGATCAGGGCACTCTGCTGATCGACGGGACGCCGGTGCGGTTCGATTCGCCGCACGCCGCACATGCCCGGGGCGTGCGGATGATCCATCAGGAACTCGCGCTCGTCCCGGAACTCACGGTCGCCGACAACATCGTGCTCGGGTCGGAACCGGCCTCGCACGGGGTCATCAGCCGGCGGCGACAGGCAGTGGTTGCGCGGCGCGCGCTTGACCGTCTCGGCCAGCGCGATCTCGACGTCGATGTGCCCATCGGTTCGCTGTCGCTCGCCTCGCAACAGATGGCGGAGATTGCCAAGGCGATGGTGCATCAGGCATCGGTCCTGATCCTCGACGAACCCACCGCGATCCTCTCGCACGACGAAACCGCCGTTCTCCTCGCGTTGTTGCAACAGCTTCGCGCCGACGGCGTGGCGATCGTCTTCGTGTCGCATCGCCTCGACGAAGTCTTTCAGGTTGCCGATCGGATCACGGTCCTTCGCGACGGCCAGCTCATCTCGAGCTCGTCGGCGACGGCGGTGTCGCGACCAGAAGTCGTGCGGCAGATGGTGGGACGAGAACTGGCCGAAACCTTTCCCGAACCGAGCGCGGTGGTTGGCGCCGAAGTGCTGCGGATCTCGGGCGTGCAGAGCGGAATCGTGCGGGATGCATCCCTCACGGTGCGGGCGGGCGAAATTGTTGCGCTCGCCGGCCTCGTCGGCGCCGGACGGACCGAACTGGTCCGCGCCATCTTCGGAGCGGCACCGCTCGAAGCGGGAACGATGACATTGCGCCAGCATCCATACCGGCCGCGATCGCCCCGCGATGCGATTGCCGCCGGCGTTGCGCTGATTCCCGAGGACCGGAAGCGTCAGGCGCTCAACCTGATCGCGTCGACCCGCGACAACATGATCCTGGCGACCCTCGACGCGGTGGCAGACCACGGCGTGGTGCGGCCGCGGGAAGAGGCCGCCGCAGTTGCGCACTGGATCGATGCACTTTCTATCCGCGCTTCGTCGCCCGATCAACCGGTACGCCTGCTGTCCGGCGGGAACCAGCAGAAGGTCGTCGTGGCGCGCTGGATGCTTGCCAACTGCAGCGTACTCCTCTTCGACGAGCCGACCCGCGGCGTCGATGTCGGTGCCAAGGCGGAGATCTACGCGCTGATGCGACGACTTACCGGCCAGGGCGCTGCGATCGTGATGATTTCGTCGGAACTTCCCGAGGCGCTCGGGATGGCCGACCGCGTCGTGGTGATGCGCGGCGGACGCACCGTGGGCGAGGTGGCCCGACAGGATGCCACCGCCGATCACGTCGCGCGTCTCATCCTCGGCGAGGATCGCGCAGCATGAAGCATCCGGCATTACGCTGGGAGCGCGTGAGCGAGTACGCCCTCGTCGGAGTAACCGTGCTGGTGGCCGCGATCTTCGCCGCGGTCGCACCCGGCTTCCTCTCGCTACAGAACATGGTCAACATTGCACTGAGCATTGCTGTTACCGGTATCCTGGCCGTCGGAATGACCGTGGTGATGGTCACCGGCGGGATCGATCTTGGCGTGGGGTCGGTGATCGCGCTCACCGGCGTGGCTGCGGCGATGTCGGCCGAAGCCACCGGATCGGCGGTGGTGGTTCCACTCGTCGTCGCGCTTGGAACCGGTGTCGCCACCGGGCTCGTCAACGGGACGCTCGTGGCGTACTTGCGGGTTCCCGCGTTCGTCGCGACGCTGGCGATGCTCACCGCGGCGCGCGGGCTGGCGTTTCTGATCTCCGGCGGACGAAGTCATGGCGACCTTCCGGATCACTTCGGCTGGCTCGGCCGGTCAGTCATCGGCGGAATTCCTGCCCCAGTGCTCGCGATGGTGGTCGTGATGTTCGGCGGCGCCTTCGTCCTGCGACGGACGGTCTTCGGTCGGCATGCCTACGGTGTGGGTGGCAATGTCGAGGCGGCGTGGCTCGCCGGAATCAACACCCGGTTTGTTGTATGGCTGGTGTATGTCCTCAACGGACTCCTTGCCGGTCTTGGCGGGCTCACCCTCGCATCCCGGCTTGGCGCGGGGGTCCCGAGTGCCGGCGTGCAATACGAACTGGACGTCATTGCGGCGTGCGTGGTGGGCGGGACATCGCTCACGGGCGGTCGCGGCACGGTCGCTGGAACGCTGTCGGGCACCGTCTTCATCGGTGTGCTCACCAACGGGCTGAATCTCGCCAACGTCGATCCGTACGTGCAGAAGATCGCCCTGGGTCTCGTCATTGTCGTCGCGGTGATCGGCGATCAATTGGGGCGCGGCGACTCCGCGGCTGGCCGCCCCGGGACGTGAGTCGCGGCAGGCGGCTGTCGGCCGCCATCCCCGTCCAGGACCAGCCGAAGTAACCTGTCGTGACTCCCGTTGCTCGTTGGGTAGCGGTAGTGTAGCAGGCCAGCGGGATCTATACTTTGGCCGTTGTGTGACGTTCACTCGACCCCCAACAGGAGCTAGTCGATGGCAACGAAAAAACGGTCGGCGAAGAAGGCGAAGAAGGCGACCAAGCGCGCCAGCGCCGCAGTGAAGTCGGTGGCCAAGCGCGCTGTCAAGTCGGCGAAGAAGGCCTCGACGACGGCGAAGCGCCGGTCGAAGGCCAAGGCCGGGAGCGTGCTGGCGCGGGCGCGCAAGGCAGCCGAGGCTGGCGAGAACGCCGCGAAGCGCGCAGTGACCAACGCCAAGGCTGGGGCCAAGAAACATCCCGGCGCGATGGCCGCTGCCGCTGCCGGCGTTGCCGCCGTCGTGGCGGGGATCGCCGCCGTGCGAGGCCGAAGCAAGTAGTCGCACGTCGGGATTGCATGGCCGGTGCGGAGGGCGTGGCCCTGAAGCCGTGCGCCGTACCGGCCGTCGATCGTCTTCGATCGGGAGTTGGCGTTCGACTACATCACAGATGCCGGAGGCAGCACGATGCAGCGCACAGGAACCGCACGCTGGGAAGGCGACATCAAGGGAGGGAAGGGAACGCTCAAGAGTGAACGCGGCGCCGTGTCGGGCACCTATTCGTTCGGATCGCGCTTTGGCGCGGACACGTCGGGGACCAACCCCGAAGAGCTGATTGCCACCGCGCATGCCGCCTGTTTTTCGATGGCGCTCTCGGCGGCACTGTCGAAGGACGGGACGGTTCCCCGCAGCATCGAGACGACGGCAACGGTCAACGTTGAGCAGGGCAGCAGTGGATTTGCAATCACCCGGATCGACCTCGACTGCCGGGCTGACGTGCCGGGGATCGCGGCGGATGCCCTCAACCGCATTGCCGAGGATGCCAAGAACAATTGCCCAGTGTCGAAGGCCCTCTCCGCTGTCCCGATCACCCTCAATCTGACGCGGATCAACGGCTGATTGGCTGCGGAGCATGCTGTTTCTTGAGGAAACGGTGAACTACCGTGCGAGCCGATGGGGGCTTACCCTTCCCGGCCTATGGTTTGGCTGAGTAGCAAGGCGATGCGATCGACGACCCGGCGGGGACTTGCCCTGGTGGCAGTTCTGGCGCAGGTCGCCATCGTCTTTGCCCCATTAGTCGAGGTCCACGACGCTCAGGCTGGGCGTACCTCTGCGGGTGCTATTCCAGTTCCTTCCCGCGGGGCCGCGATTGGTGCCCAGCAGAACCATCGCCCGCCGCATAACCCGACGACCTGCCCCGCCTGCATTGCGCAATCGCTTCACGCACAGCAGACGTCAAACGTCCGGATTCCGACGCTGGCATTCGCCGAGCGTGGCCGTCTGGAGCTCCGCACCGCAATCTTTCTCGGCGACGAGAACCCTTCCACCCATCGGTCCCGCGCTCCCCCACTCGTGAGCTGACGCGTTGTTGGTAGTCGAGCCGCGCCCCTGTGGGCCGGCTTGCGTCTCTTACCGTGGAAGCGCATGAGATATCTGTTCCTTGCCGGCGCGCTGGCGACCTTGGCGCGTGCCGGGTTGGCTCAGCAGCCGGGACCCGCCAGTACACCACCGCCCGCTGAAGGGCCACCGGCGGCGCCCGAGTGTGCCAAGCCGACGCCAAGCACTGCCGGACGTCTCGTCGACTCGCTCTGCATTACGCGGGTCGCGGCCGTCGCGCGAGCAATCGCCGTAAATCCCCAGCTGCAGATTGCCGGAGCCCAGGTGCAGCAGGCCCGCGCGCGGAAAGTTGAGGGGGTGGCACTTCCCGATCCGACCTTCAACGCCGAGTGGGACAACTCTCAGGCGCCGTTCGGGCTTGGGGGCGGGACTGACCGGATCCTCGGTGCATCGATCACCGTCCCGTTCTTCGACAAGTTCCGCCTCAATGGCAGGATCGGCACAGCCGGGATCAGGCAGAGCGAATTCGATTCGACGGCGACCGGCAGGACACTCGCATCGGCGACCGCACAGACATACGACTCGCTCCTCGCGGCACTGGGCCATCGGGCAAATCTTCGCGAGGGGGATTCTCTCGCTCGCGATTTCGCAACCAAGACGCGGGCTCGTTTTGACGCCGGAACGGTGGCGCGTCTCGACGTGGTCAATGCTGACGTTGCAGTGGGGCAGGTCGAAAATCAGCTGATCGCGAACGAGCGGGACATCGCCAATGCGAGGTCGTCGCTCAACCGGCTGCTCGGGCGCAATCTTGGCGCGCCAATCCTGACCGCCGATTCGCTCGCCGTTCCGCCGCCGCTTCCCGGTCTCCCCGCCCTTGAGAGTGCGGCGTTGCAACACCGTCCCGAGCTGGCGTCGCTGCAACGGCAGCAGGAAGGCGCGCACGCGACGACAGACCTCGCTCGCGAATTCTGGTATCCGGACTTTACCATCGGCGTTTCCAAGGATTACCTCGCCGATCCGGTGCCAGGATATCTCACCACGGCGATCTCGTTCCCGATCCCGCTTCTCTACTGGAATCACAGTCGCGGCGAGATCGCCGAGGACCGCTTCCGCGAAGACGAACTGAGCGCGACCTACCGCGATGCCGAAGCGGCCGTCGGGCAAGACGTTCGGGCCGCCTATGCTACCGCTGACGCGGCCCTCCGCCAGGCAGTGTACGTCCGTGATCAGCTGCTTCCGGCCGCCCGGCTCGCCTATCGCATTGCGGCGGCGAGCTATGCCCTCGGCGGACTGTCCGCGCTCGAAGTCAACACCGCGCGTTCGGCACTTCTCGACGCCGAAAGCCAATACACCGATGCCCTCGCTGCGGCCAGCAGCGCACGGGCCGACCTGGAGCGCGCCGTGGGAGTCCCACTGGCGACGTTCGCAACTGGAGCTGCACGATGATCCGACGCATTTCGTCCCGCGGCTGGGCATTTACCGTGATGGCGATTGCCGCCTCGTCCGTGCTCGCTGGATGCGGCAGACACCAGGAAACGCCGGCCTCATCCGCAGCCACGACCGATAGCTCGGTCACCGTCACCGCGGCACAGCGAGCCCAGGTCACCACCGCCCCGGTGGCGGAACGGACCTACAATCCGACGATCCCCACGACCGGTACCGTCAACTTCAACGGCGACAAGTCGACCCAGGTAATTGCATCGATCTCCGGGCCGGTGTCGCGCCTTGCCGTTGACGTGGGCGATTCGGTGCACCCTGGAGAAGTCCTCGCCAGCGTGGCCTCGCCCGATTATGCCGCCGACGTGGCGTCGTATCGGAAGGCCGAGACCGCGCTTCGAAACGCGCAGCGAATCGCAACGCTCGACGAAAAACTCTTCGCGAACGACGCGCTTGCTCGCACCGATCTTGACCAGGCCCGCGCCGATCTCGCATCGGCGGAAGCAGACCGCGACGCGGCGTCGCAGCAATTGACGGCGCTTGGAATCGACTCGACTTCGATCGATGCGATCCGCCAGGGGAAGACGGTCGCAGGGGCCGAGGCCGCGATTCGCGCGCCGATCGCGGGAGTCGTCGTCGAACGTCTGATCACCCGGGGCCAGCTGCTCCAGGCCGGGACTACGCCGACCTTCACGATCGCCGACCTGTCGTCGGTGTGGGTGATCGGCAACGTCTTCGAGGGCGACGCCGCTTCGGTATTCAAGGGCGAACCCACCGTGGTCAGGATCGAGGGAGTGGCTGATTCGTTTCCGGGCCGGGTCGACTATGTCGGCGCGCTCGTCGATCCAGACAGCAAGGCGATGGGCGTCCGGATCGTGGTCCCGAATTCCCGTGACCGGCTCAAGCAGAACATGCTGGTCCACGTCGAGATTCTCGGCGCTCGCCCGCGCAAAGCGATCGTGATTCCGGTGTCCGCGGTACTGCGCGACGACGACAATCTGCCCTTCGTCTATCTCGACGCCGGCAACAATCACTTCAATCGCCGCCGCATCGCGCTTGGCGGTCGCACCGGCGACGTCTACGAAGTCACCAGCGGGCTCGTTCCGGGCGACAGCCTGGTGACGCAGGGAGCGCTCTTCCTTCAGGAAGCAGCGTCGCAATGACCGATCCGCATAGTACGCACGGTCACGAGGTGCCCGATCCGTCGTCGACGCGCCGGTCGGTGATTCACCGCATCGTCGCGACCGCCCTGGCGCAGCCGCTGCTGGTGCTGGTCGCGGCTGGTGCGATGGCGGCTGCAGGGGTGTGGTCGTTTTCGCGTCTTCCGATCGACGCGTATCCCGATCTCTCGCCGCCGATCGTCAGCATAACGACGCAATGGCCCGGCCAGGCTGCCGAAGAAGTGGAACGCCTGATTACTGTCCCGATCGAAACCGAGATGAATGGAGCACCGGGGCTCCACGTCCTGCGGTCGATCTCCTTCTTCGGCCTCTCATCAGTCGACCTGACCTTCGACGATGGAACCGATCCGTATTTCGCGCGACAGCAGGTCTTCGAGCGGCTGGCCGACGTCACGCTTCCCGATGGCGTGAGCGCCGGCGTCGAGCCGCTCTTCTCTCCGTCGGGTCTGGTGTATCGCTACGTCATGCAGAGCCCCGATCGATCGGCAATGGAACTCAAGACGCTGAACGACTGGGTGATCTCCAAGGCCTACAAGTCGGTCAAGGGCGTGGCAGACATGTCGGGATTCGGCGGACCGACGATGGAGTATCACGTCGATCTCGACCCGACCAAGCTTGCGGCGGCAGGCCTCGGCGTCTCCGACGTCTCGAACGCGCTGGGCAACAACAACGGTAACGCCGGCGGCGGCTTCTACTCCGAGGGCGGTCAGTTCTACTACGTGCGTGGCCTCGGCCGGCTCCAGACGCCGGAAGACATTGAAAACGTCGTCCTCGCCGTGCGCGGCGGGACGCCGATCCTGGTGCGCGATGTCGGAACCGTGGCCATCGGCAATCCGCCGCGTACAGGAATATTCGGCTTCAACAACGACAGCGACGCCGTCGAAGGCGTGATCCTGATGCGCACCGGCGAGCAAGCGCAGACGGTGCTCAAGGGAGTGGAGAAGAAGACCGAAGAGTTGAACACGTCGGTCCTTCCCAAGGATGTCAAGATCAAGCCCTTCTATGATCGAAGCGACCTGATTGCGCTGACGACCCGCACCGTGGAGGACAATCTCGCCCGCGGGATCGTCCTGGTGATCGTGGTCCTGATCTTCTTCCTCTTCGATTTCCGGTCGGGATTGATCGTGGCCGCCACGATCCCGCTGTCGCTCCTATTCGCGTTCATCTGTCTCGACATCAAGCATATTCCCGCGAACCTGCTGTCGATCGGTGCAATCGACTTCGGCATTCTCGTCGACGGTGCGGTAGTGATGGTCGAGAATATCCACCGCACGCTGGCGCGACAACATGGCACCGGTTACTCGATTCGCAGCGTGCTGAGCGAAGCGGCGGCTGAGGTCGACCGCCCGATCGTGTATGCCGTGGCTATCATCGTCGCGGGGTTCCTGCCGATCTACGTCCTGTCGGGACCATCGGGGCGACTCTTCAAGCCGATGGCCGATACGACGATCTTCGCGCTGATCGGGTCGCTGATCCTGGCCCTCACGGTCCTGCCGGTCCTCTGCTCGATGATTCTCCGCAGCGGGGTCAAGGAGCGGCGGAACAACGTCTTCGAATGGGTGCGCGACCGGTACATGTCGGCGCTCGACTGGTGCCTGGCGTGGCCGAAATTGACGGTACTGGCGTCGGTCGTGATCTTCGCCGGCGCGCTGATCCTGTCGACGCGCCTCGGCGCCGAATTCATGCCGCATCTCGACGAAGGAGCACTGTGGGTCCGGGCCACGATGCCGGCGACAATTTCGCTCGATGAATCGGCGCGCCTGGTACCGCAGATCCGGACCATCCTCAAGTCGTTTCCCGAGGTGACCGATGTCGCGTCCGAGCATGGGCGGCCCGACGACGGCAGCGATCCGACCGGATTCTTCAACGCGGAATTTTTCGTTGGCCTCAAGCCGTATTCGGAGTGGCGCGGGCCGTATCGCACCAAGGCCGCACTGACTGACGCGATCAACGACAAGCTGGTGCGCTTCCCAGGGGTCGAATTCAACTACACCCAGCCGGCGGAAGACGCCGTTGACGAGGCCGAGACCGGTCTCAAGAGCTCACTGGCGGTCAAGATCTTCGGCAGCGATCTCAAGATTCTCGAAGCGAAGGCCGGAGAGATCGCGGCGGTCCTGCAGCACGTCCGGGGGATCGGCCGGATCAGCCAGGTACACGAGCTGGGCCAGCCCAGCCTCACGATCACGATCGATCGAGCCAGAATTGCGCAATACGGCGTCAACGTCGGTGACGTGAACGCGCTGATCTCGGCCGCCGTCGGCGGCAACGCCGCAACCCAGGTGGTGCAGGGCGAGCAGCTCTTCGACCTCGTCGTGCGGCTCCAGCCGCAGTTCCGGCAAACCCCGGAGGAAATCGGCGCCATCCTGATGTCGACGCCCACCGGGCAACAGGTGCCGCTGCGCGAGTTGGCCAAGATCGAGGTGTCGAGCGGCGCGTCATACATCTATCGCGAGAACAGTTCACGGTACATCGGCGTGCAATACGGCGTCGAAGGCCGCGACCTGGCCGGCGCAGTGCAGGATGCCCAGCGACAGGTCGCAGCGAAGGTCAAACTCCCCGCAGGATACCACGCGGACTGGGGCGGCGAGTACGAGGAGTACACGGCATCGCGCGGCCAGCTCGCTCTGGTCCTTCCGCTTACGATCGTCCTGATCTTCGTCCTCCTCTTCGCTCTGTATCGCAACTTTGCTTTCCCGCTGATTACGGTGATCGGCGTGGTTCTGTCGGCTCCGGTAGGCGGTCTCGTGGCGCTGGCGATCACCGGAACCCCGTTGTCGGTGTCGTCGGGGATCGGTTTCCTGGCGCTGTTCGGTGTGTCGGTGCAGACCGCCGTGGTCTACATCTCGTACGTGAACGAGTTGCGGCTGCGTGGCATGGGGATCGCCGATGCGGCGCGAGAATCGGCATCGCAGCGACTCCGGCCCATCATGATGACGGCGCTCGTCGCGGCGCTCGGGCTGCTGCCAGCGGCGATCTCCACCGGCGTCGGATCCGATTCGCAGAAGCCGTTCGCGCTGGTGATCGTGGGAGGGCTCTTTTCGCGACTCCTGATTTCGGTCTTCCTGATGCCGGTGCTCTACGTCGGTTCCGCGCGCCCCGGCGACCGCCTGGAGGTATAGGCACTAGGCTGAGGGTGCGCTACGTTTGGGGGAATTCCGTGACAATTGCCCCATCCAAGTCCACCCTGTCCACGACTGTGCCATGAGACGAATTGGTGCCGCGATTTCGCTTGTCCTTGGAACGGGCCTCGTAGCCGTCGCCTGTCATCAGGCTCCCCCCAAGGCCGCGCCGACGCCGGTAGCTCCTCCGCCCGCCCCGGTTCAAGTCGGGCGCGCAGGCGTTCCCTCAGCGGCCGGCGACTCGACACCGGCTCCTGGTCAGGGCGGGCGCGGCGGTGGTCGAGGCGGTGCCAACCAGGCACCCCAGCCCTATGGCCAGGTGATCCGGGGTGCCGACATCCACACTCGGAACGGCCTCTTCAAGACCCACCAGATCGGTGACTCCCTCTTTTACGAGATTCCCCGCGGTGAGTTGAACCAGGACATGCTCCTCACCACGGAGATCGAGAAGACCGCCGAGGGAATGGGGTATGGTGGCCAGATGATCAGCAGCCACCTGGTGCGATGGGAACGCCGCGGAAACCGGATCCTCTTGCGCGGCGTCGAGAGCGGCCTGGTCGCGAGCGACAGCGCGAATCCGGTTCGGCTCGCGGTCGAGGCGGCGAGCTACGCGCCGATCATCGCGGCGTTCCCGGTCGCGGCCTACGGTCCCGATTCGGCGGCGGTGATCAACGTCACTCCGCTCTACAAGAACCCGCCGTCCGAGATCGGCATCGCGTCCCGGTATCGCGGCACGATCGACCAGAATCGCACCTTCCTCAGCAGTGTGGCGCCCTATCCCACCAACGTCGAAGTCCGGACCGACCTCACGATCAATCAGGGGGGCGCGGGCGGGGCAGCAGAGGCGGGAGGCGGGCGGGGCGGCGGCGCCACGGGGAGCGCCACTTTCCTGGTGCATTGGTCGATGCTCAAGCTCCCGGAGGTGCCGATGCAGCCGCGACTCTACGATTCGCGCATCGGCTTCTTCAACAACAGCGTCACCGATTTCGCCCATGCGACGCAGAAGTCCGAAACCCGGACGTTCATCGATCGCTATCGCCTCGAATGTTCGGATCAACGCGTCGGCGATCTCTGCGTCCCGAAGAAACCGATCACCTACTACGTCGATCCGGCGACGCCGCGATGGATCGTGCCGTGGATCAAGAAGGCGATCCTCTCGTGGCAGCCGGCTTTTGAAGCAGCGGGGTTCAAGGACGCCATTGTGGCGAAGGAGGCTCCGTCAAAGGCCGAAGATCCCGACTGGTCGGCGGAAGATGCTCGTTACGCCGTGATCGACTGGCTCCCCTCGACGACGGAGAACGCGGTCGGGCCGCATACCGCCGACCCGCGCACCGGCGAGATCATCAGCGCCCATCTGCAGATCTATCACAACGTGATGAATCTCAACCGCGATTGGTACTGGACCCAGATCGGCCCGCTCGATCCGCGGGCGCGCACGCTTCCGCTCCCCGATTCGCTGATGGGCGAAGGGATCGTGTGGATTGTCGCTCACGAGATCGGACACTCCCTCGGCCTGATGCACGACATGAAGGGAAGTGCGATGTATCCGGCGGATTCGATCCGGAGCAAGACCTTCGTGCACCGGATGGGACACAGTCCGTCGATCATGGACTATTCGCGCTACAACTACGTGGCGCAGCCCGAAGACGGGATTGCGCTCGAGGATCTCAAACCCCGCGTTGGCCCATACGACATCTTCGCGATCAAGTGGGGCTACATGCCGATCCCCGGCGCGAATTCGCCCGACGCTGAGCGGCCGGCCCTCGATCAGCTGGCCCGGGAGCAGGACACCAAGCCGTGGCTCCGGTTCGCCGCCGATGGCAACACGTCCGATCCGCGTCGCGAGACCGAGGCGGTCGGCGACGACGATCCGGTCAAGTCGACTGGATACGGGATCAAGAACATCAAGCGCCTCGTCCCGATGTTGATTCCGGCTACCACCAAACCGACCGAGAACAACGACGACCTCACCGAACTGTACGGTCGCCTGATCGGGCAGTGGGCGACAGAGCTCGGCCACGTGGCCAACGTGATTGGCGGGGTCGAGACGCAGGACAAATACGGCTCGCAGCCTGGCGCAGTGTTCACGCCGGTTGCCGGGGCGAAACAGCGGGCGGCGGTGCGGTTCCTCAACGAGAACGCTTTCCAGACGCCGACCTTCTTCCTCGTGCCGGCGATCACCACCAGAATCGAAGACAATTCGGGCCTGGCGCAGATCAACGCGGCACAGGCACGTACGCTGTCATCAGTGCTCCAGGACGCTCGCCTCGCACGAATGATCGAGATCGAAGCGATGCATCCGGCCGATGTCTATCCGCTTCCCGAACTGCTCGCCGACGTGCGCCATGGGGTGTGGACCGAGCTGTCGGCGCCATCGGTCAAGATCGATGCCTATCGGCGCGCGTTGCAGCATTCCTACCTCGACAATATCCGCAACAAGCTCAATCCACCCGCTCCGGCGGCTGGTGCGGCCGGGGGTCGTGGCGGCGGCGCTGGGCGGGGCAGCGGTCCTGCGGGCAGTGATGTGAAGTCGCTCCTTCGGATGGAACTCAAGAGCCTTGATGGAGACGTCGTCGCGGCCCAGAAGAAGGCGACCGACACCGAAACGCGGGCGCACCTGGCCGACGTCCACCATGAGATTGGCGACATCCTCAACCCGAAGGGGAATAACGGCGGCGAGTGAGTCGGTGCCGATGCGCGCGGTTCGATTTTCGCTTGCGATTGCCGCATTCGCGGCAATGACGGCAACCGGCGCGCCGCTCTCCGCCCAGGGGAGCGGCGCCTCCGTAGCCGACACATCGCCGTTCCGCCCGCTCGACCTTCCCACACCCACTCAGTTTCGCACGGGATCGGGCCGTCCTGGTCCGCTCTATTGGCAGCAGCGGGCTGATTATCGGATCAAGGCGACACTCGACCCACAGGCCAACGAGCTCCGGGGCAGCGAGACGATTCACTACTTGAATCATTCGCCAGATGCGCTGCCATATCTCTGGATGTTCGTCGAACAAAATCTTTGCGAGCCGACGAGCATCACCAACATTCTCAATCAACCGCCGCTGGTCTTCCTCGGGAGTTCGTTCGATTTCTCATGCCAGGGCTTCGCCGGCGGTGGCCACCTGGAGTACATCCGCCTTGCACCGCGAAGTCCGCCCGGCAATTCCACCCGGCGGACGACTGCACCTGCCACCAATCTGCCGCACACCAGGTATGGTACGACAATGCGCGTCGATCTGCCGCATCCCCTTGCTCCGGGCGCGAGTGTCGATCTCGAACTCGGCTGGCACTTCAATGTGCCACTCCAGGGCGGAGGCCGGATGGGACACGACGGCCCGCTCTACGAAATCGCGCAATGGTATCCGCGAATGGCGGTGTATGACGATGTGCACGGGTGGAATCACGAGCCGTACATCGGCGCCGGGGAGTTCTACCCGGAGTACGGATCCTTCGACGCCGAGATCACTGTCCCGGCCGAAGACATCGTCGCGGCCACCGGCGAGTTGCGAAACCCGGTCGACGTTCTCACGGCGGTCGAGCGGTCCCGGCTTGCGGAAGCGCGACATTCCGACACCGCGATCGCGATCATCACGGCAGCCGAGGCTGCATCGCCCGCGCGGAGCCGTCCGAGGACCAGCGGCACGCTCACCTGGCATTTCACGGCCGATTCCGTGCGCGATCTGGCGTTCGCCGCCGGTCCGGCGATGCGATGGGACGCCAGTGGGTACGACGGAATCCTGATCGAGACCGTCTACCGTCCTGGCGCCGACAAGTGGCCCGAAGCGAACCGGATGGGGCGCGAGACGATCAAGTACTTCAGCGAACAGTGGTATCACTATCCCTATTCTCACGCGACCTCCGTCGAGGGTCCGATTGAAGGGATGGAGTATCCGATGCTCACCTTCGTGCCCAACTCGCCCACCCGCGAAGATCAGCAATGGGCGCTGGCGCATGAGTTCGGCCACGAGTGGTTTCCGATGATCGTCGGGTCGAATGAGCGGCTCTATCCCTGGATGGATGAGGGATTCAACACCTTCATCGATCTTCACAACGCTGCACAGTATTTCGCCGGAACACCCTACGGCGATTCGATCGAAGCGCATCCGCTGCATCTCTACGCCGACCACGCCACGTCGGGGAACGAGCAGCCGTTGATCTCCAACCCCACCGAGGTTCGGGATCTTTTCTGGACAGGCTATCAGAAGCCGGCGCTCATGATGCAGACGCTCCGGTTCGAAGTCCTTGGCCGCGAGCGATTCGACGCCGCGTTCCGTGATTATATCAGGACGTGGGCGTTCAAGCATCCGACCCCAGCCGACTTCTTCCGCCTGATGCGCGATGCCTCGGGGATGAACCTCGATTGGTTCTGGCGCGGGTGGGTATTCACAACCGCACGACTCGATCAATCCGTCGATTCGGTGAGCAACGGGCCGAGCGGGGCGGTGGTGCACCTGAGGAATCGCGGCACGATGGTGATGCCGGCCGAACTGGCAATCACCTTCGCCGACGGCACGACCACCGTCGTCAAGCTCCCGGTCGAAATGTGGAATCTCGGTTCACATTTCGATTATCGCGTTGCAACGCCGGGACGCGTGCGCCGCGCCGTGATCGATCCGCGTGGAGTGATGCCTGACATCGATCGCGGCAACAACAGCTGGGGGACCTGACCTACTTCCACACGGCGTGCTGAACGCCGTGGATGGTGTCGGTCGCCGGCTGGTCGAAATCGAAGACCGTCACTTCGTTCCTCCCGCACTGGATCCACACCCCGGGGAGGTAGAGCGACAGCTGCGGACCGATCCCCCAGAAGCGTCCCAGCGGGTGACCATTCACCCAGACCGCGCCCTTTCCCCATCCACGCATATCCAGGTGCGTGTCGCCGGCAGTTGCGAGGGTGAATGTCCCGCGGTAGATCGCGGGCCCCTCATCATATCGCGTCGAGGGACGGGGCTTCGGAACTGCACCCATCGGTAATGAATACACGTCCCACCCGGTCACGTCGCGTCCTGCGAGGGTTACTGAACGGGTGATTCCCTTGCGCTCGCTCCGGAGCGCCTTGGTGAAATTCACGCGACCGCCGTTCTCCACCAGAATGTCGAGACGCGCCCCGGCGTGTGCGACGTGTACCACGGCGCTATCCTGGTTGAGTCGTCGATCGAGCGTTGCCACCAATTGGCCGTCGACGTACACGCGGGCGTAGTCGCGAACATCGTGAATCACCAGTTCGCCGTCGAGCGGCCCCTGTACCGTGGTACGATAGAGGATGTAGCCGTACGACTGGCCGAACATTTCCATCGAACGTGGCCGCACGGTGTGGATCGGCTTTGGAAGGATCTGCCAGAGCGACGCGACCCGCTTGAGGCTGAACCCCGGAACGGCGACCATGGAGTCAGTCGGCGGAACCGGCGGGATCGCCGTCACGGTATGTCGCGCGATCACGTCGCGGAAAGCGAAGTACTTCGGCGTCGGACGCCCCGACTCGTCGAGCGCGGCGTCGTAGTCATAGCTGGTCGTCTGCGGGTGGTACTTGCCTCCATCGATATTGGCGCCATTCATGAAGCCAAATGTGGTCCCGCCGTGGAACATGTACAGATTGACCGAGTACCGGCGACTGAGCATGCGGTCGAGTTCGTTCACCTGCCGCGCCACGTCGGTATGGGCGTGAGATCCACCCCACTGATCGAACCACCCGGCCCAGTACTCGCCGCTCATGAGCGGTGCCCCGGGGCGGAACCGCGCCAGGCGGGCAAAAGCGCTGTCACTTTCGCCGACGCCGAAATTGACGACCGCGGGAAGATCGGGAAGCGTCCCCGCTCGCAGCTGAACGTCGCCGTCGGCTGTGTACAGGCGGACGCTGCCGAATCCCGCGTGCCGGAGCGCGTCGCGCTGCCACGCCATGTAGGTCGTGTCATGGTCGAATGAGCCGTACTCGTTCTCGACTTGCACAGCGATGATCGGTCCGCCGTGGCTGGCGAGAAGTGGAGCGAGTTCGCGCCCAAGGCGGTCGAGCCATCGTGATGCTGCCGCGGTGAAACGCGGATCGGTACTCCTCAGCACCATCGTTGAATCGGCGAGAAGCCACGCCGGATAGCCGCCCAGGTCCCATTCCGCGCAAACGTACGGGCCCGGACGCAGAATCACGTGCAGTCCTTCCTGCTGGGCCATCCTGATGTATTCGGCGACGTCGTTCTGCCCGCTGAAATCGTAGTGGCCGGGCGTCGGCTCGTGCAGGTTCCAGAAGACGTACGTCGAAATGGTATTGAGGCCCATCGCCCGCGCCTTGCGAAGTCGGTCGCGCCAGAGTGCGCGCGGAACGCGGGCGTAGTGCATCTCGCCGGAGATCACCTGGATCGGGCGCCCGGCGAGGACAAAATGGCCATCGAGCGATTCGAGGCCTTGGAGTTGCTGGCTCGCCAACGGAGCCGCGAACATTCCCATGAGCGCCGTGAGCGCGGCAGTCCAGCGCCCGGTCATCGGCAGCAGTGGCGCATCAGACGAGTGCCTTCATCCGGTCAAGGTCGATATTTCCGCCGCTCACAATCGCGACCGCCCGGTCCGCCGCCGCCGCGGAGATCCGGCGACTCAGCACTGCTGCGGTGGCCGTCGCGCCGGCGCCCTCGGCGACAAGCTTTGCGCGACTGAGGAGGAGCGACATCGCCTCGGCGATCTCGGCGTCCGAAACGAGGACCACGTCATCAACGAGGTCGCGAACGATCGGATAGGTGAGCTGCCCCGCAAACGGTGCGGCGAGCCCGTCGGCTATCGTCTGCACGGCGTCGAGCCGGACGGGATGCCCCGCGTCGAGGCTTCGTCGCATCGCCGCCGCGCCCTCAGGTTCCACGCCGATCACCTTGACGCTCGGCTTGGCTTGCTTGGCGGCGGCGGCTACCCCGGCAATGAGACCACCGCCTCCGATCGGCACGACAATCAGGTCGACGTCGGGCTGCTGGCGGATGATCTCGAGCCCGACCGTTCCTGCTCCGGTGATGACGCGTTCGTCGTCGAATGGGGGAACCAGCGTGAAGCCCTCGCTGTCCGCCAGTTCTTCGGCCTTCGCAAACGCCTCGGCGGCGGTTCCGTGACGGATCACCGACGCGCCATAGCCGGCGCTTGCGGCGGCCTTGCTTTCGGATGCGGTCGCGGGCATCACCACGGTGCAGGTGACGCCGGCCGACGCCGCGGCCCATGCCAGTGCCTGGGCGTGGTTGCCGGCCGACACAGTCACCACGCCGCGTGCGCGCGAAGCCGTATCGAGCTGCATGATCGCGTTGAGTGCGCCGCGGACCTTGAACGATCCCGTCTTCTGCAGCGATTCGCATTTGAGACTGACACCGCCGATGCCGGCGAGTCGTGCGATCGTCTGTGACGACAGGAGCGGCGTGATATGGATCCGGCCGGCGAGGCGTACCTGCGCCGCCGAAATGTCGTCGAGCGATGGAGGGAGCATGGAATGAAGGTAACGGCCTACGGTGTACTCGACTCCCCGGCCGGTGCCGGCCGTCGGTAGTGCAGTATGCAGTAGAACGGGATGGCCGACAGAATGAGGACGCTGCCGAGAATCGCGTTGCGGACCTGCGGAAAGGATGTGCAGCGATCGAGCCTGCCGACCAGTTCGAACCCGGTGAGGGTGCGCAGGCATTTCTCGCCCTGTCCGCAGTTACGGTCTGGGTCGGGGATCCCGGGCTTGAGCAGGTCGGCGTCGATCGGAACCGGCTCGCACGCGCCGGGGTACCAGCTCCGCCAGATCTCCATCATCGCCGACGCCCCTTCATGCAGCGACGGGTCGACGGGAAGCGAGAGCTCAAGCGGTTCGCCGAGCGTCACGGCCAGCGGCAGAAGGCAGCCGTGCCGCGGGTTGCCGGTTGCGGCGAGGCTGTCGGCGTATTCCCCGGGAACATCAAACCGGAGTGCCTCCGCGGGGCGCGACGAATCGCGATAGCGACATCCCCCACGAGCCGGGTGCGCCCGGAGCCAAGTGGCGACGGCTTGAGTGAGACCTCGCGCAACCTCATTGGCGGGCTCTCATCTTGCGGACCTCCGTCGCCGCGCCGGGGTGCGTGAGGGCAAGGGATACGGCTGATGTTTCGGGGTGAAGCATCAATCTAACGCGATCGAACACCACAGTCTGGCCGACCCTGATCGCGCGCGGGATGCCTTGATTCGCCTTCGGCCGAACCGATCGTTAATATTGAAGGCGCGATGCCGATGGCGGTCCCGATTTGCCGTCGAGGGCTTGCATAAATAAGACTTGTTCCATAATCTGTTCTCAGATGGCGCCGATCAGTCAGGCGCCCGCCTTGCCGGATGGAGCATGGCTCTGTCAGTCGAAGGCGCCAGGGACGCACCCGCGGTGCGTCTTGGCGCCTTTGTCGTTTATGGCACGCGCATTACGGTGAGCTCCGGCCGTCAGATCACGGCGGCGCACGTCGACGACTTCAATCACAATTGATCCTGGCCTTGCTTGATAGCCGGACACTGGGGATGGGCCGATGCGGAGAACGGGTCGTACGTCGGGTGGCACGGCGGTAATTGATGCGGTCGATACTTCGTCGCTCGATCGCGGTCAGCTCCTCGACGCGCTGCAGCGAATGCGGCGTGGCGATTTCGCTGTGCGCCTCCCCGGGGACTGGACGCTCGTCGACGGAAAGATCGCCGACACGTTCAACGAGATCGTCGCCGCCAACGAAAAGATGGCGATGGAACTCAAGCGGCTCGGCCAGGTCGTGGGTCGCGAAGGAAAGACCCGGGAGCGCGCGAAATTCGAACATTCGATCGGTGCGTGGGGCGAAATGGAGGCGTCGGTCAACACGCTGGTGGACGATCTTCTGCGTCCCACCACCGAAGTCACCGACGCGATTGCCGCGGTCGCGCAGGGGCACCTCTCCAAGACGATCCGCCTCGACGTCGACGGCCGTCCCCTCGAGGGCGAGTTCCTCCGGTCCGCGACGATCGTCAACACGATGATCCAGCAACTGGGCGTCTTCACCTCCGAGGTGACCCGCGTGGCGCGCGAAGTCGGATCGGATGGGAAGCTCGGCGGACAGGCCCAGGTGCTCGGCGTGAGCGGAGTCTGGAAAGACCTGACTGAATCGGTCAACTCGATGGCGAGCAACCTGACCGCGCAGGTCCGCAACATTTCCGAGGTGACGATTGCGGTCGCAAGCGGCGACCTCTCGCGCAAGATCACCGTCGACGTCCGCGGCGAGATCCTGCAGCTCAAGGAAGCGATCAATACGATGGTCGATCAGTTGCGGTCGTTCGCGTCTGAGGTGACGCGTGTGGCACGCGAGGTCGGCACCGAAGGGAAGCTTGGCGGGCAGGCTGTGGTGCCAGGCGTGGCCGGGACGTGGAAGGATCTCACCGACAGCGTCAACGCGATGGCCGGAAACCTGACGGCCCAGGTCCGCAACATCGCCGAGGTAACCACCGCGGTCGCGCGCGGCGATCTGTCACGCAAGATCACGGTGAACGTGAGCGGCGAGATCCTGGCGCTCAAGGACACCATCAACACGATGGTCGACCAGCTCAACGCGTTTGCGGGCGAGGTGACGCGCGTGGCGCGCGAGGTCGGCACGGAAGGCAAGCTTGGCGGTCAGGCGCAGGTGCTCGGCGTTGGCGGCACGTGGAAGGATCTCACCGACAACGTCAACTTCATGGCGAGCAACCTGACGGCGCAGGTCCGCAACATTGCCGAGGTGGCCACCGCGATCGCGCGAGGCGACCTGTCGAAGAAGATCACCGTGAATGTGAGCGGCGAGATCCTGCAGCTCAAGGAAACGCTCAACACGATGGTCGATCAGCTCAACGGCTTCGCATCGGAAGTCACCCGCGTTGCCCGCGAAGTCGGAACCGAAGGACGCCTCGGCGGACAGGCTGCTGTCCCGGGGGTCGCCGGCACGTGGAAGGATCTCACCGACAACGTCAACCTGCTGGCCGCGAATCTCACCACACAGGTCCGCAACATCGCCGAGGTGACCACGGCGGTGGCCCGCGGCGACTTGTCGCGCAAGATCACGGTGGACGTCAAAGGAGAAGTGCTCGAACTCAAGATCACCATCAACACGATGGTGGATCAGCTGAACGCCTTCGCCGCGGAGGTCACGCGCGTTGCCCGCGAGGTCGGCACGGAAGGAAAGCTCGGCGGTCAGGCGCAAGTCGGTGGAGTGGCGGGAACGTGGAAGGATCTCACCGACAGCGTCAACTCGATGGCGAGCAATCTCACCGGGCAGGTCCGCAACATCGCCGAGGTCGCCACGGCAGTGGCGCGCGGCGACTTGTCGCGCAAGATCACGGTCGACGTCAAGGGAGAGATTCTCGAGCTGAAGGACACTCTCAACACCATGGTCGATCAGCTCAACGCCTTTGCGTCGGAAGTCACTCGTGTGGCGCGCGAGGTGGGCACCGACGGGCGCCTTGGCGGCCAGGCGCTGGTGCCGGGCGTCGGGGGAACGTGGAAGGACCTCACCGACAGCGTCAACTTCATGGCGAGCAACCTGACGGCGCAGGTTCGCAACATCGCGGAAGTGGCGACCGCGATCGCCAATGGCGATCTCTCCAAGAAAATCACCGTGGACGTGAGCGGCGAGATCCTCGAGCTCAAGGATACGCTCAACACGATGGTCGATCAGCTCAACGCCTTTGCCTCCGAAGTGACTCGGGTGGCGCGCGAGGTCGGTACCGAGGGGAAACTGGGCGGCCAGGCGCAGGTCCCTGGGGTCGCCGGAACCTGGAAGGGCTTGACCGACAACGTCAACTTCATGGCGGGGAATCTCACCGCGCAGGTGCGCAACATCGCCGAGGTGACGACGGCGGTTGCCCGTGGCGACTTGTCGCGCAAGATCACCGTGAACGTTAGCGGCGAGATTCTCGAGCTCAAGAACACGATCAATACGATGGTCGACCAGCTCAACGGCTTCGCCGGCGAAGTGACCCGCGTTGCCCGCGAGGTCGGCACCGAAGGCAAGCTCGGTGGACAGGCGCAGGTGCCGGGAGTGGCCGGCACGTGGAAGGACCTCACCGACAGCGTCAATTCGATGGCGAGCAACCTCACCGCGCAGGTCCGCAACATCGCCGAAGTGACGATTGCGGTCGCCAGCGGCGATCTCTCGAAGAAGATCACCGTCGATGTGCGGGGCGAACTGCTGCAACTCAAGGAGGGGATCAACACGATGGTGGAGCAGCTGCGATCGTTCGCGGCTGAGGTCACCCGTGTCGCGCGTGAAGTCGGCACCGACGGCAAGCTCGGTGGGCAGGCCGTCGTCTCGGGTGTGGGTGGAACGTGGAAGGACCTCACCGACAACGTCAATCTCCTCGCTGCCAATCTCACCACACAGGTTCGCAACATCGCGGAAGTCACCACGGCCGTGGCGCGCGGCGATCTCTCCCGCAAGATCACCGTCGACGTCAAGGGCGAGATCCTCGAACTCAAGCTGACGATCAACACGATGGTCGATCAGCTCAATGCATTTGCGGCGGAAGTGACCCGGCTGGCGCGCGAGGTCGGCACGGAAGGGAAGCTGGGTGGCCAGGCGAAGGTCCCCGGGGTCGCCGGGACGTGGAAGGATCTCACCGATAACGTCAACGTGATGGCCGCGAATCTCACCGAACAGGTACGCGGCATCGTCAAGGTCGTCACCGCCGTGGCCAACGGTGACCTCAAGCCCAAGCTGACAGTGAACGCCAAGGGCGAAGTGGCGGCGCTCGCCGAGACGATCAACAACATGACCGGCACGCTTGCCACGTTCGCCGATCAGGTGACGACGGTCGCGCGCGAGGTCGGCGTCGAAGGCCGCCTCGGCGGACAGGCCAACGTTCCGGGCGCGGCCGGGACCTGGAAGGACCTGACCGGCAACGTCAATCTCCTGGCGGCGAACCTGACCACGCAGGTGCGTTCGATTGCCGAAGTGGCGACGGCCGTGACCCAGGGCGATCTCACCCGGTCGATCCAGGTCGAAGCCCGCGGCGAAGTCGCGGAGCTCAAGGACAATATCAACACGATGATCGACAATCTGCGGTTGACCACCGACCGCAACACCGAACAGGACTGGCTCAAGACCAATCTTGCCCGCCTCACCGGCATGCTGCAGGGGCAGCGAGATCTCGGCACGGTCGGGAAGGTCCTCCTCTCGGAGCTGGTGCCGCTCGTCAATGCGCACCAGGGCGTGATCTATCAGGTGCGGGGCGACGAGCCACCGCTGTTGGCGCTGCTGGCGTCATATGCCGACGCTCGCCAGGGCGGATTCGCCGCAGAACTCGGGATGGGCGAAGGCTTCGTGGGACAGTGTGCCGCCGACCAGCGCCGCATCCTGGTCACCAACGTGCCTCCCGATACGGTGCCGGTGAGTTCCGTCTTCGTCGACGCGATGCCGCGCACGATCGTTGTCGTCCCGGTTGTCTTCGAAGGGAAGATCAAGGCGGTGCTGGGCATCGCATCCCTCACCGAATTCGTGCCGTCGCATCTCGCCCTGCTCGAACAGCTCACCAGCAGCATCGCCATTGTGCTCAACAGCATCGAGGCGACGATGCAGACCGAAGGGCTGCTCAAGCAGTCGCAGCAGCTCGCGACCGAACTGCAGACGCAGCAGGGCGAGTTGCAGCAGACCAACGAACAGCTGGCGCAGAAGGCGCAGCAGCTGGCGGAACAGAACGCCGAAGTGGAACGCAAGAACCAGGAAATCGAGCAGGCCCGCCGGGCACTCGAGGAAAAGGCCACGGAACTTGCGCTCACCTCCAAGTACAAGTCCGAGTTCCTGGCCAACATGTCGCACGAATTGCGGACGCCGCTCAACAGCATTCTCATTCTTGGCCAGCAGCTCTCGGAGAACTCCGAGGGGAACCTCCAGCCGCGGCAGGTCGAGTTCGCGCGCACGATTCACGGCGCCGGCACCGACCTCCTCAACCTCATCACCGACATTCTCGATCTCTCCAAGATCGAATCGGGAACGGTCACGGTGATGGCCGAAGAAGTCGCGGTCGCCAGCATTCTCGAAGCGATCGCGAGACCCTTCCGCCACGAGGCGGAGGCCCGGAGCCTTTCCCTCGATGTACAGCTCGACCCGGCAACGGGGAGCACCATCGTCACGGACACCAAGCGCCTGCAGCAGGTCCTCAAGAATCTTTTGTCCAATGCGTTCAAATTTACCGAGCAGGGCGGCGTCCGGCTGCGCGTCGGGCCGGTGTCGAGCGGCTGGAACGTGGAGCACCCGGTGCTGTCGCACGCGGCGCGAGTCGTTGCGTTCGAGGTCGCCGACACCGGGATCGGCATCCCTCAGGAAAAGCAGCGGATCATCTTCGAAGCGTTCCAGCAGGCCGACGCAGGAACCAGCCGGAAGTACGGCGGGACCGGGCTCGGCCTCGCCATCAGCCGTGAACTTGCGTCGCTCCTCGGCGGCGAAATCCAGTTGCGCAGCATGCCGGGCGTGGGAAGCACCTTCATCCTCTATCTCCCCATCGCGTACGTCGGACCGTCGGCGCCGACCAGCGACGAGCGGCTGCCGGTGCACAGCTCGTTTCCGCCAGTGCGCGTCATCGACCGCGTGGTGGAACAGATCCCCGACGACCGCCAGAGGCTGGTGGCTGGCGACCCGACTCTTCTTATCGTCGAAGACGATCCGCACTACGCCCGCATCCTTCTCGACGAGGCGCACAATCAGGGATTCAAGGTCCTGGTGGCGGGTGGCGGAGCTGATGCCCTCGCGCTCGCCCGAGAATTCCAGCCGACCGCGGTATCGCTCGACGTCTTTCTCCCCGACATGCTCGGGTGGACGGTGCTTAATCAGCTCAAGCAGGATCCGGCGCTGCGACACATCCCGGTGCAGATCGTGACCCTCGACGAGGATCGTCAGCACGGCCTGGCATGTGGTGCCTTCGCCTTTCTGCCAAAGCCGACGACGTCGGAAGGATTGCAGGCGGCGTTGTCCCGCATCAAGGAATACTCGGCGCCGCGGTCGCGCCGTCTCCTGGTGGTCGAAGACAACCCGGCCGAGCAGGTGAGCATCATCGAGCTGCTCGGCCATGACGACGTCGAAATCGAGACGGCATCCACCGGAAGCGAGGCGCTCGCCACCCTGCGCCGGGAACCGTACGACTGCGCGGTGCTCGATCTGCGGCTTCCCGACATGTCGGGGTTCGAGGTGCTGGAACATATCCGCGACGATGCTCATCTCTGCGAGTTGCCGGTCGTCGTCTTCACTGGAAAAGAACTGTCGCCCGAAGAGGATGCCCGGCTTCATACACTGGCCAGGAGCGTCGTCGTCAAGGGCGTGGAATCGCCGGAACGGCTCCTCGACGAAACCGCGCTCTTCCTCCACCGCGTGGTCTATCAACTGCCGGCTGAAAAGCAGCGAATGCTCGAGCGATTGCATCGCGGTGACGACGACCTGGTCGGGAAGAAGGTGCTCGTCGTCGACGACGACATCCGGAACATCTTTGCCCTGAGCAGCGTGCTCGAACGCCGCGGGATGGAAGTCCTGACTGCGGGAACCGGTCACGAGGCGATCGCCACCCTGGCGCGGACCGAAGACATCGCCATCGTGCTGATGGACATCATGATGCCGGAGATGGACGGATATCAGACGATGCACGCCATCCGCCAGCAGCCGCAGTTCCGCAGGCTGCCGATCGTCGCGCTCACTGCCAAGGCGATGAAAGGCGACCGCGAGAAATGCCTCGATGCCGGCGCGTCGGACTACCTCGCCAAACCGGTCAACACGGAACAGCTCCTCTCCGCTCTCCGCCTCTGGTTGCATCGGTGACGGCCGCTAGCGGGCTGCGCGGGGCCGACAAGGCCAACATCCTCCTGGTGGACGACCAGCCGGGGAAGTTGCTCAGCTACGAGGCAATTCTCAGCGACCTCGGCGAAAACCTGATCAAGGCGACCTCGGGGAAGGAGGCGCTCGAGCATCTGCTCAAGAACGACATCACTGTGGTGCTGATGGACGTCAGCATGCCGGAGATCGACGGCTTCGAGCTCGCCGAGATTATCCGCCAGCACCCCCGCTTCCAGAAGACCGCGATCATCTTCGTCTCCGCGGTGCACCTCACCGATCTGGACCGGGTCAAAGGATACGCGTCAGGAGCGGTCGACTACTTGTCGGTGCCGGTGATTCCGGAGCTGTTGCGCGCCAAAGTGAGTGTCTTCACGGAGCTGTACCGCTCGACGCGGGAGGCGGAGCGGCTCAATCGAGAACTCGAGCAGCGTGTCGCGGAGCGAACGGCCGCTCTCGAAGCGTCAGCACTGAAGCAGGCAGAACTCACCTCCAGGCTTCGCGAAGCCGATCGTCGCAAGGACGAGTTCCTCGCGCTGCTGGCGCATGAACTCCGCAATCCGCTGGCGCCGGTGCGCAATGCGGTGAGCATCATGCACCTCAAGGAATCGCTCGACCCCGATCTTCAGTGGTGCCGGGATGTCATCGAACGGCAGGCGAATCAGCTGACCCGGCTGGTTGATGACCTCCTCGATGTTTCGCGGATCACCCAGGGGAAGATCAAGCTGCGGCTCGAGCCGATCGAGATGTCGGCCGTGGTGAACGCCGCGGTCGAAATGAGCCGGCCGCTGATCGACGCACAACGTCACGCGCTGTCGGTCCACCTTCCCGATCGGCCGGTGCGCGTCAACGGCGACGCCGCCCGGCTCACCCAGGTGATCGCCAATCTTCTCAACAACGCGGCCAAGTACCAGACCGAACGCGGCAGGATCGACGTGATCGTCGGCGCCGAACCGGGGCTCGCCGTCGTCGCCGTCAGGGATCGCGGAATCGGCATAACAACCGACATGCAGACCCAGGTCTTCGAGCTCTTCTCGCAGGGAGAGCGGCCGGCCGATCAGCAGCAGGGAGGACTCGGCGTGGGATTGTCGCTCGTCAAGACACTGGTGGAGATGCACGGCGGAAGCGTCCGTGCGACCAGCCGCGGGATCGGGCGGGGGAGCGAATTCACCATCTGGCTACCCTGCCTGGCCGATGAGATCGTGGCCACGCCGCGATCGACCGAACGAGTTGGGCTCGCTCAGCAGATGTCACGCCGGATCCTGGTAGTCGACGACAACCGCGACGCCGCAGAAAGTCTGGCGATGCTGCTGCGCCTCGACGGCCACGAAGTGATGGTCGCGCACGACGGGCCGCGCGCGGTGGAGCTGGCGCGGAGCGAGCGCCCAGCCATCATGCTCCTCGATATCGGACTCCCCGGGATGGACGGCTACGAAGTCTGCCGCCAGGTGCGCCAGGACGACCTCGACGTCACCCAGATCATCGCAATGACCGGGTACGGCCAGGAGCGCGACAAGCAGCGCGCCCGCGACGCCGGCTTCGACGCGCACACGGTGAAGCCGGTCGACATCGCCGAACTCAAGCACCTGATCAGTGTCCGGGACAACATCACGATGAACCTGCCGGCGAAGCAGCGCGTCTGACGCAACAGGTTGCTATTATGCGGGGCGTTCCTCTCCAGGCTTTCCGGGGAATCCCCATTCGGTGACTGCGCTCGAACTCAGTGGATTGATTCTCGTTGGCGCCTTCCTCGCCGGGCTCCTCGGCTCGCTCACCGGGCTCGGCGGCGGCATGGTGATCGTCCCTCTGCTCACGATCGCGTTCGGCGTCGATCTCCACTATGCCATCGGCGCTTCGTTGATCAGCGTGATCGCGACGTCGTCGGGAGCCGCCGCCGCCTATGTCAAGGAGGGATACACCAACATCCGCCTCGGCATGCTCCTCGAAATCGCGACGACGACCGGCGCGCTGGGCGGAGCGTTCATCGCCGGCCTGATCTCGACCAATGCGATCGCGTACGTTTTCGCCGCGATGCTGGTCTTCTCGGCCTATCTGTCGGCCCGACCCCGACTCGAACACCTCAGCGTCGAACGATCGGATGTGTGGGCACGACCGCTCAGGCTCACGTCGACCTATCCGACATCGGCAGGCCTGGAGGACTACGGTGTGACGCGCGTTCCGCTGGGTTTCGGCCTGATGTTCATTGCCGGAATCCTCTCCGGTCTGCTCGGAATTGGATCCGGCGCGCTCAAGGTGCTGGCGATGGACAACGCGATGCGTCTGCCATTCAAGGTGTCGACCACGACCAGCAACTTCATGATCGGCGTCACGGCCGCAGCCAGCGCCGGTGTGTACCTTCGCCGCGGGTACATCGATCCAGCGCTGTCGTTTCCGGTGATGCTGGGCGTTCTCGCCGGTGCCCTCCTCGGCGCGCGGCTCTTGAGCCGGATTCACACGCGACGACTTCGCCAGATCTTCGCCTTCGTCATTCTCGCCCTGGCAGCCGAGATGGTCTACAAGGCGTCGAGCGGGAGGATCTGACGATGCAGCGATGGACCGACGAGCAGGTCGAGCAGGCGGTCGGCAACGTCCTCCGCACCGGTGTTATCGTCGCGGCGGCAGTCACCGTCATTGGTGGCGCCGCGTACCTCGCCAGGCACGGCCACGACATTGTCACCTACGGCGTCTTCCGTGGGCCGGTCGATGGACTGACCTCGGTCGGCGGGATCGTGCGGCACGCCCTGACCGGCCAGACGTCGGCGATCATTCAGCTCGGCTTGCTCGTCCTAATCGCGACGCCGGTAGCCCGGGTTGCTCTCTCACTGATCGGATTCATCCGCCAAGCCGACCGTACTTACATGGCGATCACTGCGGTGGTGCTCGCGATCCTCGCCTTCTCGCTCGCCGGTGGCCGACTGTAGCCGGCCGTTCGGTCGTCGCCGGGGACCGGATGCGCTGCCCTCGCCAGAGGAGAAGCGGTACTTTTCCCTCGGTTCCCTCCATGCAACCCAGACCGGAGTTCGTCATGCGCCCGATTGTTCGCGCCATCGCGCTGGTCTTGCCGTGTGCCGCGGCAGCGCGGGCATCCGCACAGATGCAGGCGGGCGGGGCCGACAAGGCAACGCCGGCGGCGGCGACCGGGCGATTGATCACGCCGGCCGATCTCAAGAGCTGGAACGCGATCCGCCAGAGCGCGCTGTCCAACGACGGGAAATGGTTCGTCTATGAGGTCGGGCCTGCCGAGGGTAACGCGACGATCGTGGTGCGAAAAACTGCCGACTCAAGCCATGACGACCTCCGTCGAGTCACCGGTCCCGGCGGTGGCTCGATCGCGATCTCCGGTGACTCACACTGGCTCGGCTACGTCGTCACGGCGCCTCGTGCCGCGGCGTTGGCGAGCGGGCGGAAAGGGCCGGGCCGGGCCGGAGCCGTTCCGGGCGCGGGAAGCGCGTCAGCGGATACGTCGACGGGCCCCGCGAAACTGGTCCTCACCAATCTCACGACCGGAACGACGAAGGAGTTCGACCGGATTCGCCGCTTCGCGTTCAATACCGAGGATGCGTCGTGGGTCGTGATGCAGGACGCGGCCGGTGGAGCGGCCAGTAGTGGGCGGGGCGGTGCAGGCGGCGGACGTGGGGCGGGTGCGCTGGCGAACGCCGAGGGCCAGACCGGCGGGAGCAGCGATCTGCTGCTCTATAATCTCGCCACAGGCGAACAGTTCAACATGGGGCCAGTCGGAGAGTACACCTTCGATCGCGATGGTGACTGGCTGGCCTACACGATGTCGACGCCCGATCGGGTCGGCAACGGCGTACAACTGCGGAATATGAATACCGGTGTGTCGAAGTCGCTGGAGAGCGCCCCGCTCATCTATTCTCACCTCGCCTGGGTCGATTCGTCCGCCGGGCTCAGCGTCATGCGCGGCAGGCTTGATTCATTGACCCGGGACACCGTGTTCGCGATTGAAGCGTTCACCGGCTTCGGTGCCGACGGTCCGGCACACCAGATCGTCTTCGACCCGGCCGGGCGCAACGATTTTCCCACCGGATGGAAGATCGCGTCAGAGCGGGCACCCCGATACGCGGCTGGGCTCGGAGCGATTTTCTTTGGCCTCCGCGAGGCACTGCCGATTCCCCGCGGCGGAGCAGTCAGTGCGCGCGGGGCGAGCGCCAACCAAGGTGGCGCGCCCGGGGCCGGTGGTACGGGCGCGGTCGCGCCGGGTGCGCGAGCCGGCGCGACGCCGGCCGCGGGCAGCGATTCGCTGCCGTCGCTGATCCTCTGGCACTACAAGGATCCACGGCTGCAGTCGCAGCAGATCGTGCAGGAACAGCAGGATCGTGCGTTCAACTTCCTCGCCGAGTTCCGGGTCGCCGACAATCGATTCCTCAGGCTGGCCGACGATTCGATCCGTTCCGTCACGGTCACCAGCGGCGATCACTTCGCCTACGGGGTCAATACCGAGCCGTACGAGGAACGCGCCAGCTACACCGGGCGGAATTACGAAGACGTCTACGCCGTCGATCTTGCCACCGGCGCGCACAAGCTCGTCCAGCGGAAGAAACCCAGCGGGCCGATGACCGCGTCGCCCGACGGGCAACGCGTACTCTACTGGGGCCGCGACGCGAACTGGTGGGTCCTCGACTTGTCGACACTCGACAGCACGGCGATCACCCGCGGCGTCCCGACGTCGTTCGTCAATACCGACGACGATCACAACAACCTCGTTCCGCCGGCCGCGCGCTCCTTTGGCTGGAGCAGCGACGGGCGGTATGTCCTGCTGTCGGACAACTGGGACATCTGGAAGGTCCCGAGCCGCCCAGGCGCCGCGGCCGTGAATCTCACCGTCGATGGGCGCCGCAATCAGGTGCGATACCAGACCCTGTACCGCTTTGCACCGACTCGCTCCGGCGGTGCGGCCCGCGGGGGCCGCGGCGGAATCAATCCCGCCGAAGGGATCGATCTCTCGCAGCCACTCTTCGTCAGCACCTATGGCGAATGGACCAAGAAGGAAGGCATCTCGCGGATCGATCCCGGTCAGCCCGGCGCCAGGGCCCTGCTCTTCGAGGACGCGAAGTTCTCGATCACCAAGGCGCGTGATGCCGACACATATCTTTACACCCGGCAGACGTTCACCGAGTATCCCGACTACCACGTCTTCGGTAGCGGCTTTACGCCGGGATATCAGCTCACCGATGCCGACCCGCAGATCAGGGAGCTGGCGTGGTCAAGCGGAACTCGGCTGGTCAACTACGTCAGCGCCAAGGGGGACAAGCTCCAGGGCGCACTCTATCTCCCCGCCAATTACCAGCCCGGGAAGCAGTATCCGATGCTGGTGACGATCTACGAGAAGCGGTCGCAGGGGAAGAACGTCTTTGTCTCGCCGAGCGACACGCGCACGCCCGATCCGTCGCTCTATACCAATCGTGGCTACGTGGTGTTCGATCCGGATATCGTCTACAAGGTCAACGATCCCGGGATGTCGGCGGTGTGGTGCGTGGTGCCTGCGGTCAAGGCCGCGATTGCCACCGGGATTGTCGATCCGAAGCACGTCGGGCTGTGGGGACATTCGTGGGGCGGGTACCAGACCGCCTTCCTCGTGACGCAGACCGATATCTTTGCTGCGGCGGTGGCCGGTGCTCCGCTCACCAACATGGTGAGCATGTATGCGTCGATCTACTGGAACACCGGCGGATCGGACGCGGCGATTTTCGAGTCGAGCCAGGGCCGGTTCAAGGGGAACTTCCTGGAGAACTACGACGCCTACATCCGGAATTCGCCCGTCTTCCACGCCGACAAGGTGCACACCCCCCTGATGATCCTGCAGAATGACCGGGATGGAGCGGTCGACTTCAATCAGGGGGTGACGTACTACAACACCCTTCGGCAGCTGGGGAAGGAAGTTGTCTTCCTGGAGTACGTGGGGGAAAATCACGGGCTGGCCAAACCGGTCAACCAGCGGGATTACGCCATCAGGATGGCAGAATTCTTCGATCACTACCTCAAGGGCGTCCCGGCACCGGACTGGCTCAGGAACGGCATTCCACGGCTCAAGATGGAAGAGCATCTCATTGCGAGGAAGGACTCCCTGGCCCGGCTCCTCGAGTCGCCGCCGGCGGTAACGGCTGCAACCGCCGTGGGTGGCGGGAAGTAGCCGGCTGGAACGCCGCCCATTGATGGCACATGTCGTGCGCCGAAGGCGACCTATTTGACACCTATTCCGGAGGTTTCATGAAGGTTCGCAGCTTGTGGTGCGTCATCCTGCTGGGTTCACCTGCAGCTGCGGTGGCGCAGGGGCCGTCGAGTCATGGATCGGATGCCTACCTCGGCGTCCGGTTCGGCACCCTCGGCATCGGCGGTGAGCTATCCAAGCTCCTCACCAATCACATCGGGGCGCGCGTCGGGCTCAATTTTTTCAGCGCCAGCACGACTCAGACGGAAAAGGACATCAGCTACGCCGCGGATCTCAAGCTGCAGGCGTTTACCGGCCTGATCGACCTGTATCCGGGGAGCCGCGGTTCGTTCCATCTGACCGGCGGGGTCATGACCTCCCCGCTCAAGATCACTGCGATCGGTAACCCGAGCGGTGGCCAATTCAGCATCAACCACCACGAGTATCAGGCGTCGGATGTCGGAACATTGAACGCGACCGCAAAGTGGGCGACGCTGCCGTATGCCGGCATCGGTTTCGGTACCGCAGCGGGGAAGCACAGCGGCCTCAAGTTCGTCTTTGACCTCGGCGCCGGGATCGGCAAGCCGACGTTCACGTTGAGCAACTCGGGGGGGACCAATCCACAGGGTTTGGCCGCCAACCTGGCCGCACAGTCGGACACGACCCAGAAGAGCCTCAACAAGATCGGTGTCTATCCGGTCGTCAACTTCGGGCTGGTGTACCGCTTCTAGGTCTGTCCCCGGACGGCCATTCGTCGCCGCCCGATCATACGCTGCGCTCTGGTTCGCACCGGCAGGTCATCGCCGGTGCGAACTGCGTTACCGGTGTGAAGAACGCCGCGACGTGGATCCGCGCCGCACGGGATCATGGCGGTCGCTATCTTTCGGCACCGCAGTCGAGTTAGCGCCTGGGAGGGTTGTCGTGAGCGCGATCGCAGAGATTCAGATCAGTGCCATCAAGGAGGCGCGCCAGCGGATCTCCGGCATCGCGTACCGGACGCCGCTTCTTCCCGACCGCGACCGCGCCGACCTCGTCCTCAAGCTCGAAAACCTCCAGCCAATCGGATCGTTCAAGCTCCGCGGCGCCGCCAATGCGATGATGTCCGCGCCGCGACAGTCGCTCGCGGGTGGCGTTGTGACTGCGAGTGCCGGGAACATGGCGCAGGGCGTCGCGTGGTGTGCCCGTTCCCTCGGCGTGCCGTGCCGCGTCGTCGTTCCGGAAGGCGCTCCCGCCAACAAGATTGCCGCGATCCAGCGCCTCGGCGGCGAGGTGATCACCGCGCCATTCGACGCCTGGTGGCAGGCAATGCTCGACCACGGGTATCCGGGGGTCGACGGCGTTTTCATCCATCCCTTTGCCGATGCGTCGGTCATGGCGGGGAACGGAACGATCGGCCTCGAGATCCTGGAGGATGACCCGGATGTCGACGCTGTGATCGTTCCGTGGGGCGGCGGTGGCCTGGCGTGCGGGATCGCCTCCGCGGTGCGGGCGATCAACCCCAGCATCAAGGTCTTCGCGGTGGAGGTCGAATTTGCCGCCCCCCTGGCGGCCGCGTTCGCCCGCGGCGCAGCTGGTGATATCGAGCCGGTGCGGTCGTTCGTCGACGGGATTGGCGGGAGGAGTGTGGCGCCGGAAATGTGGCAGCTGGCGCGCGAACTCCTTGCCGGTGTCCTGGTGGTGACGGCGGCCGATGTCGCGGCGGCGATCAAGGGTCTTGCCGAACGCAATCGTGTGGTTGCCGAAGGCGCGGGCGGTGCCGGTGTCGCGGCGGCCCTCAAGGGGATTCCCGGTGTGCGGCGCGCGGCGGCAATTGTCAGTGGCGGGAATATCGACCCGGAGAAACTCGCCGTGATTCTTCGCGGCGGCGTACCATGAACCACGATTCGCGGGGCCGGCATGCCTTCTGACGCGCGTTCTCACGTCGAATTTTTCCCGCTGCCTTCAACGGTGAGGCTGCCGTTTTCCGAAGCCGTACGGGTTGGCAACCTGCTCTATCTCTCCGGACAGATGGGCACCGACGCGAACGCCCGGCTCGTCGGCGGTGGTATCGAGTCCGAGACGCGGCAGATCCTGACCAATGTTGGCGCCGTACTTCAGCGCCACGGGCTCGACTTGAGCGCTGTCGTAAAATGCACCGTGATGCTGGCCGACATGAAGGAATGGCCCGCAATGAACCAGGTATATCTCGAATTCTTCAAGCCGCCCCTTCCCGCGCGTAGCGCGTTCGGCGCCAACGGCCTCGCGCTGGGTGGCCGCGTCGAGATCGAGTGCGTTGCCGCCCTCGATCGCTGACGCACTCCGGGCGCACTATCTTTGGCCGACCGTTTCCGGCCCCACCATTCATCGGATTGGCAGATGCCCGCTCCTACCAAGCATGTCTGGGACGAAATCCCCCACGAACCACTCTCTCCGCTCATCACTCGTAAGCTGGTGTACAACGACCGGCTCATGCTCGGGCAGGTTTTTCTCAAGACCGGCAGTGTCGTTCCCGCCCACGAGCATCACAACGAGCAGGCGACCTATATCCTCGAAGGATGTCTCCGCTTCTGGCTCGGCGAGCATGCCGACAACCCCGGCGACGAGTTCGTCGATATTCACGCGGGCGAAGTGCTGCTGATTCCGGGGGGAGTACGCCATCGGGCACTCGCCATCGAGGATACGCTCGACCTCGATGTCTTTACACCGCCGCGACAGGATTGGATCGAGAAGACCGACAGTTACCTGCGCGGGACGAAGTAGCGTGGACCTGGGACTCAAGGGAAAGACTGCATTGGTGTGCGGCGCGAGCCAGGGGATCGGCTTCGCCACCGCCGGTTTGCTCGCGGCCGAGGGTGCCAGTGTCGTCATCTGTGCGCGGAACGCGGATGCGCTCGATCGCGCGCGTGAACGCCTCGAGAATCTCGGGGGTGCAATCGACGCTATTGCGGCCGACCTCAGTACCGAGGCTGGGCTGGCGCAGTTGATCGACGGCGTGCGCGCGCGTCACGACGCTGTCGACATCCTGATTGCCAATACTGGCGGCCCACCCACCGGCGCAACGCTCGACATTCCATGGACCGCGTGGGAGGCAGGGGCCGCGTTGCTCCTGCGGAGCGCAGTCGAACTTTGCCGCGCGTTCGTCCCCGACATGCGCCGTCGCCACTGGGGCAGGGTAGTCGGAATCACTTCGCTCGCGGTCAAACGCCCCGAGCCGTCGCTGGCGCTGTCCAACAGTTTGCGCGCCGCGGTGACCGGGTACTACCGCACCCTTGCCGACGAGATCGGCGCGGATGGAGTGACGGTAAACACGGTCCTGCCCGGTTTCACGGAGACCGAGCGGCTGCAAGCGCTGGCCGATGCCAACGCGAAGCGGACCGGCGCCAGTCACGACGCGATTTACGACCAGTGGCGGGCGCAGGCTCCCGTGCGGCGCCTGGGGCGCCCCGAGGAAGTTGCGGCGATGATCGCCTTTCTCGCGTCGAACCATGCAGGCTTCGTGACCGGTCAGGCGATCTGCGTCGATGGTGGCGCGGTGCGGTTGTTACTGTAGCAGAGCAGCCCCGATCGTCGGCGTGTCGACCGCCATCGTCGCAAGAGATATTACCGCTGAAAGGAGTTGTGATGGCCCGACTCACGGAAACTGAATGGATCTGGCGCGACGGCGATTTCATTCGCTGGAAAGACGCCCACGTCCACGTGCTCTCCCATTCGATGCAGTTCGGTTCGTCGGTCTTCGAGGGGATTCGCTGTTACCAGACGCCGCAGGGGCCCGCGATCTTTCGCCTGCAGGACCACCTGCAGCGGATGCTCACCTCGTGCCGGATCTACCGGATCGATCTGCAGTATTCGGTCGACGATCTCGTGGCGGCCGCATGCCAGGTCGTCGAACGCAACCAGATCGAATCGTGTTACATCCGGCCAATGGTCGTCCGCGGATACGGCGCGGCCGGGATGGTGCCGTTCGATTCGCCGATCGAGATGTACATCCCCTGCTGGCCATGGGGCGCCTACCTCGGCGAGGGGGCGCTTGAGAACGGCATCGACGCCTGCGTGTCGAGTTGGCATCGAGTCGCGCCCAACACGATTCCGGCCGCCGCGAAGATCGCGGGCAACTATCTCGGCGGACAGCTGATCAAGATGGAGGCGCTCGCGAACGGTTTCGGTGAAGCCATTGCGCTCGGGCCGGGCGGCATGTTGAGTGAAGGATCGGGGCAGAATGTCTTCATCGTCCACGGCGGAACGCTATATACGCCGCCAATCGATGGCACGCTCCTGACCGGGGTGACGCGATCGACGATCCTCACGCTTGCGAGCGAAGCCGGCATTCCGGTGAAAGAACAGCCGCTCGCGCGTGAGATGCTTTACGCCGCCGACGAGGTATTTCTCACCGGCACGGCATCCGAGGTGACGCCAGTCCGGAGCGTCGACCGGATCACTGTCGGATCAGGGAAGCGCGGGCCGATCACCAGGCAGCTGCAGCGCGACTATCTGGACATCGCGATGGGCGCGCGCGAAGATCGGCACGGCTGGCTCACCAACGTCCGGGCGGAGTGCGCTGCGATCGCGACCAGATAGCCGCGCGGCGCCGCACCGACACTGAAATCGGAGGCAACGATGCGGGGGATGGGCGGGGCGCGAACCGGATTCTCGATCGCGGTGGGCGCGGGATTGGTGCTCTGCGCGGGGTTCGCAATTGCGGGAGGGGTGACACTCGCCATTCGATCGACTGTGCCCGACAGCACCCGCGACAGCGTCGGCGCGGGAGCGGTGGTGGTACGATCGGCGGTGGCGCACGACGAGTCGGCTCCCCTCAGCACGATCTGGCGCTTGGCGCACACCGCCCAGGCTCCGAGCCGCTCGCCTGACCCTTCCGAACAGCGCGGCGTGTCGCCTCCCGATCCTGACGCCGCCGGCGTTGGCGTAGACCCGGGCCCGCGCGCCCACGACGCGGCACCCGGCGGTACCGATGTCGAGCAGCGACGCCAGGGAAATCGTGCGGCCCTTCCGGTCCTCGCCGCATTCGACGGACTCGGCGAAGGATTCACCGGGCCACAGGGTACCCACCGGTTCGGCAATCCATCGGATAATGCCCTCGCCGTGGGACCCGACAATATCGTCCAGATTGTCAACGGCGGGATGGCGGTCTTCACCAAGAAGGGCGCGCGTTTCGACACGACGGGGAGGATTCTGTACGGCCCGATGAGCAGCAATACCATCTTCACGGGCTTTGGTGGCCCATGCGAGACGCGCAACAGCGGCGACGCGGTGGTGCGCTACGATCAGCTTGCCAACCGATGGCTCTACGTTCTCCCGGTATTCCAGCGTGGCAGCACTCCGCCAGTCGCGTGGTCGGAGGAGAGCCGACCAGGGCAACCGGGACAGCCGGGAACGCCGGGACCGACCGGATTGATCAATTCGCCGGCGCCACCGCAACCCGCACCGCCGGCTCGCGGTGCACCGCCACAGCGCGGCGCCGGAGGCCGTGGTCGCGGTGAGCCGCCACCGATGGGGCAACCGGTTCCGCCGCAGAGCCCGTACTCGATGTGTTACGCGGTAAGCGTGACGTCGGACCCGCTTGGACCCTATTACCGCTACGAATTTCTGCGACCCCTCTTTCCCGATTATCCGCGGCCGGCGATCTGGACCGACGGCTACTATCTCCCGACCAGTACCAGCGACAACTTCATCCAGAAGCACGCCTGCGTCGCCGACCGGACCCGGATGCTACAGGGTCTTCCTGCGACCGAACAATGCCTCCTCGTTGACGGCGTAAACTTCCTCAACATGGCCGATATCGACGGCCAGAATCTTCCGCCTGCCGGCGCGCCGGAAATCGTAATGGCGGCTGGCGGATCGCAGCTGCACCAGCTCTTCGAAGATGACGGGATCTACTACTGGCAATTTCACGTCGATTGGGACGATCCGGCGAAAACCGGGTTGCGTGGGCCCGTCAAGCTTGCCGTCTCGCCGTACCACTATCTCTGCAACGGTCAACTCACCAACTGCGTCCCGCAGCCCGACACGAACCGGCGGCTCGATGCACAAGGCGACAAGCTGATGCAGCGCCTCGTCTACCGGAACGTGAACGGCCACGAATCGATCCTCGCGGTTCACTCGGTCAATACCGCCGCCGGCGGTGGCGGGGTGCGCTGGTACGAGTTCCGCATCAATGCCGACCGGGACCCGGTGCTCATTCAGCAAGGGACCTACGCGCCGGACAATCGCTATCGCTGGCTGCCGAGCGGCGGGATCGACCGCGCCGGAAATATCGGGATCGGCTATTCGTTCGGTGGCGCGTCAACCTATCCGGGGCAACGCTTTGCCGCCCGCCTGGCGTCTGACCCGCCGGGCGTGCTGTCGTTTCACGAATCGAGCCTCGTTGATGGCGGCGCGTCGCAGAAGAACCAGATGCGGTGGGAGGATTACACCACCACGGCGATGGATCCGATTGACGATTGCACCTTCTGGTATGTCGGTGATTATCTCAAGGCGGAAAGCACAGGATACTCGTCGCGTATCGGAGCGTTCCGCATTCCCGGATGTCGCCAGGGAACCGTGGCCGGCTCGGCCTTCTTCGATACCAACCACGACGGCGTTCGCGATGGCGGCGAACTCGGACTCCCCGGTCGCTCGATCAGCTACGCCGGCGCGAGTCACGGATCGCTCGTCACCGATGGCCGCGGCGCGTTCACGATATCGCTGCCGGCCGACGATGCCTATGGTACTGGAAACTATAGCGTTGCGATGGCCTCTCCGCTCGCCGCCAACTGGACCAGCACCTGGCCGCAGGACACGGTGCCGGGCGTCCGTCACCAGGGGCGCGGATTCGACCTCCGTCTGGCCGACCGCGACTTCGTCACAGCGGTCGCCTTTGGCAGTGTCTGCGTTGTGCCGGCGCGCGGCGCTCGCGACGCGGCATTCTGGCTTGCGCCGGCGGGTGCCGCCGTGATGGCGAAGCGTGATTCCAACTGGACGAGACTCTTCGACTCGATCTATGTCTCCGATCCTGCCGGCGGCCGGGTGCGTGTTCCCCGCGGTCCGGCCGGCTACGACACGCTGCGCGCCTGGCTTCCGGGCGCCATCGCCGGCTCTGTGTCGCAGCGGCAATCTGCCGCGATTGCGGTGGCCGGACTCAACGTGGTGTCGGGATTCATTGATGGGGATGCGACGATCGAGGACCCGGTTCACCACGATTGGCCGGAAGTCCATGCGCTGCTGGGCCGGGCGAGCGTTGCGCTCGCGACGAACGACCCGGCGGTGGACCAGTACGCGGCGTTGATTGACCGGCTGGTTCACAATGCCGCGTCGATTACACCAACGCGTTCCTCGGGATGTACACTTGCTGCGCCGAGGGCGAAGTAGCCCTCGGCGAGCCGGCGGCCGGATGTTGCCGCGCGATCAGTTCTTGACCAGCTCGACGCGCCGATTGTTCTGGCGCCCTTCCGGCGAATCGTTCGACGCGATCGGCTTGGTAGCGCCGAACCCCGCCGACTTGAGCCGCGCGCCATCGATCCTGTAGTTATCGACGAGATATTGCCGTACCGCGGCGGCGCGCCTCTCTGAGAGCGTCTGGTTCGTCGCGGCAGTTCCGGTATTGTCGGTGTGCCCTTCGATCGTCAGCTTGAGATCGCCGTGCTGGGTGAGCATATCCCCGATCGCCTTGAGGGTCGGCGTCGATTCACCGCGGATCCGATCCGAGTTGACATCGAACAGAATTCCCTGGGTGACAATTCGCCCATCGGCGGTGAGGCCGTCGTACAGGTCGCGGCCCCCAGCCGCCACGCGAAGATCGGTGAAGAGCGCGCCGTTGTCGTCAGCGTTGGGCAGTGCAATGTGGACCTTGTTGTCGCGCGGAAACACCAGTCCGTTGAGCTGCCCGATCCGCACCGAGTTGATGTAGGCCTTGGCATACGCGCCGTCGACCATCAGGCGGCAGGTCTGCAGGTCGTTTTCGCCGACCCCGGCGACCTCCTGGCCTGACTCCTTGGAACCATTCGGCCCGCTTCCGAAGATCTTGGCCTGCCCCTGATCACACTGGAAGGTGAATTCCGCGCCATCGCCGAGGCTGAGCTCGAGCCCCCCGCCGTTGCCCCCTGACCGATGGTAGGCGAATTCAATCGTGAACCGTTGCGGCAGGGCTTCGGGGAGCGTGACCGTCATCACCGCGCCGGTCGTGGTGTGGAGATACTTCACGCCCTTGATGTCGATGACCGTGACATTGCCGCTGGAGACGTCTTCATGGGACGGGAGGTCGCCGACCTTGTCGGCGGCGAAATCATCGTAAAAGAGGACCGTGTCGCCGGGGATGAAGTCGTAGTTGAGCCAGGCGCCCTTTCCTGGAGGATCACTTGGCGACGCCGCGGCGCCAGATCCGGGCGCGGCAGACGAGTCGGTCGTCCTGTTGGCCGCGCTTTGATCCTTGAGCGGCTTTCCGCTGGCGTCGACGACGGTGACTTTCTTTCCACTGGCATGCGCCTTGTCGATGCAATCCTGGTCGTTGACGGCGCAGTTGACCATGTTGTTGATCTTGGTCTGGGCCGCGTCGCTGACCGCGCCGCGAATCATGCCGCCGATCTGCGCTGAGGCGGGGGCAGGGCCTGCGACTAGCGCCAGGCATGCTGCGGCGATGACACTCGGCAACGCAGTTTTCATCGGGCAACTCCGGATGGGTAGGACCACGGATATAAGGTAGCGCGCGGTACAGACCGGTCAACGAAGACCGCGATGGGCGGCATCCCCGCCCGTGCCGCACGCGCATTGAAGGCAGGAAGCTGCGTGCTGACGATGCGATGCAGTTGATCGAGCTGGACCTTGAGCTGGGCCGAGAGGACGTCGAAGATCGGGGCGATATTTCCGGTTGGCTTGCCGTCGCCCGATTCGACTGATCCGAGCAGTGATCCGAGGCGGTTGTTGAGCTTGATCGGATAGTTGAGAGGATCCTGTCCGCTCTGATTCCGGACCTGATAGATCGCCTCCTCGACAGCGCTCAATGCGGCAGTCAGTGAATCCGCCGCTCCCTTGAGTCCGGAATCGTTCGCCTTGCCGGCACGATCGGTGATCTGTGACTTCAACGCGCGAAGCTGGATTACCGCGGCGTTCGCTTCGCTCATCTTGTCGCGGATACGGATCGCCATCGCGAACTGGAGGGCGAGGTCGGCATCGGTGGCATCCCGATGGAGCGGGTGGCGCAGGACGATGAGGGGCTGTGTCGCCGTCTTTCCGTCGACGGTGAGCCGGACCGTGTACTGTCCCGGAAGAGCCAGCGGACCGCCCGTTGTCGCTCCCCAGAGAATCATTCCGGGAAAGGTCGTCGCGTCCGGGTAACGAAGGTCCCAGGTGACAGCGTTGATCCCGGGCGCGGTCGGCGGCCCGCTGGCGCGGCCACGACCGCGCCCGCCTGCCGGGGCACCCGGCGCGCCGCGCCCCCCGCTGGCGCCGCTTGCCGTCGTGAACACCGTGTCCCCCTTGGCGTCAGTGACTTCGATGGCGACACGCTCGGCCGCCTGTGTCAGCCAGTAGGCGATCCTTGCGCCGCCCGCACCACGAATCGCGGCGGCCGGCCGCAGGAGGAGGGGACCGGTTGGCGATTCACCTGGCGGCACCTGCCGCAACGCTTCGAGGTTGTCGAGAATGTAGAAGCCCCGACCGTGAGTCGAGATGGCAAGCGAATTCCCCTGGACGATCAGGTCCGAGACCGGGACGTCCGGAAGATTGAGCGACAGCGATTGCCAATTGTCGCCGTCGTCGTAGGAGATGTAGACGCCGTGCTGCGTCGCCGCGTAGAGCAGGCCGCGCCGTGTCGAGTCTTCCCGAACGGCGTGCACGTAATCGTCGGGCGCGATTCCATGCACGATTCGGGTCCAGGTCTGTCCGAAGTCGTGCGTCCGGAAGATGTACGGAGCGTCGTCGTTGAGGAGCGGGCGCTTGACGGCCGCGTACGCGGTCCCCGCATCGAAGGCCGATGCATCGATGATGCTGACGCGCCCGAACGCCGGCATCTCCTTCGGCGTCACATCGGCCCAGCTCTTTCCGGCGTTGCGCGTGACGTGAATCATTCCGTCGTCGGATCCCGCCCAGAGCACGTTGACATCCCGTTTCGACGGACCGATGGCGAACACCACGGCGTACACCTCGGGACCGTTCATGTCGCCGGTGATCGGGCCGCCCGAGTGTCCCATCGTGGCGGGGTCGTGCCGCGTGAGATCCGGCGAGATCCGGTCCCATGTCTCGCCGCCGTTGATTGTCCGCCAGACATGCTGCGATCCGGCGTAGAGCGTCTTGGGATCCACTGGCGAAAACACGATTGGATAGGTCCACTGCCAGCGTTCGACCAGGGCACTCGACGGCTCCCCGGAGAACATCAGCGGATAGGGGCTCACCTCGCGCTCCTCTCCGCTGCGGCGGTCGAGCCGGGTAAGGAACGATCCGTTGTTTCCTCCGGCGTAGAAGACGTCCGGATCGTTCGGATCGGGTGCGATGTACCCGGGCTCCGCCCCGCCAACGGCATAGGGATTGGGCGCGCCACCCCGCCCGCCGCCTCCGCCACGCCCTCCGCGCCCTTCTCCCGCATTGCTCGGGACACAGATGGTGCTCGCGTCTTGCTGCGCGCCGCAGACTTGATAGGGAACGTGTGCCGTGGCAACAACGTGATAGAGTTGCGCTGTCGAGTAGGTACGCGGCGAGAAGGTGTGTGCGCCGAGGGCATCGAAGGTGACCGTGCCGCCGCCGTCGTTGGCGTACAGCAAGTGCTGCGAGTCATCGGGATCGATCCACATGTCGTGCGAATCACTGCCGGCGTAATTGGTCATCGTCTTGCCGCCGTCGGTCGAGCGCAGAGTGCCGACGTTCTGCACGTACACCAGGTCCTTGTCGTGCGGATCGGCGGTGACGTGGGTGTAGTAGAACGCTCGCTGCCGGATGTTGTGCCCGCTGTTGACCAGGATCCACGTGGCCCCCGCGTCGTCGGAGCGGAAGAGACCGCCGTTCTCGTTTTCGATCTCGGCATAGACTCGATTGGGATCGGCCCCCGAGACGGAGACGCCGATCTTGCCGTCGATTCCGGCCGGGAGGCCTGGATTCCGGGTGATCTCCTGCCAGTGTTCGCCGCCGTCAACCGACTTGTACAACCCGCTCCCGGGGCCGCCGCTCGACATCGTCCACTCGTTGCGCATCGCTTCCCAGAGCGCGGCGTAAATCACGTCAGGGTTGTGCCGGTCGAGCGACAGGTCGACCGCCGCGGTCTTGTCGTCATGATACAGGATTTTCCGCCACGTCTTCCCGCCGTCGGTGGTCTTGTAGACGCCACGTTCCTCGTTGGGCGCGCTGTAATTGCCGAACGCCGCAACGAAGACCACGTCGGGATTTCGCGGGTCGATGCGAATCTTGGAGATCGTCTGGTTCTGTCCGAATCCGACGTGATTCCAGGTCTTGCCGGCGTCGACGGACTTGTACACGCCATCGCCGGCCATGATGTCGCCGCGGATGCAGGCCTCGCCCATCCCGATGTACACGATGTCGGGGTTCGATTCCGACACCGCGACCGCGCCGACGGAGGCCGAGTGGAGCTGGCCGTCGGTGATCGGCATCCAGGTGGTGCCCCCATCGGTCGTTTTCCAGAGGCCGCCGCCGGCTGCCCCGGCGTAGCCGACTTTGGGCTGCCCCTTGACGCCGCTGATTGCGATCGACCGTCCGGCGCGCTCGGGCCCGATGTTTCGCCATTTCAGCGCTTTGAGGATCGTCGAATCGATTGTGCCGGTTCGCACCGCTGGTCGTGCGGGCGGAACGGCGGTGGCAGCAACGGTCGAGGCCACGCCGAGGGCGGCGATAGCCGCTGTGAGCCTGAGCATATCGGATTCCTGTGAGAGAACGCCTGAGTGTAGCGACGAATCGATCAGGAGGCGAGACGAGCGGCGGGGCCACTACCTTTTCAGACCGAACCTCGATCCGGAATGGTCATGAGCCGTACCCGGTGGTTGCTGATTCTCGACACGCTCCTGCTCGTTCTTGCCGTCGCCTTGCAGGCACTCCGTTTCACCGGCCTTTCCTTGCACGAATGGCTGGGACTGATCATTGCGCCACCGCTCGTCTTGCACCTGGTCGTCCAGTGGCAATGGATTGTGTCGACGTGGCGCCGTGCGACTGCCCAGGCCGCCCGGCGCGCCCGGTTCAACCTCATCCTGAACGGTGTCCTCTTCGTGTTCATGGTTGTCGCGATCGTATCGGGCGTTCTGGCATCCGAAGTGATATTTCCCCGCGTCGGTCTTGCCGAGGGCCGCAAGCCTCTCTGGTCGGATCTCCACAGCTTCGCCGCCAATACTCTGGTCGCGCTGGTCGGCCTGCACCTCGCGCTCAACTGGCGATGGATCGCCAGTGCGGTTCGGGTGCACGTGATTCGGCGACTGAGTCCCGGCGCCTCGGCCGCCGCCCGGCGTGGGCTCACCACCGAACCGGAGGAATCACCATGACAGCGGAACGGCGCATTCCCGGCCTCCCTCTGCGATGTATCTGGGTCATTGGTTCGGCCGCGATAGTCGCCATAATCTCGCTCGGACTCGTCGACCTGATCCCACAACGGAGGCCCGACGCAGGTCCCGGCGCCAATCATCAGGAATCCCGCGAGAAACAGCGTCCCCGTGCCCCGGACTTGGTGGGCGGACTCGGCGAGCTGTCGGAGCAGGCGCTCCTCGTTGCAGGAATCGCCTTTGCCGGCCGCACGATCCTCCGCATCAGGCTGTGACTTGAAGTTGAGGATGCGGCCGACTTCTTCGTAGCTGCATGGGCGGCCGTAGGAGTAGTTCTCCGAAGTATCTTTGAAGGAATTCTCGCCACCCCAAACAGGTGTTCCAATGCGACAGCTTCGCTCCTGCCTGCTTCTCCTTGTTGCGGCCGCACCCCTCGGGGCGCAGAGTCTCGATTCGGCCACGATTGCCGGACTCCGCTGGCGAAACGTCGGTCCGGCCAACTTCATGGGGCGCGTCTCCGACGTCGCCGGAATTCCGGGCCCGTCGAAGACGTTCTTCGTCGCGGCGGCGGGCGGCGGCATCTGGAAGACGTCCAACAACGGACAAACCTGGCGCCCTGTCTTCGACGACAAGCGGGTCATCTCGATGGGGATGCTGGCGATTGCGCCGTCGGACACGATGCAGGTGTGGGCCGGCACTGGTGAGCCGAATTCGCGGAACACGATCGAACCGGGCGCGGGAATCTACAAGTCGATCGATGGCGGGCTCACCTGGGCCTTCATGGGGCTCAGGGAGACGCAGCACATCGGCCGGATTGTCGTCGACCCCCGCGATCCCAATACCGTCTACGTTGCGGCACTCGGCGCGGCCTGGAAGGCGAATCCCGACCGGGGCCTCTACAAGACCACCGACGGCGGAAAAAACTGGAAGCAGATCAAGTTCGTGAGCGACAAGGCGGGATTTGTCGACGTGGCACTCGATCCGCGCAATCCCGACGTGGTGTACGCCGCCTCCTGGGAACGCCTCCGCACACCGTACTCGCTCAAGAGCGGCGGGCCCGGGTCGGGGCTCTGGAAGTCGGTCGACGCCGGTGCGACGTGGACGGAGATCCGGGGGAACGGCTTTCCTGAGGGAATCAAAGGGCGGATTGGTCTGGCACTCGCTCCTTCGAATCCCGACATCGTCTATGCCCTCACCGAAGCCGCCGACACGCAGAAGGGCGGCGGATACACACCGGCACGGGCACCGCGGGCCAATGGCCTCTACCGCTCGACTGACGCCGGCAAGACATGGACGCAGATGAATCACACCGATACGCGGCCATTCTATTACTCCCAGGTCCGCGTTGATCCGAAAAATCCGGACCGCGTCTACTTCTCGTCGACTGAATTGCAGGTGTCGGACGACGGTGGCAAGACGGCTCGCAACGCGGCCCAGCAGGTGCATGTCGACGATCACGCATTGTGGATCGATCCCAACGACCCCGAACGGTGGGTGATCGGCAACGATGGTGGTGTGGCGATCACCTTTGACCGTGGCGGCAATTTCTGGCAAGGCCAGAATCTTCCGATCGGGCAATTCTACGAAGTGAGCTACGACTTCGCCGTGCCGTACAACATCTGCGGCGGAGCCCAGGATAACGGCGCGTGGTGCGGGCCGAGCCGGCGCCGCACCAGTGGCGTGAGCAACGCCTACTGGTTCACGATTCATGGCGGCGACGGGTTCTACACCGCACAGGACCCGACCGACCCCGACATCGTCTACGGCGAATCGCAGGGCGGGAGCGCCAGCCGGGTCAACCTCAAGACCGGCGAGCAGCTCGGGTTTCGCAAGCCGACGTGGACCGATCAGTACCGCAAATGGGAGGACTCGATCGCGATTGTCCGCGGCGATCCGCTCAAGCCTGCGTCGAAGGAAATCAACGCCGCGATCGCGAAGCTCCGGGGGCAACAGCGGCAGGATTCCGTCGATCTGGCACTGCGCTTCAACTGGAACTCGCCCTTCATCCTCTCGCCGCACAATCCGTCGGTCATCTATTTCGGCGGGAATCGGGTCCTCAAGTCAACCCAGCGAGGCGAGAACTTCCAGCTGATCTCGCCCGACCTGTCGAAGAAGGAACTGGCGAAGATCGATACGTCGACCACCTGGACCGGCGGCGTCACCCTCGACGCCACCGGCGCGGAGACGTACGGGACCGTGGTGACGCTCGCCGAATCGTATGTCAAGCCCGGGATGCTGTTCGCCGGAACCGACGACGGGAATGTCTGGATGTCCCACAACGACGGCGCCGTCTGGGATAACCTCACTGGCCGATTCCCGGGCCTCCCGGACAACGAAGTCTACGTCAACCGCATCGAGCCATCGCACTTCGACACGCTGACGTTCTGGGTCGCGTTCGACAATCATCGGCGCAACGACTTTGCGCCGTATCTGTATGTCACGAATGACGGCGGGCGCACCTTCAGGTCGATCGCAAATAACCTTCCGCACGACGGCGTCGGAGACTTCGTGCACGTCATTCGCGAGGATCCACACAACCAGAATCTGCTTTTTGCGGGGACGTCGATCAGTGCGTACGTGTCGATCGACCGCGGTACAACGTGGAGTCGCTTCGCGAGCAATTTGCCGTCGGTTGCGGTCTTCGACCTGAAGATCCACCCGCGCGATCACGAACTGATTGCCGCGACGCATGGGCGCGGCTTCTGGATCGCCGACATTGCACCGCTCGAGCAGTTGACGCAGACAACGCTCGCGGGCGGCACCTACTTCTTCGAGCCGAAGACCGCCTATCAGTGGGGCGAGGGGCCGGCGCTGATGCAGTCGGGCAATGGCAACGCGCAGGCCTTCTTCGCGATCCCGAGTCCGCCATACGGCGCCGAACTGTCGTACCGGCTCACGGGCACGGAGACGGGGCCAGTCCGGATGATTGTCACTAACGTTGCCGGCGACACGCTGGCTTCCCTCACCGGACCCGGCGGAGCAGGCATCCACGAGGTCACCTGGAATTATCAGGGACGAGTGGCGGTTGCACCGCCCGCGCCGCTCACGTCATCGGAGCGGCGCGACAGCATTCTGCGGGCGGTCCGCGCACCGCAAGTCCTCGATTCGCTTGCGCGCGCGCGTTTCGACACGATCGCAATCGCGCGAGTCCGCACGCTCCTCCGTCCGGCCGGAGACTCCACCGACGCCGCCGGCGGACGCGGCGGAGGTCGGGGAGGGCGGGGCGGGGCGCCTGGCGCAGCTGCCGGTCGCGGCGGCGCGACGTGCGAACGTCCGCTGACGGAGTGGGACACCTTTTGCGCCCGCCCGGCCGAGGTCGCTGCTCGCGGCGGCGGAGCGAATGGTGAGGGCGCCGCGCCGGGCGGTGCACCCGGCGGCCCCGAAAGCGCCAACGTGAACCGGATTTTCGAGATCATCGGGATTCGAGCGCCCCAGGGGGGGCGCGGCGGGCGGGGTGGTGGCGGTGGGGGTCGGGGCGGCGGCGGATCGCTGGTCGGGACCGGCGATTACCTCGTCACCATGACAGTGGGCGGACACAGCTATCGCCGGACGCTCAGGGTCGAGCGGATCAACGGAGGCAGCGACGTTCAGCAGGGAATTGGTGGCAAGGAGGACAAGGGCGACCCGCGCGGCCGTGACTGAGGCGGAGCTCGAACGCCTGCTATCGGATCCGACACCAGAGTTGGTGTCGGATCTGGCCGGGGTCCCGGGTGCGATCGTAATTCTCGGCGCCGGTGGAAAGATGGGCCCGTCACTGGCCCGGCTTGCCGTCCGGGCGGCGGATGATGCGGGAATCGCCCGGCGAGTCATCGCGGTATCCCGATTCACCGATGGCACCGCGCGCGCCGGACTCGACGCAGCCGGCGTCGAGACGATCAGTTGCGATCTGTTCGACGAACGCGCCGTCCTGGCGCTTCCTGACGCGCCCAACGTCATCTACATGGCGGGCCGGAAGTTCGGAACCCGCGAGAACGCATCCGCAACCTGGGCGACCAACGCGTATCTCCCGGGAGCGATCGCGAACCGCTTCCGAGAAGCGCGGCTGGTGGCGTTCTCGACCGGCAACGTCTATCCGGTGTACCCGGCGCCAGGGCCCGGACCGACGGAACGTGATCCGGTCGAGCCAATCGGTGAATACGGGCAGGCTGCGCTGGCACGCGAACGAGTGCTGGAATTCTTTGCCGATCGCTACGGTACGCCAGTGGCGATTCTGCGCCTCAACTATGCAGTCGAACCGCGATACGGAGTGCTGCGCGACATTGCCGACGCCGTTCATGCCGGACGCCCGGTCGACCTGTCAATGGGTTTTGTCAACGTAATCTGGCAGCGCGACGCCAACGCGATTGCCCTTCGTGCCCTGGCGCAGTGCGCCGTTCCGCCGATGGTGCTCAACGTCACGGGTACGACCGCGATATCGGTTCGTATGATCGCCAGCGAGTGTGCCCGGCGATTCGGCGTCACAGCGACCTTTCAGGGGCGTGAAGCTCCAACCGCGCTCTTGAGCGACGCCTCTGAGGCTGCCCGACGATTCGGCGCGCCGCCGATGGCGCTCGCCGCAATGATCGACCGGGTGGCTGAGTGGGTCGGCCAGGGGGGCCGATCGCTCGGCAAGCCGACGCATTTCACCGAACGCGACGGACGATTCTGATGAACGTACGAGCCGTCCTCGCCGGCGGACTGGTCATTCCCGCGCACCCGCTTGCCCTCACGGCGCGCCGTCATCTCGACGAGCGCCGGCAGCGGGCGCTGACCCGATACTACCTCGATGCCGGCGCGGGCGGGCTCGCCATCGGGGTGCACACCACGCAGTTCGCGGTGCACGATCGTGCCGTGGGTCTATATCAACCACTACTACAGCTGGCGGCGGAGGCCGCGCGGGAATGGCGGCCGCGCGCGATGCCGGTGCTGGTGGCCGGCGTCATCGGCCGTCGTGCCCAGGCGAGTCGCGAGGCAACGCTGGCGCGCGACCTTGGATATGACGCGGTGCTCCTCGGCTTCAATGGATGGGGCGACGCGCCCGAAGACCGGCTGATCGCGCACGCGAGCGCGATCGCCGAGATCATCCCTCTGATCGGTTTCTACCTCCAGCCGGCCGTGGGCGGCCGGATCCTGGGATATCGATTCTGGCGGCGATTCGCCGAGATCGGCAACGTCGTGGCGATCAAGATCGCGCCGTTCAATCGGTATGCGACGCTCGCCGTCGTTCGCGCGATCGCCGATTCCGGGCGGGCGAAAGACATCGCGCTCTACACCGGCAACGACGATCACATCGTGCTCGACCTGCTGACTCGCCACCCCGCCGGCGATCGACATGCCGTCGAGATGGTCGGCGGTCTTCTCGGTCATTGGGCCTTCTGGACTCGCGCCGCCGTCAAGCTTCACCATCGGTGCCGGAAGATCGTGCAGACGAAGGAGGCGCCCCCGAGCCGATTGCTCGCGCTTGCCGCCGCGATCACCGACGCGAACGGCGCGATCTTCGATGCGGCAAACGGCTTCCGCGGGTGCATTCCTGGGATACACGAAATCCTCCGCCGGCAGCGTCTCCTTGCGGGGCGATGGTGCCTTGACCGCAACGAAGAACTCTCTCCGGGGCAACTGACCGAGATCGATCGCGTCTGCCGGACCCATCCGGCGCTCGCGGATAACGATTTTGTGGCTGCGGGAATCGATCGCTGGATGGCGTGACGCCGACCGCTTGCTGGTGTTCGGCTATTCGACGCCGAAGCCGGTGAGATTCTCCGACAGCAATCGACGACGCGCGTGCGCGTCGAGACCGAGGAGGTCGATCTTGGCGGCTGTCGTTTCGGCGAGGCGAAGCGGAATCCCGGTCCCGTAGATAAAGCGCTCGATTCCGACCGTGCCAAGGAGTAGTTCGAGATGGTCCTCGGGCGGTCCCCAGATACACGAGATGTCCCAGAGGATTCTCGATGCCTCCTCGGGCGTCGAGCCGAAGTGGACCTGCTCGATGAACTCGCGATCGGCGTGGGTGACGATGAGTCGCGCGCGCGGAGCATGCCGAATCAATTGTCGAATGGTCGCTGGCTGCAGGTCCGGTGTGACGTCATTCGGATGACGCTGGCGAAGATCCTCCAGGCGTACGCACATCATCACCGGGATGTCATGATCCGCCGACGCCTCCAGCAATGACCGCATCTCCGATCCCGCCGGCTCCAAGCCGTACCAGCTCGCGTCGCACCGGATTGCGGGGGCACGCCGCGCCCGGGCTTCGGCGAGGACCGCTTCCCATCCCGGACGACCGGGATGCACCGCCGCTACTGGCCGAAGGATGCCGTGGGCCGCGGCCAGCCCAAAGAGCGCAGCATTGCCGCCGGCGGGATCGCTCCAGTACGCGGCGCTCAGGTGAGACACCCACGCCGACGTCGTACCGGCGTCGATGCACACGCGGACGAGCGCTTCAGCGGTCCAGGCTCCGATGTCGCGATACGGATAGGTCCCGACGAAGGTGTTCACGTCAATCTGCGTCATTGATCGAACGCTCCCGCCGGAAAGATCGCCGCGGCATTGCGCCAGCACACGCAGTCGTAGTCTGCCGGCGAGAGGATCCGCTCGAGGCGGCGCAGCTTTGCCCAACCGGTGCACATGGTGATGTCGCATCCCCAGAGGAGCCGCGTCGGGCCCACAGCATTGATGCAGGCTTCGAGCATGCCGCGGTCCACGCCGCTTCCCGAAAGGTCGATGTAGACGTTGTCCACGCGGCGCGCCGCCGCCAGCGTGTGCGTCCATTCGCCGCCGCCGCCGATGTGCGCCAGGATGAACGCGGACCCGGGATGGCGCCGGGCGAGGCGGACGAGTTCGACGCCGTCGGATGCTTCCTGCCCCGGCCATTCGCGGCGCCGATGTTGCCAGACGTGGTGCAAGATCGGTACGCGATGCCGCGCGCCGGCCTGCGCGACGGGATCCACCAGAGGGTCGTCGGCCCGACGGCTCGCGGCGAGCTTGATCCCGATCATTCCCGCGGCGAGACACCGCGCGATCTCGTTCAGTGCGTGATCGGTGTAGTTGGGATTGACGCACGCGTAGCCGCTGATCAGGCGCGGATGCTGGGCCATCAACGCCAGCAGCGCATCGTTGCCCGCGCAGACGTCGGCCGGGGACGGAAAATACGTCGGCGAGGTCCGCCCCCAGGTGCCGAGGATCGAGGCAACATGCCGCGTGATGCCGATCGTGGCACCGGCCTTCAGGCGCGAGGCATTGCGTTCGGCCCAATCGGCGCGGGCGCCGGCAGGTTGGTAGAAGTGGGCGTGGACGTCGATCAGCATCGGCCGAGCGCCTGATCGAGAACGGCGAGCGCGCGGTCGATCGCGCTGTCATCGTGCGCCAGGGAGACGAAGTTGTACGCGGTGCGCTTGAACAGGACACCGTGGCGCGCGACCTCGGACGCGACGCGCGCCGACCGACCGTCATCGGCAAAGCGGAGATAGCACATCTCCGGAATCCCGCTGACTACCACGCCGTTGTGTCGGCGCGCAAGGTGATCGAGGCCCCGCCACAGCCGGTCGCCGCGGGCGGCAAGGTGGCCGATTACGTCAGTCTCATTGAAGACACGAAGCACCGCCCGCGCCGCAGCGAGCGAGACGAACTCCGTCGCCGCGGTCGACGAAATCCATGTCCGGCCAACGGATTCCATGACTGTCCGCGATCCACCGACGGCGGCGAGCGGAAAGCCGTTCGCCATCGACTTGCCGATCACCATGAGATCAGGACGAATACCCCAACGTTGGGCCGCGCCGCCCAGCGCCACTCGGAAAGCCGTTTTGACTTCGTCGAAGATCAACAGCGCGCCGATCTTGCTGGTCTCGGTCCTCAATGTTGACAGCCACTCCGGATCGGGGGCCGCTTCGATCACCGGTTCGATCACGACGCATGCAAGCCTGTCGCCGGCAGCACGGATCACGTCGGACGTGCGCTGGGCGTCGTTGAACGGTATGGCCCCAAAGAGCGCGCGGGCGCCGGCCGGGACACCTTGGGCGTCGCTGCACCAGTCGAGCCATCCGTGGTAGCCGCACCCGAGCACGCGGTCGCGGCCGGTCGCAACGCGGGCGATCCGCACGGCGGCGGCAACCGCTTCCGCACCGGTCTTGAGGAAGCGAAGCTGTTCCATGCAGGGAATGGCGCCGCCAAGCTCGACAGCTAGCATTTCTTCATCCACCGGCGAAAGTGGTCCGACCGTTCCGTCGCCGATCGCGGCAATGGCCGCTGCATTGACTGCGTGATGCCCATAGCCGAGGGCGACCGATCCGAGACCCATGATGAAATCGAGGTACTCACGGCCTCCGGCGTCGCGGACGGTGCAGCCATGACTGGAAGTCATCCGGGTGGGGATATCGTTGGCGCTGGACGCGAAGAGTGCCTCCGGGCGTTTGCTTCCGGTCGACGTGAAGCCGGCAATCGCCATCAGGTCAACTCAACTTCGCCGAGTTGCGCGGGATCATGACGGTCGCCGCGGAGATACGCCCAGCCCGCACCGCCAGTCCAGATCAATTGTCCGGCGCGGCGAATCCGTCCCGATCGCATCTCGTTGACGATCAGGTCGAAGCCAACCCGATCGTGGCGGAGAAGATCGGCCAGGCCCGGCGTCGGCACCCTCAGCGTCACGCAGTAGCCGCGGTCGGTCCGCGACCACCGTCCCGACGGTGCTTCCCGCGACACGGCACCGATCGGGCGGACGATGATCCGCCCGTCGATGTGCGGCCTGATCAACCACCCGTCGATGTGGTGCCCCGGCAGGTTCGAATACAGTTGCAGGCTGTCGGTGTTGATGTCATCCGGTTCGTTGTCGAGTCCGAGCGGCGGCGCATCGTCCGCCCGGATGATCAAGTCGTCCTTGATCACATCGACGGCGAGATAGAGCTCGTGGTCGGACCAGTTGAGGCACGCCGTGGCAGAAAATGCATCCGGTCCGGGGTAGGCGAGTTCGGTCCGGTAGTACTGATGCTCGTCATCGAGAGCGAGCGGCGAGCGCCGCGAGAAGCCGGTGAGCGACCCGTCGAGCGCCGGCGCCGCGTCGATCCATATCGCGCTTGCGCGGCTGGGGGTTGGCCGGTCGAGCACGAAGGTTGCCCGGCCAAGTGCGGGCGGCCTGGCACCGCCAAGTGCAATGCGCCGTCCCGCGCTGGTGATGGCAACGTCGGTCGTGCCGAATTCGATGGTGGTGATCACATCGCCATGGTGAACGCGAACCGTCGACGCGGCAACGTCCATCGCCGTAACGATACCGGTGAAATCGAGCACCGTCGCCATTGCTGCCTGCTCGCCGTCGTGGCGGCGAATGAGCATCGGCTGCAGCGACTGTTCTCCCGGAAGCCCGGGACCCCGCGTCCTGAGCAGTTCACCATCGCCTGCGAACCGGAGCCGCATGGTGCGCTCGCCGGCAGTTGCGGTCACTTCGATCGCTCCGCCAGGATTGTCTGACAGATTGCAGCTTTCCATTTCGCTCAAGAAGCTGTTCGGGCTGGGTTCAGCGATCGATTCCATCGGCGCGTCGAGCCGGTATTCTCCGTGCAAGTGCCACGGCAGTTCGAGCCGGTGTGGCACGGCAGATTCGAAGATGAACAGGTCGACCATCCACTCCGGTCCCACGACAATTCGCCGCCGCGCATCGGTCCACGTGGCCGCGCACCACGCCCAGTCCCCGTTCACCGCGAATGCTTCGCAGCGGGCCGAATCAAGCCGACGTTGATCGTGCCCGTCCTCGATCGGCGCGTTATGAGCCATCGTCGACCGGTACCAGAACAGATCAGGCGTCACGTACGAGCCGGCACCCGGGTCAGGGAGCCAGTGTACGCCTCCCACGTGCACTGTCAGGTGCAGGCGATCAGGATGTCCGTGTCCGCCACCCGATCTACCACCACATTCGAGACTCACATAGGTCTCGCCATGGCGGATGACCGCCAGCCCCTGTTGGTCGAGGAACACGGTTCGACCGCGCCAGGGTTCATCGGCGGCGGGAAGCTCCGGTGCCATGGTGAGCAGCGCCCACCACGACAATTCTGATCGAGCACGGCGATGAGGCTTCGGTTCGCCCGCTTCGTGGAGATACGAGTCGTAGGTTGCTTCCTCATGCGGCGGGACCGCGTAGAGCGCCGCAATCCAGCTTGCAAGGCCGGCCGGCGCGCGCTCGCCGAGCGCCGCGAAGCCCGCTTCCCATGACTCGATGTACGCGGGGTGTGCCAGCGATACTCCGTATCGGGAATCCTTCCGTGCCGGAAAGGTCAGGTCCGGAAGCGCGGTGTCGGCGGGTGCCATCATCGCCTCGGCGAGGTGCCTCGCCACAGCGTCGTCGTCGAGGAGTGTCGCGCCCGCGACGGTGGCCCACTGCAATCCGACCAGCAGGCCGCGCATCGCGAAGAGATGGTAGTTCTCGCCTTCGAACCACATCCCGTCACGCCCGAATCCGTCGCCGAGATGGCCCAGGAGTCCGGTGCGTCCCTCAATCGCTGTCAAGGCAAGCTCTTCGTCACCAAACCAGACGGCGATCGCGGCGAGTGCCGCGCTGTTCCATGTCTGTCGATTCGACAACCCTTCGTTGAATTCGGCGATGATCGTCGCCGCCTCGTCGGCGATGGCGTTGATCTGGTCGATGTCGCTGTCGTCGAGTACGCCGAGCTCCCGCAGAATGAATGCGGCGGAGAGGTAATCGAGGAGCCAGATCGATTCGAGATAGGTCGAGAAAAAGAGATGGGTCGGGCCAAGTACGTTGTCCCGATTCGGAAGGTCGAAGTACAATGTGTAGTACTCGGCGAGGATCTCGCGGGCCCGGGCACCGGCCCGCTGGTCTCCGGTCATCGCGCAGATGGTCGCAAGATGGGCTGCTCGCTCCGCCACCCAGAGATGCTGCGTGCGGGCCCAATGGGCGTGGTGGTGCGGGCTGCCGAAGGTGCGCGAGCAGACCGGACAGCGATGATCGTCGGGACTCCACGGATCGAAGACGAGGGGCGATCGGTCGTCGGGGCAGATTCCGCCGTCGCGAGAGAGGAGTGCCTTGGTCGGGGGGACGATCGGCATTCGAGCGAGAACGGGGGCTGCCCGTTCCACCAGGCGATCACGAAGGGCGGCAAGGTCGGGCGATTCGTCGATCAGCTGGCGGCGGGCTGTCAGGGCGTCGAGATCGAGCATGAGAGAATGTTAGCGCCGTCGCCCATGGCGCATCACAGGGTGTCGCGGTCAGTCAAGCCGCACGCCCTCGTCGGCCCAGTCGACCGGGAGCACCGTTGCTCCCGCGTCGCGCGCCGCCCTGATCGCAGGCGCCGGGTCGTCGGGTACTACAAAGAACATCGACCCCCCGGCGCCCGAACCCGCGGCCTTGCCGCCCACTGCACCGGCACGCTGCATCGCCGATTCCAGCCGGCCCATTTCGGGGGTGCACATGGCGGAGTCGAGTTGCTGCTGATGAAACCAGTTGGCTTGCAGGATCCTGCCCACGGCAATCAGGTCGCTTCCGGTCAGCGCCTCCGCCATTGCCCGCGCGCAATCGACCATGCCATGCAGCGCGCCGGCCACGGTCCGGTCGCCGGCGACAAACGCCGCCATGACCCTCGAAATCGTCCCGCCGGAGAAACGAGAGCGTCCGGTATAGCAGAGTACGATGTGTCGGGCGAGCGTGTCGGCGAAGGCCGGGTCGATAGCCAGCGCGGTGACTTCGCTGCCGCTGCGGTCGAATGTGAGGAGATTGAAACCACCCAGAGCTGCCGCGAATTGATCCTGCTTCCCTCCGGCCACGGCAGCGTCAATCGTCTCCATTTCCCAGGCTGCTTCAGCGGCCTCCACCGGCAGGAGCATCCGATTGCCGGCAGCGCCGCAGGCATGGATCAGGGCAACGCTCAACGCTCCGGAGCTACCGAGACCGGACCCGGGTGGCGCAGCGGCGAGCGTTCGCAACAGGCATGGGCCAAGAGCAGCGCGGCGCAGCGCGGCCTTGGGAAGATCGAGCACGCCGTCCTGGGCGATCTCGTCGATCGTGCGGCCCGTGCATCGTTCGCCGAGATCGTCCGCGATGATTTCGTAGGCGTCGTGATTGACGGTGAGTTCGACCCGGGTGCGCAGGTCGATCGCCGCGTTGACGACCACGCCACGCGCATGAGCGGTGAACGGCGCGACATCGGTCCAGCCGCCGGCGAAATCGAGACGAACTGGAGCTGTTACGGCGATGGTCGGCCGAGCCGGAGGGTTCATCGATTCACGTGCCACGACGTGACCGTTGGCAACTCGCCGCGGAGATCCATGCGTACGCCCAGAACTCGGCGATTCATCCCCTGCACGCCGCGAGCGTGATAGAGGAACGCCGCCGGGGTGCTGTCGGCAAAGGCTCGCAGCCGCGCCGCCACCTCCAGCGGAGGCGCGATGCCGGACGTTGCCAGCAGCGGTGCGAGCTGGCCCATCCCCGGGTCGCCGGTGATTCCCATCACGGCGGCATCGAAGTCGTGCGTGGCCCCCTGCACGCGGTCCAGAAACGACGTGAGTTCGAGCTGCCGGATCTCGGCGTGCACGCCAACGGCAGCAAGGTCGGCCTGGATCATCTGCTCCAATGCCGCCTCGCCGCTCCCGACCGTGAGGAGCTCGAATCGGATCTTGCGAGGCGCCAGGAAACGGCGCGCCGAGATGGGATCGAATGGAGCGCTGTCAGCCGGGAGCACCGGCACCGGGCCCGTGGCCGGCGTGCCAAATCCGTAGAGGTATCCATTTACGATCGCGCTCCGGTTGATCGCCTGAGAAATCGCGCGGCGCACCAGCACGTCGTTGAACGGAGGGCGCCTGGTGTTGAACACCACGGCGTAGGTGAGGAGGAGCGGATACTCGATGACTGCAAGGCGCGGATCGCGGCGGACGAACTGCGCGTGCGCTGGTTGAATGCCGGCGAAATCGAGTTCGCCTGACGTGAGAGCCGCGAGTTTGGTGGTCGGCTCGTCGACGATCGCGATCACCATGCGATCAATTGCCGGCGGACCGCCGAGGGCCGCTGGGAAGTTCGCGTTAGCGGAGAATACCCAGCGACGGTTCGGCTGGTGCGACACGAACCGGAAAGGACCATTGCCGATTGGGGACACGTTCCAGGCGGCGCGCCGGAGGCCAGCGTTGGGGACTGCCTTGAGGAGGTGCGCAGGAAGGATCGCGAGATCGGTAAACACATCCGCGATTCCCTGCTGCGGATGTCGAAAGGTGATCGCAAGGGTCGAGTCGTCAGGAGCGGTGACCGTGTCGACGTCTGCCAAATCGCTTTGGCGGGGATATCCGGTCGCCGGATCACGAGCCGCGAGCAGTGTCCAGACCGCGTCCTGTGCCGTCGTTGCCACGCCATCATCCCAATGGAGCACGGTGGTGAGGTGCATCGTGAGAATGGTCGAGTCGCGGGACCATGCCCACGTCCGGGCGAGATAGGGCGTGACCCGCATCGACGAGTCGTAGCGGACCAGCGTAGTGAGGAGGACGTAGCGCTGGATCTGGCGGGCAAGGGGGTGCGATGTCACCAGCGGGTTGATGCTTTGCAGGTCGGCGCCGGAGGCGAAGACCACCGTCGCGCCCCGGCTGGTTGCCGCGCCGGAGCAGCCGAGGATGAGCAGTGACAAGCAAGCCAGGAGGCGACGACGCATCTCCAAGTCTACATTCGTCGCATGCCCAGAGGCGCAGTCCTCGGTCTGGTCCGCGCGATCGCCGTGATCTTCGGCGTTGTGACTCTCACCTTCGTTCTGCTGCACCTGGCCCCGGGCGATCCGGTGCAACGCCTCCTGGGCCCCGCAGCAACGACGGCGCAGGCTAGCGCCATTCGCCACTCGATGGGCCTCGATCGACCGATCGAGGCGCAGTACCTCACCTGGCTTGGTCACGTCTCGCACGGTGACTTCGGAACGAGCATTGCGACCGGGCGGCGCGTCGGGGCTCTCCTGTCGGACGCGTGGCCGGCGACAGCTGCCCTGGTGGCGCTGTCATTGGCGCTGACCTATGTGATCGGAATTGCGGTTGGTGCGTGGCAAGCCAACTCCAGGAGTAGAAGTCTCGATGGCGCCGTGACGACGGGGGCCGTGGCCTTCAACGCAATGCCGGCGTACTGGCTGGCCCTCGTGCTGGTGATGGTGTTCACCTACTGGCTCCGGCTTCTTCCGGCGTTTGGTGCCAGCGGCCTCGATGCCGAGTACCTCTCGTGGGACGGGCGCATCGCCGACCGTCTCCGGCATCTCGCGCTGCCGCTCCTGACGCTGACGCTGATCGGCTTCGGTGGCACGGCCCGATTTGTTCGCGCCTCGATGCGTGACCTGCGCGACGCACCGTTCCTTGTCGTGGCGCGGGCCAAGGGCGTCGGCTCGATGCGCACGATCGTGCGCCATCAGCTTCGGAACGCACTCGTTCCTGTCGTGACTCTGCTCGGGCTCTCGCTTCCGGCATTCTTCTCGGGCACCGTATTTGTCGAGTCGGTCTTCGCGTGGCCTGGTGTGGGGCAGTTGATGGTGCAGGGAGTCCAGGCTCGCGACTATCCGGTCGTGATGGCTGCCGCTACGGTGAGCGCGGTGCTCGTCGTCGTGGGGAATCTCGCCGCAGAGGCGATCGGTGAGCTGGTCGACCCGCGGTCGCGTAGCGGAGGCATCGATGGCTGAAACAGGCCCGTTGTGGGACGACCGGCCCGCGATGACCGGCTTCGCGATTCTCGCGGCGTGTGCGCTGCTGGCGGTTGTGGCCCCGATGGTGTCGAATGGGTCGATGCCCGCCGACGTGGTCGCCAGCCGCTTTCTGCCGCCTTTGGCGCGCGACACCCATCATGTGATCCACCTCCTTGGCACCGATCGCCTCGGCCGTGATGTCTGGTCCCGGTTATGGGCTGGCGCCCGGATATCGCTGAGCGTCGGGCTGGTGACGATGGCAATATCGCTGGTGATCGGCGTTGCCGTTGGCGCAACCGCGGCCTTCGCCGGCGGCGCGATCGCCGCGATTCTGCTCGGCCTCACGGACTTTGCGCTGGGCGTACCGCGCGTAGTTCTCCTGCTCCTCCTCGCTGCGCTCTGGCCGCCAAGCGCGATCCAGGTCGTGGCCGTGCTCGGGATCACCGGATGGATGCCGATTGCCCGGCTGGTGCACGCCGATGTCCGCGCTCAGCTGGGAAGGCCATATGTTGCCGGGGCCGTTACGCTCGGAGCGGGGCGCCTCAGGCTCCTGGGTGCGCACATCCTCCCCCACATTGCCCCGCCGGTTCTTGCCGCCGTGACACTCGGCATCGGCAACGCCATTACCCTTGAGGCTGGCCTGTCATTCCTTGGACTCGGCGTCCAGCCGCCGGCAGCTTCGTGGGGATCACTGATTTCATCGGGACGCGATACGGTCGTCAACGCCCCATGGGTGGGACTCGCGCCCGGCGTCGCCCTCGTTCTTGTGGTGGTGAGTTGTACACTGGTCGCCGATGGACTGCAGGAGCGCGGCCGCGGAGAATGACCTTGGCCCCATCGCCGTGCGCACGGCGTAGCTGCCGGTCCCGCGCTCTCGGCGCGCCAGAACCCTGACTCGAGGACGGACCGTGTCACGTCGCCGGATTGTACTCCTGGTACTGATCGCGCTGCTGTTCGCGGTGATCTGGGCCCTCCCGGCCTCGATGTCGATGCTGACCGATCTCTGGTTCTTCCGCGAGATCGGATATCAGATCGTCTTCACGCGGCAGCTCGTCACGCAGACGCTCGTCTTCCTGATCGTTGGCGGTGCGTCGGTTGCCTTCCTCTGGTTCAACCTGATGATGGCGCAGCAGGGATTGGCGCCAGTCCCGTTCGTCGTTCCCATGGGCGGCAAGTCCCCGGGGATGATCAATGTGACGGCGCTCGTCCGGCGGATCACCCCTGCCGCCGTGCTCGTCCTCGGCGTGATGATCGCCGCCGGATCCGTTGGTTCGTGGCAGACGGTGCTGCAGGCGATGCATCCAACGCCGTTCGGGGTGACCGACCCCGTCTTCGGCCGGGACATCGGATTCTACGTCTTCACCCTTCCGGCGATCGATGCAGCAGTGTCGCTGGCACGCGGCCTGGTCCTCGTCGTCCTGGTCGTGCTGGTGCCGATCTACCGCCTTCGTCGCGACATCCTCTTTATTCCACCTCGCCGGCTTCAGATCGAACCCGGGGCAGGGCGGCACCTCGCAATCCTGCTGGCGGCGTTCTTCGTGCTTGGCGCGGTTCAGCTCTGGTACGTCGCAATTCCCAACCTGCTCTATTCCGACACCGGCCCGCTCGTCGGGGCGAGCTTTACCGACATCCATGCTACGCTGCCGATGCTGCGCCTCTCGACCTTCCTGGCGCTCGGAGTCGCGGTGGCGGTGCTGATCGGCAATGCGCGCGGCACGCTGGTGCGTTCAACGGCGTGGGCCGTGGGAATTTACGCGGCGGTGGCACTCGTCGGCCGCGGCCTCTTCCCGCTGGTGATGCAGAAGTTCCTGGTGGCCCCGACCGAGCTGACTCGCGAGCGCCCGTATCTGCGCAACCATATTGTCGCGACTCGCGCCGCGTGGGGTCTCGACAGCGTCCAGGTCAAGGACCTCGCCGACGTCGGCACACTCACTCTTGCGAATATCGGGGCCAATGCGGCGACGATCGACAACGTGCGGCTCTGGGACCGCGACCCGCTGCTGCAGACCTTCGGACAGCTGCAGGAAATTCGCACCTATTACAACTTCGCGTCGATCGACGACGACCGGTACTGGATCGACGGCAAGTACCGGCAGGTGCTTCTCTCGCCGCGCGAGTTGAACGCCGCGGCACTTCCCACCCGGACCTTCATCAACGAGCACCTCACCTTCACCCACGGGATGGGCCTGACGATGGCGCCGGTCAATCAGGTGACCGACGAAGGCCTCCCGGTGCTGTTCATCAAGGACCTTCCTCCGGTGTCAACTGTCTCGCTCAAGGTGACAAGGCCGCAGATCTACTTCGGCGAAGCGGCGTACGACTATGTCTTCGTGGGAACCAGGGAAAAGGAATTCGATCACCCCGTCGGTGACCAGAATGTCTTCGAGGCGTATACCGGCAAGGGCGGCGTCCCGGTTCGCAATGTCTGGCGGCGCCTCGTGTTCGCCACCGAGTTCGGGACTTCGAAGATCTTTTTCTCTGGTGACATCACCGACCAGAGCCGCGCCCTCTATTATCGGAATATCCGGGACCGCGTCACGACGGCGCTGCCGTTCCTCGACTTTGATCGCGATCCCTACCTGGTGATTGCATCGGATGGAACGCTCAAATGGCTCCTCGATGGATACACCACGACCGACCGGTACCCCTACGCCGCGCGATCCGGCGATGGCACCACCTACATGCGCAACAGCGTCAAGGTCGTTCTCGATGCCTACGACGGATCGCTGACCGCCTACGTCAGCGCCCCGCATGATCCGCTGATCCAGACGTGGTCGCGGATCTTCCCCGGAATCTTCCATTCGATCGACAGCATGCCGCCCGATCTGCGGGCGCACCTGCGCGTTCCCGACGAACTGTACCGGTTGCAGACCAGGTTCTACACGACCTACCACATGGACGCGCCGGACGACTTCTACCAGCGCAACGATCAGTGGCAGATCCCCGCCGTCGACGAAAGCACCGGCGCGGTGCCGTTCATGCGCCACATCATCATGCGGCTTCCCGGCGAGCAGCAGGCGGAATACATCTACATGGTGCCCTTCACCCAGCGAGGCAAGGACAATCTCTCGGCCTGGATGGTGGCGCGGAACGATGGTCCGGAATACGGCAAGCTGGTGGCATACCGGTTGCCGCGGCAGAGCTTGGTCTACGGACCGAGCCAGGTGGAAGCGCGGATCAACCAGGACACCGACATTTCGCGTCAGCTGTCGCTCTGGGATCAACGAGGCTCAAAGGTGGTGCGGGGTGACCTGCTGGTGATTCCGATCGAGCAATCCTTGCTCTACGTGCAACCGCTCTACCTGCAGGCCGACAAGGGGCGAATTCCCGAGCTAAAGCGCGTGGTGATTGTCTACGGCGACAGGGTAGTAATGGATGAGACCCTCGATGCCGCGCTCGCCACGCTCTTCGGCGGTGCGCCAGCAGGCGTGAGCGCGCCCGCGGCGGCGACCGGCCAGGCAGCGCCCCCCACCGCAACGAGTTCGTCGCTCGAAGGTCAGTTCGTGGAAGCGCGCCGCCATTTCCAGGCCGCGCTCGATGCGCAGCGCAACGGGGACTGGGCGCGCTACGGCGACGAGATCAAGGCGTTGGGCGAGATTCTCGACCGGGTGCGGCCGCGCCCCTGAAGCCGGCCACCAGTTCACGGCAGAACGCCGGGAGGTCGGCGACAATCCGGCCCCACACCAGGTGACCGTCGCGAAACGCGGCCTCGTCGACCCACGTCGCGCCGGCATTGACAAGGTCGTCCTTGATGCCGAGCGAGCCGGTGGCGCGCTTGCCGCGAACGATTCCGGCGGAGATCGCAACCAGGCCGCCATGACAGATGATCCCGATCGGCCGCCGGCGAGCATCGAGGTGCCGGAGTAGCGACAGCACAACTGCAGATCGCCGCAACTTGTCCGGCGCCCACCCGCCGGGAACGACGAGCCCGAACAGCTTGGCGGGATCGAGGGTATCGACGGTGAGGTCGGGCGTGATCATCAGGCCGTGTTTCCCGTGCACCGGATCCGGCTTCATTGCCGCGCCCACGACGTCGGCGCCCTCCTCCTGAAGTCGCATGTACGGCACGTGAAATTCGAGGTCTTCGACGCCATCGGCGACGAGCACCGCGATCCGTTTTCCTGCGAGTGGCTGCGACAAGACTCCCTCCGGGTTCACGCCGCGAACTGCACGAGCACCGTGACTAGCGCGCGAGGCGGGGCGACAATTTCCACACCCGCCGATGTAATGGCGAGCGATTCGATTGCCGTTTCGTCGGCACGGATCCGCATCGCTGCGGCAAGTGGAGACGCCATGATCCACCGCCCACGCACCGGGGTCGGCGACGGATTGTAGCATCGCAGGACGACTCCATCGCCCGATTCAGCATGCTTGCACGCGCTGAACACCAGGCCATCGCCTTCGAGCCCGGCGCCGATTACTGGCGACGTTCCGACCTTCCCCGTGAAGGCGCGAATGAAGTCCGGCTGCAGGGGCAGAAAGATCTCTTCCCAGAGCGCCTCGAGCGCGTCGATCCGCAGCCCATCGTCGTGGTCGATTGGAGTGATGGCGAACTCGATCGCGTGCAATCCCGGCTCCTGCGCCTCGGGAGTGGCGATCGGCCATCCCGCGTGGCCAGGGCGCGTCCGGAGATCCGGCTTGGAGAGTTCTCCGACCGATCGGATCAACGTGAGGGAGAGGGTGCGATCGGTCCACTCGTATTCGAAGAATCCGGGACAGAAGAGGGCGACACCTCGATTGCCCTCGCTGACCGCCGCAAAGCGCTGTGCCGGCGCCGTGCGCAACGGGTGCTCTGCCGGAAACCGCCGGAGATCGACATCGGCGGGCGACCGGTCTTCAAAGCCGAACGCCGCCCCGCTCGTCAGGTTGGACCCGGCGCCGACTGGAATCGCGATGCGCAGTCGATGATCGCGCGCCTGGTTGTCGACTTCGAGCCGGATTCGCAGCACCGGCGACTCGGCGTGGAGGATGAGAATCCGGCGGACCGTGATGCGGCCGGTGGAGTGATTGACGATCATCGCGGTGTCGATCGCTCCGACCAGCGGTCCGGCAGCAAGCACGCGCGGAACACCCGTTGGTGCCAAAGGCAATGGGTCATCGGGTGCAATATCCGGCGTGTAGGTATCGCCGAGGTCGCGCTCGTCGACCATTCGCAGGATATCGCGATAGTGCTCGCCGGAGCGGCGATCGACCAGATCGACTCGGCCGTCGCGTTCGCAGTGAACTTCGACGAACCGATTGGCGAGGCGGGTCGCGCTGACTTCGAGGTCGGTGGGCGCCGGGTCGGCCGGAAAGGCGATCGGCGTCAGGATCGCGATACCGAGCCCGGGGACCGTCGGCGCGGCGAATGCGATGGTCACGCGGTCCACTTCGTCGAGGTCGGGATAGTGATGCGCCGCGTCGATTCGCTCGAGACCGCGCATCACGGAAAGGACCTGCACCGGCATCGGTGTGCCGTCCGGCGTCGACAATGCGAATGGGGCGAAGCCCTCGCCAGTCCTGGCGATGCGTTGAGTCGGCGGCCCGACGAAGATGTCGCGCCGGAAGACGGTGACCACGGCCGTCACGATGCCACCACGCAGTCGCGCGGCGGGGTTCCAGAGAATCATCGCTGGTTGTGCAGCGCCAGGCGCCGTACGAGCCAGATCAGGATCATGTCCGGTGATGCGATGCAACGCGGCACGCGATATCTCGTCTGAGAGTGACGCCACCGTTGTGAGCCGCGTTCCTTGCTCTCGGGCTACCAGGTCACTGCAGCAGCCGCAAAGGGTGTCGTGAAACTGACATTGAAGAAGCGTCCGGCGCGCCGCCCCGACCAATTCGTGCAACACGTGGCCGGTCGATCGCGGTACAAGCGCGGCAAGGCACTCGGCCTTGCGCAGCAGCAGCAATTCGGTGGCGCCAAATCGCCGCAGCATCCTGGACCGGACCGCCCGTGCACCAGGAAGGGTCCAAGTGTGGCCGAACGACCATCGCAGTTCTCCCGACATGGCGCGACAGCGGTCAACCGATGCGGCCTGGCGTACGGCAGCGAAGTACTCGCTGAGCGAACTCAGCCGGAAGTCACACGTCGGGTCGAGTCGGCGTAGCACATCGCGAATCGCCACCGGGTCGCTCGGCGGCGCGTGGTGATCGGCGCCGACAAATACCGCGACCTCCGCCGTCGCCGCGCGTCCCGTCACGATCGGCTTGATCCGCGACCATTCGCTGGCAAGACGATCTTCCGGTTCGAGCAATCCCGCCCCGATTTCGTATCCTGACGGCGGGAGGTGATAGAGGAGAAGGCGCGTCCCGTCGGGCCCGTTCCACCAGTAGAGATCGGTGTCGCGACCGGACGCCGGAGCGAGGCCACGCCAGACCACGCCCGCCCCGATCCCGAATTCGCTCGCGAGCGTGGGGAGGGTCGAGGGATGGCCGAAGGCATCGGGCGAATAGAGCACGTCCATTCGCCGGCCATGGTCGCGCGCGTCGCGGTTCCCTTCGAGAAGGTTGCGGATCATTGATTCACCCGACGGGACGAGTTCGTCCGCGAGGATGTACCACGGCCCGACATCGAGCTGGCCCGATTGAGCCGCTGCCGCTGAACGGGACCGCCAGCCCGGAATGACTGCATGCACGTCATCGAGGAGTACCGTCTGCCCGTCGAGGACGAAACGGGCGTCAGGCTCCCGCTCGAGCACGGTGAACAGGTCCGCAACCGCCGACACGAGGCGCGGTCGGAACGCCGCCTCGGGGAGATACCACTCGCGATCCCAGTGAGTATGACAGATGAGATGGACGGTGTGCCGCTCCCGTCCGCTCATGACGGTCGGTCCGGCCCGCCGCCGGCGCCGCTGGCCTTGATCGCGGTGGCGATTTCGGCGAGATCATCCGCGGTGAGTTGCAACCTTGCTGCATCGATCCACCCGTCGATCTGGCCGGGGTTACGCGCGCCAACGATCGCGCCAGTGACACCGCGCCACGCCAGCGTCCAGGCGATTGCGATCGTTCCAACCGTCGTGCTGTGTCGTGCGGCAACCGGGCGAAGCCGATCAACCAGGGTGAGTGCACGGCGGAGGTTGTCGCCGGCAAACCGCTCCGAACGTGAGCGCCAGTCGTCGGCGGGAAGTGCGGCCACCCGGTCAGCGGTGAACGACCCTGACAGCAGCCCTGACTGCATCGGTGAGTAGACAAGAACACCAGTATCGTGATCGGCGCACCAGCGGATCTGCGTTTCGGCCAGCTGGCGGCGAATCAGCGAGAACGGCGACTGCAGCGAATCGACATGGCCGAGCGATTCGGCACGCTGGACTTGACCTGCATCGTGGTTGGAGAGCCCGACGGCGCGAACGACCCCCTCGCGGCGAAGATCGAGCATCGTCTCCCAGTACTCGTCGAGCGGCGTCTGATCCGCGGGCGGCCAGTGCACCTGATAGAGATCGATGCGTTCGACGCCGAGGCGACGCAACGACTCGTGCACCTCACGCCGAAGTGTTGCGCGCGTTGCCACACGGCGCGGCTCGGCGCTCCGGTCGTCGCTCCAGATCATTCCGCCCTTGGTGAAGACCAGCGGGCGATCGTCGGGGGCAAAATTGCGGAGTGCGGCGGCGATGACAGTTTCGGAATGACCAAGACCGTAGACGGCTGCGGTGTCGATCCAGTTGATGCCCCGTTCGATCGCGTGGCAGATCGCCGCGATCGACTCGGCGTCGTCCTGTGCTCCCCAGCCGAAACGCCAATCGGCCCCGCCGATCGCCCACGCACCGAAACCGACGCGAGTGATCGCCATGCCGGTGGTACCGAGCCGGGCCGTGGGAAGGGAAGTGTCCATGGGAGTCACCGGCTCGGGGAGTATGCGGCCACGCGCACCGGCCGTGCCTTGGCTGTCATCGATTTTACCGTGACACGAAGTCGGCTGCAGGCCACGGCGGGAAAACGATCGAGCTTTCGATACCCGATCGTCGTGCCGCGTGATAGAAGCTGCCAGCTGTCGCCGGTCCAGCCCTCGACACGATAGGTCGAGACGCACTGGCCATCTTCGATCGATTCACCGAGATCCGACGTCGCGACCAGAACCGGGCGATCGAAGTCGATGGTCGCAACACCCTGATTGCCCGCGATCTTCCACCGAACATGATGGCGAGCGACAATATCGTCCTTCATCAGGGCGTCGAGTTGCCGGCGCATCGTAACCAGCGACGCAACGTCATTGGCATGCAGCAGTCCTTCGTTCGTTGGCGGGACATTGAGGAGGAGCTTGGAATTGCGCCCCACCGAGGAGAAGTAGAGATCGACGAGTCGGTCCGGCGACTTCACCGCGGCGTTCTCCGCAGGATGGTAGAACCATCCAGGCCGGATCGACACATCACTCTCGCCCGGACGCCAGGCTGTTCCTGCCGGATCGCCGTGCTGCAGCGTCCTGATCACCTGGTCACCGCTCGCCCCGGGGTACGGCACCACGCTCGGGTCAACTGTCGACCAGTTGGGGTCGCCGGCGGCACCGTTCTCGTTTCCGATCCATCGCACGTCGGGTCCGGCGTCGGAAAAAATCACCGCACCCGGTTGCAGCTTGCGCACCAATCCCCACACTCCGGGCCAATCGTAGGTCTGCCTCTTTCCGTTGGGCCCTTCACCGTTGGCTCCATCGAACCAGACTTCGTGAATCGAGCCGTAAGCCGTCAGAAGCTCGGTGAGCTGCGCCGCGTACATCGCATTGTAGCGCGGTAAATCGCCGTAGGCCCGGGCGTTGCGATCCCATGGCGAGAGATAGAGCCCGGCGTGGAGCCCTTCGGCGCGGCAGGCATCGACAAATTCACGGACCACATCGCCTTTACCGCCGCGCCATCCGCTCGAAGCGACCGAATGTGAGGTGGTCCGGGTCGGCCAGAGGCAAAATCCGTCGTGGTGCTTCGCGGTGAGGATCATCGACCGGAATCCCGCGCTCGCCGCGCTTCGTGCCCACTGGCGCGCGTCGAGGGCCGTCGGTGCGAAGACGGCGGGGTCTTCGTGCCCGTCGCCCCATTCGCGGTTGGTGAAGGTGTTGACGCCGAAATGCAGGAAGAGCGCGAGTTCATCGCGCTGCCAGGCCAGTTGTGCCTTGGTTGGTGCCGGACGCGCGGCATGGAGCGGCCGTGCGACCAAGGTGCGATGGCCTGCGGCCGCGGCCGCGGCGGCGGCGGCGGTGGCGGCGGCGGTGACGAAATTGCGGCGCGTGGTCATGAAGTGGCTAGTTCTCCGCACGAGTACCCGCCCGATGATAACCGCCAACGCCGCCAGACTTGCTCGGCAGGGCGGCCTCGTCCAAGTTTGCACCCCGCACCGCAGCTGGGACAGGTGTCCGAGTGGCTGAAGGAGCCGGTCTCGAAAACCGGTATACCGGCAACGGTATCGAGGGTTCGAATCCCTCCCTGTCCGTCTGTTCCCGATGCCAGAGCGCTGGCGACGACCGGATCCCGAGTGGGACGATCGCTTCCGGCGCGCAGCATCTCGATATCCCCTCCCACCGATCGCCCCATGGCCGCTGCCGTCCAGTTGCACGATGTGCGGAAGGTTTATGACGGTCCACCGCCGGTCACGGCACTCGACGGCGTATCGCTCGATGTCGAGGCGGGGACGATCTATGGGCTCCTCGGCCCCAACGGAGCCGGGAAGACCACCGCAATTGGTATCTGCACCACCAAGGTCGGAGCGACTTCCGGAAGTGCTGTCGTGGCGGGGCTCGACGTGGCGCGCAATTCAGTTGCAGTCCGCCGCCACATCGGCGTTGCCGCCCAGGCAATCACCCTCGATCGCTCGTGTACCGTGGCGGAAAATCTTTACTATCACTGCCGGTACTTCAGGCTGCATCGTGACGACGCTCGCCGACGGACGAAAGAGCTCCTGGAGCGCTTCCTGATCGCCGACAAGCAGGCGTCGATGCCGGGGCAGCTTTCTGGCGGATTGGCGCAGCGCGTCCAGCTCGCGAGGGCGATCGCCCACCGGCCGACGGTCCTCTTTCTCGACGAGCCGACCGCGGGGCTCGATCCGCAGAGCCGTCTCGCCCTGTGGGACCTCGTCGCGGCCCTGCGCAGCGAAGGTCTGACCGTGGTCCTCACCACGCACTACATGGAAGAGGCCGATCAGCTCTGCCAGCGCGTCGCGATCGTCGACCACGGGAGAATCCTGGCCGAAGGGACGCCGGAGCAGCTCAAGCAGGAAAGTGGCGGATTCGCCGTGCTCGACATGGCACTGGCGGGCAACCACGCCGTTGCCCGCGCCGCGCTCGACGGAGTGGCTGGCGTGAGCGAGGTGCAAGATACGGAGCACGGCCTGCGGGTTCTGGTGTCGGCAGACGGCACGGCGGTGCCCCGGGTCGTGAGTCGCGTCGCCGAACACGGCCTCACTGATCTCAAGGTCACCGAGCCGTCGCTCGAAACCGTTTTCATCAGGCTCACCGGGAGAGATTTGCGTGAGTGATCGCCGCTCGATTACCGCGTCGGTGCTCGGCCTCTGGGCTCGCGATTTCCGGGTACTTCGCCGGGAATGGCTCCCGTTTGCACTCCGCACGGTGATGAATCCGTTTCTCACGGTCTTCGTCTTCACCTTCGTTCTTCCCCGGACCGGTCAGCACCTTCCGGTAGCGGCTGGGGCAATGACCTTTGCCACCGTCCTCGTGCCAGGGCTCGTCGCAGTGGCGATGGTGTTCACCTCGATCGCCGCGGTGGCGCTGCCACTTTCGATCGAGCTCGGTGCCACGCGGGAAATCGAGGATCGCGTCCTGGCGCCGATTCCGCTTGCGACCGTGCCCCTCGCCAAGGTCGCCTTCGGCGCCTTCCAGGGTCTCCTTGCCGGAGCGGTGATCTTCCCGATCATCACGGCGTTGCCTGCGACGGCCGTGCACATCCGGGTGGCGAGCTGGGGAATGCTGCTGCTGATGCTCATCCTGTCGAGCTGGACGGCGGCGTCATTGGGACTCTTCCTCGGCACCGCCGTTCGCCCGCAACAGATTGGCCTGATGTTCGCCGTTGTCCTCACGCCGATCATGTTCCTGGGATGCGTCTATTATCCCTGGGCATCGCTGTCGGCGATCCCGTGGCTGCAGGGCTTCGTGCTGATCAATCCGCTGGTGTACATGAGCGAGGGCCTTCGCATCGCACTCACGCCCGACGTTCCGCACCTCGGCGCTGGAATCGCCGCGGGAATGCTGGCGCTGCTGGCGTCGCTGCTCACCGCGGCCGGCGTCCGCGGATTTGTGCGCCGCGTGGTGGCTTGAGTGCCAGGGATCTCCAGGCCCGGCACCGAAAGGATCGCCGAATGAATTGCCATCGGAAGATCATGGTCGGAGCGATCGGTTGCACTTTGTTTACGATCGGCGCTCATCCGCTCGCCGCGCAGGGCCTTTGTGCGGCGGGACAGGTCGGCGTGGTGCAGGTGCAACTCATACTCGCGACAATTCCACGATACGCCCAGAAGGATTCCGAACTCACCATAATAGCGAGCAACTTCCGCACTGAACTGGCCAGAGAGGAAGCAGTGCTCGATTCAGCGACGACGGCATATCAGGCGAAGGCGGCGGTCATGGGCGCGGCCGCGAAGGCGGTTGAAATCGGGAAGCTGGATGCCCAGCGTGCGGCGGTGGAGGCGCAGTCCAGGACCCTGCAGGATCAACTGGGTAACGATCGGCAAGTGCGCCTCCAGCCGATCGAGATGGGTGTCCAGGCAGTGGTCGACTCGATTCGTTCTGACCTCCATTGTGCCATGATTTTCGATGCTGGATCGAGTCACGGGATCGCGTCGGTCAATCGGAACATCGACCTGACGCAGCGAGTACTCGACCGGATCAATGCGCATGGCGACACGGCCATCTTCGGCCCGCATCAGGTGCAGCCAGGAGCGCGCAAACCCTGAGGCGCAGCGCTGGTCCTGGAGCGATGATTATCGCTTCGGCGGGGCTGCGTCGATCCGGCGGATGAAGTCCGCCACGTCGCGGACGGCACCGGTGTAGAACGCCGGCATGATTCGATCGGCGTGGTCGGTGGCGCGATGGTAGTCGGGGTGGTCCTCTTCGCCGAAGTAGACGAACGGAATGCCGCGGTCGTTGAATGCTCCCTGATCGGACTGATTGGTCCAGTCGTCCCCGCCCGGGGCTCCAGGGCCATCGTGACCAATCGTCAGCTTGATCGCCGAGCAGCCGATCGTCGCTTCCACCAGCGGCCGCAACTTCGGGTACTTTGTGGGGCCGGCGGCGTAGAGCTCGTTGTGCACGTTCCGTCCGACCATGTCCATGTTGACATCGATCAGCATCTGGTCGACCGGCATCGGCGGCGACGCCATCCACGCGTGACTTCCGACATCACCCGACTCCTCGGCATCAAACGCGACAAAGGCGATCGAGTGCCGGGGACGCTCCTGCTCGAACAGACGAGCCAGCGCGAGGAGCGCCGCGGTGCCTGACGCGTTGTCGTCGGCGCCATTGCAGATCGAATCGGCGCCTGTGGGTCGGCACTGTGCCCCCGGCTCGACCCTGCCGATGTGGTCGAAATGCGCCGAGACGACGATGTACTCGTTGGGGCTGGCCGATCCGGCGATCAGTCCCACCACGTTGAAGCCGCTGATCGTACCGCGACGCGTCGGGGCAGTGAACGGCTGGATGCGGCCCGGAGGGATCCGGTCGAGACCCAGCGCATCGAATCGCGCCGCGATGAAATCCCGCGCCTTGAAGTTTCCCGTCGTCCCGACGCGGCGCCCCTGCATCGAATCGTCGGCCAGGCGAGTGAGGTCGTTGAGCATCGTCGATGAATCGATCGCTTCAGCCGGGCACGCCTTTGCCTGCGCCCGAACACTTCGGGTCGCTGCGCTGGCGACGAGCGCCACGAGAACGGTAGTGAGTCGTCTATGCATCATCGCTCCGAATGAAATCCGATTGGTGCACGGCTAGAGCCACTGTGCAATGGTGTAGATCAGCAGGCCGGCGAGTCCGCCGACCAGCGTGCCGTTGAGCCGGATGAACTGGAGGTCGCGGCCCACTGCGAGCTCAATCCGGTTCGACGCCACCTGAGGATCCCAGTCGCGCACGGTCGCGGCGATCAGATCGGCGACCTCGTGGCGATGCTGCTCCAGCAGCGACGCAACGACGTCGGTCACGAAGCGATCGACCTCGCTGCGCAGGTCGGCGTTTGCGGTGAGCGACTCTGCAACAGCCGCGAGGACGCTCTCGATCGGCTCAAGCGAGGCATGCTCGGGATCGGAACGGTAACGCGCAGCGGCGTCGCGAATCCGGTCCCACACCGACGACACGAGGTCCTCGACGACCGGATGACCAAGGAGTTCGTGCTTGAGCCGCTCCGCGCGGGCAATAAGGTCGGGCGACGTCTTGAGCCGCTGGATGAAGTCGTACACGACGCCGTCGAATCGTGCGCGAAGCGGGTGCACCGGATCCGCGGCGACGTCGGCGAGAAGGCGCTGGAGGCCGCCGATCATCCGATCGGCAATCGCGTCGCGGACGCCGAGCGGAAGCCAGCGCGGACTCTCCTGGCGAACCTTGATCCGGATGGCATCGCGCCCGTCGTCGACTGCGCCGCCAATCAGTCGGGTCGCCTCGTCGAGAAGTTCCTGGGGCCTGCCATCAGCGGTCGCGATGGTGAGAACATCACCGACCAGCGGCGCCAATTGCATCGCCTCAAGGCGCGAGACCGCGCTGCGCTGCATGAAGTCGCGGACGTCGGCTTCGGGAAGCGCTTCCACTGCGCGCGCCAGTCCGCCCGCGAGGTCACGCGCCAGCCGCGTCCGGTGCTCGGGATCGCTCAGCCACTCCGCCATCCGTGAGGCGGGGCGGATTCCGGCCAGCTGGGCATCGAGCACCGCCCGGGAGAGGAAGTGGTTCTGGACGAAGTTTCCGAGAATCCGGCCGACGCGATCCTTCTGTGTCTGCATGATCGCGGTGTGCGGGATCGGAATGCCGAGCGGGTGGCGAAAGAGGGCCGTGACGGCAAACCAGTCGGCGACACCGCCCACGAGCGACGCTTCCGCGGTTGCCCGCAGATACCCGAGCCATGGATGAAGCGGCTCGAGGACGCGGGCGACAACGAATATCGCCGCCGCCACGAGCAGCATCCCCGACGCCATCAGCTTCATCCGGCGGAGGGCGAGCCGTCGCGACGCTTCATCAAGTGGTTGTGGTGCGTCGAATGCTGCCATGAGTCACGGACAGGGAGGGATTCGAACCCTCGAGACGGCTTGCACCGCCTACACGCGTTCCAGGCGTGCCTCTTAAACCACTCGAGCACCTGTCCTTGGGCGCGGGAAGATAATGGCGGTGCGGAGCGGCCCAGCTACGGCGTCTTGAACCCGGCGTGCTGGAAGAGCTGGAGGTACTTGCCGTACCCGTCGGCGCTCAGGCTGTCGAGCGGAATGAACCGCATCGCCGCTGAATTCATGCAGTAGCGAAGGCCCGTGGGCTTGGGGCCGTCATCGAAGACATGGCCGAGATGGGAGTTCGCGTGGGCAGAACGCACCTCGGTGCGATCCATGCCAAGCGACGGATCGTTATCGGTCTTGATGTTGGACGGTTCGAGCGGCTTGGTAAACGACGGCCAACCGGTCCCCGACTCGAACTTGTCGAGCGAACTGAAGAGCGGTTCGCCGGAGACGACGTCGACGTAGATCCCGGGAGCGTGGTTGTTCCAGTATTGATTGCGAAACGGCGTCTCGGTCCCTGCGTGCTGGGTAACCTCGTATTGCTCCGCCGTCAGCTTCTTCCGCAGGACGGCGTCGCTTGGCTTGGTAAAAGGCGCGGGAGCGGTGACATGGTTCGCCTGGGCGCCAAGCGGAGCTGCCATCGCCGCAGCCACGGTGATCGCGGCTGCCAGGTGAGTCAACGATCGGATGGAATCCTGCATGACGGCGTTCCTTCTGCGACGGGTCGAGGTCAACGGATCGGACGAAAAATAGCCGGCCGACCGTGCCACACGTTCACGACGGAAACGCGCTCGATGAAGCGCGAGTTCCCGATCTCCCGACGGGGGACGCCAAGCCTCTTCCATGATGCGGTCAGACCGCGCATCTTGCATTGCACTTCGCCCCTGCCACCGAGAGATACTTGATGCCCTGCCCGCAGATTCGGGCGCTCATCCCCGTTCTGGTCATGAGCGCCGCCGTCCCCCTCGCAGCCCAATCATCCCATTCCGCGATCGATTCGAGCACCCTCGCCGCCTTCCGCTGGCGGAACATCGGGCCGGCCAACACCGAAGGCCGGGTGAGCGACGTGGTCGGGATCCCCTCGCCGTCGCGCACCTTCTTCGTGGCGGCTGCCGGAGGTGGAATCTGGAAAACCACCAACGGTGGCGTGACCTTCCGGCCGGTCTTCGAGCACGAGCGCGTGGTGTCGATGGGCATGCTGGCGATTGCGCCGAGCGACACGATGCAGGTCTGGGCGGGAACCGGCGAGCCGAACAGTCGCAACTCGATCTCCCCCGGTGGCGGGATCTACAAGTCGGTCGACGGTGGAATCACCTGGAAGTTGATGGGACTGGAGAAGACGCAAGCGATCGGGCGGATCGTCGTCCATCCAACCAACCCGAACATTGTCTGGGTTGCCGCACTCGGCGCGCCGTGGAATGACAACGTGGATCGAGGAATCTACAAGACGACCGATGGCGGGCAGACCTGGAAAAAGGTGAAGTTCATCAACGACAAGACCGGGTTCATCGACATCGCCGTCGACCCGTCGAATCCCGATGTCCTTTTCGCATCGAGTTACCAGCGGATTCGCGGGCCGTACTACTACACCAGCGGTGGCCCGGGGAGTGGCCTCTGGAAGTCGACCGATGGCGGGGAAAACTGGACCGAGGTCAAGGGCGGCGGCTTTCCCGACACCGAAAAGGGACGGATCGGGATCGCGATTGCGCCGAGCAACGGAAAGGTGATCTACACCCTCGTCGAGGCCGACTCCAACCCGAATCCCAAAGGCAAGTCCGGCGTCGGGCGTCCGCAGCAGCTCAAGAGCGGGCTCTACCGTTCTCAGGACGGCGGCGCTGCCTGGACGCTGATGAACAGCAGCGACGTGCGTCCCTTCTACTACTCGCAGGTGCGGGTCGATCCGAAGAATCCTGACCGCGTCTACTGGTCGTCGACGCCGATCAACGTATCGAACGATGGCGGCAAGACGGTGGGGCAGACGACCGTCGGTGTGCACGTCGATCACCACGCAATGTGGATCGACCCCAGCGATCCGAATCGGATCATCGTCGGTGACGACGGCGGCGTGAGCGAGTCGTTCGACCGCGGCGGCAACTGGCTGGTGCTCAATTCGCTCGCAATCAGCCAGCTCTACGACGTGTCGTTCGATTACGCCATCCCGTATAACGTCTGCGGCGGCCTGCAGGACAACGGCGCGTGGTGCGGACCGAGCCGGCGGAAGAACGGGCCGATCACCAATTCGATGTGGTACACCATCACTGGCGGCGACGGATTCTACACGGCGCAGGATCCCACCGATTCGCACATCGTCTACGGCGAGTCGCAGGGCGGCGACATGGAGCGGGTCAACACCGCCACCGGCGAGAGCACCACCCTGGTGAAGCCATCGGCCCGCGCCCGGATCGCGGCGTGGGAAGACACCATCGCCGTGCTGGAAGATGATTCGGCGCACGCCGGTACGCCGGCGGTCAAGAAGCGGATCGTCGAGATCCGCAACCTGATTCGCGACGACTCGGTCAACTTCGCGCTCCGGTGGAATTGGGAGACGCCGTTCTTCCTGTCGCCGTTCGATTCGCACGTCCTCTATGCCGGCAGCAATCGCGTGATGAAGTCGGTCGAACGCGGCGATCACATGTTTCCGATCTCGCCCGACCTCACCTACGCCGACACGATGAAGATCCGCGTGAGCACGCGCACCACCGGCGGAATCACGACCGATGCCACCGGCGCCGAGACATTTCCGACGATCGTCTCGCTGGCGGAATCGTACCTGCGGCCCGGCTTGCTGTACGCCGGGACTGATGACGGGCGCACCTGGCTCACCAGGAACGACGGCGGAAACTGGGAAGAACTCACCGGACATTTCCCGGGTGTTCCGCCGGGAACCTATGTGTCGCGAATCGAGCCGTCACACGCCGACACCAACACATTTTACGTGACATTCGACGGCCATCGCACCGGTGATTACAAGCCATACGTCTACGTCACCACTGATTTCGGGCGCACCTTTCATTCGATCGTGAACAACCTGCCGACCGGCGGTCCCGATTACGTGCACGTGGTGCGCGAAGATCCGGCCGATCGGAATGTGCTCTACCTCGGCACCGACGTGGGTTGCTACGTGTCGGTCGATCGCGGCGTGACGTGGCAGCGGTTCATGGCCGCGCTGCCGACCGTGCCGGTGTATGACCTCAAGATTCAGCCGCGCGATCGAGAGTTGATCGCCGCGACGCACGGTCGGTCGATCTGGATCGTCGACATCAACGCCCTGCCGCAACTGGCTGAACTCAGCGCGCCGAAGACGCTCGCGGTTCTCAAGCCGAAGATGGCATTCCAGTATGGCGAACCACTTTTCGATGGCCAGTCGACCGGTCAGGGGATCGAATTCCGGGGAACCAGCCCCGCGTACGGCGCCGACATCGAATACCTGGTGTCGGGATCCAGCGCGGGTGGGACTGCCAGCATCGTGGTGCAGGATGCGGCCGGCGATACCGTCCGGACGATGACTGGCCCGTCCGCCAACGGGCTGCAGCGCGTGTCGTGGAATTTCGGACGGAATCCGCCCCCGCCCGATCGCAACTTGAGCCCGGCGCAGCGGCGTGACAGCATCGTCGAGGCGCGGCGCGCGACGTTTGTCTACGATTCGCTTCGCAAGGCAGGAACCGACACCCTGGCGCTCGCGCGGGTGCGACGGCTCATCGCGCAGCAGAATCCGGCGGGCCGTGGTGGATTCGGCGGCGGAGGCGGTCGCGGCCGCGGCAACAGCGATGTGTGGAACGAGCGGCCCGGTGAAAACTTCAACGCCGGCGGCCGTGGTGGTGGCGGCGGTGGTGGACGCGGCGGTCGAGGCGGCTTCGCGGCCGCCGGTGCCGATTCGACGCTGATGGAGACCGTGACGCTGCTCACCCAGCCCGCGGGAGGGCGCGGTGGTCGAGGCGGCGGCGGTGGCGGGTTTGGTCGCGGCGCCGCGGCCGCCGGACCCGGTGATTACCTGGTCACCGTGAAGATCGGCAACGAGGTTGGCAAGACGGTGCTTCACGTCGAGCGCGCCAGCGGCCAGGGGAACGATGACGGCGGTCAGGGAGACGCAGATAGCGCATCGAATCCTGATCCGTATCAGGCGCTCCTCGACGCCGTGACGTTGCCGACACTGGCAGCTCCGCATCGTGTCGGTACCGTGTCGCTTCGCGCGGCAATCGCTCCGCGCCGCTAGCGGTCGCTGGCCATCAAGCGATACGATCGGGAGTATTTCGATCGATGGTATCGGGCGCGCCGGATTGGCTCCCCAGCCGATCTGGCGCGCACCGTCGCGGTCGCCGTCGCAATCACCGAGCAACTCCTCGGCCGGCCGCTGCGCTCGGTGCTCGACGTCGGCGCGGGCGAAGGGCGGTGGCAGCCGGTTCTCCAGCGCCTACGTCCCCGCGCGCGGTATGCCGGCGTCGATCGGAGTGGCTGGGCAGTCGGCCGTTGGGGGCGGCGCCGCAACCTGCGTCTCGGCAACATCACCCAACTGGATCAGCTTGGCCTCGACGGGCCATTCGACCTGATCGTGGTTTCCGATGTTCTTCACTATCTCCCCACTCCGGCGCTCAAGCGCGGGATTGCCCAGGTCGCCGCACTGCTCGACGGTGTCGCGTTCCTGTCCGCCTTTACCGCGTCCGACGAGATCGAAGGGGATCGCGCCCAGTTCCAGCGACGGGGCGCAGCCGCGTACCGCCGGCTCTTCCGGAGCGCGGGCCTTGTTCCTGTCGGCATGTTCGCATGGACGACCGTGACCCGGGCGCGCGGCTTGGCGGAACTGGAACGTCCCTAGTACCTTCCTGCTTCGATGCCATCATCGACCCGCCTTCTCGACGCCCCAGCAATGGGGCGTGCTCTTGTGCGGATGGCGTCTGAATTGGCGGAACGGACCGCTGCCGCGGATCGCATCGTCATCGTCGGCATCCAGCGCCGCGGCGTCCAGCTGGCCGATCGTCTTGCGAAGCTGACCGCGCCGCAGCTCGATCGCCCTCTCCTCCGCGGCACCCTCGACATCACGCTCTATCGCGACGATCTCCAGGCGATTGGCCCACGGCCAGTGGTGCACGAAACCTCCCTGCCGGGCGACCTCGATGGCGCCACCGTGGTGATCGTCGACGACGTGTTATACACCGGCCGCACCGTACGCGCCGCCCTCGACGAGCTCGCCGATTTCGGCCGTCCAAGCCGGATCCTGCTCACCGTGCTCGTCGACCGCGGTGGTCGTGAGCTCCCCATCGCGGCCGACGTGACCGGCCTTGTCGTGACGGCCACGCCGGGAGATCTCGTCGCGGTACATGTCGCCGAACTCGACGGCGACGACGGCGTCGAGCTCATCCGTCGAGGTGACCGGTGACTACCGTCGACCTCGGCAAGGATCTGGTTGGCCTCGAAGGGCTCAGCGCGGATCAGATCACTGCGATCCTCGATACGGCCGAGCCGTTCAAGGAAGTCTCCGAACGGGCGATCAAGAAGGTTCCGGCGCTGCGGGGAAAGACGATTGTGAATCTTTTCTTCGAGGCATCGACGCGGACCCGGATCTCGTTCGAATTTGCCGAGAAGCGTCTCAGCGCCGATACCGTCAACGTGCAATCGGCCGGTTCATCGGTCTCGAAGGGCGAAACCCTGGTCGATACGGCGCGCAACCTCGAGGCGATGCGGATCGACATGGTGGTGATCCGGCATGGCGCGTCGGGCGCAGCGCAGTTTCTCGGCCGCAGGATCCGCTCCAACGTGATCAATGCCGGCGACGGCACGCACGAGCACCCGACCCAGGGACTTCTTGATCTCCTGACCCTCCGTGACCGATTGGGGACAATCGCCGGGCGCCGGGTGTGCATCGTCGGTGACGTGCTCCACTCCCGCGTGGCGCGGAGCAATATCTGGGGACTCACCAAGCTTGGCGCGGAGGTGGCGGTGTGTGGTCCACAGACGCTGATGCCGAGCCAGGTGCGCGAGCTGGGCGTCACCGTCTTCCGCCGGATCGAGGAAGCGATCGAGTGGGCCGATGCGCTCAATGTGCTCCGGCTGCAGCTCGAGCGGATGACCGCCGGCTTCATTCCGTCGTTGCGCGAATACAACCGGGTCTTCGGCGTCACGAGCGAGCGTCTCGCGCGCGCGCCGCGCGACCTGCTGATTCTTCACCCCGGGCCGATGAACCGCGGCGTGGAAATCGACTCCGATGTCGCCGATGGGCCGCACTCGGTGATCCTCCCGCAAGTGACCAACGGCGTCGCCGTGCGGATGGCGGTGCTCTATCTCCTCGCGGGCGGATCGCCCGACTGGTCGGGTAGCGGAGGTGAAGGATGAGACCGTTGCTCCTGACGAACGGGCGGGTGGTCGATCCGGCGCAGCGACTTGACGATGTCACGACAGTGCTGGTGCAGGATGGCCGCATTGCAGCAATCGGACGCGACATCGGCCGTCCCGACGATGCCGAGGTGATCGATGCGACGGGACTCGTCGTCGCACCGGGATTGATCGACGTGCACGTCCATCTGCGCGAACCGGGACAGGAGGAACGGGAAACGATCGCCACCGGAGCGCTGTCGGCGGTGGCCGGCGGTTTCACCGGGATCTGTGCCATGCCCAACACCGATCCGGTGATCGACAATCAGGGTGCAGTCGGCTTTGTCCGCGCCAAAGGGAAGGCCGCCGGGCTCGCGCGCGTCTATCCGATTGGTTGTGTCTCGCTGGGACAGCGCGGCGCGCAACTCGCGGAGTTTGGCGAGATGGTCGGCGCAGGCGCGGTCGCGGTCAGTGACGACGGCCATCCGGTGATGTCGAGCCAGCTGATGCGCACGGCGATCGAGTACGCCCGGACCTTCGGCATCCCCGTCGCCGATCACTGCGAGGATCTTCCGCTTGCCGCGGGCGGCGCGATGCACGAAGGGATCGTTGCGACGCGTCTGGGTCTCAAGGGGATCCCGGCCGCGGCCGAAGAGATTCATGTCGCCCGCGACATCATCCTGTCACGGCTGACCGGTGGCCACGTCCACCTCTGCCACATGAGCACGCGAGGATCGGTCGAATTGATCCGCCGTGCCAAGGACGAGGGACTCAGCATTACCGCCGAAGCTGCTCCGCACCATTTCTCCCTGACCCACGAACGGTGCGAAGGGTACGACACCAACGCCAAGATGAATCCGCCGTTGCGCGAAGCCGCCGATCGCGACGCGATCCGCGCCGCACTCGCCGATGGCACGCTCGATTGCATCGCCACTGACCACGCGCCGCATCATTACGACGCGAAGGAACGCGAATTCGACGAAGCACCGAACGGGATCATCGGCCTCGAGACGGCATTGTCACTGGCGCTCCGCGAGCTGGTGGACAGCGGCCTCCTGTCGCTTTCGACACTGATCGAGCGGATGAGCTCCGCACCGGCGCGCATCTGGCACCTCGAGGGCGGCACCCTCCGACCTGGTGCAGCCGCCGACATCGTCCTCTTCGACCCTGCGGCACGCTGGACCGTCGACCCGGCACGGCTTCGTTCGCGGTCCCGGAACACCCCGTGGGGCGGGGAAACCCTTCCCGGGATCGTGCGCCGTACCATCGTCGCCGGGGGCACCGTGTATCACCCGGAACCCGACCACCCCACGCCTGGTTGAACCCGCGCCATGGGGAGGCCCTCTTCCCGGGGGCGTCACTGTAAATTGCCAGCATCGCGGGCCGGTCGAGTCTCCCGGCCGCCTACCCCATCTGTCGGGCCTTGTCGATGACCGAGTCACCGCAGGAACTTGCCGCCGTTGAGCAGTTGCTTGCCGAAAGCGATGCATTGCAGGGATGGATCCAGCGGGTCGACCAGGCGCCGGTGGCCGCCCCCGATGCTGTCCGGGAGCGGGTCCGCCGTGACTACCAGGAGCGCCTCGACCTCCTTGCCGCTGGGCTCCGCGCTCACGCCGACATCATCGCCGCGAGGCTCGACGCCGATCGCCGGGAGCACGATGAATTGCAGGGGCGTGGCACCGCCGCACGCGATGCCTTGGCGGAGGCCGAACTCCGGTTCGCCGTGGGCGAGTATGATCGCGATCGGTTCGACGCGGAGCGCACCCGCCACGGCAGCGATATCGAAACGTTCGATGTGGGCATCGCGGCTGCCATCGAGCGGATCGGACGGCTCGAGGATATTCAGGGGATGATGCTTCGCGGGTCGAGGACCAGGCCCGTTGCACCGGCGTTCGAACCGGCGAACCATCCGGCCGCGGAGCCGGAGGCGGCCGCACCTGACGCAAAACCGGCGCCGGCGGAACTTGACGTCCAGGCCGAAGTCGAAGTCGTCGATCTCGCTCCTGACGAAGATCACGATCTCCTCGCGGTGTTCGATGAACCTGGTGAAGTGGTCGACGATACCACTGCACCGTCGGCGAGTCAGGAATTCGGTCCACTTTCGTTTCGCCCGCCGGGCGCCGAGCCGTCGCGAACCACGCCTTCCGGAGCTCGCGCCAGATCCTTCGACTCCGCAGCACCGCTCGGCATTCCCGCGGCCGACGTCCCGCCGCGCTTTGTGCGGCCGGGCGAGCGCGTGCCCGGGCCCGCGGCCATCACCGTGCCGCCGGTCGTTGAAGCGTCTTCCCAGCCCGCGTCCGAGCTCTTCGCCGATGAGATTGTCGTCAGCGGCCCGGCGCCGGAAGTGAACGCCGTTCCTGTCGGACGGACGTTGCGGTGCGGCGAATGTGGCGCGATGAATCGTCCGCTCGAGTGGTACTGCGAAAAATGCGGAGCCGAGCTGGCGGCAGTGTAAGTGAGGTGGTCATCGCGGTGGGCTCTCGTCGCCGCGCTGGCAGTGATGGCGCCAGTCACGATGCATGCTCAGACAGTTCGCGGCCGTGTCGTCGATGCCGGCCACCACCCGCTGATTGGCGCGCTGATCGAACTTCGCGACAGCTCGAGTCGTTCGGTGGGCATTGTGCTCACCTCGCCCACCGGCGTCTTCGTCGTCGATGTGGCGCGGCCGGGGCGCTACCAGTACCGCGTGGCGGCCATCGGCTTCCAGCCCCGTCCGTTCTCGCCGATCGTCGTGCCTCCCGACGGCCTCGTGCTCCCCGATGTCATCCTCCAGGCAATGTCGATGCGTCTCCCCGACCTGGTGGCCGTTGGTCGCGGCAAGTTTTGCGGCAAGAGCGGTATTGCCGACGACGTCTTTTCGCGCATTCTCGAAAGCGCTCACACCGCGCTGCAGATTATCGAAACCACCATCAATCAGCAGACGGTCCGCTTCGAGGTCGCGCGAATTCACACTCGCACCCTCTTCGGTGCGTACAACAATTTCGAGATCGCCGACACCGTCCTTGCGCCGATGGCGGTGTGGCCGGTGCAGAGCATCGATCCTGACACGCTCCGTGTCGTCGGATTCGGTCGGCTCCTCGAACCCGGCAACGAGAATTCCCGCGAGTATTACGGTCCCGACGCGCGCGTCCTCTTTTCGGACTGGTTCCTCGACGGCCATTGCTTCACCGTCGACAAGCCGAAGAAGCATCAGCCGGCTGACACCCTGCACGTCCGATTCACGCCGGCCCGCAAGACGCGCCTGATCGACGCCGCCGGCGAACTCGTGCTCGACGCGCACAACCTCGCGCTGCTGCAATTCTCGTTTACGCTGACGAATCTGCCGAAATGGATGCCCGATGACGCAGCGGGCGGCGAGATGCAATTTTCCCAGCTCACCTCGGGATTGTGGGTGACCCGGAGCTGGGCCATCTGGGCCCCGATTGGCGGGATCTCTCCCAGCCGGCGCATCAGCGTGGCGGGGCAGATCGAGACCTACGGCTGGGTTGCTCGCGTCTACGCCGGACACGACACGATTCAGGTGATGCCATGAATCGGGGCTGGTGTCTTGTGATCGGAGCGATGGCGCTCGCGTGCGCCGGGTGTTCGTCGTCGTCCACGACAATCGGTGCCCTGCGGGTCACCGTCGCCGGCCTGCCCTCGGGGTCGGCGGCGAATATCGCGATCGACGGGCCAACCGGGTTTCACACCGTCCTCAACCGCACCACGACCCTTTCCAGTCTCTCCGCTGGCACCTACAGCATCACGGTGGCGCCGATCGTGGTCGGCTCGAATTCATATCAGGCCGCGCAAGCAACGCAGCAGGCGACGATCACGCCCGGCGCCACCGCGGCGGTCGCCGAGCAATTCGCGGTGGTTCAGGCGACGCTGCAACTGGGAATCACCGGCCTTCCCGCCGGCGCAGCTGCACAGGTGAGTGTCACTGGGCCCGGCGGATACAGCTACGGCGCCACGGCGTCGACCACGCTCACCGGACTCGCACCGGGCGATTATGCGGCAACTGCCGCCGCCGTCTCACCGGGCGGCGTTCTCTATCAGCCGGTACCGGCAACGCAATCGGCGCGCATTACGCCCGGAGCGCAATTGGTCGCCCAGGTGCAATACTCGCATCCCGAATCGTCGCTGACGATCACGATCACCGCCGTATATGTCACCCAGGGAGCCCAGGGAATGGACGGTGCCGTTCCGCTCATTCCTGACCGGCCGGGAATGGTGCGGATTTTTCTGACCGGGAGCGAGGCGAATTCGGCGGCGCCGGATGTGCGGGTCCGACTCTATTCGTCGGGCGTCCTGTCGAATACCTACACCATCCACGCGTCGCGGCCAGGCGTGCCGCTCGCCGTCAACGACCGCGACAGTGCCGCCTCATGGAATCTTCTCCTCGGCGAGCACGTGATCCAGCCAGGGCTGCAGCTTCTCGTTGACGTAGACCCCGGCGGCGCGGTGCCGTTGGCGACCCGCGCAAACCTGACCTACCCGGCGAGCGAGGTGCCGCTGAGCCTCGATGTGCGCGCCGGTCCGGTCTACCAGCTCGAACTGGTGCCGGTCGTCAATTCAAACGACGGGCTCCTGGGCGAAATCGGTGACACCGCAGCACTCGTTGCCGGGATCCGTCTCCTCCATCCGATGTGGCACTACACCGCGGGAATCCACGCGCCATACACCTACACTGGGGGAGCGTTCCAGCCTTCGGACGGCAACCTCGCGTGGCAGCTGATGCTGCAGCAACTCGAGATGCTTCGTCAGGCCGAAGGAAGCTCGTCGTATTACTTCGGCGTCTTGCACCTGGCCTACAACTCGGGGACCGTCGGGCTCGGATATATCGGCGTGCCAAGCGTGCCGGCCTATCGTGCCGCGCTGGGATGGGATTCGCAGGGCGCCGATCCTCCGATCGGTTCGCTCGCAGCCGAGACGTACGCCCACGAACTGGGGCACAACCTCGGTCTGCTTCACGCACCGTGCGGCGGCGCGGCAAACCCCGATCCGCAGTACCCGTATCCCACGGGGGAGACCGGGCACTCGGGGTTCAATGTCGTCACCGGCCAGGTTGTGCCCGGCATTTCCTACGATCTGATGAGCTACTGCGCGCCGACGTGGATCAGTGATTACAGCTATCGCCGACTTTTCGCCTTCGCGCCGGCGGGGCTCGTGGCCCCACAATCCGCGGCGGCGCGCCGGAGCGTGATCGTGTCGGGGTTGATCCACCAGGGAGGCGCGACCCTCAACCCGGTCATGGCAGTCGTGGCACCGCCAGTGCTGCCGTCGGCTCCCGGACCGTATCGGCTGGAGGGGAGGGCGCCCGATGGTTCGACGCTCTTCGCCCTTTCGTTTGCGCCACCGCAGGTTGGCGACGCACCGGCATTGGGGATTTTGCCCTTTGTGTTCACGGTTCCGCTGCCCGACTCCGGGGTCGTCGCCCGCGTGACGCTCACCGGGCCGGGGATCGACACGAGTGTCGCCGCGTCAGGGCGCGAGTCGCTGCTCGCCGATACCGTGCCGGTCACGGCGACGCGAATCGCGGCCGATCAGGTCCGGCTCCAGTGGAGCGCGGTGCGGTACCCGATGCTGATGGTGCGGGACGCGGCCAGCGGGGCGGTGCTGGCTTTCGCGAAGGGCGGCAGTGTCGTGGTGCGGGGGACGACCAGGACCTTCCTCGTCACCGCGTCTGACGGCGTCGCGTCGACCCAGCTGCAACTGACGCCGTAATCGAGCGGAACTATTTCTTGGCGGCCTTGGCGAGGCGGCTCTTGGTCCGGGCAGCCGTGTTGCGATGAATGATATTCTTGCGCCCGGCGCGGTCGATCATCTGCTCGGCTTCCTTGAGCGCGCGGGCCGCGTCATCGGGAGTCGAGGCGGTGCGAACCTTCTTGATCGCGGTGCGCAGCTCGCTCCGGGTCGCCTTGTTGCGGGCGGTGCGGGTCTTGGTCTGGCGCATGCGCTTCTTGGCGGACTTGATACGGGGCAACGGGGCCTCGAGATGAAAAGGTGGATCGACCGCGGTCAGAATAGTCGGCAATGCCATCAGGTTCAAGAGACGCCCGGTCCGCCTACCCGATTCCCCGACTCGTCTCTGGGCGCAGAACCAGCCCCCACACTACTTTAGCGCACCGTGCTCAACGACTTTCTCCTCGCCCTTCCGATGCTCCTTTTCGCGCTCGTGGCCCACGAGTTCGCGCATGGGTGGGCGGCGTATCAACAGGGTGACGATACGGCGTACAAGCTGGGGAGGCTGACCCTCAATCCGATTCCGCACATCGATCCGATCTACACCATCGCGATGCCGGTCGCGCTCTGGTTCCTCAGTCATGGGCAGTTCACCTTCGGCGGAGCCAAGCCGGTTCCGGTCATCACCCGGAATTTCCGGAACTTCCGCCGCGGTGACCTGATCGTGTCGAGCGCCGGCGTGGCCACCAACTTCCTCCTGGCGGTGGCGTGCGCGGCGCTCTTCGGCGTGATCGGCTTGCTCTACCGGATGATTGGACAATCGGGAACGTCGACGGTCGAAACCGCCCAGCGGATGCTCTTCTGGGGGATTCATCTCAACCTGATTCTCGGCGTCTTCAACCTGATTCCTATTCCGCCGCTCGACGGGTCGAGGATCCTCTACCATTTCCTCCCGACAGCATGGGCCGTGCGATACCGGTCGCTCGATCGCTTCGGTTTCATCCCGCTGGTGATCCTCCTCTATTTGGCGCAACCGGTCCTTGGATGGCTGCTCACGCCGGCATGGATGGCCGAGTCGGGGCTGATCCACGCAGTCGCCCCCTTCGCGGTGGGCGATGCCTGGAACATCTTTCAGCGATGACAACGGCGCTCGAATCCGAGACAGGCGACCTGGCCGGTAGCACCGGCTTTGTCGTGGCGCTCGACGGCTTCACGGGGCCGCTCGATCTCCTCCTCCATCTGGTGCGTGAGGAGCAGATCGATATCGCCGATATTCCGGTGGCGCGGATCGCCGACCAGTTTCTCGCCGCGATTCACGCGTTCGGACTCAATCAGGCTGCGGACTACCTGGAGATGGCCGGGCGATTGATCCGGCTCAAGGTGCAGCTCCTGCTTCCCCGACACGGCGATGACGGCGAGTGGATCGATCCGCGGGCCGAGCTGGTGCGGCGCCTCCTTGAATACCAGCAGATCAAGGAAATTGCCCGGGAGCTCGCGCGCCTCGCCGAACGGCGCGCCCTGCGGCATGGCCGCGGCTACCTTCCGCCGCCGCCCGACCTGCCGCCGGTGCCGCTCACGGTCGATCTGGTCGAACTCCTCATCGCGGTCGAGCGGGTCGTCATGGCGATTCCGCAACCGGTGCTTCATCGGGTCATCACCCGGCCGCTCGACGTGGAGGGAGCTGTCTGGCGCATCCAGGCGCTGCTGGCGGAGCGCAATGAATTCGACTGGCGCGCGGCGTTCGGCCCGAAACCAACGATGGTGGAGGTGCTCTCGACCTTGCTCGCCCTCCTCGAACTCGCACGTCGCGGCGTCTGTCGCGTTCGTCAGGTTACTCCTTTCGCCCCATTGGTGATCGCCCGTGAGCAAGCTCTCCCCGCTCTCGCAACTGCTTGAAGCCGCGCTCTTCGCGGCCAATCGTCCCTTGACGCTCGATGAGCTCGAGGGGCTCGAACCCGATGCCGCCGCGGCCGAAGTGCGCACGGCGCTCGACGAGCTGCGGGAGCACTACGACTTCGACGGCCATGCGATCGAAATCGCCGAACTGGCGGGCGGTTACCAGATTCTTACCCGCGCGGTCTTTGCCATGGCGGTGGAACGCGCCCAGGCTTTTCAGCGGCAACCGCGACTCTCGGCGGCAACGCTGGAAACGCTGGCGACAATCGCCTACCGGCAACCGGTTGGTCGCGCCGAAATCGAGGAGATTCGTGGCGTCAATGCTGGCGGCGTACTGCGGACACTGCAGGAACGGGGACTGATCGAAGTGGTCGGTCGCGGTGAAGCGCTCGGGCGGCCGCTCCTCTATGGCACAACGGCACTCTTCCTCGAAACGCTGGGCCTCAACGATCTTGCCGATCTCCCTCGCGCCGAGGAACTGACAATCGCGTTGCAACCCCATCGTGCCGAGGCGGATGAAGGCGATGACACGGCGCTCGCGTCGGTGGAAGAGGGCTGATGGCGTTGATGCGTTTGCAGCGCTTTCTGGCGCGCGCCGGAGTTGCATCGCGGCGTCAGGCCGAGGTGCTGATTACCACCGGAAAGGTCAAGGTCGACGGGCGTCCCGCGGAACTCGGGATGTCGGTCGATCCGGTCAAGTCGAAGGTCACCATCGGCCGCAAGACAGTTCGCCTTGCGACCCGCCGATGGCTCGCCTTCCACAAGCCGCTTGGCGTAGTGACGACGGCGAGTGACGAGGAGGGGCGACGCACCGTCTTCGATTTCATTCCCGATTCCACTGGTCTCACCTACGTCGGCCGGCTCGATCTCGCCACGACCGGTCTCCTGCTCCTGACCACTGATGGCGAGGCAGTGCATCGTCTGACGCATCCACGCTATCGTGTTCCGCGCCGATACATCGCCTTGGTGCATGGCGCCACAACGGCCGAGCTCACGGCACGGGCTGCAACGAAGGTCAAGGTCGACGAGCGACCAGTCGTCCCCACTCGCGTGCAGGTTCGCCCAGGGCGCGACGGCCGCAGCATTCTCGAAGTGACGCTTGAGGAAGGGCGCAATCGGATCGTGCGCCGCTGGGTCGAAGCGATGGGCGCCAAGGTGGAACGGTTGGCGCGCTTGTCGTACGGCCCGGTTCGTCTTGGTGATCTCGCGCCGGGGCAGTGGCGCCCATTGACGCCAGCCGAGGAACGCGGCATCTACCACGCGATCGGCATGGAGCCCGGAGGGGGCGAGTGACATTCCCGGTGCAGGACGTTGTCGCAGAGATTCGCAAGCGTGTCGTCGGCCAGGACGTGATGGTCGAACGCCTTCTCATCGGATTGCTCACCGGCGGGCACATCCTGCTCGAAGGCGTTCCGGGACTCGCCAAGACGCTCACGGTGCGGACGCTTGCCGACGTGCTGCACGCGTCGTTCTCCCGGATCCAGTTCACCCCGGATCTTCTTCCGGCCGACGTGGTCGGCACGATGATCTTCGAATCACAGCAGCAGCGATTCACCGTACGTCATGGGCCGATCTTCGCGCAGATCGTCCTCGCTGATGAAGTCAATCGCGCACCAGCGAAGGTGCAGTCGGCGCTCCTCGAGGCGATGCAGGAACGTCAGGTCACGATCGGCGGCACGACCTATCAGCTGCCGTCGCCATTTCTCGTCCTGGCAACGCAGAATCCCATCGAGAGCGAAGGGACGTATCCGCTCCCCGAAGCACAGCTCGATCGCTTTCTCCTCAAGGTCAAGGTCGACTATCCGGCACGGACCGAGGAACGCGAAGTCCTCCTCAGGATGAGCGGATCCGACGAGACAATTCCGGTGGAACGTCTCGCCGAGCCTGCGCAGGTTCTCGCCGCGCGCGAACAGATTGCGGCGATCCACCTCGATCAGCGTCTGGTCGATTACATCGTCGACCTGGTGCGCGGCACGCGTGAGCCGGGATCGATCGGCCTCGGCCCACTCGATGCGATGATTGCCTACGGCGCGTCGCCGCGCGCCTCGATTGCGCTGGCGCAGACATCGCGAGCCCATGCTTTCCTCCGCGGTCGCGATTATGTCACCCCCGAGGATATCCAGGGCCTGGCGCCCGACGTGCTTCGGCACCGGATCGTGCTGACCTTCGACGCCGAAGCCGAGGGGCTCGATTCCGACGCGGTGGTGCGGCAGGTGCTCGGCGCGGTCCGGGTGCCGTGACGTGCCGGCTCGCCTCCCACCAGCGCTGCTGAAGCAGGTCCGCACCCTCGCGTTGCGCGGGAGGCGGGCCACCGACACGCTGCTGGGGGGTGAAATCCGCTCGGTCTTCCGTGGGACCGGGATGGAATTCACCGACGTGCGCCCCTACACCGAGGGCGACGATCTCCGCCATCTCGACTGGAATCTCTTCGCCCGGACCGGGCATCCGTACATCAAGCTCTACACCGAGGCGCGCGAACTCACCGTATTGCTGGTTGTCGATCACTCGCGATCCACCGCCGTGGGCAACCCGGAGCCGAAGTCGGCTCGCGCAATCGAGGTGGCGGCGCTCCTCGCCCTGGTCGCGGCGCAACAGCAGGATCGGGTTGGGCTGCTCGGCTTTTCCGACCGGATCGGCCCGGTGATTCCGCCCGGGCGCGGTCATCGGCATGTCTTCGGCGTGGTGCAGGCGCTCTTCGCGTTCGAAGCGACCGGGAATGGCACCGACCTCGCGGGAGCGTTGCGGGCTGCCGGCGCGCTCCTCAAGCGGCGGGCCCTGATCGTCGTCCTTTCGGATTTTCTGGCGCCCGATTGGGCGACGCCACTCAAGGGCCTGGCGGCCCGTCATGAGGTCACGGCCATCGCCCTCGAGGATGCGCGCGATACGGCGCTGCCGACTGGTGGATGGGTCACCCTCGCGGGAGCCGAGCGGTCGGGAAGCGTCCTCTTCGACAGCGGCGATCCGCTCGCGCGCCGCCGTGCCGAGGCGGCCGCCAAACGCACCCGTTTCAACCGCGCCGCTGCATTTGCCGCGGCCGGTGTACGCGAGGTCGTGATCCGCACCGAGGGCGACTACATGAGTGCCCTCCGTGCGGCGTTCGGCCGATCCGGTGGCCGCCGGTGATTCAGCAACAACTCCCCACGGTCGGCGACACGGTGACGATCGTGCGGCACATCGCCGTGCCTGCGGGGGCGGTGATCGACGCACGGCCGCCAGGAGACTCGACGCTCGCGACACTCGTCGCGCCGCCGGTGATCACGCGAGAAGGTGATTCGGTGCGGATTGCGTACACGGTCGCTGTCTGGGCCGCCGGTCACAACGATCTTGTTCTCCCCGGCGCGATTGTCGTCGACGTGCGCGGACATGTCGACACGCTTCCGGCAACTCACGTGGCGCTCGACGTGATGTCGGTTCTCCCAGCCACGAGGACGCCGAATACTATTGCGCCACATCCGGGGCGTCCCTGGTTGCCAAGTGCTGAGAGGTCCGTCCTTCCGTTTGCAGTGCTGGTCCCGCTCGCGATCGTCGTCGCGGTCATCGGCATCTGGTGGTGGCGCCGTCCGGGCCCCGACCTGCCTCCGCCGCAACCGCCCGCCGTTCCGGCGCTCACAGCCGAGCGCGTCGACGCGTGGATCGAAGCGGGTGAGCCGCGCCTCGCGCTCGAGCATGTGGAAGCGCTCACCCGCGCGCGCAGCGACATGGCCGAATGGCGCGCTCGCGCCGACGAGATGCGATTCGCCGCGGCCGCCGACGACCAGCTCGCGGCATTGGTTCGCGAGGGGTGGGTGCTATTGCAGCAGGGACCGCCGGCGTGATCCTCTTCGCACGGCCGTGGCTTCTGCTGCTCCTCCTCGCCCTTCCTGTGTGGTGGTGGCGCCGGCGCCGCCAGCAGCCGGTCGCCGCGGTGGTCAGCGACACCAAGCCGTTCGATGCCGCGACCCGCGGGCGGTGGCGGCTGATCCTCCCTCCGGCGCTGCGTTCGCTGGCGCTCACCGCGTTGATCGTCGCGGCCGCGGGACCCTTTCGCCCGGGGGATCGTCTGGTGGTCTCCGCGAACGGCGTCGCGATTGTCATCGCCATCGATGTGTCGAGTTCGATGCTCGCCGAGGACTTCGCACCGTCCAACCGGATCGAAGTCGCCAAGCAGCGCGCCATCGATTTCGTCAGGGGACGCAACGCCGACCGGATTGGCCTGGTGGTCTTTGCCGGCGAAGCGCTGACGCAGGTTCCCGTCACCCTTGACTACGCCGCGCTGATCGACGCGATCCGCAATGTCGAAATCGGCGCCCTCGACGACGGCACGGCAATCGGATCGGGATTGGCGATTTCCGTCGCCCGCCTGCGCAAGGTTCCCGGCGCGAGCAAGGTGATCCTCCTTCTCACCGACGGCGTGAATAATCGCGGCGTGATCGATCCGCGAACCGCCGCGGAAACGGCCGCGGCGTTCGGCATCAAGGTGTACACGGTTGGCATCGGTTCCGAAGGCGAGGCGCGCGTGCCGACGCAACGCGACGCCAACGGGACCTACCGCTACGAAAACATGCCGGTCGAAATCGACGAGGCGCTCCTGCAGGACATCGCCCAGCGTACTGGCGGCGCCTACTTTCGCGCCAAGGATTCGCAGGCCCTCACATCGATTTTCCAGCAGGTCGACAAGCTGGCCCGCGCACCGGTCGACGCGGTGCGCTACACCCGGCAGCAGGAACGCACCCTGCCGCTCCTGGTCGCAAGTCTGGCGGCATTGTTGATCGAACTGCTCGTGAGCGGGACGACCGTGATCAGGGTCCCATGACCTTCGAGCGGCCGCTCCTCCTCTTCGCGGTCCCGTTGATCGGGCTTCTGGTCGCATTCGCGGCGTTCGCCGCCCGCCGGTCGCGCGAGCGCGCAGCGGCGATCTGGTCGCGAGCCCTCGGCGTCCGGGCTCGGGAGCTGGGGCGGCACTCGGTCTGGGTGCTCGGCCTGGTGGGTCTCTGTACCGCAGTGGGTGTCGCGGGCCCGCGCTGGGGGAGTGCTGGTCTCAACACTGAGTCGCGGGCGCTCAACGTCGTGGTGGTAATGGACGTCTCGCGATCGATGCTGGCGCAGGACGTGGCACCGAATCGACTCGGGCGTGCGGTGTCGCTGTCGCGGCGGCTGGTCCAGGACCTCGATGGTGATCGCTTTGCACTGGTTGTCTTTGCGGGGCATCCCTTTGTTCTCTCGCCGCTCACCCTCGATGCCGGCTCGATCACCCTGCAGCTCGATGCTCTCGACCCGGAGATGGCGAGTGTCGGCGGATCGGCGCTCCCCGCCGCGCTCGACCTCGCGCGCAAGGTGCTGCTGTCGTCGCAGCAGGGCGGCGATCGCGCCATCGTGGTCTTCACCGACGGGGAGACCTTCGACGGCCCCGGGCCGCTCGAGTCCGCGGGAGGCGCGTTGCGGCGGGCGGGGATTACCCTCGTCGCCGTCCCGGTGGGGGATATCCGCGGGGCGCGCATTCCCGATCCCGACGGAAGCTGGCACCGCGACCAGCTCGGTCGCGAAGTGATCACCGTCCGCCGCGATGACCTGCTGCATGCGGCGGTGCAATCCGCCAACGGCGTCATGATCGCGGCCAACGCTCCCGATCCGGTGGGCGACGTTCGACGTGTTCTCGCGCATCTCCATCGCGCGCGCGCCAGCGATCGTGCGGCGGCAGACCTGATTCCGCGGGCGTGGATTTTTGCCCTGATTGCCGCGTTGATTCTGCTGGCACACGCCATGACTCGCCGCAGCGCGGCATTGGTGGGATTCATCCTGGCGATCGGCGTCGGTCGCGCCGCGGGGCAGCGACCGTCGGCCGGGAACCGGCTCCTGTCGCGCGGCGACACGGCTCACGCCCGCCAGGCGTTTGCCGCCGAAGTCAAGCAACGCCAGACGGATTCGGCGTGGTTCAATGCCGGTACCTCGGCGATGATGGCGGGGGACCTTCCCACCGCGATCGCCGAACTGCAGCGTGCCACGATGAGCGTCGATCCTGCCCTGCGCCAGCGGGCTCTCTACAATCTCGGCACGGCGTACATCCAGTCGGCCCGTCGCGATTCGACTCAGCGCGACACGCTGCTGTCAGCCGCGACGACGCAACTGCAGCAGGCGCTTCTGCTCGCGCCCAATGACCGCAATGCGAAATTCAACTACGAATTGGCGCGCCGGATGCACCCGCCGCCACAATCGTCGTCGAGCTCGAGCGGCAAGGGCGGCGGGAAGGGAAACCGTCCGGCACCGCCGCCACCGCCCAGCGCGCGAAGCGGCATGACCCCAGCCGAGGCCGACCAGGTCCTGAGCGCGATGGAACGCGCCGAGCGGGAGACGCGACAGTCGCAGAACCAGCGAATGCGTCGCGGCGAACCCCAGCTGGGTCCCGACTGGTGATCGCCCTGGCACTCATCGCGGCGATGGCGATGCAGGATACCAACACGACGCTCTCGCCGCGGATTCGATCGATGATCGAGCGCATCCCGTTGCCCCGCGCTGGCGAACCGTCGATCACCGTCAGGTTCTCCCGCGATACCGTGTGGGTCGGCGAGCAGGTCGAAGTGATCACCGCCGCGTGGTTCCCGCGGCAGCTGCGTGACCGGCTCCGCCATGAACCGTCGATTCGCGCGCCGCTGCTCGGCGGCGTCTGGATCGCCAGGAATCAGCAGAATCCGGTGCTGGCCGGGACCCGGTTCATTGGACGACAGGTCTATGATCTCTTCGTTTCGTATCAGGTGATCTTCCCGTTGGGGCCCGGCCGGATCGATGCCGCGCCGGCCGCACTCAATTTCAGGATCCCCACGTCGACATCCTACTTCGCCAAGGAAGAGGCGCGCAGTTATACCTCGCCCGCCGTGCATCTGGTCGTGCGAGCACCACCACCGAGCGCTGCGGCGTCGCTGGGAACCGGCCCCACCGCCGAAGCGATGCGGATCGCGTGGCGTGCTCCGCTCACCGGCATTCGCGCCGGCGCGCCGACCATCGTCGAACTCGTTCTCGGCGGTGAAGGGAACCTCACATTGTGGCCCTCGCCGCAGGTGACGTGGCCCCCCGGTCTCCATGTCTATCCCGAAGCGACGATGGAGAACCTCAGTCCTGACCGCGGACTCATCGCCGGCGAGAAGCGCTTCCGCTTTACCGTCGTTGCCGACACTGCCGGCGTCATCACCCTTCCGCCGGTGACCTACCCGTACTTCGATGCGTCGGCCATTGCGGTGCGCTCGATGACCGCGACCCCGGTGACTTTGCCAGTCGTTGCCGCGGCACCGGGCACGGCCGATCGCGCCCCACCGCTCCTCGCCGGCGATGCCGATCGCGCCATCGCGACCGTCGTAGTGCGTACCTTCTGGCCGCTGTTGATCATCGTCGCGCTGCTACCGATGATCGCTGCGATGGCAACGCGTCGGCGCCCGCTCCGGTCGCCAGAAATAAGTCCTGCGCGTGATCCGGAGGCAGCGCTTCGCGCGCTACTCGGTACGCCGGTCGATGCCGGGCCCGACCATGTCGCGGCGGCGCTCCGATCGCGCGGTGTGCCGCGTGACGAAGCCGACCATGTCCGCCGCTGGCTGAGCGCGGCCGCCCGCCGACGTTACGGTCCGGAGCCCGCCGATCCCCCCGATCCACCGCCGGCGCTCAAGCAGGTCATCGCCCGGCTTCGGCGGCGCGCCGTTGCGATCCTCATCCTGGCGGTGGTCCTCGTCGGCCGGCTCCCAGGACAGCTCGCCGACGGTGTGGCACGTTACGCTGGCGGTGACTACGGCGGGGCGGCGCGAGCGTTCGAGGCCGACACCCGGCTGCATCCCACCGCCCCAGGTGCCTGGCGCAATCTCGGTGAAGCACGCTGGATGGCGGGTGACGACGCCGGCGCGGCAGCCGCGTTCATCGAAGGTCTGCGGCTCGCTCCGCGCGACGATGGCCTGCGCAATGCCTGGCAACGCGACACCGCGATTCCTGGCGACGTCCGCTCGCTCGCACCGACCGTTCCGCTCAGCCGCGACGAGTTGCTCCTGGTGGTCCTTGCCGCGTGGCTCGTGACCAGCACCGCCGTCATCGTGGGGTGGCGGCGCAGCGCGCTCGCGTCGGGCGCCATCGGCATGGCGGCATTGCTGGTCGCCCTGATCCGGATTCACGATGAGCATGCTGACCGCGCCCTCGTCCTTGCGACGACGACGATCCACATCTCGCCTCACCCCGCGACTCAGGCGCTGGGCGAGGTCGCGACGTGGTCGGTCGTGGAGGTTCACCGGCGGCTCCAGAACTGGGTGCTGATCGACACCCAACTTCCGGCAACTGCGGCCCCCGGTGATCTGAACATTGACGGCTGGGTGCCGGCGTCGTCGGTCGCGGGAATCGGCCCGCTAGATTGAAGAATGCCTGCTGGTACCCTTCGCCGCATCGCGATACTTCCCGACGCGGTCGCCAATCAGATTGCGGCTGGTGAAGTTGTCGAACGTCCCGCCTCCGCGGCCAAGGAACTGATCGAGAACGCCCTCGACGCCGGTGCCACCAGGATCCGGATCGCAGTGGAAAACGGTGGCAAGACGCTGATCGAGGTGGCCGACGACGGCTGCGGCATGACCCGTGACGAAGCGATCCTGGCGCTCGATCGGCATGCTACCAGCAAGATCCACGAGATCGGCGACCTGGTTGGGATCAACACCTTCGGATTCCGCGGCGAGGCACTTCCCGCGATCGCATCGGTGTCACGTTGCTCGATCCTCTCTGCGCCCGCCGATGGCGACGGAACCGAACTGACCGTCACTGGCGCCCGGCTCGATCAGGTGCGCGATGCACCGCGGCAGCGCGGGACCACCGTGACCGTGCGCACGCTTTTCTTCAACACGCCGGCGCGTCGCAAATTCCTTCGGTCGGCGTCGAGTGAATCGCGGGCCATCTGGGACATCGTCTCCACCCTCGCGCTGGCGCACCCCGAGACCGGATTCGACCTGACCCTCGACGGCCGCAGCCGACTTGCGGTTCCGCCCGATCAGACGCCCGATGAGCGGCTCGCGGCGATCTGGGGCGGCGAACTGGTCGGGACCCTGATCGCGGTGGACTACGCTGTCGGCAGCGTGCGAGTTCGCGGATTCGCGCAGCGGCCGGCCGATGCCCAGCCGACTGGCCGGCGCACTCAGCTCTTCGTCAACGGTCGCCCGTTCCGCGATCCATTTCTCGTCCGCGCCGCCGAAGCGGGGTATCGATCGGCGATTCACCCGGGCGACCGCCCCTCGCTCCTCCTCGACGTCGAGGTCGACGCGGGTGACGTCGATGTCAACGTGCATCCCGCGAAACTCGAGGTGCGCTTCCGCGATCGGATCGGCGTCGAGCGCGCCGTGGAAGAAGCCATCCGCGCGGCACTCGCCCGGATCGATGCCGCGGCCTCGCTCAGCGATGCGCCACTCGGCGCCCCGCTCCCGGTGTGGCAGCACGCGGGAGACATGCGTGGTCAGGTCGTGCCCGACGATCTCTTCACATCGCTCGATGACGCCACCGACGCGTCGTCGCTCGCCTCAACAACCGGCCCCGCTCCGTTTCCATCGCTGCTGCAGCTCGCCGATACCTACATCTGCTATGAGGCAGCCGATGGCCTGGTCATCGTCGACCAGCACTCGGCCCACGAGCGCATCCTCTACGAGGAGTTGATGCGTCGTCTCCAGGGTGACGGACTTCCCGCTCAACGCCTTCTCCTGCCGATCACCATTGAATTGAACGATGAGGAACTCGACGCGGTGTCCACGCACGCCGAGCTGCTGCGCCGGACCGGCTACGAAGTCGAA
>DASYAK010000015.1:0-36344 GCA_036501385.1 Gemmatimonadales bacterium | reverse complement strand
CCGAGACGGCCGAAGAGGCGTATTTCTCGGACTACTCGACCTACGGCACCTACAGCGCCTTGGGTACCGCGAGCAACTTCATCGTGTCGACCGGTAACACGATGTCGATCACGCCGGCCGCGAGCGGGTACACGGTGACGGCGTCGAATTCGACGATCTCGACCGGGATCACGACCTGCCACGTGCAGGTTGGCGCCGGTGCTGCTTCGACCGTCGACGGCAACATCGTTTGCCCCTGAAGTAGCAGCTGAGTGATCGTAACGGGGGGTCTCGACGGCGAGGTCGAGGCCCCTTGTTGCTTTTCCGGGCGCCATGCGGCGTCAAATGGTTCCCCGCAACAATTGCCGCGCCGGGTTTCGTGTTGCCTCACGCAAAGGAGGCGCACGTGCTGTCCTCATCTCGCCAAGGCGACTCACTCATCGAACTCATCGTCGCCCTGGTCCTCCTCGAATGCATCGGCGCCGCGGCGCTCGCGACGGCGCTCGCCGTCGAACGACTGGATCGCCACGCCATGGGCGGTGCGATGACCGATGCGGCGAGATGGGAGGAGTATCGCGACGCCGAAACCGGATCGACGTGTGCCGGCACCGACACACCGGACACCGGCGCCACGGTTTTTCCGGCGACAGCTGATCGTCCCGCGCTCAGCGTGACCTGGCGATGCGGACCATGAGACGCGGCTTCACGCTGATCGAAATGCTGATCTCGCTCGTCGTACTCGGGATCGTCGCCTCGATGACGGTGATCCTGCTGCAGCGGGTGGCGCTGACGACTTCCCGGGTGACCGGTGGACTTGGCGCCGACCGGACGACGTTGTCGCTGCGACGCTTTCTCGAACGAGAACTTGGCGACGCGACGCAGAACGATGTTGCCGCCGCCGCGCCGGCATCGTTCGACCTTGAGCGATCAATCGGGATGGCGCCGGTGTGCCTGGCGAGCGGCACCGCCATCGTCTACCCGGACACCGCATGGCACGGCGCCCGGATCCCGGAAGCGGGGCGCGACGTCGCGTGGCTCCTCGTCGATCCGCTGACGGCGCAGTGGGACAGCGTTGCCATCACGGCGGTCGGGACCGACCGCTGCCCGGGCGACACGGCACCGGCGACGCGAATTGATCTGGCGAGCAGCGGAGCTGGTGCAGTCGTGATCCGGGTGATGGAGCCGGTTGAGCTGCGGGCCTACCAGAGTGGCGTCGCCGACTGGCTCGGTCTTCTCCCGGCGGACCATTCATCGCCGGTGCAACCCTTTGCCGGGCCACTCATTCCCGGGACGACGCTCTTCGAATTGCGCAGTGGAGCGCTCGCCGCGACGGTGCGTCCGGCGGGCCGCGGCTCGGCGATCACCGCGACGATCCCGCTGGCGCCGCCGTGAACGGCCGCTCTGGCGCGGCGCTCGTCGTGGTGCTCTTCGCCTTCTTCCTGATCTCGTCGCTATCGCTCGTGGCACTCGCCGCGTGTGCTGCCCGGATCCGGCTCGCCGCCGACAATCGATGGGCGACCGAGGCGGAGCTGGTCGTCGATGGCGCGCTCGCGAGCACGCGGGTCGCGCAGAGCGATGACCTCGCGGCACTGCTCGATGGCGCGTCGATCTCCTTTCCTGCGGTAACGCGGGGCGACGGCTGGTGGTACCGCGTGCAGGGATCGCGATCGGGCGTCCTGGTCACACTCCAGGGATTGGCCGAGCGTCGAGCGGCGAACGGATCGCTGATCGCGACTCGGCGAGCCAGTCTCATGCTCGTTCGGCGTGGCGCCGATACTCTCCGAGTGTTGGGAAGCAGGCCCCGGTTCTGAACCGGTTGGCACGGGGAGTGCTAGCTAGCCATTCAGATCTCGCGGCAACGGTCGATTCCCGGCCGGCGATCTCAGCAGATAAGTGTAAGTTTTGCAAGGGGTTACTCGGTCGTAACAGCTTGACACCACGTTCTGTGTCACGCTACGTTGCGAGAACCTTCCACCGCACAATCCGGGCTCCTATGGCGCTCTTCCCGCGTTCGCGCTCCACCGTTGGGCTCGACATCGGCAGCGGTTACATCAAGGCCGTGATCATCAATCACGCCTCGGGTCAGCCGGTGCTCGAAAAGGTCGCGCTCGCTCGCGTCGCCGACGATGCAATCGTCGAAGGCGAAGTGATGGACCCGACTCTCGTGGCCGAGGCGGTGCGCAAGCTGCTCGATGACGCGCAAGTCAAGGCCAAGGAAGTTGTCGTCGGTGTCGGCGGCCGCGATGTGATTATCAAGAAAATCCAGATGGATCGGATGAAGGATGCCGAGGCCCGCGAAGTGATTCGCTGGGAAGCGGACCAGCACGTGCCATTCGATCCGGAGAACGTCGAACTCGACTTCCAGATTCTCGATCCCGATGGCGACGGCTTGCAGATGCAGGTCCTCCTGGTCGCCGCCAAGCGCGAGCTGGTGGAGTCGAAGCTCACGCTTCTGGGCGAGATCGGCCTCGACGCCAGCGTGATCGACGTCGACGCCTTTGCACTCCATAACGCGTTCGAGCGCAACTATCCCGACGCAATGCGCGGCGTCGTCGCGCTGGCCAACGTGGGCCACGAGACGACCACGGTGAATCTCCTGGAGGACGGCGTGCCGGTGCTGACGCGAGACCTGCCGATCGGCGTGCGCCGGTTGCGCGAGGATCTGCAGCGCGAGCGCGGGCTTGCCGCCGATGCCGCCGATCGTGTGGTCCGCGGCACCGACTCCGATCCGGCGCTCGCGCCGCACGTCGCGACTCGCGGCGAAGAGATGGCGCTCGGGATCGAGCGCGCGGCGGCGTTCCTGCAGACGTCGAGCCGGCCGGTGGGATCGTTGTCGCGGCTCTATGTCACCGGCGGCGGGTCGCGGGTACCGGGAATCGCCGCGGTGCTTTCCGATCGCCTGCGCGTGCCGGTGACGCCGGCGCACGCCATCGAACGTCTCGACGTGGCGCCCGGCGCATTTGACGGACTCAATGTCGACGAGGTGTCGCCCCTGCTGATGCTACCTGTCGGTCTCGCCCTGCGGTCTGTCGCATGAGGAACCGCCTGTGATCACGATCAATCTCAAGCCTGGCGCCCGGCGGAAGTCGGCCAAGGGGAGCGCATTCGCCGGTTTCGGTGAACGCTTCCGCGCCCTGGGCGCGCGCATCAAGGAGCCCGGACCGGCTGTCGCCATCGGGGCCTGGGTGCTGGTCGTCGCTGCGGTCGGGGCGATGTATCTGCACACCAACTCGCGGTTGCACGCCCTCGAGCCCGCGATGCAGAAGACCCAGGATGAATACCAGCGCTACCAGACCTTCGTCGGCGAGAAGCGCAAGGAGGAGAAGGTCCGCGACTCGATTCTGGCGCAGATCGGGACGATCTCCTCGGTCGATCAGTCGCGCTACACCTGGTCGCACATTCTCGACGAGATCTCGGGCGCGATGCCCGAATTCACCTGGCTCACCAGCGTCTCGGCGGTACCGGTCGCTGCTACCGCCGATTCGGCCGGCAGTGCCGCGGTGACGGTCCTCATCGCCGGCGAAACCAGCGATCTGCAGAACTACACGTCGTTTCTCCGCCGCCTCGGCGATAGCCACTGGCTGACCAACGTGGTGCCAGTCAAGACCGAGACGGTGATCGACAGGAACAACCGACCGATGACGGCGTTCACGGTGCAGGCCACCTTCGCCCGCGCCGATTCGACCCAGATCCAGACCGTGCCGATTCTTCAATCGACGGTGAGGTAGCCATGGGCGAATCCTCGAGAACCACCACGGTCCTGCTGGCAATCATTGCGGTGGCGGCGGGATACATCGCCTACACCGGCGACGGCCTGTCAATGGTCCACCTGAAGGGACTCCAGGCGCGCGCGGCGCACGCCGATTCGCTGGCCGATTCGATCACGACGCTGCAGGGAAAGATCGACGTCGCCAAGCGTGACCTGACGCGCGAATCGGTGGAGGATGTGCAGAAGCGTGTCGCGGCCTACCGGTCGTCGCTGGCGCTGCTGCGCACCCTCGTCCCCGAGCAGCGCGAAGTGAACAACATGCTCGACGACGTCAACATGCGGTCGCGGGTTCGCGGCGTGCGGATGACGTCGTTCCAGCCGGTCGCTCCGCAACCGGGACCGGCGCCGTTCGATACTTATGCCTATCAGTTCTCGGTGGTCGGGCACTACAATCAGGTTGCCGAATTCCTGACCGACATCGCCTCACTCCGGCGCATCATGGTGCCGGGTGACATCAAGCTCACGGCGGCCTCGATCGCGCAGGCGCGCGCCTTCGGTGACACGACTTCACTGCTCGAGGCGCACTTCACCGTGCGGACCTACGTCAAGTCCACGACCGTGGGGGATTCGACCCATGGCAACTAAGCGTTTCATCGCCTTCGTCCCGGTACTGCTGCTCGCCGCGTGCGGCGGGGGCGGAGCTCCGACAACGCCGGCGGCCGGAGTCGAGGACACGACTTCCAAGCCGGCGGCCAAGGCTGCGGCGAAGCAGGTCGTCTATCAGCATCCATTCGACACGCTCGCGGCCGCAGGCCTTCGCCCGATGGTGCGCGAGACCTATCAGTATGAAGGGGGCGGAAGCCACGACCCGTTCATGCCGATCCAGGTGCAGGTGGATCGCGGACCGGAGCTCGCCGATCTCAAGCTGGTGGCGATTCTGTTCGACGCGCAGCACCCGGATGGGAGCATTGCCACCTTCCGCGACATCGGCAACAACAAGCGTTACACCCTGGTTTCGGGCCAGCGGCTCGGCCGACTCTCGGTGGTCAGCATCTCCGACGCCACCGTCAAGCTGCGCGAGGACGACTTCGGGACCGCGCGCGATCAATCCTACTCGCTCCGCAAAACGGGGGACGAGACGCCATGAAGCTCCGATCATTCTCGTGGGCACTGCTGCCGATTCTCGTCGGCCTGGGCCCTCAACCTGCGCGACCGACACCCGAAGGCCAGGTGTCCTCGCTCTCGCTCGCCAGTATTGGCGGGACGGCACGCCTCTCCATCGCCGCTGATCGTGGCGTCGAGGTGCGCCAGTCCCAGCTGCAGAATCCGGCGCGCCTGATCCTCGACTTCGAGCCCGCGACCAAGGGCGACTTCCCGTCGTACGACGGGCAGCGCCGCGGCGCGGTGACCGACATCCGGGTCAATCAGTACAAGCCCGATGTCGTTCGCGTGGTGCTCGAGTTCGACCGGATGCCCGACGTCAAGGTCGAGCAGGGGCTCGACGGCAGCGTGACGGTGGCGTACGCCGATCAGCCGTTCGCGGCCTGGGGCCTGGCGCCGCGCGCGGTCGCTTCGAGCGGTACGCCGGTCGCAACGGGCACCGTGGCCACGGCCATTCCGATGACGATCGAGATGCCGGTCCACCGGGCCGTGCAGCAGGGCGACACCTCGCGGTTCAGCGTCAACTGGGACAAGACGCCGATCGAGGACGCGCTCAACCAGCTCGCCGTCAAGGCGCATCGGTCGATCGTTCCGGGGAAGGATGTGAGCGGCACGGTCTCGATGACGCTGACCAACCAGACCTGGAGCGAAATCTTCCAGGCACTGCTGGCGCAGCAGGACCTCTCCGCCACCGTCATGGCGGGGGACATCATCCGGGTCGATTCACCGGCCGAACTGGCGAAGAATGATTCGATCGAGCCGCTGAACCAGAAGGTGATCCGGCTGAATTACGCCAAGGCCGCGGAGATGGCCAACAACGTCAAGGGGATGCTCACCAAGCGCGGGTCGGTGGTCGCCGACACGTCGACGAACTCGTTGATCATCATCGACGGGGCGGGGCGGATTGCGGCGATCGAGGGATTCATCCAGAACCTCGACCTCAAGACGCCGACCATCTCGATCGCGGCGAAGCTGATCTTCGTCGATCGCACCGAACTGCAGCAGCTCGGCGTCAAGTACGACGTCGGGACCGCGACGAATTTCTTCAATTCCGTGGTGCAGCGCACCGACCCGACAACGGGCCAGCCGTTCATCCCGACGCAGAACGTCGTCGACCTGGGCGGCAACAGCGTGGCCGCGGTTTCCAATGCCGACGGATTGATTTCGGGTTCGGCGCTCGACCTGATGTTCTCCACGGCGATCGGCGGCTTCTCGCTGACGTCGTTCCTCTCGGCACTGGAGCAGGTGCAGCTGACCGACGTCGAAGCGCAGCCGATCGTCAACACGCTCGACAACCGGCAGGCGCAGCTCGTCTCCGGCGAGCAGACACCGGTGCGCGTCATCGACGCGTCGTCGTTCGGGCAGGCCAACACCGCGCCGCGCGCCAACGTGCAGTTCAAGGAAACGGGCATCAAGCTCACGGCGACGCCGCACGTCACGGCCAACCGTCAGATCTCGATGGATCTCGACGTGGAGCGTTCGTCGATCCAGCTCCTCGCGTCGGTTGACCTTGGCTTCAACATTCCGATTCAGCACGGCATCACGCGGCTGCTGGTCAACGACGGCGAGACTGCCGTGATCGCAGGCCTCACGGTCACCACGGTGACGCGCAATCGGTCGGGGATCCCGCTGCTGTCGCGGCTCCCGTTCCTGGGCAATCTCTTCTCGTTCACCACCAACAGTGAACACCGCCAGGACCTGATCATCCTGGTGACGCCGAGAATTCTCGACGACCCGGTGGGGAACCAGTAAACGAGAGACGAGAGACGAGAGAAGAGAGAAGGGCCTCCGAAGTAACGGGGCCCTTCTTTCGTTTCCAGCGGGCGCACCTTCTCTCTTCTCTCTTCTCTCTTCTCTCACTATTCTCTCTCATGCACTTCAGATTCACGACGGCTGGAGAGTCTCACGGCAAGGCGCTCGTCGTCATTGTCGAGGGCGTCCCCGCCGGGCTGCCGATCGACTCGGCGGCGATCGACAAGGATCTCGGTCGCCGAATGCAGGGATACGGGCGTGGTGCGAGGATGAAGATCGAGCAGGATCGCGTCGAGTGGATCGCCGGCGTCCGCGCAGGCGAGACGATCGGTTCTCCGATCGCGATGCTGATTCACAATCGCGACTGGGCCAACTGGGAAGACGTGATGGCGGCGGAAGGCACGCCGGGCGACGTCCGCCGGCGCCGCGTCACGCGGCCGCGCCCCGGTCACGCCGATCTCGTCGGCGTGCTCAAGTACGACCGGCTCGATGCCCGCGACATTCTCGAACGCGCATCGGCGCGCGAAACCGCGGCCCGGGTTGCCGCCGGCGCGGTCGCACGCCGGTTCCTCGCCGAGCTCGGCGTCGAGGTCGGATCGCACCTGGTGTCGCTCGGCGGGATTCGCGCAGCGGTGCCGGCCGAACTTCCGATTCCGCTCGATGACGCCAGCGACGCGTCGCCGGTCCGCACCCTCGATCCCGCGGCCGAGGTGGCGATGATCGCGCGAATCGACCAGGCCAGGAAGGACGGCGACACCCTTGGTGGCGAAATCGAAGTCGTGGCGCGGGGGCTTCCGGTGGGCCTCGGGAGCCACGTGAGCTGGGATCGCAAGCTCGACGGCCGCCTCGCCGGGATGCTGATGTCGATTCCAGCGGTCAAGGGCGTGGAAATCGGACTGGGGTTCGAAGCCGCGCGCCGCCCGGGTTCGGCGGTGCATGATCCCATTGTGACCGACGAGAGAAGAGAGAAGAGAGAAGAGAGAAGAGAGACCGGGGACGATAAAGGAGAGACGAGAGCAGAGAGAAGTCTGAAGATTGGGGCTCCGCTCGATCCCCGCGCCGGATTTCGCCGGGTGGGCAACAACGCCGGCGGGCTCGAAGGCGGGATGACCACCGGCGAACCGCTGGTGGTCCGGGTCGCGATGAAGCCGATTTCGACCCTGATGTCGCCGCTCAAGACCGTCAACCTCGCCACCGGCGGCGAAGCCAACGCGCAGAGCGAACGCTCCGACGTGACCGCAGTCCCCGCAATGGGCGTCATCGCCGAGGCGCTCGTGGCACTCGTCCTGGCCGAGGCGATGCTGGAAAAATTCGGCGGCGACGCGCTGGCCGAGACTCGCCGCAACCTCGACGGCTATCTCGCCGCGGCTGGGCGCCGCTGGGACGCAGTGCGAGCCCAATCTGCCGCGCCGGAGGACGGCTGACGCCTCGGCGCCACGTCGTCCTGATCGGGTTGCCAGGTGCCGGAAAGACGGCGGTCGCTCCTCACGTGGCCGCACTGCTCGGCGGGTCGTGGTGCGACCTCGATGAGCGGATCGCCCGGAATGCGGGCCGCCCGATTGGCGAGATCTTCGACTCCGATGGCGAGGAGCAGTTTCGGGCGCTGGAGCGCGCGGAAATGGTTCGCGTCCTCGCCGAGGATCCGCAGATCATCGCCACTGGCGCTGGCTGGGCGGCACAGGCCGGGAACCTCGACGAAGTCGCCGGCCGCGGGCTGGTGATATATCTGTCGATCGCGCCCGCAGATGCTGCAGCCCGTGTGCGCGGCGACCGGACCCGGCCCCTTCTCCTCGGCGGCGACGTCGAGGCGCGGATCACCGAACTCTTTCGCGCCCGGGAGCAATGGTACCGCCTGGCCGAGCTGGAAATCGCGACCGGCGATGCTTCGGTCGAAGCGGTCGCCGCAGCTGTCGCGGTTGCCTCGCGGCAATGCGGTAACTGGTAACTCCTTGCAGAAGCGCCAGTTGCTTGCTCGTGTCTTGCCTCCGACGGGACCGATAGACTATTAGTGGTGCGACCCGACCGATACGGCCGGGCTTGTCCTTCTCCACCATCTGGACGACAGTAGTGATGACGTGAACGGCGGCGGCAGTCCGTCGAACCGATAGTCAGCAGCCACAGGAATGGAATGCCCAAGAAGAGTTCAACTCGCACCACGACACGTCGACCCAAAAGCGGTGGACCATCCGGCGGCCTCGGCCGTGCCCTGGTGATCGTCGAGTCTCCCACCAAGGCGCGGACGATCCGGGGATTTCTCCCCGATGGCTTTACCGTCGCGGCCTCGATGGGGCACGTGCGTGATCTGCCGTCCGACGCCAAGGAGATTCCTGCCAAGTACAAGGGCCAGGAATGGGCTCGATTCGGCGTCGACGTGGCGAACGATTTTCAGCCGCTCTATGTGATTCCCAGCGACAAGAAGGTCGTCGTTCGCGAGCTCAAGGACGAATTGAAGGACGCCGACACCCTCTACCTCGCCACCGACGAAGACCGCGAAGGCGAAAGCATCTCGTGGCACCTCCTCGACCTGCTGCAACCGAAGGTTCCGGTGCGGCGCATGGTCTTCCACGAAATCACCCGCGAGGCGATCGAGGAAGCGCTCCAGAACACCCGCGATGTTGATCAGAACCTGGTGCGCGCGCAGGAGACGCGACGGATTCTCGATCGCCTGGTGGGATACACCCTCTCGCCGCTGCTCTGGAAGAAGGTCGCCTTCGGACTCTCGGCCGGGCGGGTGCAGTCGGTGGCGACGCGGCTGATCGTCGACCGCGAGCGTGAACGACTGGCGTTCAGGACGGGGTCGTACTGGGATCTGTCGGCAACGCTGCAGCACGACGATGCGTCGTTCGAAGCCGGGATGATCGCGCTCGACGGCAAGCGGCTCGCGACGGGAAAGGATTTCGACGAACAGACCGGCAAGCTGGCGCGCGATGTCGATGTCGTCCTGCTCGACGAGGCGACGGCGCGAGCGCTGGTCGAGCGGCTGCGTGAAGCGCCGTGGCGCGTGGTGTCGGTGGAGCAGACGCCACGCACGATGCGGCCGTACGCTCCGTTCACCACGTCGACGCTGCAGCAGGAAGCCAACCGCAAGCTGCGCTATTCGGCCAAGCAGACGATGCAGATCGCCCAGCGGCTCTACGAGCGCGGTTACATCACCTACATGCGAACCGATTCGGTGGCGCTTTCCGAGCAGGCGATCACGGCGGCCCGCTCGCTGGTGCAGGGACTCTACGGCCGGGAGTATCTCCCCGACGCGCCGCGTCACTACACCAACAAAGTGGCCAACGCGCAGGAAGCGCACGAAGCGATCCGCCCTGCCGGCAGCGTCTTTCGCACGCCGGACCAGGCGGGCCTCGAGGGCGAGGAGTTCGCGCTTTACGATCTCATCTGGAAGCGCACCGTCGCGTCGCAGATGCGGGATGCGCGCAAGACGGCGACCGCGGTCGAGCTGCAGGCGCTCAACGCCACCTTCAAGGCGAACGGGCTCCGCACCGACTTTGCCGGATTCCTGCGAGCATACGTCGAAGGGTCGGACGATCCCGAGGCTGCGCTGGAGGACCGCGACAAAGTGCTGCCACCGCTCGTGGTCGACGACGCGCCGAGTTGCACCGCGCTCGAGCCGTTGGGGCACGAAACCAAGCCGCCGGCGCGATTCACCGAAGCATCACTGGTCAAGGCGCTCGAAGAGAACGGTGTCGGGCGGCCGTCGACCTATGCGAGCATCATCGGAACGATCGTCGATCGCGGGTACGTCGTGCGGCAGGGGCAGGCACTCGTCCCCACCTTCACCGCCTTCGCCGTCACCGATCTCCTGATCCGGCATTTCGGCCATCTCGTCGACGTCGAATTCACCAAGGGGATGGAAGATCGTCTCGACGAGATCGCGGCCGGCGACGCCGACTACCTGCGCTACCTCCGTGAGTTCTATCTGGGCGAGAGCGGGCTGCAACAGGAGACGGCGCGCGGCGAAAAGGAGATCAAGCCGTCGGAGGCGCGCATCGTCGCACTCGACGGTCTCGGCGCCACGGTGCGGATCGGTCGGTTCGGTCCCTACGTCGAACGCGAGGACGGCGACACCCAGCTGCGCGCGTCGCTTCCCCGCGACGCGACGCCGGCGGATATCACCGCCGAACGGGTCGAGACACTGTTGCGCCAGCGCGCCGAGGGACCCGCGTCGGTTGGGGTGCACCCCGAGAGCGGCGAGCCGATTTATCTCCTCGAGGGGCAATACGGGCCGTACGTGCAGCTCGGCGAAGTGGAAGGAAAGGTGAAGCCCAAGCGCGCCTCGCTGCCCAAGGGCGTCAAGCCCGAAGAGGTCACGCTCGAGATGGCGGTGGGGCTTCTCGCGTTGCCGCGGCTGCTCGGCGTGCATCCCGAGACCGAGCGGCCGGTCAAGGCAGGTCTCGGCCGCTTCGGGCCATACATCCTCCACGACCGCGGCAAGGGCGAGGCGGAGTTCCGTTCGCTCAAGGGCGGCGATGACGTCCTCACCGTGACGCTGGAGCGCGCGCTGCAGTTGCTGGCCGAACCGAAGGCGCTGCGCGGACGGCGCGGAGCGGCCGCGACGCCGCTGCGTACGCTTGGCTCGCACCCGGCCGATCAGCAGCCGGTCAATCTCTTCGAGGGGAAGTACGGTCCCTACGTGAAGCACGGCGAACTCAACGCGTCGCTGCCGCGGGGCGCCGACGTGCAGGCCTTTACGCTCGACCAGGCGGTGGCGCTTCTCGCCGAACGTGGCAAGGCGCCATCGGGGAAGGGAAGGCCGGTGCGCCGGCGGCGCGCCACGACCTCGTGACGCCGACGGTCGTGGGCGGGGGCCTCGCCGGATGCGAGGCGGCGTGGGCACTGGCCGAGCGCGGCGTTGCAGTGACGCTGGTCGAGATGCGACCGGTGGTTCGCACCGCGGCGCATCAGACCGATCGACTCAGCGAACTCGTCTGCAGCAACTCGTTCAAATCGATTGAACTGCACAACGCGCACGGTCTGCTCAAGGCGGAGCTGCGCGACATGGGATCGCTGCTTCTCCCGTTGGCCGACGAGGCGCGCGTCCCGGGAGGTGCTGCACTCGCTGTCGATCGCGACATCTTCTCGCAACTGGCGCACGACAAGGTGAACGGCCATCGGCTGATCACCGTCGTCCGGCGCGAAGTCACCGATCTTCCCGATGCCGGGGTGATCGCCACCGGGCCGCTCACATCGACCGCGCTCGCCGAGTCGATCGCCGCACGTCTCGGTGCCGGTGCGCTGGCGTTCTACGATGCCATCGCGCCGATCGTGAGCGCCGAGTCGCTCGACCACGATCGCCTCTACGCGCTGTCGCGGTGGGGCAAGGGTGGCGGCGACGACTACCTGAACGCACCGCTCACCCGCGAAGAGTACGAGAAGTTGATCGACGAACTCGTGGCGGCTGATCAGTTCCACGGCCACGATTTTGACGATGCGGCGTACTTCGAAGGGTGCCTGCCCGTCGAGGAGATGGCGAAGCGCGGGCGCGAGACGCTCCGTTTCGGGCCGATGAAGCCGATCGGCCTCCCCGATCCGCGCACCGGGCGTGAACCGTACGCGGTGGTGCAACTTCGCCGGGAAGATCGTGGCGGCCAGATGTGGAATCTCGTCGGCTTTCAGACGCGGCTGCGGATCCCGGAACAGCAGCGGGTGCTGCGCCAGATTCCGGGACTGGGCGGTGCCGAGTTCTTCCGGTATGGCAGCATTCACCGCAACAGTTACATCAATGCACCGGCGTCGCTCGGGCCCGCGCTGCAGCTGCGCGACGGCGCACCGGTCTTCTTCGCGGGACAGCTGACCGGTGTCGAGGGATACACCGAATCGCTGGGAACGGGGATCCTCGCCGGGATCAATCTTGCGCGCGTGCTGCAAGGCGAAGCGCCGGCGGTGCCACCGCCGACCACGATGCTCGGCGCGTTGCTGCGCTACCTCGCCGAAGCCAACCCGGCGCACTTCCAGCCGATGAACGCCAACTTCGGCCTCCTCGATCCGCTGACGAAAGTCGCGAAAAGCGATCGCAAGGCCGCGTTCGTTGACCGGGCGCGGGCGGACTTCGCGGCGTGGCTGCCGTCAACGCGAGCGATGGGAGGGATTGGCGTGGCGCCGGCCGATCCCTCGCTGCGCTCGGGATGACACCGGTGTCGGGATGACACCGGGTTCGCGATGACACCGGCGCGGCCGCTGGTTGACGGATTTCTCGAACACCTCACGGCGCGGGACCAGTCGCCGAACACGGTGAGTGCCTATCGTCGCGACCTCGATGCCTTCTGCGAGTATCTCGACCGCAGGCATGAGGGAAGCGACTGGTCGTTCACCGGCGTCGACCGCCTGGCATTGCGCGGCTTTCTCGGCGAGCTCGAACGGCGCGGGCTCTCGCGTCGATCGGCCGCTCGCGCGCTGTCGGCGCTGCGCTCCTTCTATCGCTGGCTGCACATCGAGCACGACATCGACATTCCGGCGATCCGTGCAGCCCGCACGCCGCGGCTGGAGCGGCGACTTCCCGGATATCTCCTGCGCGAACAGATCGATCAGCTCTTCGCTCACGCGGAGGGGCTGGCGGAGTCGGGAGAATTCGACGCGGTGCGCGACCTTGCGATGCTCGAGCTCTTCTACTCATCGGGACTGCGACTCTCCGAGCTGCGGATGCTCGACGTGCGGCACCTCGATCTGGTGAGCGATCAGGTCAAGGTGCTCGGCAAGGGGCGCAAGGAGCGGATCGTGCCGGTGGGGACGCGGGCGAGCCTGGCGTTGCGGCGCTACCTTCTCCTGCGCGAGCCAGTGGTGAAGATCGCGGGGGCCGATCGGGCGGCGGTGTTCGTGGGCCGGCGCGGACGCCGTCTCAGCGCGGTCACGGTGCAGCGTCACATGCACCGGTTCTACGAGGCGATCGGCGCCGACGGAATGCGCACCCATTCAATGCGACATTCGTTCGCCACGCATCTCCTCGACGCCGGCGCCGATCTCCGGGCGGTGCAGGAGTTGCTCGGGCACGCGTCGCTCGCCACGACGCAGATCTACACGCATACGTCGGTCGAGCGGCTGAAGCAGGTGTATCACCAGAGCCATCCGAGAGCGAAAAAACGGTGAGGGAGAGAAGCGAGACGAGAGAAGAGAGAAGTCTGCCCGCCGACGTCTCTCTTCTCTCCTCTCTCGTCTCTCCTCTTTCCCGTGTAGCTTCAGGCATGCAGACATTTCACGGAACCACGATCATCGCGGTCCGCAAGAATCAGCAGGTGGCGCTGGGCGGCGACGGCCAGGTCTCGATCGACGCGACCGTGGTCAAGTCGCACGCCAACAAGGTGCGCACGCTCAAGGGCGGGCGGATCCTCTCCGGATTCGCGGGCTCCGTCGCCGATGCGCTCACACTGTTCGAACGCTTCGAGGAAAAGTTCGACCGCTACCCGGGCAACCTGACGCGCGCCGCCACCGAACTCGCCAAGGACTGGCGCAGCGACCGCTACCTCCGACGCCTCGAAGCGCTGCTGGTGGTGGCGGATCTCGATCATGTCTTTCTACTGAGCGGCACCGGCGAACTGATCGAGCCCGACGACGGGATCATGGCCGTGGGCTCGGGCGGGACCTACGCGCTTGCTGCCGCGCGCGCGCTCTATCCCGATGAGCGATTGAGCGCCCGGGCAATCGTGGAGCGGAGTCTGGCGATTGCGGCGGAGATCTGCGTCTTCACCAACGCGAACATCACCGTGCTCGAACTGCCGGGAGAGAAGAGAGAAGAGAAAAGAGAGAAGGCATGACCGGCATTCCGCCGGTCACTGCCGAGGCGCCGCCGCCCTGGCTGGAAGAACTGCCGCCGCGCCAGATCGTGGCCGAACTCGATCGCTACATCGTGGGCCAGCACGTCGCCAAGAAGGCGATCGCCATCGCCATCCGCAATCGCTGGCGCCGGTCGCAGGCGCCCGAGACGATTCGCGACGAGATCACGCCGAGCAACATCATCCTGATCGGTCCGACCGGTGTGGGGAAGACCGAAATCGCCCGGCGGCTGGCGCGGCTTGCCGGCGCGCCGTTCGTCAAGGTCGAAGCCTCGAAGTTCACCGAGGTCGGCTACGTCGGTCGCGACGTCGAATCGATGGTGCGCGACCTGGTTGACGCCGCCATCTCGCTGGTGCGCGCCGAGCGAGAAGACGAGGTGTGGCCGCGCGCCGAAGCGCAGGCGATCGAACGACTCCTCGATCTCCTCCTTCCCAAGGTCGAGGCCGAAGAGAACGACCCGGAGCTCAGGCAGCGTCGCAAGGAATCGCGCGAGAAGCTTCGCCAGCAGGTCCTCGACGGAAAACTCGACGAGCGCGAAGTCGACATCGAGGTCACGCCGATGAACTACCCGGGACCGGAAAGCATGCAGCCGCCCGGGATGATGGAAGGCGTCGACTCGGCTCTCACCGAGTGGCTGATGGAAATGCTGCCGAAGAAGAAGAAGCGGCGCAGCGCCAAGGTCCCCGAGGCGCGGCGAATTCTCGAGGACGAAGAACTCCGCAAGCTCGTCGACATGGACGAAACGGTGAATGAAGCGCTCGACCGGGTCGAGAACCACGGCATCATCTTCATCGACGAGATCGACAAGATCGCCGGCGAGCGGAACCCGAGCGGCCCCGATGTCTCCCGCGAAGGCGTTCAGCGCGATCTCCTGCCGATCGTCGAGGGCTCGACGGTGCAGACGCGCTACGGTTACGTGCGAACCGATCATGTCCTGTTCGTCGCCGCCGGCGCGTTCCACGTCTCCAAGCCATCGGACCTGATTCCCGAGCTGCAGGGACGGTTTCCGATTCGCGTCGAACTGGAGCCGCTCACCGAGAAGGACTTCATCCGCATTCTCACCGAACCCGAGAACGCGTTGACGCGGCAATACTCCGCGCTGGTTGCAGCGGAGAAGTGCGAACTCGTCTTCACCAGCGACGCGGTCGACGAGATCGCCCGCACGGCGTGGATCGCCAACGACCGGATGGAGAATATCGGCGCGCGGCGGCTGCACACCGTGATGTCGACGCTGGTGGAGGATCTCCTCTTCGACCTGCCCGACGGGTCGGAACGGAAGATCGTGATCGACGCGGCGGCGGTGCGGGAACGGCTCGCGTCGGTGGTGCAGAACGACGACCTGCGGAAGTACATCCTGTAGACGATGAGATTTCGGCTTGCGGTTTCGCTCGCGCTGCTCTGTACCGCAAGCGCTCGGGCTCAGGGGCCGCGCGCGGGGCTGGGCATCCGTCCGGAATCGAGATCAGCGGCCGTGTTGCCGGCAATGCCTCCTCGCGCAATGACCTCGGGCGAGCATGCTGCGCTTGTGGGACTTGGCATTGGCGTTGTTGCGGGTGTCATGCTCGGGCTGGCGTTCGACCAACACAACCCGCTGAGGCTGCTCGGCGCTGGCGTCGCGATCGGCCTTCCACTCGCCGTCGTTGCGGCGCTGTTGTTTGGAAAAGGCTCGCCCGCGCCATGAGGCGGCGCACCATCTCCGGCTACCGCTTTCCCCGCAACACGAAATAGACGATGGCAACGATCGCGGTGGTGATTGCCGCGATGATGCTGGCGCGTCGCACCTGCTGCGCCGTCGTGCGCGGTACCACGGCAAAGTTGCCGCTCACCACGGCCGGGTTGTCGAGCATCCGCACCACGTCGGCCGCACTTCGTGGCCGGTTCGACGGTTCCTTGGCGAGGAGCTGGTCGACGATCGCAGCGAGGGCTTTCGGCACGTCGTAGCGCCGCGATCCGATTGGTGGCGGCGTGGTGGTGAGCTGGGATGCCATCACCTGATGCGGCGAGACGCCATGAAACGGTGCGGTTCCGACGAGCATTTCCCACGCGACGATGCCGAGGGCGTAGAGATCGGCGCGGTGATCGGTGGCCGGATCGCCAGCGGCCTGTTCCGGCGCCATGTACGCCGGCGTGCCAATGGCGATGCCGTGCGCGGTGATCACGGCCGGACTGCCGCCGGGCGTGATCTGGCGGCCACCGCGCGTGGCGCGCGACGCGGTGAGCGCCTTGGCCACGCCGAAGTCGGTGACCACGGCCGAGCCACCGGTGAGGAGGATGTTGTCGGGCTTGATGTCGCGGTGCACCACGTCGCGGCCATGGGCGTAGATCAGCGCGCGCGACACATCCTTGAGGACACCGACCGTCTCGCGAACGGCGAGTGGCCCACGGGTGAGACGGGTTCGCAGCGATTCGCCGTCGATGAACGGCATGATGAAATACGGCAGCCCGCCGACCTCACCGGCCGAAAGGACCGGTACGATGTGCGGATGCTGCAACGCCGCCGACATGAGGATTTCACGCCGGAAACGTTCCACCGACACCTCGGCGGCGAGTTCGGGCGGGAGGACCTTGATCACCACCTGGCGATTGAGCGCCGTCTCGCGCGCGACGAAAACCGTAGCCATCCCGCCGCCGGTGAGCTCGCGCTCCAGCGTGTGGGTTGGTTCAAGGGCCTGCTGCAGTGAGGCGCGAATCTCGGGCACGGCTCCGTCGGGTTGCGAGTGCACCAAAACAAACCTTCGACACCCCTGAACGCGAGAGCGTTGCGTCGGTGTCGTCGTGGTCGCTGACGCGAAGTCGGGACAGGCGGGACCCGGCGCCCGTCTCCGGAGTGAGTTCCGTTACACTTCCGGTGCATACCGCCCGTTGACATGCCGACCCCGCGATGGAGGTTCCTCGCGTGACCATCCGCTACCGCATCCTCGGCGTTGTTGCGACAATCGCCGCCTGTACCTCGCCGCGCGCGCCCAAGCCGGTGACCCTGGATGGTGCGCCACGGCTTCCCACCGGCGCCCGGCTCGATCCCGCTGGCAGCAGCATCCCCACCGGACCGTACCCGTTCGCGATGATTACGGCACCCGGATCGGGTCGTGTGGTGCTCCTCCTCGCGGGCTACGCCGGCAACGGAATACAGATTGTCGATCCGGGCAGCGGCCGGGTGACGCAGACGCTGCCGCAGCCGGCGGCGTTCGTCGGGTTGGCATTCTCGCACGACGGCGCGCACCTCTACGCCTCCGGCGGCAACCGCGACCTGGTGTACGTGTACGATTGGCGCGACGGTGCCGCGACGCTCAGCGACTCGCTGATCGTCGAACCGCGCACGGCGCGGCAAGACGGCCGCCGCTATCCCGCGGGGATCGCGCTCTCGCCCGATGGTCGCTTTCTCTATACCGCCGAGAACATCGATGACTCGCTTGCCGTGATCGACATCGCGGCGAAACGCGTCGTGCAGCGCGTGGCGGCGGGACGCTATCCGTACGGCGTCGTCGTCGGTCCCGACGGAACGGTCTACTGCAGCGCGTGGGGCGGCTTCGAGGTGCGTAGCTGGCGCGCAGCGAATGGTCGCCTGGCACCAGCAGCTGTGATTCGCGCGGCGCGGCATCCGTCGACGCTGCTCCTCAACGGCGATGGCTCGCGCCTCTTTGTCGCCTCCGCGAGCACCGACCGGATCCAGGTCATTGATACGCGTGCCGGCCGCGCGACATCGGAATTCGTCGACACGGTGGCAGGCACGTCAGGCGAAGGAAGCACTCCCTCGGCGATGACGCTCTCTCCCGACGGCCACCGGCTCTACGTCGCCGAGTCCGACAACAACGCGATCGCCGTCTTCGAGCTTGCAGCGGCGACGGCCGGGCGCCCCGGCGATCCTGGTGCCGATCGCCTTGTCGGCCGGATCCCGGTGCAATGGTATCCGAGTGCCGTGGTGCTTCGTGGCGACACGCTCCTCGTCGCCAACGCCAAGGGGCGCGGCACCGCTCCCAATGCGACCAACGGCCCAGGCCCCGGCGCCGGGCCCGGGCGCAAACCGACGGAGAAGGGGTACACCCTCGGGCAACTCACCGGCTCGCTCAGCGTGATCCCGCTGTCGTCGCTCGACCTCGCCAGCACCAGCGCGCGAGTCGCGCGCGCCAATGGCTGGAGCAGTGAAACGGGGCGGGGCACGTATCCGCCGTTCGAGCACGTGATCTACGTCATCAAAGAGAATCGGACCTACGACCAGATCCTCGGCGATCTCAACCAGGCCGATGGCGACACGTCGCTGGTCTTCTTCGGCCGCCAGGTTTCGCCCAATCATCACGCTCTCGCCGAGCGCTTCGGCGTCTTCGATCGCTTCTTCGTCAACGCCGAAGTGAGTGCCGACGGGCACAACTGGACCACCGGCGCCTACACCACCGACTACGTGCAGAAGACCGTCCCGCTCAACTACGGCGGGAAGGGACGCAGCTACGATTACGAAGGTGCCAACCGCGGCGTACGCACGGCGCCGGGTGAGGATGCGGCCGAGCCCGCCAACGGCTATCTCTGGGACCTCGCGCAGCGGCGCAACATCACCTTCCGGAATTTCGGCGAGTTCGTCGAGGACGTCGACGACGGACCCGGCGGCAAGAAATACCGCGGTCTCAAGCCGTTCCTCGAGGCGCACACCGACTCTGCCTTCCCGGGATTCGACCTCGCGATCCCCGACCAGGTCCGCGCCGACGAATGGGTTCGCACGCTGCATGACTACGTGCAGCACGGCGGGATGCCGGCGCTGCAGATCCTGCGTCTCCCCAACGATCACACTCGCGGCGCCGCCGCCGGTGCCTTCACGCCGCGCGCCTACATGGCCGACAACGATCTCGCGCTCGGCCGCATGATCGAGGCGCTCTCGCGTTCGCCATTCTGGAAGAACACCGTCGTCTTCGTGCTGGAGGACGACGCCCAGAACGGACCCGATCACGTCGATTCCCATCGCTCGCCGCTGCTGGTGATCTCGGCATACAATCAGCCGCACGTGTGGCATCGCTTCGCCAACACCACCGACGTGATCCGGACGATCGAGGAGATACTCTCACTCGGGCGGCTGTCGCAGTTCGACGCCTTCGGACGTCCGCTTCGCGGCATCTTCGCGAGCCGGCCCGACCTCACGCCCTACACCGCCCTCACCCCGGCGATTCCGCTCACCGAGCGCAATGCCGCCAACACTCCCGGTGCCCGCGCGTCGGCGGGCCTCGATTTCAGCGCCGAAGATCGTGTCAACGACGACGTTCTCAACCACATTCTCTGGTCGGCGGTCAAGGGGAACACGCCGTATCCCGGTGCCGCCCGGATGACCGCGCCGCTCGCGCCAGGGCGCGGACCTTGATCGTCATTCCAACCGGACTATCCTCCACCGTCGTTCTCGCCAACACCAACCGGATGGGGCATGGGCAAGCGGGATTTCCTCTCCTTCAATGACGTGACCCGCGACGAATGCCAGGCGCTCCTCGACCTGGCGCTGCGGATGAAGTCGGGTGAATACCGCGACCGTCCCCTCGCCGGACAATCGATCGCCCTGATCTTCGCCAAGAGCAGCACCCGCACCCGGGTGTCGTTCGAAGTCGGCGCCCGGCAGCTGGGCGCGGAACCGCTCTTTCTCTCATCCCGCGATATCCAGCTCGGTCGCGGCGAACCGATCCGGGACACCGCGCGCGTCCTGTCGCGCTATGTCGACGGGATGATGATTCGCACCTTCGCGCAGGCCGATGTCGAAGAACTGGCGCGCTTTGCTGATGTCCCGGTGATCAACGGGCTGACCGATCTGCTGCATCCCTGCCAGCTTCTCGCCGATCTCCTCACGATCCAGGTGGCGTTCGGGTCGATCGCCGACCGAGTGGTGGCGTGGATCGGCGACGGCAACAACATGGCGAATTCGTGGATCGAAGCGGCGGGGCTCTTCGGCTTCGAACTGCGGCTCGCCTGTCCGCCGGGATACGAACCCGATCGCGCCATCTTCGACGCCAATGCCTCGCGCACCACCTTGCTCATCACCGAAGATCCCGAAGAAGCGATTGCCGGTGCGCACGTGGTCAACACCGATGTCTGGGCGTCGATGGGGCAGGAGGCCGAGACGGCAGCCCGCCAATTGGCGTTCGCGGGGTATTGCGTTGACGAGGCGCTCCTTGCCGGTGCCGCATCCGACGCGATCGTGCTGCACTGTCTCCCCGCCCATCGCGGCGAAGAGATCAGTGAAGCGGTGCTCGAAGGGGCGCAATCGCGAGTCTGGGACGAAGCCGAGAACCGGTTGCACGCACAGAAGGCGCTGATGGCGACGCTGATGGGGAGTGCATCGTGAGCCAGCCGATGCCGGTGAGCGAGCGGCTTTCCGACGGCTACCGTGCCCTCGTCGCTGGTGCCGCAAGCTGGACTGCACGAGGGATGGGATTGATCGAGGTCGCCGGCGCCGATTCGCACGCCTTCGTCAACCGGATTGCCACCGCCGACCTGTCGCTCCTGCCGCCGGGCCGATTCGTGGATTCGCTCATCCTGCGTGATGATGCGTCGATTCTGGATCGCGTCACCGTGTATCGCTTCCCCGAACGGGTGATGCTGCTGGTCGACGCCGAACAGCGTAGTGCGGCGTGGGATCACATCCTGGAGCGCAAGCGGGGGAATGTCCGGCTGCGCGATATCTCCGACGACATGGGCGTGATCGCGGTGCGTGGTCCCGCGACAGTGGCCCGGATGACGTCGTGGCTGGTGCCGATTCCACTCGAACCCGGCGATCTCACGACGGCGCGCTTCGGCGAGATCGATGTCTTTGCGGCGCGCGTCGCCGCCGACGGGCCGGAAGGAATCGATTTCTACTGTCGCAGTCGCGATTGCGCGGCACTCGCCGCGGCACTCGCGCGGGCAGGTGTCGTCCCAGTGGACGATGACGACTGGCGCTTGCACCGGCTGGAGTGGGGAATCGCCAACGTCGGCATCGAGATCGATTCCGGTGACACGCCGGTGGAAGCGGGACTCGAATCGCTGGTGGCGGAAGGGAAGGGAGCGCCATTCCCGGGCGAGACGGCGCTTGCGGCGCGGCGCGCGGCCGGTGCGATGAAGCGGCTGGTGGGAATCCGTGTTGCGGGTGACGTAGTGCCGCCGCCGTCGTCGCGCGTGCGCGTTGCCGGCGTGATGGTTGACCGGGTGCGGTCAATCGGTGATTCGCCGCGGGTGGGAATCATCGGAATGACCGCGGTGCCGACGACCGCGGCAACGCCAGGGACGGCGCTGCTGCTCCTGTTGGGTGACCAGACGTGGCAGGCGACGGTGGTGGGGAGGCCGTTTGTGAGAAGGACGGTGGGGTGAGGGTGGATGGTCGGTTGACGGACACGGGATGTGCTATGATACTTGCTGGTACTCAATTTGTAGTGCAGCCTTGCAAGGGAGTACAAGCAGGACACTTCTGGCGGCAGCAGAATCGTGAATATCGACGTTCACCCCAAACTGGGACAACGTTATGCGGCGCTCCAGCGTGATCGTCTCACTGACAGGCGTTGTTGCTGCTTGTTCGGGACAATCGCCAGGCCCGAGAGCTGCGCAAATTGATGGCGAGTGGGGCGGCCCGGCGATCGAGATTACCGATTCGAGCGCGGCGCATGGGATTGTGGTGAACACATTCTGCAGCAAGGATTTTTATCCGGCGCCGCAAGTAGACAGCACCGGCAGCTTCGACGTACAAGGAACTCGGTTTTGGTCGACGGACGTCCTTGCGATGGGCTACTCGACGCACATGACCGGTACGGTGCACGGTAATACGCTCGACGTATACATGATTCTGGCGATCAATGAGGGCAAAGGGCCACCGACGCACTTGACATTGACCCGCGGCCAGCCAGCGGACAAGTCGCTGATCGTCTGCCTGCGGTAGACCGTCGCCCGGCGTGAGCGGGAGCCTGCCCAGAACGACATGAGGCAGATCTCCCTCGACTTGCGAGCCGGAGGGGCGTTCGCTCGGCATAGGCTTCGTGCGCCTTCCCTTCGACAGGCTCAGGGAGCTGACTCTAGTTGATGGTCTCTCCCTCAAAGCCATCGTCGTGTGTGGTGCGCCCCCTTCGACTCGCGCGCGGGGGCGCGGCGCGGGGGACCCGGAGCGCGCCTTCGGTTGGGACGGACACGTTGATGATCTCCGAGTCATCGACAGCCAACCGACCAGCGCGCGGAGCGGTCGCCCTGCGCCGCCGCTCACGTCGCCTCGCCGTCGATCTTGCCGCGCCAAGGGCGACGCCCTATGCTCCTCCTCTGCCATTCTGGCCGACCGATACCGCTGAGGTGCTTCGCATGGTCCGTTGCGCGCCGCCAACTCAATTGCCACGCGCGTGACCGTTCGCCTCGCGATTCTCACCATCTCCGACGCTGGCGCGCGCGGCGAGCGTGAGGATCGTTCGGGCGACGCCATCGAGGCGTGGGCGCGGGAGTCGGCGATCGACCTTGCCGCTCGCGCGATCGTCCCCGACGAGAATCTCGCGATCACCACGCAGTTGATCCGCTGGGCCGACGACGGCGTCGCCGACATCATCCTCACCACCGGCGGGACCGGCCTCGCCAGTCGCGACAACACTCCCGAAGCGACTCGCGCCGTGATCGATCGCGAGGCGCCTGGTATAGCCGAGGCGATTCGGGCGGATGGGATCCGGGAAACGCCGCGCGCAGCCCTTTCACGCGGGATCGCCGGCGTGCGCGGCAAGACGCTGATCGTCAATCTCCCCGGCTCGACGGGCGCAGTGCGCGACGGACTGGCGACGCTGGCGCCGCTGGTGCAACACATCGCGGCACTCCTCCACGGCGAGACGGAGCACTGACGGTGGCCGCCAAGGTGGTGATCACTCTCGCCGACCTGGAGACGGCGGTCCCGCTCGATCGCGCCCTCGAAGCATCCGGGATCGAGTCGGCGGTCGTGGTGTCACTCGACGAAGCGCGCGCGGCGATCCGGAAGGATCACCCCGCCCTTCTGGTGATCACCGGCGGCGTACACGAGGCGTCGACGTCGACGCTCGCGGCGTACGCTCGCGATCACGAGGTCGCAGTCCTCGCCCTCCTCGAATCGACCGATTCGGAATCGACCGAGCGCGCCGTGCAACTCGCCGCCACCGAGATCATGGTGAAGCCGGTGGCGATCGATGACCTCGCCGCGACGGTGCATCGAATGGTTGATCGCCGCGAGTTGCAGCGGCGCACCGGGATCTTCGGCGAAAGTGCCGCGATCCAGGAAGTCCTCGTCAAGATCGAACAGATGGCGCCGGTATCGAGCACGGTGCTGATCCAGGGCGAATCGGGAACCGGGAAAGAGCTCGTCGCCAAGGGGATTCACGATCTCTCGCCCCGCCGCGGCCGTCCGTTCATCGCCGTCAACTGCGCGGCGCTGCCGGAAACGCTGCTCGAAAGCGAACTCTTCGGCCACGAGAAAGGCGCGTTCACCGGTGCCGCGGAACGACGCCTCGGACGATTCGAGCTCGCCGACACGGGGACGATCTTTCTCGACGAGATCGGAGAAATCCCCGCGAGCGTGCAGGTCAAGTTGCTGCGCGTCCTCGAGACGCGCTCGTTCTTCCGCGTGGGTGGCGTGCAGCCGATCAAGGTTGATGTGCGCGTGGTGGCGGCGACGAATCGCCCGCTCAAGGATCGCGTTGCGAACGGTGATTTTCGCGACGATCTCTTCTATCGCCTCAACGTGCTGTCGATCTATCTCCCGCCGCTGCGCGAGCGGCGCGACGACATCCCGCTGCTGATCAAGCGCTTCGTGCGGGAGTTCACCACGCAGCACGAACGGACCTTTCCCGGTATCTCGTCGGACGCGATGCAACTCCTGGTGCATGCGCCGTGGCCGGGGAATGTGCGGCAGCTTCGCAACCTGATCGAATCGATGGTCGTGCTGGCGCCAGTACATGAGATCCGCGCCGGCGATATTCCCGCCGACGTCCTCGACGGCGCCGGATCGCTCCTCCCGATGCGGATCGGCACCCATCACCTCGGAGAGCGGCCCCTGGGAGGGGCCGAATTCGAGTTCATCCTCCGGTCGCTGATGGAATTGCGCTCACAGCTCGAGGAGTTGCGCCACCGGATCGACGAGCGGCGGCATGAGGTGCAGATGATCGAGGTCAGCGATCCGATGGTGCCGGTATCGCTGCCGATTGCGCCGGTGGGGCCGGTCTCCGCCGTGGAGGAAGAGGCGCCGCCGATTCCGACAGTGGTGTATCGACCCGGAATGACGATGGCCGACATCGAGCGCGCAGCGATCGAGGCGGTGCTGCAGGAACACCGCGGCAATCGGCGGAAGGCGGCGCAGGTACTGGGTATCGGGGAGCGGACGCTGTATCGCAAACTCAAGGAGTACAGCCTCGACTGATCCTCAGGTAACCAGCCGCAGGTCATCGGTACGGGCTGTGGACAGGTCTATTCCGGCTCCAGTTCCGAATCGCCTAAGTCACGGCACCGCACGTCTTTGGGTCGGCTTACCTATTGACAGTTCTCAAGTCGGTCGCCATGTTGAGATCGCACCCAAAGCGCCAACCCCAGCCTAAAGGCCTGCTTGCGTCTCGCCGTCGATCCCTCCCGATGCGTCGCTTGCCTTGCGTGCGTGCGTGTCTGTCCCACCGACGCGATCGCGCTCCCGCCCGAGGCGCACGTGGTGGAGATCGTCGACGAGAATTGCATCCAGTGCGGCGAATGTCTCCCGGCGTGTCCGCACGACGCCATCATGGCGACCGGTGCGGTCGAGCGCGCCGTGGCGATCGCCGAAGCGGGGAATGGTGCGCTGATCCTGGCCCCCGAGGCGGTGGCGCACTTTCATCCGGCCACGCCGGAACAGCTGGTCAACGCCTGCTACGAAGCCGGCTTCCGGTACGTCTCACGTGGCGTCATCGGCGACGAACTTGTGGCGCAGGAATACCTCAGGTTGTGGGAAGATCCCGACTGGGGGACGATGGTCCGGTCGACCGACCCGGTGGTGGTGGCGGCGATAACTGCCCATTACCCGGAGCTGGTCCCCTATCTCGCGCCGGTGACGACGCCGAGCGTGGCCGAGGCGCGATTCCTGCGGGGTCTTCATGGCAATTCGCTCCCGGTGGTCTACGTCGGGGTCAGCGCGGCCGGAACTGTCAAAGAACTTGACGCTACGCTGACATTCGGTGATCTGGAGCAGCTCTTTGCATTGCGGGAAGTGCGGCCGGAAGCGCTGCCGCGGACCTTCTCCCGCCTCCCCCCCGAGACGCGGCGGCACACCTCGGTGGCTGGCGGGCTGGCGCTCGAAATGGTGGTGAGCGGGTCGTCGAAGGGTCGGCGCCTTCTGGCGGTGCGCGGGCTGGAAACTCTTCCGGCTCTGGCGCGCGCCGTGGGGCACGATCACATCGACCTGGGGTTCGTCGATGTGCTGTCGCATCCGGGGGCGCTGGCGCACCCGGCGGCCGGTCCGATGCAGGACCTCTACCGGCGACGGATGCTGGTGCAGCAGTACGAGCCGGCGCGGAGCAGGACGCCGGTGGTGGGCGACGAGGCCGGGGACGTTTCGGTCACCGCGGTTTTTCCTTTCGGAGCGCAGCGCGCCCAGGCCGATCCCGTGGCGGTGCGAGCGATCCTCGAGGCGATCGGGACCGGTCCCAACGGCAAGCCGTGGGATTGCCGGGCGTGCGGCTATCCATCGTGTCACCGGTTCGCGCAGGCGGCGGCACTGGGGCGGGCATCGCTCAAGCAGTGCGTGCCGTGGCTGAGCAAGCGGGCCGACGACGCGTCGCGCGATGCCAGCACCGACGCACTCACGGGACTGGCGAGCTATCGGTCGCTGCAGCAGCGGTTGTCGCACGAGATGGAGCGGAGCAAGCGCAGCGGCGATTCGTTCGCGGTGCTCTTTCTCGATCTCGACCGGCTCAAGGAGCTGAACGACCGGTACGGGCACGAACGCGGCAACCTGGTGTTGCGCGTGGTGGCCGACGAGATGCGCCGGACGATCCGCGCCACCGACATGGCGGCGCGTTATGGCGGCGATGAATTCGTGGCATTGCTGACGCGAACCGACCGGGCCGGTGCGTTGCGGGTGGCCGACGCGGTGCGCGAAGGGGTAGAAGAAGCGGGACGGCGACTGGGGTTCTTGTCGGGACAGATCACGGTGAGCATTGGAGTCGCCGAGTTCGACCCGGCGCTGCCGACGGAAGGGGCGTTGTTGGAACAGGCGGATCGGGCGCTGTACCTGGCCAAGGCCGCCGGTCGCAACAACATCGCATAGAGCTGGACGACGTTCTCTGGAAGGGACACGCCGTGACTGCATCACCGCATTTCTTTGACGCCTCGGCCCCGCGGCCGGGAGGTGCGCCGGTGGATCCGGCGGCCGACCCGTGGGGGGTTCGCAAGGCGGAAAATCTGCTCACCTCGCTGGAGGGAATCCTCTCGGCGCGCGTCGTGACGACGCCGCTGGGCGAGGTGAGCGAGATCCACATCCTCGCCCACGCCGGCCAGAATCCCAAGCAGGTGGTGCGCAACGTCGAGTCGGCGTTGCTGGCACACCTCGGGCTCAAGGTTGATCATCGCAAGATCTCGGTGGCGCCGACAGCCGACGTGAAGCCGCTGCAGGCACTCGATCTGGGTGCGGTGCGCGACCGCGCGGCGCAACGGGTGGTGCTCTTCGAGGACCTCGCGATGGCGACGGTGCCGAAAGCGCGGCGAGTCACCGCGACGGTGACGCTGGCGATCGGTGACCGGAGCGAGACGGTGGCCGAAGAGGGGCCCGACACGCAGAAGAACCGGATGGAGACTGCGGCGCGTGCGGCAGTGATCGCGCTGGGGCGGCTGTTCGACGCGCAGACGCTGGCGCTCGAAGGGGCGCAGGCGGTGGAACTCTTCGACCGGTCGTTTGCGATGGTGGGTGTGCTGGCGAGCGGGGCGCGTGATTCGCGCCTGCTGATGGGGACGGCGGAAGTGCGCGAGAGCCTGGAGCATGCCGCGGTGTATGCGGTGCTCGACGCCACCAATCGGTGGGCTGTGGCGCACAAACCACGCTGAGGATGGTCAACGCAGCGGGATGAGGGTGCGTAGCTGCGGGGCGAGGGTGATGGCGATGTGGGCGGAGTGACAGGTGAACATCTAGCGCGAAAGGAATAACGGGGGGGAGATCCCAGAGATCCGGCTTTGAGCGGAGTAGAGCGGCTCGAAAAAAAGCGGAGCGTCCGGTGAACCATAGCGGGGTTCGCCACTCGTCGCAGGACATTGGCAGTAGGACGGGAGGTGACGCAAATGCTAGAGTGGCTGGCCGCTGCACTCGATTTTGTCGAGGGCTTGTTCAACGCGGAGACGCAGGGCTGGGGCTGATAGTTGATCGTGGGGCTTCCCTCCCATTTTATTATGTCTTTCCCGAAGGCTGTCAGGACCTACGTGTTCGGCGTTGTCGCCGTGGCAATCTTGGTGCTTGGACTGACCAGCTTGCTACCGCGGCCCGGATTTGACGCGTGGGCAGTCTTCAGTTTCCTCTTTGTTGGGTGCCTGCTCGAATTGTCCAGGACCCACAATAAGGCCGGTGGCTTGACCGGCTCGCTGGTTTTCGTTTTCCACCTCGCTGTCGGCTTGGTAATGGGCGCGTTCGTGGGCGCGGCGATCGCCGCAATGGCGAAGGCGATCGCGAAGCTCGTTGAACGGGATTCGCCACTGCGCCTAGCGTTCAACGTCGCCGAGCGAAGCGTGTCGGTCGGTCTCACGTTCACCGTGTACTTGCTGCTCGGCGGCCAGCATCCTCCAGCGTTCCTTTTGCCAGCTGCAGCAGGCCATCCAGCGGTCTTCGATGCTGCCCTTGCGCAGATTGGTGCGTTTTTGGCCGCCGCGCTAATCTATTTTGTCACCAATTCACTTCTGGTCAGTACGGTCATTGCGCTCGCCAACGATCGCCCCGTGTTTCGGACATGGCGATCAAATACGATTTGGGTACTGGGCTATGACATCGCTGCGAGCATGCTCGCCCTGGTCGTTGCTGGCGTATTCGTGCGCACGAACATCGCTAGCGGATTGGAACGGTTTGCCTTCCTAGCGTTGGCGTTGCCGCTGCTCGGGTTTAGACACATTTATGGCAAGCTGAACAACCTTCAAGACCTGTACGGCGAACTCGACGGGGCATACGAACAGCTCGAGCTAAACGTCCGCGAACAGCTTGCGATGATGGTCAAAGCAATCGAAGCTCGTGACCCATATACCTCCGGTCATTCACGCCGTGTGTGCGGTCTTTCGCGTGCGATTGCGTCCGATCTTGGCTTGACGCCCGAACAGGTCGAGGAGATTGAGAATGCGGCGTTGCTGCACGACGTCGGAAAGATTCACGCTGAATTCGCGCCGTTGCTTCAGAAGGAAGGGAAGCTAACCGAAGAAGAATGGGCGATCATGAAGACGCACTCCGCGAAGAGTGCGGAACTAGTCGCTCTGTTTTCGAGATTCCAGGGTTATGTCGTGGCTTGCGTACGTCACCACCATGAGCGGTGGGACGGCCGCGGATACCCTGACCAGGTTTCTGGCGATGGGATTCCGCTCGGCGCGAGGATCATCACGATCGCCGACACGATCGACGCCATGACCACAAACCGTCCGTATCGAAATGCCCTACCGCTGGAAGTCGTCCTCGCGGAACTCAACAAAGGTCGCGGGTCGCAGTTCGACACGAACTTGGTCGATGTCACTGTAAACTCCGTGACCGTGCGCAGGCTGATCTCCGATCCGTCGCTCATTCCAGAATACTTGCCATCCCCAAAAATTCGCGACCGCGCGGTCGAAGCGCGGCGCAAGGCGAACGCGGCGCTTTCGGGAATTGGGACATTTCGCCGAACGGCATCCGGGCCCGCCTGATATCTTGCTATTGACTGGTGTTCTGTTTATTCGCACCTAACTGGCGCATCATCCCTGCAAGACCCGGCGGCAACTGCGCCATCCCAAGTGATACCTCTTTCCATCGCGCGGATCGCTTGTCACCGCCACTCGCGTCGTCCAACATTGCCACGGCGATTAGACGATCGACTTGATCCTTCAGATCAAGCGCGTCCGGGTTAGGAAAGTTGCTCTGGATTCTGGTAACTGCGGCGTCGATGCTGCCGTCTCGTAGCGCGATTGCCGCGACCCACCGAGCGAACTGACCACCGTATGACATATGAAGAATCTTCGACAGCGGGCCTGAAGTGGCCTTGCGCGCAACCGCGAAGGCCTTCCTTGACCTTCCGCAAATTGACAAAACGTCTGCTGCGCATAACAAGCCAGCCTGCCTAATCCAATTCGGGATGCTCTTGACCGGAGGGTCAATGAGTTTCTCCACCGCCGCTTGGGCTTCTGATTCGCGGCCTTGATCAGCCAGGCCAAGTCCGAGCTCAAAGATCGCTCCAATCACCCAACCGCTCCATTCGGTAATCGGGAAGGATCGTATCGCCAACCGGGCACGGTCAATCTGTTTCCTCGAATCGCCGAGCCTTCCATGCACAAGCGCCAATTGGGAGTCGCACTCGCCTCGGAGCGTTGGGTTGTCCAAGCGCGTCGCGATGGAGGCGGCCTCGTCTAATGCAGGCAGGGCTTCGCAATATCGGCCCAACCCGCACAGAATCGCGCTCTTGCCGATTAGCAGTCTAGCGGCGATGGAGCTGGCAATTGACGCCCCGTGCGCTACAGCCACGCCCCGATCAATTTCGTCGAGCGCGGCGGCGTTTTGGCGACGCACTGAAAGTATCCACGCTCGTGTCAAGCTGACGTGCAAACGATCGAACGGATCCATCGGAAGCGGGGCGATTTCAGAGCTGACTAGCTCCAGTTGCTCTAGCTGACGCTCTGTCCTCGTGAGAATAAGCGTTCGCAAACAAGCCGCCAATGCCTTGACCCGGACTTCAATGGCGCTCGACCCGGTTGCGATTCGCAGTAAGCCGTCTGTGGCGTCGTCGAGCTGCGCAGGCGATAGGCGACCTAGCCACCGCTTCGCTAACGTCATGTATACGTCGCGACAGCACCCTTCCGATTCATCGAACGGATCTCTTGCGATGTCGAGCACCTGAAGCGCTTCGCCCCAACGGCCTAACTCCTGCTGGGCTTCTGCCAACAGTAAAATGGCAGTGCGTCGCGCTTGCCCGCTCAACGTCAGCAGGCCTGTAGACAACGCTAGATCCGCCTCATGCGCCGCTGCACGACGGATTGATTCCCGACCGCCTGCGAGGAGGTACGGCACCGCCTCCACTAACCGTTCCGCGCGCACTAGGTGCCAAGCAATCTCCAGCCCAGGAATTGGTTCCTCTGCACCGTCCTGCGCCAACAGACGGTCGGCGACTGAACCGTGCAACATCCGTCGCAATGGAGCCGCCATCGAGATGTAGCACTGCCCGCGGACGTACTCGTTAGTGAATTCAAGGGAGGTCCCTGCATCACGCAAGACCCGCTGCGAAGTCAACGCGGTCATCGCCCGCATCGTTCGCGCTGCCGGCAAATCAAGCAGCGCATACATCGAAACGTCGTTCAGTCTCGTTCCGAGGATCGCCCCAAGTTCGGCTACGGCGCGAGTTTCGGGTTCGAGTGCCGCGAAGGTGTGCTCGACGACGCGCCGGAAGGCATCTTCCTGCGGCATCTGCACACCAGTCACCATTGCTCCGAGCGAGAGGGCGAGGCACTTGTCGCCTCTCCGATGCCAGTCGAGCATCAGGAGTTCGAGCGCCATCGGGTTTCCACGGGCGCCATCAAGCACGGCTCTCCGGAGCGTCGGGCCCGGAACATCTCCGCGTAGCACTAGCGCTTCGAGCAAGTCCGACGCGTCCTCGGCCGGGAGAGGTCCGAGCTCAAGTTGGGTCAATCTGATTGATGCCGCGTGGTCGATAAACCGACCCACCTCCACCGTCTCCGCGTGCAGTGCACTCGATGACGTCAGAACGGCCAACACCGGAATCTCACCCATCCGTCGCAGCATCAAGTGCAGCACCGCGAGCGACGTCGCGTCCGCCGCGTGGATGTCATCGACCACGAGCACCACCGGCTGTTCGTCCGCCACTGATGTCACCAGCGCCGCGACCGCCTCGGTCAGCAGGATCCTGGCGCTCTCGCCGACACTCCGTTTTGGCTCGGGAAGCGACGGGTAGCGTTGCCGGACGGTCGCGACGAGGCGGCCGAGTTCGGCAAGATGCTCCGGCGCCGTTGTCCCCGCCCCCGGCCGGTCGAGGAGCTGATTGACCAGCCCGCTGATCACGCCGAACGGCAACTCCCGTTCGAGTTCATAGCATTTGACCCGCGCCACCGTTCCGCCCTCCAGCGAGACGGTGGTGACGAATCGGTCGATCAGCGTCGTCTTTCCAATTCCGGTGTCGCCCCGAACCAGGAGGTGCCGCGGCCGTCCACGGCGGACCTCTTCCCAGATCTCGTAACACGTCGCAAACTCGTCGCGCCGACCGACGAACGCGCGCGCGGGCCACTCCCCGTCGGATTGGTGTGTCCCCGCGATCACCGGTCGTTCCCACTGGTTCCGGCGCAGTCGTTCGGCGAGGCGATCAACCACGCCCGACGGAACCGCGCCGAGATGTTCACTGAGACGCGTTCGCCAGAGCTCGAAGACTCGCAGCGCGCCGAGGCGGTCACCGGTCATCGCGCGCGCTTCCATACGCGCGCGAATCGCTTCCTCACTGTAGGCGTCGATTGCGTCGAGCTGATCGGCGAGAGTATCCATCCGGGTCAGATCGCAATGGCGTCGCGCATCGGTGATTCTGCGCGCGATCACCCGGGCAATGCGTGACGCGAAGCGGGTGGCGCGCGTGTCCTTCCATTCCTGAAAGTCGAACGCGCCATGGATGTCGAAACCATCAAGAAAGGGTCCGTAGCTGCGCGTCGATCCATCCACCGGATCGTCGTGATCGAGCTCGGCGAGATCGGTGACGACCCGCCCGGGCTGGATCCGCAGATTGTCTCCCACTGTCTGTACGGCGTCGGCGCCAAGATGTGATCGCAGCTCCAGGAGTGCGGTTGCCAGCGAATGGTGCGAATCGTTCGTGGTGCCGTTGCCCCAGAAGAGGTCGGCAAGCGAATCGCGGCTGTGGTCCCGGTTCGCTTCAACGACGAGATAGATCAGGAGACCGAAATGCTTGCAGGTGCGAAAGCGGATCAGGTCTCCATCCGGCGCGCAAAGCGTCGGGGAGCCGAAGACGGTCAGACGGAATGGAATCATGGGGTCCTCGTTCAGTTTGGAGTGCTGTCGGAGGGTACGGGTCGCCGGTCAACCGATCGTCAACTCGGTTGCGCAGCACCGATGTCGAGGTCAACTCTGATGTCACAGAACGAATTGTCAAGGGGAGCGCGAGCGATGTGGCGCGGATGCGGCGCTCTTGCGGCGAGAGCTCAACGCTGAATCAAATCGATCACCGACAACATCTTAGGTAGAGGATGCCGGCTGAATCGCCTGGTAGCGTGGGAAGAAGATCAGGTCGCGCCAGTTCCAGTTGACAGATCCCGAGCGTCGCCGCGCGGTGACCACCTTCGCACCGGAGTCACCGCCTGTTTCCGCTCACCTTGGTCAGCAGCCGCAGCACTTCGATATACAACCAGATAAACGTCACCAGCACGCCGAACGCACCGTACCATTCCAGGTATTGCGGCGAGCCGCGGTTCACCGCATGCTCGATCATGTCGAAATCGAGCAGAAACGACATCGACGCCACGCCGACGACCAGCAGCGAAAAGCCGATGCTGACCCAGCCGCTCCCCTGCAGGAGCGGAATCCCGATGCCCAGGAATCCCAGGACCATGGCCACGACATAGTACAGAACGATCGCGATGATTGCGCCCGTCACCATGGCGCGCATCCGCTGCGTCACCCGGACGACCCGCGTGGCGTACAGCGCCAGCATCGTCCCGCCGGCGAGGATCGTGAGCCCCAGCGCCATGAGCGGCAGGCCGGAGTATCTCGCGTTGATCAGCAGCGTGAAGCCGCCCAGGAGTACGCCTTCCACCAGGGCATAGAGTGGAGCGGTGATCGGCGCCCACCTCGGCGCGAACGTGGTCGCCAGGGCGAGGACCAACCCGACGATAGCCGCCACCATGATTGCCGCGGGCATCGACGGGCCGAGGGTGGCAGACGTCATCCAGATGCCGGCCGCGGCAAAAGCACAGAGCGCCATCAGCATCCCCGTCTTGCTGATGGTCCCGGCGAGGGTCATCTGTTGTTCGGTTGCCGCCGCCCGTGTGTCGGCGAAACCAGCGCGGGAGAGGACAGGATTTGCCACACCAACTCCGGTCTGAAGTTCTCCGGAATCTAATCCTCACCCGCCGCCAGACCTTGCGTCATCTCACGCCGGGCGCCGGCTCGAAGCCGGCGCCCGGCGGCAATCACATCGCCGTTTCAGTGAACGTCGTCGATGCCGCCGTCCCGTGCACCGTCGCCGTGACTGTCACGGCACCGGTCACCGCGGGGAAGGTGAGGCCGTTCTGCGTCGACCCGGTGACGTCGGTCACTGTCGATGCTGTTCCGCTGAGGAGTCCAGCGGTCACCGTCCAGTCGACAGTGGCATTGGCAACAGGGTTTCCGTGGGCATCTGTCACCGTCACCACCATCGGCGCCGCAATCGCGGTACTGATCGCCCCGGTCTGGTTGTTGCCGCTCACGACCGCTATCGCCGCCGCTGCTCCCGCCTGCACCGTATAGGTGAAGGTTGCGCTGGTGCTGACGCCGGAGACCGAGGCCGTCACGGTATCAGTGCCGGTGGTGTTGCCGATCAGGGTGACCGAATCGGTCGCCGTCCCCGAGGAACTGGTCGTGGCACTTGGAGTAGTGAGCGTCGCACCACCGGTCGCGGTGAAGCTGACGGTGACCGCGCTGATCGGATTGCCGTTCTGATCGGTCACGATGACTACCATCGGCTGGGCGAGACCGGCTGCTCCCGCTGTGCTGATCTGCGCATTTCCGCTGACAACGCCGATCGCCGATGCAGCCGGCGGGGTCGTGTTGTCGTTGTTGGACGAGCATGCGGCAACTGCCGCAGCGCTGCCGAGTACCATCAATACGGCAAGGCGGGAAGAGACGCCGCGCGGCGCACCTCCCTGAAAGGTCGCTGATTTCATTGACATTCTCCTGGTCAGCCCTCCGCGGGAAAGGTCAGGGTGACCACACGCGCGACGAAGCGCTCGCACGCGTGCCGGAGGATGCGTATAGGACGAATGAAGGGGGTAGAGTATTAGCAGGATGTTCAACAACTGGTCGATTTGTGGCGGATTTTGTTGCAGCTCGAACCAAATTCGAGCGCCGAGCGCCGAATCAACGCAATCGCTCGCTCAAGTTCGCTCCCAAGCGCCCATTTCGATCAACTCGCGGACCACGTCATCGCTGGTGCGGTCGGCCGCTTCGGCCGTGAAGTTGGTCATTACTCTGTGGCGGAGAACATCCGCGGCCACACTGCGGATATCGTCGAAGTCGGCCTGTGGCCGGCCATCCATTGCGGCTCGCGCCTTTGCACCGAGAACCAGATACTGCGAAGCGCGTGGACCGGCACCCCACTCGACGTACTCGCGGATGACCGGCGGCGCGTCCCCCTCGCCGGGACGCGTCATTCGAGCGAGCATTACTGCCGAGGCTATCAGCGACTGCGAAACCGGAATCCGTCGCACCAGCGATTGCACCGCGACAAGCGCCGCGCCGTCCATGACCGGCCGGACCGTGGCGGTATGCAAACCGGTCGTCTGCGTCACGATCGCTTCTTCATCGGCGCGCGAAGGGTAGCCCAGGCGCAATTCCAGCATGAACCGGTCGAGCTGCGCCTCCGGGAGCGGATAGGTGCCCTCCTGCTCGATCGGATTCTGCGTTGCCAGTACGAAAAACGGGCCCGGAAGCGGATAGGTCTGCCCGGCGACGGTGACATGTCGCTCCTGCATCGCCTGCAGCAGCGCCGCCTGGGTCTTGGGTGGCGTCCGGTTGATCTCGTCGGCAAGCACTACCTGCGCGAAGATCGGCCCGCGCACGAAGCGGAAGGCACGTTTACCGCTGGCGGGGTCCTCCTCGACCAATTCGGTCCCGGTGATATCGCCCGGCATAAGGTCCGGGGTGAACTGCACTCTATTAAAGGAGAGGGCGAGCGCTTCGGCCACTGTCGAGACGAGGAGGGTCTTCGCCAGCCCCGGGACGCCTACAAGGAGCGCATGACCGCCGGAGAGTAGCGCGGTGAGGACTCCATTGACGGCATTCTGCTGTCCCACGATCCGCTCGGCGACCTGGCTGCGGAGGCCCTCAACTGCCTCGGCGAGGGCCGCCAGCTGTGCCACTTCGTCGGTAGCAGGTACAGTGGTCATGGGGCAAAGATAAGGGTGGCCATTTTCGCTTGCGAAATATTTCACAAAGTCCTAATTTCTGGCCGGTGAAGCCCCCGGAAAACGATCCTTCGAAGGAGATCGGCGAGGGATACGCGCTGCTCACGATCGGGATCACATTCGCACTGACCCTGACCGGATGCGTTCTTGTGGGGGTATGGGCTGACCGGCGATGGCACACGGTGCCGCTCTTCACCATCGCCGGGATGATCGTAGGGATGGGGCTCGGCGGATTCTGGATGTATCAGCGCCTTCGCCGCCAGGAGCAGTCGCGGCGATGACCAGGGTCAGCGACCAGATTCAGCGCGCGATCTGGGGCCTGGTTTGTGCTGCGGCGGTGGCAGGAGTCGCGGCGATCACCTGGGGGCCTGTGGGGTTTCGCGCTGCCGCGATCATGGGTGCGGTTGCTGCCGGAGTACAACTCCTCGCCGCGCGGGCGATGGCGAAGACCGGTGAATCGCCGACGCCTGAGCATCTCAAGGTCTACGGCATCGGAGTGATCCTCAGGCTGAGCGGGGTCGTGGTGCTCGGCGTGGCGGTGCATTTCGACCGCGAATTGTTTCCGCCGCTGGCGAGTGCCACCGGCTATCTCGGCACGGTATTGCCGCTGCTGTACCTGGAGACGCGACTGGCACGATGATGCAAGAGCCACAGCACCCGCTGAACATCGGCGAGATGATCTTTCATCACACCGGCGACT
>DASYAK010000014.1:0-5890 GCA_036501385.1 Gemmatimonadales bacterium | reverse complement strand
GCGCAGAAGGCGACGATTCGTGCCGAACCGAGCATCTGTGCCTCCGGAGGAGAGACGAGAGACGAGCGACGAGAGACGAGAGTCGAGAGAAGGTACCGCGAAATCGAAGCTCCGGGGACGGGTCCTGATCCCTTTTCCTTTTTCAATTTTCCGTTTTCCTTTCTCTCGTCTCTCGTCTCCCGTCTCTCGTCTCTCACCCCGTCTCCAGGGCCGATCCGATGCCGACACACCTGATTCGCGCCACACGGTCCACGCTCGTCGCGACCGCCGCGCTGCTCTTCCCTGCCGCGGCCCGGGCGCAGGGAGTCGATTCCCTGCCGGCGCCGCTCGCGGCGAAAGTCGCCGCCGCCGTCGACAGCGTGATGAAGCGCACGCAGGTGCCAAGTGCCTCGATCGGAATCGTGGTCGACGGACACGTCGCGTACGTGCGCGCCTTCGGGATGGCGCGACTCAGTCCGCCGATGCCGGCAAAGGCGTCGATGCACTACGCCATCGGGTCGATCTCGAAGCAATTCACCGTGGCAGCGGTGATGCTGCTGCAGCAGGAGGGGAAACTCTCGATCGACGATCCGGTGTCGAAGTGGTTTCCCGAACTGACACGGTCGAACGAAGTCACGCTGCGCAACCTGATGTCGCACACGTCGGGATACGAGGACTACGCTCCGCAGGACTACACCATCCCCGAATGGACGAAGGCGTCGTCGGCCGACAAGATCGTGCATCAGTGGGCGACGAAGCCGCTCGACTTCGATCCCGGCACGCAATACCAGTACAGCAACACGAACTACAACATCGTGGGACTGATCGTGCAGAAGGTCGCCGGCGAGCCGTTCTGGCAATTCCTCAAGGAGCGCGTGCTCGACCCGGTCGGGCTTCCCGGTACGATCGATCTCGACGCGCAGCACAATCTGCTCGAGCCGACGGGATATTTCCGTCACGCGCTCGGGCCGCTTCGTCCGGCGCTGAGCGAAGCGCCCGGCTGGTACTTCGCCGACGGCGAGATTGCGATGCCGGTGAGCGATCTCCTCAGATGGGACATCTCGGTGATGAACCAGTCGCTGCTGGCACCGGCGTCGTATGCCGAGATGGAGGCGCCGACCAAGCTGAAGAATGGGAAGACGAGCGACTACGGACTGGGCTTTTCCATCGGGACGTGGAACGGCCGGAAGATCGTGTCGCACAGCGGCGAGGTCGGCGGGTTCGTCGCCGCGAACTACGTGATCCCCGAGACGAAGATCGCGATCGCGGTGCTGACCAATCAGGAAGCGAGCCCTGCCGCGGGACAGATGGGTCGCGCCCTCCTCGGCGTGATTGCGCCGGCCGCGGGTGCTGCGGCGGACATGGCCGGCGCCGCGAGCGCGGAAGCGCTGGCGCGCAAGGTGCTGGCGGGTTTCCAGCGCGGGACGATCGACCGGTCGCTTTTCACGGCGAACTGCAACTTCTACTTCGATCACGACGCCATTGCCGACTACCGCACGTCGCTCGCGCCGCTCGGCGCGATCAAGTCGCTGACGCAGACGTCGACCTTCCCGCGCGGCGGAATGCTCTATCGCGGATTTGCCGTGGAGTTCGCGACGGGGCGGAAGGCGAGTCTCTCGACGTTCACGATGCCGGACGGAAAGATCGAGCAGTTTCTGGTGGAGCCGGGCAACTGAACGGCGAGGAGAGAAGAGAGAGGAGAGAGGAGAGAAGAGAGAAGTTCCTCTCCCCCTTCTCTCGTCTCTCGTCTCTCCTATGTCTTATGCCGTCGCCACTTGACGTATCAACAAACGCTAATATGTTCCGTCCATGGCCGTCGCTACCGCAACCGCTGAAGAGACCGCGCGCCTCTTCCACGCACTGTCCGATCCCACCCGACTCGGCATCCTGGATCGGCTCCGGGATGGTGAGCGTTGCGTCTGCGACCTGATGGATTCCCTCGACGCCGCGCAGTCGCGTCTCTCGTTTCATCTCAAGGTGCTGAAGGACGCCGGACTCGTCACCGACCGTCGCGATGGCCGGTGGGTGTATTACACGCTGTCGCAGGGTACGCTGGCCGAGGCCAGGGAGTATGTCGAGGAGCTGAAGACAGCGGCGCGCAATTCGGCCAAGTCGGCTGGACGCAAGTGTTGCTGACCCTTTTTTTGAACTGACAGATCAACATTTATTGATTGGGAGGATGGCGCCATGACCAACGGTGATCGGCAGATCAAGGAGATCGTGCGGGAGAAGTACGGCGCGGCGGCCTCGCGAGTCGTGGCCGGCGAGCGATCGAGTTGTTGCGGCGGGAGCGCGTGCGGCGGGGATTCGGTCGATCCGATCACCGCCAACCTCTACAGCGATGCGGAGACTTCGTGCCTGCCGGAGGAGGCGGTGCTGGCGTCACTTGGTTGCGGCAATCCGACGGCGCTGACGGAGCTGCATGCCGGAGAGATCGTGCTCGACCTGGGCTCCGGCGGCGGGATCGACGTGCTCCTCTCTGCTCGACGCGTCGGGCCAACGGGAAAGGCGTACGGACTCGACATGACCGATGAGATGCTGGCGCTCGCACGCGCGAACCAGGAGAAGGCGGGCGTCACCAATGTCGAATTCCTGAAGGGCGACATCGAGGATATTCCGCTTCCGGATGCGTCGGTCGACGTGATCATTTCCAATTGCGTCATCAACCTGTCGGCTGACAAACGGCGGGTGCTCTCCGAAGCGTTCCGGGTGCTCAAGCCGGGCGGTCGTTTCGCGGTCTCCGACGTGGTGGTTCGCGGCGAGCTGCCGGAGGCGGTTCGTCGCAGCATGGAGTTGTGGGTGGGATGCGTGGCGGGCGCGCTGGGCGAATCGGAGTTTCGCGCGATCCTGGCCGAAACCGGATTCACCGATGTGAGCATCGAAGCGACGCGCATCTACGAGTTTGCCGATGCCAAGGCGTTTCTCGCCGAGTCCGGGGTCGACACGGAAGTGCTGGCACACGAGATCGGCGGCCGGGTGATGGGTGCATTCATCCGGGCGCAGAAGCCGGAAGCGTCGGCGTGCTGCGGACCGACGTGCTGCGAGCCCGGGGCGAAGGGCTGACCGATCGTGCGCTACGCGTTGCTCTCCGATGTCCACGCGAATCTTCCGGCGCTCACGGCGGTGCTGGATGCGATCAAGGCAACGCCAGGCGTCGATGCGACCTGGCACCTTGGCGACCTGGTGGGGTACGCACCGTGGCCCAACGAAGTGGTCGACGTGCTCGCCCAGTCCGGCATCGGCGGAGTCGCCGGCAACTATGACTCGACGGTAGCGTTCGACTACATGCACTGCGGTTGTCGCGCCGAGAATCCGGCGGAGGAAGCGCTGGCGCATCGCTCGTTCGAGTGGACCAAGGCGCACGTCACGCTGGCGACGAAGGCATTCCTTGGCGCGTTGCCGTTCCGCGTCGACCTGCGGCCGGCGGGCGGACATATCTCACATCCAACCGTCACACTGCTGCACGGCAATCATGTGCTCAACACGGTGTATGTCCACCAAGAGCGGAGCGACGTCTTTCTGCAGGGTATTGGCGACGGTGTCGGTGCGAAAGCGGGCGATGTTGTCGCGATGGGACACACGCACGTCGCGTGGCATCGCGAGGTGAACGGCGTGCACTACGTGAATACGGGAAGCGTGGGGCGCCCGAAGGACGGCGATTGGCGAGCGGGATGGGTGTTGCTTGACGTCACAGCTGGATCGGTGTCGGTCGAGTTCAAGCGGGTCAAGTACGATGTCGACGCGGCGGTCGCGGCGATACTCGGCAGCGAGCTACCCCACGAATTCGCGGCGGTGTTGCGCAGCGGCGGCAAGGCGTGACGACTGATCGACGGGACCCGCGTCGCTGGGTCGCGGAAGGGATCGGCACCTTCTTCCTGGTCTTCGCTGGAGCTGGCGCGGTGATGGCGAATGCCGCATCGCACGGCGTGGTGAGTCACGTGGGCGTGGCGCTCGCGTTCGCCTTCGTGATTGTCGCGATGATCTGCGCCGTTGGCCATCTCTCGGGTGCGCACCTGAATCCGGCCGTGACGATCGGCTTCTGGGCGTCGGGCCGCTTCCCGGCTGCTGAGGTGATTCCGTATCTGGTGTCGCAGTGCATCGGGGCGATTGCCGCGGCCACACTGTTGCGGGAGACGATGGGTGTGGTCGGCGACATGGGTGCCACGCTGCCGTCGATTGCGATCGGCCCGGCGTTCGCGATCGAGCTGGTGATGTCGTTCGCGCTGATGTTCGTCATCATGGCGGTCGCGACCGATGACCGCGTCGCGGGCGGGACCGCGGCACTCGCGGTGGGATTCACGGTGGGGTTCTGCGCACTCACGGGTCGTACGCTGACGGGCGCGTCGATGAACCCGGCGCGGAGTCTCGGGCCGGCGCTGCTGGGCGGATTGTGGCGGGCGCACTGGGTGTACTGGGTGGCGCCGATTGCGGGGATGGTGCTGGCTGCGAAGATGTACGAATGGCTGCGGAGCGCCACGCCGCCGCCGATGCCGGGGAGGTGAGGGGATGGGCCAGGAAGTGACCAGGTGGCAGCGTGGCGAGGACCGATGCGGTTTTCGAGTCTGCGGTATTGAGGGTATACATGGTGGAGTTACATGTATAGATTAGGTCAGGTTTATATACATGTCGGTCGCGACAGGTGAAGAAACTTGACCAAATCGATCATTCCACTGGACGGGATCGCTGCGGAGCGTTTCAAGACGTTCCCGATTCTGGAACGTCTGAACGCTGCGTCCCGGGGTCTCGCCGAGTTCAAGGGGATTGTCGCAACGATTCCGAATCAGGAGATCCTGGTTTCGTCGCTGGCGATTCAGGAAGCGAAGGACTCATCCGAGATCGAGAACATCGTCACGACCCACGACGAGATTTTCCGGGAGGCGTCATTCCCGGGGGAGTCGGCGAATCCGGCCGCGAAGGAAGTGCTGAGGTACCGGCAGGCGTTGACGGTCGGAACCAGACTTCTCGCCGAGACGGGTCTCATCACGAACAACCATATCATCGCGATCCAGGCTGAACTCGAGCAGAATGACGCTGGCTTCCGCCGGCTGCCGGGGACGAAGCTGAAGGATGGTGCCGGCCGAGTGGTGTACGAGCCGCCGCAGGAGCCGGCCGAAGTGCTGCGCCTGATGGGGGAGCTGGAGCGGTTCATCAATGGCGAAGCAGGCTACGACGCTGATCCGATGATCCGGATGGCATTGATCCATCATCAATTCGAAAGCATTCATCCGTTCTACGACGGCAACGGCAGGACCGGTCGGATCGTGAACGTGCTCTACCTGATCAATCAGGGGCTCCTCGATCTTCCCGTGCTTTACATGAGCCGCTACATCGTGCGCACCAAGAGCGAGTATTACCGCCTGTTGCAGGCGGTGCGAGTCGATGACGCCTGGGAGGAATGGGTGACCTACATGCTCACGGCAGTGGAGCGCACGGCGCATGAAGGAATCCGGCTGACGGTGGCGATCCGGGATGCTCTGCTGGACGTGAAGCATCGGGTACGCAAGGCGCATCATTTCTACAGCCAGGATCTGATCAATTACCTCTTCTCCCATCCGTACGCCCGGATTCAGCATCTCGAGCGCGAGCTTGGCGTGTCACGGATCACGGCAACGAAGTATCTGGACAGACTCGCAGCGGACGGCATCCTGGAAAAAATGAAACTCGGGCGGAACAGCTTCTACATCAACACGCGCCTGTACGGGATTCTCACCGAGATGCCCCGCATGGAACGCTGATCGCGCCTCCACACGGTGCTCGCCGACTTCCTACTGTGCGCACCTCCCCTTCACCACATACGTCACCCCGAACCCCTTGAGATACTCGGCCAGCGGCTCGAGGCCGACGGTTTTCCGGCGGGCGTCGACGCAGGCCTCGTTCTCGATCGAATCGACGGTGGGCGGACCGCCGTGCG